>NZ_FWXQ01000002.1:0-761742 GCF_900176445.1 Pseudomonas sp. URIL14HWK12:I5
ATCTACACCTCCGGCTCCACCGGCCGGCCCAAGGGCGCGGGCAACAGCCATCGCGCGCTGGTCAACCGCCTGTGCTGGATGCAGCAGGCCTACGGCCTGGATGCCGGCGATACGGTGCTGCAGAAAACCCCGTTCAGTTTCGATGTCTCGGTCTGGGAGTTCTTCTGGCCGCTGCTGGCCGGCGCACGCCTGGCCGTGGCGCAACCGGGCGAGCACCGTGATCCGGAGCGCCTGGTGGAGGTGATCAGGCAGTACGCGGTGACCACGCTGCACTTTGTCCCGTCGATGCTGCAGGCGTTCATGGGCAGCGCCGAGGTCGAGCGCTGCAGCAGTCTCAAGCGCGTGGTGTGCAGCGGCGAAGCCTTGCCTGCAGAGCTGGCGCAACAGACCCTGGCACGCCTGCCCGGCGCACAGTTGTACAACCTCTACGGCCCGACCGAAGCAGCCATCGATGTCACCCACTGGACCTGCCGCCCGGGCGACAGCGGCGTGCCGATTGGCCGCCCGATCGACAACCTGAAAACCCACATCCTCGGCGCGGGGCTGCAGAGTGTGGCCCCGCGCGCGGCTGGCGAGCTGTACCTGGGCGGCATCGGCCTGGCCCGTGGCTATCACCGTCGCCCGGCGCTGACGGCCGAACGCTTCGTCCCGGACCCCTTCGACAACACGGCACAAGGCGGCGGTCGCCTGTACCGTACCGGCGACCTGGCGCGCTACCGGGCCGACGGGGTGATCGACTACAAGGGCCGCCTCGATCACCAGGTGAAAATCCGCGGGTTGCGCATCGAGCTGGGCGAGATCGAGACGCGCCTGCTCGAGCAGCCGAGCGTACGCGAGGCGGTGGTGCTGGACATCGACGGGCCGGGTGGCAAGCAACTGGCCGCGTACCTGGTCATGGCCGGCGACCTGCCGAGCGACCCACAGCAACAGCACGCGCTGCGCGGCGAACTGCGCGAGCACCTCAGGCTCGGCCTGGCCGACTACATGGTCCCGACCCACTTGCTGTTCCTCGAACGCCTGCCGGTGACGGCCAACGGCAAGCTGGACCGCAAGGCCCTGCCCAAGCCCGATGCCAGTGTGCTGCAGGACAGCTACGTGGCCCCGCGCAACGCGCTGGAGCAACAGATCGCGACGATCTGGGCCGAGGTGCTGAAGCTTGATCAGGTCGGCGTGACGGACAACTTCTTCGAACTGGGAGGGGACTCGATCATCTCGATCCAGGTCGTCAGCCGGGCAAGGCAGGCCGGTATCCGCTTCACGCCCAAGGCGCTGTTCCAGCATCAGACCGTACAAGACCTAGCCTCGGTGGCCACGCGCATGGAAGGCAACGGTCCGCAGATCGACCAGGCGCCGGTGATCGGCGAGACACGCTTGCTGCCGATCCAGCAGGCGTTTCTCGAGCAGTCGATCGCCGAGCCACATCACTGGAACCAGGCGGTCCTGCTGACCTCGACCAAGGTCATCGATAGCACCGCGCTGGAGAAGGCCTTGCACACGCTGCTCGAGCATCACGATGCGTTGCGCCTGCGCTTCACGCCACCCCAGGGCGCGGGCGCATGGCACGCCGCTCATTGTGCGCCGGGCGATGTCGAGGCCGGGTTGCTGTGGGCCGAGACCCTGACCGATCCGGACGCGCTACACGCCCTGTGCGAGCACGCGCAGCGCAGCCTGAACCTGCAACAGGGGCCGCTGTTGCGCGGTGTGTTGGCGACCCTGCCCGATGGCAGCCAGCGCCTGCTGCTGGTGATTCATCACCTGGCGGTGGATGGCGTGTCCTGGCGCATTCTCCTGCAAGACCTGCAAACCGCCTATGACCGTCACGTGGCAGGTCAGCCTGCCGTGTTGCCCGCCAAGACCACCTCGACCAAAGCCTGGGCCGAACGGCTGCAGGCCTACGCGCAAAGCGATGCGCTGCAGGCAGAGCTCGGCTATTGGCAGTCGCAGTTGCAAGGGGTTGACCCGCAACTGCCTCTGGACAGGGCGGATGGATCGTTGCATGGCCGCCACGGCGCGACGGTGCATGTGCGCCTGGACCGGCAGCAGACCTTACGGCTGTTGCAACAGGCGCCGACGGCATATCGCACCCAGGTCAACGACTTGCTGCTGACCGCACTGGCCCGGTTGGTTTCCCGTTGGACCCAACGCGAAGACGTGCTGGTGCAACTGGAAGGACACGGCCGTGAAGACCTGTTCGATGCAGTCGACCTGACGCGGACGGTCGGCTGGCTGACCAGCCTCTTCCCCGTGAAGCTGACCGCTGCGGCGGACCTGGGCGCCTCCATCAAGCAGATCAAGGAGCAACTTCGCGCCATCCCCGACAAGGGCATCGGCTATGGCGCGCTGCGCTATCTTGGAGATTCGCACGCGCACAATGTGCTGGCTGGCCTGCCAGTGCCCCCCATCACCTTCAATTACCTGGGGCAGCTTGACAGTACCTTTGCCGAAGGCGCGGGCCCGGGCACCGAGCGATTCCTGCAGCCAGCCAGCGAAAGCAGCGGCGCAAGCCAGTCTGCCGAGGCCCTGCTGGAAAACCTGCTGTCGATCAACGGGCAGGTCTATGCCGGTGAGTTGAGCCTGGCCTGGACCTTCAGCCAGGCCATGTTCGACCGCGCCACGGTCCAGGCCCTGGCCGACGACTACGTGACCGAACTCCAGGTGTTGATCGACCATTGCGTCAGCCAGGGCGCGGTCGGCCTGACACCGTCCGATGTGCCGCTGGCTGCGCTGGACCAGGCCCAGCTGGATGCGTTGCCGATCCCGGCGGGCGCAATCGATGACATCTATCCGCTCTCGCCCATGCAGCAGGGCATGCTGTTTCACACGGTCTTCGAGCAGGGCCAGGGTGAGTACGTCAATCAGATGCGAGTCAACGTCTCGGGGTTGGATATCGAGCGTTTCAAGCGCGCCTGGCAGGCAATGCTGGATCGACACGACGTATTGCGCGCCGCATTCGTCGCCCATCTGGAACGCCCGGTGCAGGTGATTCGCAAGCAGGTCGAGTTGCCGTTCGAGGTGCTTGACTGGGCCGACCAGGACGACCTCGAGGGGCGTCTGGATGCCTGGGCCGAGGCGGATCGTCGGCGTGGCTTCGACTTGCAGGCCGCACCGTTGCTGCGACTGACGGCCATCCGGACAGGCAGCGGCCGGCATCACCTGATTTTTACCAGCCACCATATCCTGATGGATGGCTGGAGCAATGCGCAGCTGCTGGGCGAGGTGTTGCAACACTACGCAGGCGTTGCCCTGAAGCACCCGGCAGGCCGCTACCGCGACTATATCGAGTGGCTGCAGCGCCAGGACGCCGGGCAGAGCGAGACGTTCTGGCGTCAGCAATTGCTGCACCTCACCGAGCCCACGCGCCTGGCTCAGGCGCTGCGTCAGGATCGCAGCCGCGTTGACACTGGCCATGGCGAACATCATCAGACGCTCGACCCGGCGTGCTTCCAAGCGTTGAGCGCATTTGCCAGGCAACGGCGGGTGACGGTCAATACCTTGCTGCAGGCCGCCTGGCTACTGCTGTTGCACCGCTATACCGGCCAGGAAGGCGTGGCATTTGGTGCCACGGTTGCCGGACGGCCGGCAGACCTGCGTGGAGTCGAGCAGCAGTTGGGCCTGTTCATCAACACCTTGCCGGTGGCTGGCAGGCTGCAGCCTGACCTGCGGGTGGGGGAGTGGGTCGAACGTCTGCAGGCGCAGAACCTGAGCATGCGCGAACATGAGCACACGCCCCTCTATGACATTCAGCGTTGGGCGGGCTCGGCCGGTGAGCAGCTGTTCGACACGCTGCTGGTGTTCGAGAACTACCCGGTCGGTGAAGTCCTGCAGCAGGGTTCCAGCGCAGGCCTGGTGTTTTCGGGCACGCAGAATCGCGAGCGGACCAACTATCCGTTGACGCTGATGATCGAGTCGGGCAATGCGCTGACGATTCATTACCACTACGACCGCAGCCACCTCGGCGACACCGGCGTCGAACAGATCGCCCGGCACTTTGCCAATCTGCTGCACGCGCTGGTGCAACACGCCGATACCCCTGTCGGTGAACTGCAGATGCTCGATGACCAGGAACAACAGCGCATCGTCCACGACTGGAACCGTACCCAGATGCAGTACCCGCAGGCGCACTGCCTGCCCGCGCTGTTCGAAATGCAAGTTGCGCGTACCCCTGAGGCCCCGGCACTGCGGTTTGCCGAACAGACCTTGAGCTACCGTGAGCTCAACCAGCGAGCCAACCGGCTGGCGAGCAAGTTGCGCACCTTGGGCGTCGGGCCAGATGTGCTGGTCGCGATTGCCGTCGAACGGTCGGTGGAAATGGTCGTGGGCCTGCTGGCGATTCTCAAGGCCGGCGGCGCCTATGTGCCACTGGACCCGGAATACCCCCGCGAGCGCCTGGCGTACATGATGGAGCAGAGTGGGGCGCACTTGTTGCTGACCCTCAGTCATTTGCTGCCGCAGCTGCCCACGCACGGCGAGCAGGCCTGGTGCCTGGACAGCGACTGGCATCAGGTCGAAGGCTTCGATGGCGAGAATCTCGGCGTCGTGCAGCATCCCGAGCATCTTGCCTATTGCATCTACACCTCCGGTTCCACCGGTCGTCCCAAGGGGGTCGAGGTACGCCACCAGGCACTGGTCAACTTCCTCGCCAGCATGGCTGTCGAGCCTGGGATCGACGCCAGCGACCGGGTCCTGGCGCTGACTTCGCTGTCGTTCGACATCGCCGGCCTTGAACTGTACCTGCCGCTGTTGGCCGGGGCTTCGGTGGTACTGCTCGGCGAGCGCCAGAACAAAGACCCGTCGGCGCTGCAGGCGGTGATCGAGCGCCACGCCATCACTACCATCCAGGCCACACCGTCGACCTGGCGCATGCTGCTGCAGGCGCTGCCGGCGCAGACCTTGCGTGGCTGTAAGGTCATCAGTGGCGGTGAGGCACTGCCTGTCGACCTGGCCGAGCAGCTTCTGCCGTTGTGCGGGCGCATCTGGAACCTGTACGGGCCAACCGAAACGACGATCTGGTCGGCGGCGTACTGCCTGGACAACGAACACCCCTTGCCGTTGCTGGGCAAGCCGATCGCCAACACCACCTTGCAGGTCATGGCGCACGATCTCTCGACAGCCGCGGCCGGCATGGCCGGGGAACTGATGATCGGTGGCGATGGCCTGGCCCGGGGGTATCAGCGCCGTGCGGCACTGACCGCCGAGCGCTTCGTCCCGGACCCCTACGACCGCAGCGGACAGGGCGGTGGCAGGCTGTACCGTACGGGTGACCTGGCCTGCTATCGCAGCGATGGCCTGCTCGAGTACGTGGGCCGCATCGACCACCAGGTGAAGGTGCGGGGCTATCGCATCGAACTGGGCGAGATCGAGGCAAGGCTGATTGATGATCCTGCGGTGCGCGAGGCGGTGGTCATCGACATCGATGGCCCTGGCGGCAAGCAACTGGCCGGCTACCTGGTCTCGAACGGCGAAGCGGTCGCGACGGAGGAACAGCGCAGCGCCTTGCGTCGGCACCTGCGCGAACAGCTGCGCGCGTCCTTGCCGGATTACATGGTCCCCGCGTACCTGACCTGGCTCGATGCGCTGCCGCTGACGCCCAACGGCAAGCTCGACCGCAAAGCTTTGCCCCAGCCTGACCTTGGCGTATCGCAGCAAGGCCATGTCGCGCCGCAGAGCGAGGTCGAGCAGCAGGTCGCTGCCGTCTGGGCGCAGCTGCTGAATGTCGAGAAGGTCGGTCTCAATGACAACTTCTTCGACCTGGGAGGGCATTCGCTGCTGGCACTGTCGGTGCTCTCGCGCTTGCAACTTTCCCTGGGATTGACCGTGGAACCGGCCGTGCTGTTCCAACACCCGGTCATGGGCGATTTCGCCAGATACATCGAATCCATCGGCGATGCGTCGGCTTTCGACGAAAAACTGCAGCGTCTGGATAGGCTTTTTGAAGAGTTCGAGGTGAATGAATGAGTAATGATGCCGCGCTGAAAATCGCCAAGCGTTTTGTCACGCTGCCGCTGGCCAAGCGCAAGCTGTATCTGCAGAAGATGCACGCCGAGAACATTTCTCCGGCCAACTTGCCAGTGCCCAGCGTTCAAACACTGTTCGACGTCATCCCGGTTTCGTTTGCCCAGCAGCGCCAGTGGTTCCTTTGGCAGATGGACCCCCAGGGATCTGCCTACAACCTGCCAGTCGCCTTGAGGCTCAAGGGCGAACTGGATAGCGAGGCGTTACGCGCGAGCTTCGAGGCACTGCAGGCACGCCACCAGACCCTGCGAACCACGTTTGGTCTGAACGACGATCAGGTGGTGCAGATCATTCATCCACAAAGCGTGTTCACGCTCGATGTCGAGCAGGTAGACCGCGAACCGGCAATCGATCTTGAACAGCGCCTGCAGGCGCTTGTAGAGGCCGAGGCCCGCGCGCCTTTCGATCTTGAGCACGAACGGCCTGTTCGAGTCAGGTTGCTACAGGTAGCAGAAGATGATCATGTGCTGATCATTACGCTGCACCATATCGCCACTGACGGCTCGTCGATGCACCTGATGGTCGAAGAGCTGATCCAGCACTACGCGCATCACTGCATGGGCCAGCCCCTCGCGCTTCCCGAGATGCCGATCCAGTACGCCGACTATGCCATCTGGCAAAGGCACTGGATGGAAGCGGGGGAGCAGGAACGACAGTTGGCATTCTGGAAGCAGCACCTGGGTACCGAGCACCCGGTTCTCGAGCTGCCCAGCGACCGCCCGCGCCCAGCGAACCAGTGTTTCGAGGGCGCCAGCGTGCACCTTGAGGTCGAACGCCGTCTGGCCGATGCCCTCAAGCAACTGGCGCAGCAGCAGGGTGCGACACTCTTCACGCTGCTGCTGGCCAGCTTCCAGACCTTGCTGCATCGGTACTGTGGGCAGGATGATATCCGCATCGGCATCCCGGTCGCGAACCGCAACCGTGTCGAAACCGAGCGGCTGATCGGCTTTTTCGTCAACACCCAGGTGCTCAAGGCCGAGTTCGGTTCGCTTGTGCACTTCAGCGACCTGCTGGCCCAGACGCGTCAGATGACGCAGGATGCCCAAGCCCACCAGGACCTGCCTTTCGAACAACTGGTCGAGGCGCTGCACCCTGAGCGCAGCCTGAGCCATAGCCCGCTGTTCCAGGTCATGTACAACCACCAGAAAGTCGCCGCAGGTACGCGGCGTAGCTTGCCTGGCTTGCTGGTCGAGAACATTGCCTGGCAACGCAAGACGGCGCAGTTCGACTTGACCCTGAACACCGTCGAGCACGACGAAGGTATCTCGGCAGAGCTCAATTACGCCACGGCGCTGTTCGATGAGCCAACCGTGCAACGCATGGCGCGGCACTGGATCAACCTGCTGCAATCGATCGTCGACCATCCTCGGCAACGGATCGGCGAGCTGCCCCTGCTCGCGGCCGATGAGCAGCAGGAAATTCTCGAACACTGGAACCACACCCAGGCACCCTATCCCGCTGATCGGAGCGTGCATCAGTTGATCGAGGCGCAGGCAGGCGAAACACCTGATGCCTCGGCCGTTCTGTTCGGCGAACAGCAGCTTACCTATCGACAGCTCAATCAGCGCGCCAACCGCCTCGCTCACGCATTGCGCGAGCAGGGGGTAGGGCCCGACGTGCTGGTCGGCATCGCGGTCGAACGCTCGCTGGAAATGGTCGTGGGCCTGCTGGCTATCCTCAAGGCCGGCGGCGCCTACGTTCCCTTCGACCCTGAGTATCCGAGGGATCGGCTTGCTTACATGATGGACGACAGCGGTATCGGGTTACTGCTGACGCAGCGTGCGTTGCTCGAACACCTGCCGATCCCTTCCAGTGTACGCAGCATCGTGCTGGATGACGACGACAGTTGGCTGACGGCTTTCAGCGCCAACGATCCCGTGCACCTCACCCACCCCGAACACCTTGCCTACGTGATTTACACTTCGGGCTCGACAGGGCGACCGAAAGGTGCGGCCAACGCGCACCAGGCATTGGTCAACCGCCTTTTCTGGATGCAGAAGGCCTATGGTCTGGGCGCCACTGATACGGTCCTGCAAAAGACCCCCTTCAGCTTCGACGTCTCGGTGTGGGAGTTCTTCTGGCCCCTGTTGACCGGCGCCAGGCTGGCGCTTGCGCAACCGGGTGACCACCGCGACCCTGAGCGCTTGGTGAGCACCATTCAGAGGCACGGCGTGACGACGTTGCATTTCGTGCCATCGATGTTGCAGGCCTTCATGACCTGCGAGCATGTCGAGCGCTGCGATACCTTGCGACGTGTCGTCTGCAGTGGCGAGGCGTTGCCTGCCGATCTGTCGGAGCAGACCTTGGCCCGATTGCCACACGCCAGCCTGTACAACCTTTATGGCCCTACCGAAGCTGCGATCGACGTAACCCACTGGACCTGCCGGCCATCGTGCCCGGGCAGCGTCCCGATCGGCACGCCCATCGACAACCTCAAGACGCACATTCTCAGCCGCGATCTGCTTGCGCTTCCTCATGGCGCAAACGGCGAGCTCTACCTGGGCGGTGTCGGCTTGGCGCGAGGCTACCATCGCAGGCCGAGCCTCACCGCCGAACGGTTCGTCCCGGACCCTCATGATGCCAGCCAGCAGGGTGGGGGGCGGCTGTACCGCACCGGTGACCTGGCGCGTTATCGAACAGGGGGCGTGATCGAGTACGCGGGGCGTATCGATCATCAGGTGAAGATCCGTGGCTTGCGCATCGAGCTGGGCGAGATCGAATCCAGCCTGCTTGAGCATCCGGGTGTTCGCGAGGCGGTAGTGATCGACATCGACGGGCTCCATGCCAAGCAGCTGGCTGCGTACCTGGTGCTTGAGGAAGGGGCGGCCAGTCATGAGGAAATCCTGCAACATCTCAAAGCGGCATTGCCCGACTACATGGTGCCGAGCTACCTGGTGTCGCTGCAGGCCTTGCCGCTTACCCCCAATGGCAAGCTGGATCGCAAAGCGCTGCCCAAGCCGGATGTGAGCCAGCAGCAGAAAGCCTACGTGCCGCCGCAGAGCGCGCTGCAAGCGAAGCTCGCGAGCATCTGGGCCGATGTGCTGAAGCTTGAAAGAGTGGGCATCACCGACAACTTCTTCGAGCTTGGAGGCGACTCGATCGTGTCGATCCAGGTCGTCAGTCGGGCCCGCCGGGAAGGTATACGTTTCACGCCCAAGCAGTTGTTCCAGCATCAGACCATCCAGGGGCTGGCGTGCGTGGCAGAGCAGGATGACGGCGGCACGTCGACCCTCGACCAGGGGCCGATCATCGGCAAGGTGCCCTTGCTGCCCGCCCAGGCACGCTTTTTCGAACTGCAGGGCAATGGTGATGCGCCTGGCTGCGTGGTGATGACGCTCAGGCCCACCCGTGCGCTTGACCCCGACACGACGGAAAAGGCCTTGCAGGCTGTATTGGCGCACCACGACGGGTTGCGGTTGGCGTTCAATGTGGCGCAGGAGGCGCACGGGGCGCCGCTTTCCGAACACCAGACGCTTTGGCAGAAGGACCCCGTGCTGTGGCTTGCAGCTGTGCAGGACCCGGCACAGTTGGATGCGTTGGCCAGGCAGGCGAGTGCCAGCCTCGATGTGCATAGAGGCATCCTGGTCCGGGCAGTCCTGGCGACGCTGGCAGATGGCAGCCAACGGCTGCTGCTGGTAAACCATGCGCTGGCGATGGACGAGGCATCCCGGGACATCGTCCTGCAGGATCTGCGCCTGGCCTGCGAGCAGCTCGACGCAGGGCAGCCTGTGGCGCTTCCTGCCAAGTCCACCTCGGTTCAGAGCTGGGCGTATTCCGTGCATGCCTCGCTCGAGGATGCCCCGAGCGCATTGATCCATTGGCAGAAGGCACTGGCCGGGATCAGTCACGAGCTGGTTGGCAGCCCACGAGAAGCAGGGGCGCCCGCCGACAGTGCAACGTTCGGTACCTGGCTGGACATCGACCTGACCCGGCGCCTGACAGAGCAGGCCGCCGCAGCCTACCGCGCCGAGCCCGGCGACCTGCTGCTGGTCGCGCTGACGCGTGTGCTGGCCCGCTGGACAGGCCAGGACAGGGTCTTCCTTGGCGTGCAGGCTGATACCCGTCGCCAGGCAGGCTCGGGTGTCGACCTGGGCCGCACGATTGGCTGCCTGGATTATCCGTTCCCTGTCGTGCTCGACATTGACAAGACCACGCTGGATGGCGCGATCAAGGGGCTCAAGCAACAGTTGCGTACGGCTGCCGACAAGCGCCTGTCGTTCGCCGCGTTACGCTATCTGGGAGACGAAGCCAGCAGGGAAACCTTGGCCGCATTGCCGGTGCCGCAGTGCTCTTTCAGCTACCGCAAGGCGCTGGCCAACGTGCTATTCGAGCCATTGAAGAACGGGGAAGGGCGTGAATCGTCGTGCGGCACCGGTCTGTCGGTCGATGCTCGGGTATGGCCGGAGGGGTTGCGCATCGACTGGCGCTTCAGCTCACGGCGTTTCAGCGAGTCCACCATTCAAGGCCTGGCTGAAGCGTTCCATCTGGAGCTTCTGGCGCTGATCGAGCACTGCACCCTGCCAGGTGTCGCAGGGGCCACCCCGTCCGACTTCCCGCTGTGTTCGCTCAGCCAGACGCAACTGGACGAGCTGCCGGTTCCGATCGCCGAGATCGCAGACATGTACCCGCTGTCGCCTGCACAGAAGGGCATGCTGTTCCATTCGATTGAAGACAGCGGCAATGATCTTTACATCAACCAGGTCAGCCTGCCAATCAGCGGGCTCGATATCGAGGCGTTCGTCGGCGCATGGGCAGCGGTCATCGCCCGGCACGAGGTATTGCGCACCAGTTTCCACTGGGTCGGGCTGGATGAGCCGGTACAGATCGTGCACGCCCAGGCGCACATGCCGATGCGCGAAATCGACGCCCGGGTGGATGCAGCGCCGGACAGGGTGGCCGGTGAGGTCGCGCGTGAGGAACTGGTGGCAGGTTTTGACCTGACGCAGGCGCCGTTGCACCGCATGGTTCTGGTTCGACTGACGTCTTCGAGTTACCAGATGATATGGACGAGCCATCACCTGTTGATGGATGGCTGGAGCAAGTCCAGGCTGTTTGCCGAACTGATGCAGCATTACGCCGGCCAACCGGTCACTGGCACCAGCGGCCGCTACGGCGATTTCATCGCCTGGTTGCAGGCGCAGGACAAATCTCGTCAGGAAGCGTTCTGGCGCGACAGCCTGGCGCACAGCGAGGTGACCTCGCTCAGTCAGGCCGTGTACCCACGGCACACTTCGGATGAACCGGGCCACCACGCGCTGTATACCCGGCGTGACGCCGCATGGACCAAACGCCTTCAGCAGTACTGCCGAACGTTGCGTATTACCCCTAACACCTTGATCCAGGGCGCCTGGCTTCTGCTGCTGCAGCGCTACACGGGCAAGCGCAACGTCACGTTCGGCGCGACCGTGGCCGGGCGCCCAGAGTCGCTGCAGGATGCCGATACCACCTTGGGCCTGTTCATCAATACCTTGCCTGTATCGCAGACGCTGGACCCTCAGATGCGCCTGGCGGACTGGCTGCAGGCCTTGCAGGCCTACAACGTCGAGCTGCGCAACTGGTCGCATACGCCGTTGAACGAGGTTCAACGCTGGTCGGCCGTGCCGGGGCAGAAACTCTTCGACAGCATCATCGTCTTCGAGAACTACCCCATCGACGAAGGTTTGCGTGAGGCGCCCGAGGCAGGTCTGGAGTTTGGTGATTCCAATGACGTGGGGGTCACCAACTTCCCCATGGACCTTGCGGTTCACCTCAACGATACGCTGATGATCGAGTACCTTTACCTGCGCAATGCGTTCAGCGAACAGGCGGTCGACGGTATTCGCCAGACCATGGAGTCGGTGCTTGAAACCCTGCTGCAGGATGCGCAGGCACGCCTTGGCAACCTGGACATTGTGCCCGCTGCGCAGCGCGCCCCTGTCGCCGAAACTGCCACGCAAGCGCTGGCAAGCTACCGCCCGGAACGGATGGCAGAGCTGATCATCGAGCACGCCCACGATCGCCCCGATGCCATCGCCCTGGTCTGCGGGGATGAGCGCATCAGCTATGCCGAGCTGGACCGCCGTTCGGGGCGCCTGGCGCTTGCCTTGCAGGCAAGCGGTGCCGGACCTGAAACGGTGGTTGGGGTGGCATTGCAACGCTCGGCGGAGCTGGTGGTCGCGCTGCTCGCCGTAATGCGTACAGGCGCCGCCTATGTGCCCTTGGACCTGGAGTATCCGATGGAGCGCCTGGCCTGGATGATCCAGGATTCAGGCATGTCGTTGATGATCACCCGGCCAGCGTGCCGCGACGCTCTGCCGGAGCATGGCCACCTGCCCGTTCTCGCGCCTGATGCGCAGCCTGCCGATGCAGGCCCGGCGTTCGTCGACATTGCCGTGGACGAGCGTTGCCTGGCCTATCTGATCTATACATCGGGATCGACCGGCAGGCCCAAGGCCGTGGCGGTGTCTCAAGGCCCTCTGAGCCGGCATTGCCAGGCGATCATGCGGCTCTATGAAATGGGGCCTGCGACGCGAGAACTGCACTTCATGTCCTTCGCCTTCGACGGGGCCCAGGAGCGCTGGCTCAGCGTGCTTGCGAGCGGAGGCGCTCTGGTCATTCGCGATGGCGAGTTGTGGACCGCCGAACAGACGCTTCAGGCACTTTGGCAGCATGAAATCACGATCGCCTGCTTCCCTCCCGCCTACCTGAAACAGCTGGCAGAAGCAGTGCATGACGCGGGGCACGAGCCACCGCCAGTGGATATCTACTGCTTTGGCGGCGATGCCGTGCCCGAGCAGACCTTCGAGCAGGTCAAGGCTGCACTCAGGCCACGGCTGTTCACCAATGGCTATGGCCCGACCGAGACCGTGGTCACGCCGTTGCTATGGAAGGCGGGCGGCGGCGCACGCTGCGAGGCTGCCTATGCACCCATCGGCCATGCGGTCGGCTGCCGTACGCTGCACATCCTCGACAATGACCTCAATCCGTCTGGTATTGGCTTTGCCGGTGAACTGATGATCGGCGGTGATGGCATCGCCCGTGGTTACCATGGCCGTGCGGGCCTGACGGCGGAACGTTTCGTGCCTGATCCGGCTGGCGAGGGCGGGCGCATGTACCGCAGTGGCGACGTAGTCCGACAGCGCCTGGATGGGCTGGTCGATTACGTGGGGCGTGCCGACCATCAGGTCAAGCTGCGTGGCTTCCGGGTCGAGCTTGGTGAAATCGAAGCGTGCCTGCGGGCGCAGCCTGGCATCCGCAATGCCCTGGTGGTAGTCAGGGAAAGCCCGGTAGGCAAACAGCTTGTAGGCTACGTTGTCAGTGAGCAGGCGGGTATCGCTGGCGAACTGAAGGCGCGCCTGGCCGACCAGTTGCCCGATTACATGGTGCCTGCCTACCTGATCGAGTTGGCGCAATTCCCTGTCACGCCCAATGGAAAGATCGACCGCCTGCGATTGCCCGAACCCGAGTTCGTTTCGACGCAGTTCCAGCCAGCGAGAAACCAGCGGGAATCGATCCTGGTGGATATCTGGGAGCAGGTTCTGCAGGTCGACGATTTGAGCATCACCGATAATTTCTTCGAGCGGGGAGGGGACTCCATCCTCAGCCTGCAAGTCGTCTCTCGTGTCAGAAACCATCCGCAGCTTGACCTGGACCTCAAGCTGCGCGACTTGATGCGTTATCAGACGATCGAGGCGATCGTTGCCCATTGGGAGGCCGCGCCTGCGGTGGTTGAGGCGCAGCTGTCGACAGAGGTCGACCAGCGCCTTTTCAACCTGCTGCCTATCCAGCAGTGGATGTTCGAGCAGCAGCTGCCCGATCCGGCCCATTTCAACCAGGCATTGATGCTCAGGCCCCGGGCGGCCCTGGACCTCGTCGCCCTTGAGCAGGCGCTGCAGCATATCGAACTGCATCACGACGCGCTGCGGCTGCGTTTCTCCCAGCCGCACGGGCAGTGGATGCAGTGCTATGGCGAGCCTTCCGGTAGCACGACGCCCAGGCTGAACCTGCACCGTGTCGAGAGCATGGAGGCGATGACGGCACTGGCCAACCAGGCGCAACGCAGCCTCGATCTGGCGCAAGGCCCACTCTGGCGCACCCTGCATATCCAGCTGCCGGATGGGCAGGCGCGGTTGCTGTTGATCCTTCACCACTTGGTCATGGACGGTGTGTCATGGCGCATTCTCCTCGAGGACCTGCAGACTGCCTATGCGGCGTGCTGCCTTGGAACAGACCCTGTGCTGCCTGCACGGACCAGCAGCTACCGATCATGGGTCGAGCGCCTGCAGGCCGAGGCAACATCCATTGAAGCGCAGCAGGGCGCCTGGTGGCTTGATCAGGTTCGTCCTTGCGCCGGGAAGCTGCCCTGCGATAACCCGCGCGGTCGCAATCACTCCAGCCAACAGGCGGTGAGCCATTTCCGGCTGACGCCGCAACAAACGACGCAGCTCCTGAAGCAGGCGCCGGCTGCCTATGGCACGCAGGTCAATGACATCTTGTTGACGGCGCTCGGGCGTGCACTGGGCCGCTGGACCGGCCAAGAGGCGGTGATGGTGCAACTGGAAGGCCATGGCCGCGAGGACCTGTTCGAGGGCGTCGATGTCTCGCGTACCCTCGGCTGGTTCAACAGCCTGTTCCCGGTCCGCCTCACATCACGCCTGGACGACACGGCAGCGCAAGCCATTCGCAGCACGCAGCGGCAGCTGGCAGCCATCCCCGAAAAGGGTATCGGCTACGCGGTCTTGCGCCAGTTCGGTTCGGGTGAGATGCGTCGGCAACTGCTTGAAGGTGCCCAGGCCGAGGTCACCTTCAACTACTTCGGGCAGTTCGATCAGCACTTCGACGAGCATGCGTTGCTGGAGCCAGCCGCCGACGATCCGGGCGATTGCTACCACGCCGATGCCAACCTGGTGAACCAGCTGCAGACGGTAGGGCAGGTCTACGACGGGGTGCTCTCGTTCCGCTGCATCTACAGCAAACGCCGCTACAGAGCCGAGACGATAGAGCGGCTGATGGAACAGTTCCAGCGCGAGCTGGTGGCACTGATCGAACATTGTGTGGACGTGACTGTCCCGGCCTGACGGCCGGGAACAGCAGCGCCGAACATTTAGGGAGTTTCATGTTGAATAACGCGTTGGAAGCCTTCCTCGACCTGGCTGGCTTGAACCTGGATATCAAACCGCTGCACACGCTTTCTCCGGCCCAGGCACGGGCAACCTTCGAGTCGTCTTCGCAACGACTGCGCTGGCCCGTGCCTTGGGATCTGCGGGTCGAAGACCTGTCGGCTGTCGTGCGCGATGGCAGTTCGCTTGCGTTACGGCTTTACCGACCCTCGGTTGACGCGGGCGCGAACTTGCCAGTGGTGCTGTATTTCCACGGTGGGGGCTACGTGGTGGGTAGCCTGGATTCGCACGACGGCGTATGCCGAGAGCTTGCCGGACGTACCCGTTGCGCGGTGCTTTCGGTCGGTTACCGGCTTGCCCCGGAACACCGGTTTCCGACGGCCCACGAGGACTGCGCAGATGCCGTGCAGTGGCTGGCGACCCAGGGTCGCCGCCTGGGGCTCGACCCGGCCCGGGTCGTGTTCGCCGGCGACAGCGCAGGTGCCACCTTGGCCACTGCGCTGGCGATCGAAGCTGCAAGGCAGGGCCCGCAGGCGGCGATAACGCCTGTTGGCCAGCTGCTGTGCTACCCGATAACGGATGCAAGCTGCAAGCGTTCGTCGCACACCGTGTTCGGTGAAGGGTATTTGTTGGAAGACGAGACACTCGACTGGTTCTACGCGCAGTACGCGCAGTCCGACGAAGACCGCCGGGATTGGCGTTTCTCACCGTTGCTGGCGGATGAGCTTGCGGGGCTTGCACCTGCGATCATTCTGTTGGCAGGCCTGGACCCGCTGCTGGATGAAGGCAAGGTCTACGCGGCGCGGCTTGAGCAGGCCGGGGTGGACGTTGAATGTATCGTGGCAGAGGGCCTGACTCACGATCTGCTGCGAACACTGTCCATCGTGCCGGAAGTCACGGAGGTCTACGACCAGCTGGCCGACGGCGTGCGCCGTTGGTTGCAGGCCGAAGGTATCGGCAGCCGATAACGTTGGCCGGGACGCAAAAAATCCGATGCTCGTTTCCGGGCATCGGATTTTTTGCATTCCGGGCTAAGGTCAGCCCAGCGGCTTCAGTTTTCGTAGCGCAGGGTAAGGCCGAAGTTACGCGGTGCGCCGAAGTAGTTGCCCAGGTTGCTGTTGAAGACAGACGAATAGTACTTCTTGTCGAACACGTTGTTCAGGTTGAGTTGCACGCTCAAGTTGTTGTTGATCTTGTACTGCGTGTTGAGATCGACAAGGTTGTAGGCGCTCTGCTTCACATCGCCCAGGTAGATCTTGCTCTGGTGGTAGACGTTGCCACCGACTCTCCAGTCCTGGAAGCGGCCAGGCAACTGATAGTTGGTCGCGACCTTGAACAGTCGTTGCGGGGCCGTTTCGGTCGAGTAGTCAGTACCTTTCCTGGCGCCGGCGACATACTCGGGATGGCTGTAGGTGTACCCCGCCATCACGTTCCACTGCGGCAGGACCTCACCCCCGACCTCGATGTCGAAACCACGGTTGCGTACCTTGCCGCCTTCCTCATAGCAACTGGAGGCACCGCCTGGGCCACATTTGCCATCTCCGTTGATCTTCTGGGGCATGTGGCTCTGGTCTACCTGGAAGAGCGCGATGGCGGTGTTGACGCGGCCACCCAGAAACTCGTTCTTGATCCCGACTTCGTAGTTGGTGCCGGTGATCGGGCTGAGCAACTTGTTATCCAGGCCATAGTTGGCCTGCAGTTGGTAGATTTCGGTGTAGCTGGCATAGACCGAGGTGTTGTCGGTGACATCGTAGACGATGCCGCCATACGGGATGATCTTGTTCTTTTCCTCGAACGGTTCCATCTCATCCGGTGACTCGTACTTCACCGAGCTCAGGCGGCTGCCCAGGATCACGTGCAGATCGTCGGTAGCGTTCAGGCGCGTCGCGGCATAAACCCCCTTGTCCTTGCGCACCGCCCGGTACTGCTCGCGCTCGCCACTGTAGGTAGGGGTGGCGACCAGGTGAGGGTCGAAATCGAGAATGTCGACGGTCGTGGGGTTGTTGTTGTAACGCGATTCGTTAATGAAGCGATCCTTGCGTGCCGTAGCACCGAAGACCAGCTCGTGCTTGCGACCGAACAGGTCGAACGCACCATTGAGCGCCGCATCGAGGCTGATCTGCTCGTCGTCGTACTTGGTATCGTTGGTACGCAGTTGGAGCTGGTCGTTGCCCACGTTGGTGCCGTACAAGGCCAGGAAGTCAGCATTGGACCAGGTCATGCTGCCGTTCACGGTCAGCTTCCAGTCCTCGTTGAATTCGTGGCGAACGTCGCCGAACACGGTGCGGTTGATCTTGTTCAGGTGTGCCCAGCCCGGCGCGAAGGAAGTCGATCGGGAGAAGGGGTAAAAGCTGCCGCTTTTCTGAGTTGGCAAGCCGCCCCAGTCATATCCGCCATTGTTGTCCTTCTGCAACACAGTACCCAGGCTGACCGTTGTCCAGTCGCTCAGGTCGGCTTCGCCGATCGCATAGAACAGCTGGTTGTCCTTGTTGGCCCTGTCCACGAAACTGTTGCCGGCACTGTAGAGCATGACCGTGCGCCCGCGAAGGGTTCCTTCGGCATTGAGCGGGCCACCAACGTCGATCTGGCCGCGGTAGTTGTCCCAGGACCCTGCGCCGATCTCGGCCTTCATCTGGTAGGTATCGCCCGGGCGCTTGCGCACCAGATTGATCGCTGCCGAGGGCGAGCCGGCGCCTTGCATCAGGCCGTTCGCGCCGCGAACGATCTCGACCCGATCATAGATCGCCATGTTGTTCACCGAAGTGACGTCCATGGAGAAACTTTCCGAGATGCTGCTTGGCACACCGTCGTACTGCAGGTCGTTGACCTGGAAACCCCGTGAGAAGTAACGCGAACGCTCGGTACCGAAGTCCTTCACGGTATTGATACCGGTGGCAGCGCGCGCGACATCGTCGAGTGACTGCATGTTCTGGTCGTCCATCTGGCGACGCGTCACCACACTGACCGACTGTGGGGTTTCGCGAGGCGACAGGGCCAGCTTCGTTGCGGTATTGGTGGAACCGGTGATGTAAGACCCTGTTCCCTCGGTCGTGGCACCCAGGGTTCTGGACTGGATACTCGTGGCGTCGAGTAGCATCGCGCTGCCACCTTCGTAGGCCGCCTGCAAGGTCAAGGTGTTGTCGCGCAGCTGATAGCGCAAGCCACTTTCCCTAAGCAGCACGCGTACCGACTCATCCAGACTGTAGCGGCCGCTCAACGCACCTGAGCGCAGGTTCTGTACGGCATCGGGCTCATACAACACCTGCACGTCGGTCTGCTCCGCAAATGCCTTCAGCGCCGAGTTCAAGGGCTGTGCCGGGATATTCAAGGTCAGTTGCTGATCTTGCGCCTGGGCAGCCAAGGGCAGGGCCAGGCTCAGGGCCAGTGCTGGCAGTTGGGCGTTGAATGCGCGTCGAAGGCCAAGCGCCCGGGTCAGGTGATTCAATCGAAGGTGGGTGGGCATTTCGGTGCTCGTTGTAGATGTTGAGTGGATAGGCTGGGCAGATCTTTTTTTAGGGTGACTAGGGGTATGACGCACGGCTGATGACAAACCGGAATGCAAATGTTTCGCTTTTATTGCATCAGGCGACGCACGCCTCGACGACCACCTTGCCGGCCGCCATGCGCACCAATTGGTCGGCGACATCGAAATAGCGGTCATCGTGGCTGATGACGATGATTGTCTTGCCCAGGCGTTTCAGTTCGGGCAGCAGTTCGGTGTAGAAGATGCGCCGGAAGGTCGGGTCCTGGTCTGCAGCCCACTCATCGAACACCAGCACCGGGCGTTCTTCGAGCCAGGCATTGATCAGCGCCAGCCGCTTGCGTTGCCCGGTCGAGAGGTCGGTGGTGGTGAAGCTGCCGTCGCGGATGCTGACCTTGTGTGCGATTTCAAGCCTCTTGAGATAGACCTCGGCGCTCTCTGGCACCTGCCTGGCGCCCAGGAAGGGGTCGTCGAACAGGTAGTAATCGGAAAAGATGGTGGTGAAGAGCTGGCGATAATCGTCGCGATCCTGCGCGGTGATGGGCTGGTCGTTGATGCGAATCTCGCCCTGTTGCGGCGGGTACAGGCCGAGCAGCAGCTTGATCAGGGTGGTCTTGCCACAGCCGTTCTCGCCGACGATGAAAACGATATCGCCCTGGCGGATCAGCAGGTTTACCGGCCCCAGGGTAAACGGTGCGTTGCCGTCGACCGGGGGGAAGGCAAAGCGCACATCACGCAGCTCGAGGGTGCGCAAGGCGGGCAGCTGGCTGGCCTTGTCTTCGAGCAGCAGGTGCGGCTCTGGCGAGGAGAACCGTTCGGAGAGCTCGGCAACCCGGCGCAAGGCGATCTGGGCGCGGCTGATGATTGGCAGCGTGCCTATCAGGTATTCCAGTGGGCCTTTCATGTACAGCAGCACCAGGACGAAACCGCTCATGACCGCTTTGTCGCTGTTGGGCCATAACGATTGCAAGGCGAGCGCCAGGCCGATGACCACGAAGAACAGCATCGAGCCGAAGGTCTTGGCGATGACGAAGGTATTGATGGAGCGGATCTGGGTATCACGAATCAGGTCGGCCGTGCCCTGGATGTTGCGGCTGAACATGCGTTGGCGGCGAGCGCGGTGGATGCGCAGCTCCTTGGCGCCACCGGCGATCGCATTGTAGTGTCGTTGCAGCTCATCCTCGGCATCACGCGCCGCGACGAACCCCTGCATGCCCCGGGCCCGTGCGATGTACTGGACGACGGTGCCGAGGGCGATAGCGGTCAGGATCAGCAGGAACATGGGCAAGGACAGCATGGCCAGGTAGCCCAGGCAGCCCAGGGTGACGGTCAGGGCGATCGCCAGGGGCGCGAAGGCGAAGGCGAAATCGCTGATGGTGTCTACGTCGTGCGTCAACACCGGGATCAGCCGATGGCTGCGATAGCGCTCGATTTGTTCGATGGGGGCCGACAGCACCTTCTCGCCCAGCGTTTTGCGCAAGGCGGCAATGATGTGCTGGCCCACTCGGTTGCTACCGATGTCGGAAAACACCGAGCTGGCGAGGGCCACCAGGCAAAGCCCGGCGAAGCCCCAGACCACGCCTTGGGTCAGGCCGGAATCGTCGTGCAGGGCCCGGTTGATGGTGGCCAGCAGAAAGGTGATGCTGAGGCCGCCGACCATGCCCAGGATGACGGAAAGCGCGACGGTGTATTTAAACGGCTTGAGCAGGGCGAAGAGGTCCTGCACGGCGCCGCGGGTGGGCTGGGACATGATGTGCTCCTGAGTAGATCAGCCGACGCTGGCGGGGGGAGCAGCGCCTTGCGTGCGCTGCTGTTGGGTAGGTGTTAAACGAAGCCGCGGAGGGTGGATTTAGGCGGCTGACCTCAGCCGTGCATGACTTCAAGAAACGCCTTCAGGAAGGCCTGCATCTGCGCCGGCGTACCCACACTGACACGCATCCATTGCGGCCACGCCTCGAATACCCGCCCGACCCGGATGTTGCGTTGCGCGAGTGCCTCGATCACAGGTTTGGCGGGGCGGCCGAGGGCCACCATGAAGCAGTTGGCCTGGGCGTCGGTGCAGCGGTAGCCGGCCTTTTGCAGGGCCTCGATAGTGTTCCGCAGAATGCTTCGATTGATGTGTTTTCGTTCACTGACCAGGCCTTCTTGTTGCAGGCTGGCGATGCCGCCCATGGCGGCGGCAAGTGGCACGAAGTTGTAGCCGTTCAGGCGTTGCAGGTCGGCGAGCAATGCCGGTTTGCCGACCACTAGCCCCAGGCGGGCACCGGCCATGCCATAGAGCTTGGAGAACGTTCTCAGGACCATGACGTTGTCATGGCTGACCGCCAGGTCCAGGCAGGAGGGCGCGTCGGTAAAGTGGATATAGGCCTCATCGATGATCGCCAGGCTGCCTGCCGGCTTGTGGGTGACCAGGTGCTCGATGTCGGCGCGTGGGGTCAGCGTGCCCGTGGGATTGTTGGGGTTGCACAGGTACAGCACCCCGGGTTGCCGGGTGGCGGCAAGCATGCCGCGTACGTCATGGGCGTGACGGGCATCGAGCGGCACCTCATGCACGGTTGCGCCCACAGCCCTGGCGCCATTGGCCACCGAGTCATAGGTCGGCGCGGCGGTGACCACGCTGAGCTTTTCGGCGTGGCGAGCCAAGGCGTACTGCAACGGCGAGCGGGAGCCGCAGAAGACAGCCACATGGTCTTCGGGTACCTGGTTTTGCCGGGCGAACAGCTCAGCCAGGCGATATTCGTGTTCCGGAAAGTAGTGGCCGCTCTGGCGAGCACCCTGGTGCATTGCTGCGAGTGCCGAAGGGCAGGGGCCATACGGGCTCTCGTTGTAATCCAGGCGGATGATGGCATCGTCCGCCGGTGGGTCGCTCGCGGCGTCTGCCGCCCAGGCGGGCATGGCGGGGGCGAGGCCGGTCAAGGTAGCGGCGGCGACGAAACGGCGTCTGCTCAAGGTGGGCATGGTCACTCTCCCTGTGGATTGTCAGTTGGGTTCACCGTCCTGAAGGGCGCGGGCTACCCGAAAGCCCAGCCAGTCGCCGCGCACGTCGGGTTCGCGTTCGTTGCGGTTGCCCGAGCGGGAGAAGATGGGCGGTTCCAGGTAGTCGTTGCCGCGAATCTGCCGGTGTGTGCAGGTACCACCGGTGGTCCAGGCGCTGCCGTCGGTGGGCGCGCCGACATAATCGGTATGCCAGCAGTCCTCGACCCACTCGTAGACGTTGCCATGCATGTCGTACATGCCGAATGCATTGGCAGGGAAGCTGCCGACCGGTGCCGTGTAGGTGAAGCCATCGCGCGGCCCGTAGGTGTTGGCATGCTTGCTGATCTGATATTCCCCTTCCTGGTCGAAGGGGAACGGGAAGGGGCCGGTGGAGCCGGCGCGGCCGGCGTACTCGCGTTCGGCCTCGCTGACCATGCGGTAGGGCTTGCCGGTCTTCTTGGCGAGCCAGGCGATGTAGCCGCGCGCCTCATCCCAGGTCATGCAGACCGCAGGCTGCGTCGGGCCTTGCGGGTAGCTGGGCTTGCCGTTCTTGCACAGCCGCCCCGGGCGGTCGTCGCCGTCGGGCAGCACCGTGTGGGTTTCCTTGGCATAGGCCTGCCATTGCCCGGCAGTCACATGGAAGCGACTCATGGCGAACGCCTTGGCGAATGTCACAGTGTGCAACGGACCTTCATCGTCCTGTTTGCCCAGTTCGTCATCGGGGGTACCCATCACGTAGCTGCCGGCAGGCAGCACGACCATTTCCGGGCAATCCTTGCAGTCTTTGAAAACCTTGCCCGGTGCAGCCGGGTCGGCAGCGAGGGCTTCGAGCGACAGCGAGAGACAACCGAGGGCAATCAGTGAGGTCAGCCGTTTCATGGGTTTCCTTACGGGTAGTGGGCAACGGGAGGAGGGGCCGGCCTGGCGGCCTTCTGGGCGGCTTCCCACACACGCAGGAAGTTGGCGCCCCAGAGCTTGGCGATGTCTTCGTCGGAGTAGCCGCGCTGCATCAGTTCGGCAGTGACGTTGCGGCTCTGGCTGACATTTTCCCAGCCAACCACACCGCCGCCGTCGTTGAAGTCGGAACTGATGCCGACATGGTCGATACCGATCTTCTTCACCGCGTAGTCGATCGAGTCGACGTAGTCGGCGAGGGTCGCTTCGGGCTCGGCGCCGAGGATGTCGTAGAACGGCGTGAGGTATTCACCGAACTTTTTCTCCGACCAGATCGAGAACACCGGGTCGGTGGTGGTGCCCATCTGGGTTTGGTTCTGTACGTCTGGCAGGCCGTGCTTGGCGCGTAACGCGTTCATCTTTTCGATGGTCGGGCGCGAGAACGGCTTGAGGTAGTGGGAGTAGGCCACGATGTTGACCAGCCCGTCGGTGGCCTTGATGTGTGCCAGGTCCGCGTCGCTGAGGTTGCGGCGAATGTCCATCATGCCTTGCACCCCCGTGTGCGAGGCCATGACCGGTGCGCGGCTCAGCTGGGTTACCTGGGTCAGGGCCTGGCTGGACATCTGCGAGACGTCGATGACCACGCCAAGGTCGTTGAGCCGGGTGATGGCGCGACGACCGATGTCGGAAAGACCGCCCAGCGGGTCGACCGAATCGCCCAGGAAGGGCAGTGGGCGCGCCGAGTCGACCCAGCTGTTGTTGCCGACGTAGCCTGGCCCGAACACCCGCATGCCGCGTGCGGCCCAGTGGTCCAGCTTGTCGATGTCGTCGCCAAGGGGGGCGGCGTTGAGCAGGCTGATGATGATGGCGAACTTGCCTTCACTGACCAGTCGGCGGAAGTCGGCAGGGGTGTAGGCGATGCCGGCCTGCGCAGGGTAGTCCTTGGCGATGCTGGTGATGATCCGATAGCGAACTTCCAGTTCGTTGGCCATCGCCGCCTCGAACCCGGGTGTGGGGCGGTGCGGCCAATTGGGCCCACTCCAGAACTCCGGCCATGACCAGATTGCGATCGAGGCGCCGCTCAGGCGGCCTTTGGCGGCTTTCACCAGGTCGAACTGGGTCGGGCCGTCACGGTTTGCTTCCTCGCCATCGGTGCCATAGCTCAGCGGCACGTCAAGGTGCGCATCCAGGGCCGGGATGCGCGCCTGCAGGGCGTTGGCCCGCTGTTCGATTTCCCGGCCGTAGGGGTGTTTGGCAAGGTAGACCCAATACCACCAGGCGCCTGCGGCCACCAGGAGCAAGAGCAGAAGTGCCAAAGCCCATGGCCATCTGCGCGAAAAAAAAGCCTGTTTCTTCATTGCGTACTCGACCGCCTGCACGACGGCCCCATGCCGTTCGAACTTGCTGGGTGAAACGAGCCGAGCCCAAGAGAATTTAGCAACCCTCTAAATCGCTCCCTCAACCATTCGTTTTCGCAGCAGGAGTCACGTCATGAGTACAGTGGATGAAAGTGTCACGTCGTAAGATCCTGGCGGGCCTGGTGGCCGCCGGTGTAGCACTGCCTGCCGGCTATTACGCACGGCAGGCGTGGCAGCGGGCCGAGGAAGCGGAGCTGAGCAGTGACGAGCCTGCGGTGCCGGTCGATGACCTGCCCAATGCGCTGTTAGGTGAACGCCTGGTCGGGATCTGGGACTGGCGCATGACGAGCGATCACCCGGCACTGGCCGAGCTGGCCCGGCCGCAGCAGCTGCTGCTCGACGTAGGGCAGGGTGCCCGTGCCGTGCGCGGCTACCTGGGTGCTGCGCCCTATGGCGGTCAGGGTTTGCAGGTATACGGCCCGCTGGCTGCCGACCGGCTGCCGAAGGTGCAACTGAAGATGATGGCGGGTCCTGGCGAGGCCTATGATTGCGATGCCGTGCTGGATGAAATATGGGGCGACTGGAGCGAGGGTGGAGGCAGCGCAACCCTGAGCGGGCACGTACGCCTGGCAGGGACGCAGGCGGGGCATTCCGGGGCGCAAGCGAGCTTTGTCGCCGTCCGCCGACCGTTCGTTCTGGCGCGTGAGCGGCTGCCATACGTGGCGGCCCTGCACGAGGACCTGATTTCACCGCAGCGTCGCTACTATCACCAGCTCTGGCACGCCAGCCGCGATCGCTGGCACCGCATCGATGAGTCCCGGCGGCAGATGGTGCGTGCGCTGGGTTGGCAGGTCGGCCCGTTGGGCAAGGAGCGCAACGCACGCGGGCATGATCGCCATCGCAACGGCTCCGGCGAGGATTTTCTGTTCATGCATCGGCACATGCTGCATGGCGTGCGCGAGGTCCAGGACCTGCGTTCCTGGGCAAGCCTGCCTGCGGCACGTCCATCGATCGGGCAGGGTGTTCAGGCGTTTTTCGATTACCTCGACAATCGCGACGGCTACAGCGTCCCGCCCAACTGGCAGGCGGCCGGCGATGAAGCCTTCAGCCAGTGGCTGTACTACGTCAAGAGCAGCCAGGGGCTGCACGCCAACTTCCAACTGTGGGAGGCCCAGCTGCATGATCCGCAATACCTCAGCACCCTGTGTCTGGGAGAGTTGGGTTCACGCATCGAATTGGGGATCCACGATTGGCTGCACATGCGTTGGGCATCCCTGGGGCGCGACCCGAACTCGGATTACCCGATGCCTTACGGGCGTCGCAACTACGATTTTTCCGAACGCTGGTTCCGCGCCGAGAACGACTTCCTCGGCGATCCGTTTTCCTCCCACGTCAACCCGGTGTTCTGGGCCTTTCATGGCTGGATCGACGACCGCCTGAACGATTGGTACCTGGCCCACCAGCAGGCGCACCCGGGGGAAGTGAAGCCGAAGATGATCGATGGCATTCCGTGGTTTGCGCCAGGGCGCTGGGTGCGTGTGGCCGAGCCTTGGCTGGGGCCTTCGCGTGAAGGTTGCGGTGCCTGGGGGCTGGGCAATGGCGGCGGCACCGGGAAACTGGACATCGAGACCATGAAGCTGGCCTTGCAGGTCATTTTCAGCCCTGAAGAAGACGGCGATCGCCTGGCCGACAGGGTGCCTCAGCGGCCTTGGTATGCCCGCCATCTGGCACCCGGCCCGCGACGTGACGGTTTGTAGCGTTGACGATTTTTGGCCGGTGTTGCAGCAGGTAGGGCTCCCGTCGGGGGGCTTGCCTACCTCGCTGTCATCAGTGTGTCCGATGCCGTCCAGCCACCGCCCAATGCCTTGTAAAGCGCAACACTGGCCTGCAAACGCGCCTTGCGCAGCCGTACCCGTTCGGCCTGTGCTGTAAACAGGCTGCGTTGCGCTTCCAGCACGCTGAGCAGGTCTTCGGCCCCGGCCCGGTAGCGGTTCTCGGCCAGATCGAACGCGCGTTGCGCTTGGGTGAGCGCTTCATGCTGCCAGTGTGTCTGGCGGTCCAGGCCGTCGACGCTGTTCAAGGCCTTCTCGACTTCGCCGAAACTGGTGATCAGCACGGTGCGATAGGCCTCGAGCAGCTCGTCCTGGCGAGCGATGGCGCGATCACGTTCGGCGCGCAAGGCGCCATTATTGAAAATGGGCGCCGTCAGACCGGCACCGAGGTTGAGCGCCGGATTGCGCAGCAGGTCGATGGCTTTTCTGTCGCCAGTGGCCAGGCTGGCCGTCAAGCTCACCGTGGGGAACAGTGCTGCCCGCGCAACGCTGACATCCGCCTGAGCCGCAGCCAGGCGCGCCTCTGCGCCAGCGATATCCGGGCGGCGCGTCAGCAGTTGGCTGGGAATGCCGGCGGCAATGCTCGGGCCGCTCAGTTGATCGAAAGGCTGATCGGCCAGTTCCAGCGCCTGGACCGGCACGCCAAGCAGGGTTGCCAGGGTGATCTGCGCATCGCGGGCCTCTTGTTGGTAGAGCGGCAACTGTTGTCGCTGGTTGGCCACAAGGCTCTCTTGCTGGGCCAGTTCCAGGGCAGTCGACGACCCGGCCTGGAATCGTGTGCGCACAAGGCTCAGGACCTTGTCGGCGTTTTCCAGGTTAAGCGCGGCGATGCGTGCCTGCTCGCGAGCGGCGAGGGCGCTCAGGTAGGTATCGGCAACGCTGCTCGTCAGGCTCAGTTCGAGCGTGTCACGGTCACGTGCAGTGGCTTGCAGGCCAAGGCGGGCACTGTCACGCGCAGCGGCATTTTTACCCCAGAAGTCCAGCTCGTAGCTGGTCGTCAGGGCCGTGTTGAAGTAGCGGTAGGTCCGCTCGCGGTTCGACGTGTCCTGCTCGCTGTACCCTTGGCCTCGTAGCAAGCGCTGGTGATAGGCGTCGGCGCTGGCGTCGAGGCGCGGTAGCAGGGGGCCGCCGGCAATACGCAGGTCGGCCTGTGCCTGCCTGACCCTGGCCATGGCGGCACGCAGGTCATGGCTGCCCTGGCGCGCCTGCTCGATCAGTTGGCTCAGTTGAGCGCTATTGAACGTTGTCCACCATTGCGCGGAGGCCGCCGTGCCGCCAGCCGGACTTTGCCAGCGGGCAGGTGCAGCGATACCGCTGTCCAATGGCGCAGGGGTGTGGCTGCAAGCACCCAGTATGGTCAGCAGCGGTAGCAGAAAAAACGGGGTTCTGGTCATGGTCATTCACTGGTCAGGGCGGCGACAGGGTCGAGGGCGGCGGCTTTGCGCGCGGGCATGAAACCGAAGATGACGCCCGTGGCTACCGAGCAGGCGAAGGCGCCCACTATCGCCAGGGCAGAAAACGCCACGGCCACCTTGGCCAGGCTGAGTACCACGCCGATCAGCAACGCCAGACAGACGCCGATCAGGCCGCCGGTCAGCGAAAGCACCACGGCTTCAGTCAGGAACTGGCGCAGGATGTCGCGCTGTCGGGCGCCAGTGGCAATGCGGATGCCGATTTCGCGGGTGCGTTCGCGGACGGTCATGAGCATCACGTTCATCACACCGATCCCGCCGACCAGCAGCGAAATGGCGGCAATGGCGCCAAGCATCAGGGACAACCCGTTGCGTGTCGCCGCCTCGGCCTGGATCATCGCCGCGCTGTTGTCGATCTCGAAGTCTTCGATGCCACCGTGCAGGCTCAGCATCAGTTGGCGTATCGCGCGTTCGGTGTCATGCACCTGGGTACTGTCCGCGGCGCCGATGATCACGTATTCCGGGTGTTGCGTGCCGGAAAGACGTATGGATATCGCTGAGTACGGCACGGCGATGCGCAGGTCGTTTCGCTGGTTGGCGCCACTGGAGCCTTTGCTGGCGAGCACGCCGATCACCTGGAAGGGCACGTTCTCGATGAGGATGTACTGGCCGATCGGGTCCTGGCCGTCGACGAACAGCTTCTTGCGCACCTCCGAGCCGATCACCGCCACGGTCGCAGCCGTGGCCAGGTCGTTGTCGGTAAAGAAGCTGCCTTCGCTGACGGGCCAGCTCATCAGCGTCGGGAACACAGGCGAATAGCCGCCGATGGTCGATTCCAGGTCGCGATTGCCGAAGCGCACCTGCGCTTCCACTGTCATGGCCGGCATGATGGACTTCACTTGCGGTAGCTCGGCCAGCGCCTGCACGTCGCTGAGGCGAACGTTGCCGGGCGGAGCGCGCGGTGTTGGAGGGGCACCGTTCATGAAGATGATGTTCGAGCCGAACGCGCCCATCTGGGCCATGACCTGGCGCTTGCTGCCTTCACCCACTGCCAGCATGACGACCACCGACGCGACGCCGATGATGATCCCCAGCAGGGTTAGGGCGGTGCGTGTGCGGTTGCTCCATATGACCCGCCAGGCGGCCTGCAGGGCGTCCCGGGTTTCGCCCAGCCAGGGGCTGCCCTGGCTGTCGGCACGCACCAGGCGCCCGGCCAGATCGACGGCTTGCAGCGCACCTGGGCGACGCGGTGGCGGCGCCTGGTCGGCGCCGCTGTCACTGATGACTTCGCCGTCGCGGATCTCGATGATGCGCTGGGCCCGGGCGGCCACATCGCGGTCGTGGGTGATCAGGATCACCACATGGCCTTGCTCGGCCAGTTCATCCAGCAGACGCATGACCTCGGTGCCACTGTGGCTGTCCAGCGCACCGGTGGGCTCATCCGCCAGGATGATGTGGCCGCCGTTCATCAATGCCCGGGCGATGGACACCCGTTGTTGCTGGCCGCCTGAAAGCTGGCGCGGGCGATTGCCGGTGCGCTCGCCCAGGCCCAGGCGTTGCAGCAGGGCCTTGGCCCGTTCGGCGCGCGGGGCCGCCGTGGTTCCGGCGTAGATCGCCGGCATCTCCACGTTTTCCTGCGCCGAGGCGGAGGGGATCAGGTGATAGCCCTGAAACACGAACCCGAACGCTTCGCGGCGCAACCAGGCCAGTTCGTCATTGCTCAGGCCGGCAACATCCTGGCCGGCGAAGCGATACTGCCCGGCGCTTGGGCGGTCTAGGCAACCCAGGATGTTCATCAGGGTCGACTTGCCAGAGCCCGAGGTGCCGACGATGGCGATGAACTCTCCGGCATGGACTTTCAGGTCGATGCCGCGCAACACATCGACCTGGGGGCTGTCGCCGCCCCCGTAGGATTTGCGGATGCCGACCAGCTCTATCAGCGGAGTGCTCATGTCAACCCTCACCGCCAACAGGGCCGATCAGCAGTTTGTCACCTTCCGCAAGCCCGTCGAGTATCTGCACGCGCAGGCGGTCACTGAGCCCGGTACGTACCTGGCGTGTCTGTACGTCGCCTTTGCCGGTCAGCACATGGGCAGTCTGCAGCCCCTCGCCCTGGCCCCGTCCCTGAAGCGCCGCGATGGGCACGGTCAACACATCCTTGGCAGACCCGGCGACGAAGAACACTTGGGCAGTCATGTCGGCCATCAGCGCGTTGTCATCGTTGTCGACATCCAGCAGCACGGTGTAGAGCACCACGCGGCCGGTCCCGCTGCCGCTTGCCGTACCGGCGGCAACCGGGCTGCCGCCGCCCTGGCTGAGCTGATCCAGCGGTTTGGGCGGGATCGGCAGAATCTGCCTGACAGTGCTGGTCCAGCGCCTGCCGCCGCTGCCCAGGGTGGTGAAGTAGGCTTGCATGCCGGTCTTGACCTGGCCGATGTCGGCTTCCGAGACCTCGGCCCATACCGTCATCGGCGACAGCTTGGCGATCCGCAGGATCAGCGGGGTGCGCTGCTGCGCGTTCAGGGTTTGCCCTTCTCGTGCATCGACAGCCACCACGGTACCGCCGATCGGGGCGTAGATGCGGGTGTAGCCCAACTGAGCCTGCGCGCTGCGCAACGTGGCCTGCGCCTGGAGAATCTGCGCCTCATACATGTCGATGCGCGCCTGGGTAGTCAGCACCTTGGCCTGGGCGGTCTGCACATCCTCTTCACGCGTGGCGCCGTCGCTGGCCATCCGCTGCTGGCGACGCAACTGTTGTTCGGCCAGGACATGCTCGGCACGCTGCTCCTTGACCTGCGCTTTCAGGGTCTGGATGGCATAGCGCTCGGCATCCAGCTGGGCCTGTTGCGTGGCAGGGTCGATTTCCACCAGCAACTGCCCCTGCTCGACGGTGTCACCGACTTCTACGTGCAACGTGCGGATCTGCCCGGAGGCTTGTGCGCCCACGTCGACGTACTGACGGGGCTGCAGGGTGCCCAGCGCGGTGACACTGGATTCGATGTTGCCACGGCTGACGCTGACGAACGGCCGCTGCTCGGCCGCGGCGGGCAACAGTTGCCAGGTGGCGAATGCGGCCACGGGGATCAGGCACAGCGCGAGCGTTAAGGCACGACGGGTAAGGCGTTGAGGGATCATGCAGGATTTCCGACCATGAGAGGGCCGCTGTCACCAAGGATCAGCTAGGGAGGCTGCCGATTAAACGAAAGCGATCAGGGCGGATTTAGCGGGGAGCACGCGTTGCGGGCGTGGAAATGTAACAACGTCTTTAAGCTTGATGAGAATTATTATATTTTATGCGCTCGCGGTGCCACTACTTGGCCTGCAGCGGTCTTCTACCATCATCGACAACAGGGAAAGCGCTTCGATGCCGTCTTCGGGTGTACTGCTCGAGCATTACTACCGTGAACTGGTCGGGTTCCTTCGTTCGCGTCTGGGTAGCCGCCATGCTGCCGAAGATATCGCGCAGGAGGCGTATCTGCGGGTACTCGAGCGGTGTGATGACACGCAGATCTCCCATCCGCGCGCTTTCCTTTACCGCACCGCCCTGAACCTGGTCACCGATGGTCATCGGCGCAACCAGCTTCGTCGCGCCGAGCCTCTGGAGGTTCTGGAAACCGATGAGCGATTCTTCGTCGCCCCCGTGCACGGCGCCTGTCGCCAGGAAGAGCGCCTGGAGTTGCTGCAGCGTGCAGTGGCGGAGCTGAGCGAAACCTGCCGGGCGTGTTTCTTGCTGCGCAAGCTCGAAGGCCTGTCACATGGGGAGATTGCCGCGCGTCTGGGCCTGTCCAAGGCCATGGTGGAGAAGCACATCGTCAACGCCATGAAGCATTGCCGGCTGCGTATGCGCGAGTGGGCCGAGGCCTGAGCGCACGTTCGGCTGTGCGGCCCACTTTCCGATAGCGTCAGCTGCCTGACGAGGTACCGAATGTGAGGGTGCCCTTCATCATGGTGGAGTGGAAAGGATAGGAGCAGAAAAACGCGTACGCCTGGCCTGCCTGCAGCATGCCGGTGTCGAAAGTGACCGAATCTTTTTCGCCACCCCCGATCAGTCGGGTATGGGCGAGCACGCGCTTGTCGCCCGGCTGGAGGTAGTTATCGGCCTCACCTGCCGCAGCGCCATCGGTGGTCACGCCTTTGATGTCGTCCTTTTTGGCCAGCACCCAGTTGTGGCCCATGATGTTCCTGGGCAGTGTGCCGGTGTGCAGCAAGTTAACGGTAAAGCGTTGGCAGGTCTGCGGTACGGTGATCGTTTTCAGGTCGTAGGTCATCTGGTCAGTACTGTGAATGTCTACCGAACAGGGCTCGGCGGACCATGCGACGCTGGACAGGGTCAGGGCGAAAAAGGCTAGGGCCGGGCGAAACATCTGGGTTCTCCGCGAATGTAAGAGGCGATGCCTTGGGGCATGAGCCTCCTTTAAACGAAGTGCGAGCGTCTGGGTTTAGGCGCGCGGTTACCTGACCGGCTTGACGGGGTGAGCGCAAGTGGCAAACCGGAGTACCGGGCTAAAGGCAAATGCAAATTCCGTCAGTCAATCACTTGATTTATGCGGCTTTCCCGACTTCTATCAAAGTAGACCGCTGCCAGGCATGGCCTTGGCAGTCGCCATAACGGGCGCAGTAAGGTCATGGAATGTACCCATTACCCAGCTGCCCAGGCCCGACCATGGCAAACAAGACCCTGCGCATTCTCATTGCCGACACCCACCCCTGCCAGCGGCTGCAGTTGGAGCGGCTGCTCAATGGCCTGGGCTACTATCGGATCGCCCCCGTTGACAGTTTCGAGGAGCTGCAGCGTTTGGTGCAGTGCGCCTTGCAGCCTTTTCACTTGCTGCTGGGCAATATCGAACTGGCCAGCCATGCCGGGGTTGACCTGGAGCGTTTTTGTCGCGTCAGTACCCAGATCCAGCACGCCCTGCTTTACCATTCCAGCCAGTTGAAAGTGCCTGCGGTGCCGCAGGCCGAGCGCCAGGCGGTCAGCCTGAGCCTACCGCAGGTGCCCGATAACGAGGCGCTGGAGTCATTCATGGCGATCATCGACGGACCGGTGCTGGTCGGCAAATTGCCGCTGCCGGGCGCCATCCCGGCGGCTACGGCCAGGCCACGGCCGCGCGCCAACTTCGCGCATACGGTGTTCAACCGCTAGCCGCGCAGCAGGCGGGGCAACGGGGCAGCTATTTGCTATCCTCTTGCCCTTTGCCGATTTGCGGACCCTGCCATGACTGCCATCGATACCGCTCGCCCGCCCCGGTTCAGCCGCGGCGACCATCGGACCCTGGGCCTGGCGGCACTGGGCGGCGCGCTGGAAATCTACGACTTCATCATTTTCGTATTTTTTGCGCTGACCCTCAGCCAGCTGTTCTTCCCGCCCGAGATGCCAGAGTGGCTGCGCCTGCTGCAAAGCTTCGGGATCTTCGTCACCGGCTACCTGGCGCGGCCGCTGGGCGGCATCTTGATGGCGCACTTCGCCGACCACCTGGGGCGCAAGCGGGTGTTCAGCCTGAGCATCCTGATGATGGCCCTGCCATGCCTGCTGATCGGGGTAATGCCGACCTATGCCGACATCGGCTACGCCGCACCGTTGATCCTGCTGGCGCTGCGCATCCTCCAGGGCGCGGCCGTGGGGGGCGAGGTGCCAAGTGCCTGGACCTTCGTCGCCGAGCACGCGCCTGCCGGGCGGCGCGGGTATGCGTTGGGCTTCTTGCAGGCCGGGCTGACCTTCGGCTACCTGCTGGGGGCATTGACCGCGACGTTGCTGGCGCAGGTGTTCACGCCGCAGGAGATCCTCGACTACGCCTGGCGCTACCCGTTCCTGCTGGGTGGAGTGTTTGGTGTGATTGGCGTGTGGCTGCGCCGCTGGCTCAGCGAAACACCGGTGTTCCTTGCCCTGCGTGCGCGCCAGGAACAGCCGGTGAAATTCCCGCTGCGGCGGGTGCTGGGCGAGCACCGTCGGGCGTTGATTCCGGCGGCGTTGCTGACCTGTGTGCTGACCTCGGCCGTGGTGGTGCTGGTGGTGATCACCCCCACGGTAATGCAGCAACGCTTTGGCATGAGCGCCGGGCACACCTTCGCCCTGAGCAGCGTGGGCATTGTTTTCCTCAACATCGGCTGCGTGCTGGCCGGGTTGCTGGTCGACCGCGTAGGGGCTTGGCGTGCGCTGATGCTCTACAGCGTGTTGCTGCCGCTGGGGATCGGTGCGCTTTACGCCAGCCTGGTGGGGCAGTGGGAGATGACCTGGCTGGCTTATGCGCTGGCGGGGCTGTCCTGCGGCGTGGTCGGTGTGGTGCCGTCGGTGATGGTTGGATTGTTCCCGGCCGAGATCCGTGTGTCGGGGATTTCCTTCACCTACAACGTGGCCTACGCGCTGTGGGCCAGTACCACGCCGCTGGCGCTGATTGCGCTGATGCCGTGGAGCCCGTGGGTGTGTGTCGGGTTTTGTCTGGTCATGGGCACGGTGGGGCTGCTGACGGCCTTGTATTTCGGGCGGCGTGAGCCATTGGCGTTTGCGGCGGAGCCGATGCCGATCATGTGCGGTGACAAATGAGCCGGTGCATGTCTTGGGTTGTGCAGCAGGGCATAAACCGAGCGCCGCCCGCGCGGCGCTCGATCTGATAAGCGCTGAGCCTCTCACGGCGAACACCTCGCAGCCCAGACGCAATTCACAACAAAAAGCCCCCGGCTCGTGAGAGCCGGGGGCTTTTTGTTACGGCAGGGCCGGGGCCTTACATGTTCGGGTAGTTCGGCCCGCCTGCGCCCTCAGGGGTAACCCAGGTGATGTTCTGGGCCGGGTCCTTGATGTCGCAGGTCTTGCAGTGCACGCAGTTCTGCGCGTTGATCTGGAAGCGCTTGTTGCCGTCTTCCTGGGTGACCACTTCGTACACGCCGGCCGGGCAGTAGCGTTGTGCCGGCTCGTCGTACAGCGGCAGGTTGCTGGCGATCGGCACGTTCGGGTCGGTCAACTTCAGGTGGCAGGGTTGTTCCTCTTCGTGGTTGGTGCTGGAGAGGAATACCGAGCTGAGCTTGTCGAAGCTGAGCTTGCCGTCCGGTTTCGGGTAGTCGATCTTTTTCGAGTCGGCCGCGAGCTTGAGGCAGGCGTAGTCCGGCTTGGTGTCGTGCAGGGTGAACGGCAGCTTGCCGCCGAACCAGTTCTGGTCCACATAGTTGAACGCAGCGCCCAGCAGTGGGCCGAACTTGTGCATGGCCGGGCCGAAGTTGCGGCTGGCGAACAGTTCTTCGTACAGCCAGCTGGCCTTGAAGGCGCTGACGTAGCCGTTCAGCTGGTCACCGCCCTCGCTGCCGGCGAGCAGCGCGTCGGCCACCGCCTCGGCGGCGAGCATGCCGGACTTCATCGCCGTGTGGCTGCCTTTGATCTTGGCCACGTTCATGGTGCCCAGGTCACAGCCGATAAGTGCGCCGCCGTTGAACACCATTTTCGGCAGCGAGTTGATGCCGCCCTTGGCCAGGGCGCGGGCGCCGTAGCTGATGCGTTTGCCGCCTTCGAGATACTGGCTGATCACCGGATGGTGCTTCAGGCGCTGGAACTCGTCGAATGGCGACAGGTACGGGTTGGCGTAGGACAGGTCGACGATCAGGCCGACCACCACCTGGTTGTTTTCCAGGTGATAAAGGAACGAACCCCCGGTGTTGTCCTTGGCCATCACGTCCAGCGGCCAGCCGGCGGTGTGCACCACCAGGCCCTGCTCGTGCTTGGCAGGGTCGATTTCCCAGATTTCCTTCAGGCCGATGCCGTAGTGCTGCACATCGGACTCGCTGTCCAGGTTGAAGCGCTTGATCAGCTGCTTGCCGATGTGGCCACGGCAACCTTCGGCGAACAGGGTGTACTTGCCACGCAGCTCCATGCCCGGGGTGTACATGCCGTCCTTCGGGTTGCCTTCACGGTCCACACCCATGTCGCCGGTGACAATGCCACGCACCACGCCGTTTTCATCGAACAGCGCTTCCTGGGCGGCGAAGCCCGGGTAGACCTCCACGCCCAGGTTCTCGGCCTGCTGGGCCAGCCAGCGGCACAGGTTGCCCAGCGAGATGATGTAGTTGCCTTCGTTGTGCATGGTTTTGGGCACGAACAGGTCAGGCACCTTGGTGGCGCTGCCGGCATCCTTGAGCACGTAGATGTCGTCGCGCTTCACTTCGGTGTTCAGGGGTGCGCCGAGTTCCTTCCAGTCGGGGAACAGCTCGTTCAGGGCGCGGGGCTCGAACACTGCGCCGGAGAGGATGTGGGCGCCCACTTCAGAGCCTTTTTCCACCACGCAGACGCTGATTTCGCTACCGGCTTCGGCGGCCTTCTGCTTCAGGCGGCAGGCGGCGGACAGGCCCGCCGGGCCGGCGCCGACGATGACCACGTCGAATTCCATGTATTCGCGTTCCACTGGTTCTCTCCTACTCATCAAGGCTCGTGCTGTTGCTTTGTCTTATGGGTGCTTGCGCGCAGTGGCTCATCACGGGAGCGGAACTGTAGCTGCGCAAATGACGGACTACACCGTTTTGTCTTGGCCGCGCATTATATCTACACCACTTGGCGGGTCCAATACAAACGTTTGTTTGAATTTGCCGCAGGCCAGTAAAATCACAGGAGCGCGGCTGGAGGGTGACCGATTTGCCGTATTGACCGGATGGGGTGTTACGGTCAAGATACGAGCGGTTTTACGTTCGCCGTAGGCTTGCAGCCGGGCGCAGGTACACCTCTAAAGACCAGGTGTGGAGCAGGGTTTTGCGGCCTTTGGCCGGTTTGTAGTGGAGTTTACACGCCACGACAGAAAATGACCCGTGAGGATTTGTCGCAATGGTCCGAACAAGACTGTTCGGTCACTGTGAAGTTATTGCCTCCCGATACGTTTTTAGAGGTGCCCTTGTACCCACGCGCATCGCAGGGCTCAGTCCCAGGCGACTATCTATTCACCGGAGAGTAACGAGGAATCCATGAAGGTTCTTGTAGCTGTCAAACGAGTGGTCGACTACAACGTCAAGGTTCGCGTCAAGGCGGACAACTCCGGCGTCGACCTTGCTAACGTCAAGATGTCCATGAACCCCTTCTGCGAAATCGCCGTGGAAGAGGCTGTCCGCTTGAAGGAAAAGGGCGTTGCGACCGAGATCGTCGTCGTTTCCGTCGGCCCGACCACTGCCCAGGAGCAACTGCGTACCGCCCTGGCCCTGGGTGCCGACCGCGCCATCCTGGTAGAAGCCGCTGACGAACTGAACTCCCTGGCTGTGGCCAAGGCGCTGAAAGCCGTTGTCGACAAGGAGCAGCCACAGCTGGTCATCCTCGGCAAGCAGGCCATCGACAGCGACAACAACCAGACCGGCCAGATGCTGGCTGCGCTGACCGGCTACGCGCAAGGCACCTTCGCCTCCAAGGTCGAAGTGGCTGGCGACAAGCTGAACGTCACCCGTGAAATCGATGGCGGTCTGCAGACCGTATCGCTGAACCTGCCAGCCATCGTCACCACCGACCTGCGCCTGAACGAGCCGCGCTACGCGTCGCTGCCGAACATCATGAAGGCCAAGAAGAAGCCGCTGGAGACCGTTACTCCGGACGCGCTGGGCGTTTCCCTCGCCTCCACCAACAAGACCCTGAAGGTTGAAGCCCCGGCTGCCCGCAGCGCTGGCATCAAGGTCAAATCGGTGGCCGAACTGGTCGAGAAGCTGAAGAACGAAGCGAAGGTAATCTAAATGACTATCCTGGTTGTCGCTGAATACGAAGCCGGTGCCGTAGCTCCGGCCACCCTGAACACTGTTGCCGCTGCCGCCAAGATCGGTGGGGATGTGCACGTACTGGTCGCTGGCCAGAACGTCGGCAGCATTGCCGAATCTGCTGCCAAGATCGCTGGCGTGGCCAAGGTGCTGGTTGCCGATAACGCTGCCTACGCCCATGTGCTGCCAGAGAACGTCGCGCCGCTGATCGTCGAGCTGGCCAAGGGTTACAGCCACGTGCTGGCCCCGGCTACCACCAACGGCAAGAACATCCTGCCGCGCGTTGCCGCGCTGCTGGACGTGGACCAGATTTCCGAGATCATCTCGGTCGAGTCCGCTGACACCTTCAAGCGCCCGATCTACGCCGGTAACGCCATTGCCACCGTGCAGTCGAGCGCTTCGGTCAAGGTCATCACCGTGCGTACCACCGGCTTCGACGCCGTGGCCGCCGAAGGTGGCTCGGCCGCTGTTGAGGCTGTTGGTGCTGCGCACAACGCTGGCATTTCTGCCTTCGTTGGCGAAGAGCTGGCCAAGTCCGACCGCCCAGAGCTGACCGCTGCCAAGATCGTCGTATCCGGCGGCCGTGGCATGGGCAACGGTGACAACTTCAAGCACCTGTACAGCCTGGCCGACAAGCTTGGCGCTGCAGTCGGTGCCTCGCGCGCCGCAGTCGACGCCGGCTTCGTGCCGAACGACATGCAGGTCGGCCAGACCGGCAAGATCGTTGCGCCACAGCTGTACATCGCCGTCGGTATCTCCGGCGCGATCCAGCACCTGGCCGGCATGAAAGACTCCAAAGTGATCGTTGCGATCAACAAGGACGAAGAAGCGCCGATCTTCCAGGTAGCCGACTACGGCCTGGTCGCAGACCTGTTCGAAGCGGTTCCGGAGCTGGAAAAGCTGGTCTGATCCGCCTGCTTCACTTATAAAGAACCCGGCCCTCGTTTCGAGGGTCGGGTTTTTTTATGGGTTGAGGAGTGAGGGATGACGTTGCGTGAAACGGGCAGGGCGCTGGCATGCATGGCGGCGCTGTTCTCACCGCTGGTCATGGCGGCAGGCAAGTGCGAACGCCTGGTGGCAACCGGCAGCCCTGATGCACCGCCCTATTCATGGCAAGACCCACAAGACCCTGAACACCTGATCGGCGCCAACGTAGACCTGTTGCGTCAGGTGGCTGGCGAGTTGGGTGTAAAAGTTGAAGTACTGAGCGCAGGTCGTCGCGACCAGGCACTGGAGGAAGTGCGCAGTGGCCGCATGGATCTGCTACTCGACACCCCCATGCAGGTGGAGCAATTGACCGCGCTGGACTACATCCACCCGCCGTTGCAGCTCAACGAGTACCTGGTGTGGACGCGTCATGATGCCCAGCTGACCTTCGACGGGCCGGCGGACCTGGCCAGGTATCAGGGCAGCTTGTCCGAGCGCGCACGGCTGACACCGGCCTTCACCGCCTTCGCCAAGGCCCAGCTCAAGCTGGTGCCGGCGCAGAACCTTACCCAGGCCTTCCAGAAACTGGTGCTCGGCCAAGTGGACTATGTGCTGGCTGGCCGCTATTCAGGCATGGCCATGGCCCAGAGCCTGGGTATGAGCAATGACCTGATCGCCCGTGGCCTGCCGGTGGACCGGCCAGGCCTGTACTTGGCCCTTTCACACAACTCGGCCTGCAATGACAGCTGGTTGCGTGGGCAATTGGCGAAAAAACTGACAGAATTGCCGATCTCCGGTGCGTCCGAGGCGGTCCTGCAACGAAATGTCGAGCGCTGGAAAGCGCAGTTGCAGGTGCCGGCGGACGCCCCCAAACACTAGGAAGATTGCGTGAGAACCCAACCACTAATCCTTGCCTTGGCCATGCTTGGCCTGGCTGGCTGCGCCAATGATCCGGCCCCTGACGAGCAGATGCGCATTTCCGAACAGGCCCTGGAGCAGGCCAAGGCCGTAGGTGCCACCGAGCAGGTCGAAACGCTGAAGCTGGCTGAAGACAAGCTGGCCCGGGCCAAGGCCAACATGCTGAGCGAAGACTATCGCGATGCGCGCATGCGTGCCGAGCAGGCCGAGCTGGATGCGCGCCTGGCCGAGGCCCAGGTGCTGAACCAGAAGAGCGAAGAGCAGCTCCAGCTGTTGCAGTCGCGGGTCAAGCGCCTGCGCAAGCAACTGGAGGTGCAGCCATGATCCGCCGCACACCGTTGGCTGCGCTGGTAGTGCTGGCGCTGGCCGCAGGCTTGCAAGGCTGTGCCAGCCAGCGCAGTTCTGCAGCGCTGGATGAAGCCAGTGCCGCCTTCGCCAAGGTCAAGGATGATTCCGATGTGCTGCGCAGTGCGCCGCGCGATGTGATCCGCGCGGGCGAGTCGCTGGCCCGTGCCGAGCGTTTGTCCAGCTACATCGGCACCGGTTCCGATGTGCGCCATTACGCTTACCTCAGCCAGCGCTACAGCGAGATTGCCCGTGAGCATGCCAAGCTGGCGCTGAACCAGGAGCGCCAGACCAAGCTCGACCTGGAGCGCCAGCGCCTGCAGCTGGCCTTGCGCGAGGCCAAGCTGGCCAGCGTGCAGCAGCAGGGCAAATGGGTCGAGTCGCAAATCGCGGCACTGGCCTCCGAGCAGACCGACCGTGGCTTGGTGATGACCTTGGGCGACGTGCTGTTCGATACCGGCCGTGCCGACCTGAAGAACTCGGCCAGCCGCACGGTACTCAAGCTGGTGCAGTTCCTTCAGCTTAACCCGCGTCGGGTGGTACGTATCGAAGGCTATACCGACAGCACCGGCGCGGCCGAGGACAACCTGAAACTGTCTCGCGATCGGGCGCAGGCCGTGGCTGACATGCTGGTGGACCTGGGCATAGACGAAAAGCGTTTGCAGGTCGAGGGCTATGGCGACCAGTACCCGATCGAGGCCAACGCCTCTGAGCGGGGCAGGGCGCAGAACCGTCGGGTAGAAATCGTGTTCTCCGACGACAAGGGCAGGCTCGCGCCTGCGCGCTGAGTTCGACTCAAAGAAGGGCCGCCATGCGGCCCTTCTTTTTGTCGGTTTAATCGTTTCGATAGTTATCACGCTGTTGTATTGTCGACTATGTTGCATTCTGTCCCAGTACACTTTGCAACTGTTACGGTATCCTTTACCGTCATCGAGCCGCACAAGAACAACGAGCCTGCCGCCATGACCAACCTGCTGCTGTACCAGCGTATCGCCCAGCAACTGGCCGATGACATCCGCCGCGGTGTCTACCAGCCAGGCGAGCGGGTACCCTCCGTGCGCAAGATGAGCGCCCAGCTCAATGTCAGCCATGCCACGGTGCTGCAGGCCTATGCCAACCTCGAAGATCAAGGCCTGATCCGTGCGCGGCCGCAGTCTGGCTACTATGTGCACCAGACGCCGGCCCTGACTGCGCAAACCCCCGACATTGCCCGGGTGGAGCGCCCTGGTCTGGTGACCCGTGCCAGCATCATCCAGCAAGTGCTCACCGAAGCGCGCCGCGATGGTGTATTTCCGTTCGGCGCTGCGGTGCCGCATGTCGACTACCTGCCGGTGCGTGCCCTGCACCAGCAAATTGCCAAGGTCACCCGCTTTCACAGCCCGCGCGCGTTCAGTTACATGTTCAGCCCGGGTTTCGAGCCGTTGCGTCGGCAGATTGCCATTCGCATGCGCGATGCCGGTGTACTGGTCGACCCGCGTGAAGTGATCGTGACCCACGGTTGCGTCGATGCGCTGCAAATGTCATTGCGTGTGCTGACGCGTCCGGGGGACTTGATCGCCGCCGAGTCGCCGACGTATTACGGCTTGCTGCAGCTGGCGGACCTGCTGGGCCTGAAGGTGATCGAAATCCCCAGCGACCCGTCCACGGGCATCAGCCTTGAAGCTTTGCAGCTGGCGGCCAACCAGTGGTCGATCAAGGCCCTGGTGCTCACCGCGCGGCTGAGCAACCCCTTGGGTGGCACCGTCCCGGAAGAGCGGCAGAAACAACTGCTGCGCCTGGCATCGGACTTCGATATCCAGATCATCGAGGACGATATCTATGGCGAGCTGATGTTCGAGCAGGGCAAGACCAAGGCGCTGAAGGCGTTCGACCGGCTGGACCGGGTAATCTATTGCTCAAGCTTCTCCAAGACGCTGTCCCCCGGCGTACGTGTTGGCTGGATGATTGCCGGGCGTTACCAGGACGAAATCCAGCGGCTGCAAACCTTCACTACCCACTCGGCGTGCAGCGTCACGCAAATGGGGGTGGCGGCCTACCTGGAGAATGGCGGCTACGACCGGCATCTGCGCTACATCCGTCAGGAGTATCGCAAGAACCTCAGCGCCTACCAGTTGGCAGTGCAGCAGCACTTCCCCGAAGGCACCCAGATGACCCGGCCTACGGGCGGTTTCATTCTGTGGGTGAGCCTGCCCGGGCGGGTCAACACGCAGGAGCTGCATGTGCGGGCGCTGGAGCAGGGCATCAGCATTGCGCCGGGGTTAATATTCAGTAATACAGAGCAGTTCAACCACTGCATCCGCCTTAATTGCGGTATTCCGTGGAACAAGGAGGCCGAGCGTGCCGTGATTACCCTCGGCTTGCTGGCTCAGCAGTTGTGCCGGGAGCCTGCGCTCACACTTTTGTAAGGCTTGCCAGCTGCCTGTGGAACAGGGAGCATACGCACTTTTCCTGCCAGTCTGTCCATTTGCCATGAATGCTTTACGCCGTTTTGCCCTGATCTTGTGCCTCGCACCGTTCTGCTGTGCGCCAGCCATGGCTGCGCAGCCGGCCAGCCAGGCTCCGGTCACCCAGGGCAAGCCAGTGCAGAAAAAGGCGGCAGCCAAGCCTGTCCAGAAGCAGGCGGTAAAAAAAGCCGCCAACAGCAAGGCCAAGGCGCCCAAGCCGGTCAGCAAGGCGGTGGCCAAGCCGCTGCCAAAGGCAAAGCTTGACCTCAGCCTGCCGGTCGATATGGTCAACTCACTTGAGCCGAACGTTGGCACCCCGTCGCCGATTCAGCGACGCAAACCCTTGCTGCCGCCCATGTTCACCGAGAAACCAGAAACCAACGACAGCCCGTTCCAGCTCAATGGCCGGCTGATCAACAACGAAATGCAGTTGCAATTGCGCAACGACAGCCGTCATGACGTTGAAGGGGCGGCCATCGATTTCGAGTACCGGCAGTAGCAGTCAAACTGACTGCCGGGTCACTGCACATTTCATCGTGCCAGTAATTTCAAACGCCTGTTTGAGCGGTTACTATCCAGGGACGTTCGTCCCGTTTTGTTCCAGGGAGTCCTGATTTTGGTGAATAGCCATGAATTGTCGTGAGGGCTGCGGTGCCTGCTGCATCGCCCCGTCCATCACTTCTGCGATGCCGCGCATGCCCAATGGCAAGCCGGCGGGCGAGCGCTGCCTGCACCTGACGGCTGCCAACCTCTGCGACCTGTTTGGCAAGCCCGAGCGGCCGGCGGTGTGCGGTGGCTTCAAGGCGGATGTCGAGGTGTGCGGCAGCGACCGTGACGAGGCAATCAGGATTCTGGGTTGGTGGGAGCAGATGACGGCGGCGTGAGAGGCTGGATCTTCGACAACAAGGATAAACATGATGAGATCGTTCAAGCGTATTGCACTGCTGTGTGGCATGGGTGTTTTGCTGTCGCCGGTGGCCTGGGCCGAAAACTGGCAAGTGGCCAAGGACGAGGAGGGGATCAAGGTATCTCTCAGTGAAGTAGCCGGTTCCAAGTACAAGGCCTATCAAGGCGTTACCGTGATCAAGGCGCCGCTGGCCAAGGTGCAGGCGTTGCAGGAAGACGTGGTCGGCGCCTGTGCATGGATTCACGAGTGCAAGTCGCAAAAGCTGCTCAAGCATGAAGGCGACCAGAGCTGGACCTACACCCAGTTCAACACGCCGTGGCCAGTGACGCCGCGTGATTCGGTGTTGCATATCACCACGGTCAAGGGGGCTGATGGCAGCTTGACCCGTAATCTGGTCGAAGAGCCGACCTATGTCCCGGAAGAGAAGGGCTTTGTGCGGGTGGCGAAAGTGGAAGGCTTCTGGAAACTGGTGCCCAAGGGTGACAGCACCGAAGTGACCTACCAGGTGCACACCGAGCCGGGTGGTAGCGTGCCGGCGATGGTGGCCAACAAGTTCGTGGTGGATGCGCCGTTCAATACCCTGAAAGGGCTGCGGGAGCGGGCTGAGAAGAACTGAGGTTTGGTGTTGCCTGTGCCGGCCTCTTCGCTGGCACAGGAAAAAGCCAATAAAAAAAGGCTGCCCAAGGGCAGCCTTTTTGCGTTCGGCCAGTAAAGCTTACTTGCGGTCCTGCAGCGCAACGATGTCGCGCTTCTGCTCGCCGGTGTACAGCTGGCGCGGGCGGCCAATCTTGTACGGGCTGGAGAGCATTTCTTTCCAGTGCGAGATCCAGCCCACGGTACGTGCCAGGGCGAAGATCACGGTGAACATGCTGGTCGGAATGCCGATCGCCTTGAGGATGATCCCCGAGTAGAAGTCGACGTTCGGGTACAGCGAGCGCTCGATGAAGTAAGGATCGGTGAGGGCGATCTCTTCCAGGCGCATGGCCAGTTCCAGCTGCGGGTCGTTCTTGATGCCCAGCTCGCGCAGGACTTCGTCGCAGGTCTGCTTCATCACGGTGGCGCGCGGGTCGCGGTTCTTGTACACGCGGTGACCGAAGCCCATCAGCTTGAACGGGTCGTTCTTGTCCTTGGCCTTGGCGATGAACTTGTCGATGTTCGAAACATCGCCGATTTCATCGAGCATGGTCAGTACGGCTTCGTTCGCACCGCCGTGGGCCGGACCCCACAGTGCGGCGATACCGGCGGCGATACAGGCGAACGGGTTGGCACCCGACGAGCCGGCCAGGCGAACGGTGGAGGTGGAGGCATTCTGTTCGTGGTCGGCATGGAGGATGAAGATCCGGTCCATTGCCTTGGCCAGTACCGGGCTGATCGGTTTGATCTCGCACGGGGTGTTGAACATCATGTGCAGGAAGTTTTCCGCGTACGACAGGTCGTTGCGCGGGTACATCATCGGCTGGCCCATGGAGTACTTGTAAACCATCGCGGCCAGGGTCGGCATCTTGGCGACCAGGCGCACCGCGGAAATTTCGCGGTGTTGCGGGTTATTGATATCCAGGGAGTCGTGATAGAACGCCGACAGGGCGCCGACCACGCCACACATCACCGCCATCGGGTGAGCGTCGCGACGGAAACCGTTGAAGAAGGACTTCAGCTGCTCGTGAACCATGGTGTGGTTCTTGACGGTGCTGACGAACTGGGCCTTCTGCTCGGCATTCGGCAGTTCGCCGTTGAGCAGCAGGTAGCAGGTTTCGAGGTAGTCGGATTGTTCGGCGAGTTGTTCGATCGGGTAGCCGCGGTGCAGCAGGATCCCTTTGTCGCCGTCAATGTAGGTGATCTTCGACTCGCACGAGGCAGTCGCCATGAAACCAGGGTCGAAGGTGAAGTGACCAGTGGCCCCCAACCCGCGGACGTCGATTACATCAGGACCAACGGTGCCGGTTAAAATGGGCAGCTCGACGGGGGCAGCGCCCTCGATGACCAACTGCGCTTTTTTGTCAGCCATGTGGCCTCCTATTAATGCTAGAAATCATCAGACAGACCCCCCACGCAGGGCCCGCACCACTATAGAGGGATAAATTCAGATGTCAATTTGCCTAAAGGCTTGTTGAATCAAGCATTCAAGCCTGATTTTTCCCGAAATTCTCGCCCATTTACGCCTTTTGTTCGCTAAAGGCAATGCGCTATTTGGGCTACCCCGTCACGTTGTCATAAGCAGCCTAACTGTCTATACTCGGCACCCGACCGCCAGGGGCTTGCAAGCCCGAACTGCTGGGGGTCGCCGTTCCCTGGGTGGTGGGTACCTGACCAGTACACTTACCAACAACTTTGCCCTGATTCGCTAGGGGCTCTTCAGTGTGAAAAAAGCCGTGAAAAGCCAACGACCTGTAAACCTAGACCTAAGGACCATCAAGCTCCCCGTCACTGCGTACACGTCCATCCTGCACCGTATCTCCGGCGTCATCCTGTTCCTCGGCCTTGCCATCATGCTTTATGCACTGGGCAAGTCGCTGGGTTCCGAGGAAGGCTTCGGTGAGGTGAAGGCGTGTCTGACCAGCCCGCTGGCCAAATTCGTGACCTGGGGGCTGCTGTCTGCCCTGCTTTATCACCTCGTGGCAGGTGTTCGTCACCTGATCATGGACATGGGTATCGGTGAGACGCTGGAAGGCGGCAAGCTGGGCTCGAAAATCGTGATCGTCATCTCCGTGGTGCTGATCGTTCTGGTGGGAGTTTGGGTATGGTAACCAATGTCACGAACCTGTCGCGTTCGGGCCTCTATGACTGGATGGCGCAGCGCGTTTCTGCGGTCGTTCTCGCGGCTTACTTCCTCTTCCTGATCGGCTACGTGGTCGCCCACCCAGGCATCGACTACACCCAGTGGCATGGTCTGTTCTCCAACAACGCGATGCGGATCTTCAGTCTGCTGGCCCTCGTTGCCCTGGGCGCTCACGCCTGGGTCGGCATGTGGACCATTGCAACCGACTACCTGACGCCTATGTCGTTCGGCAAGTCGGCAACTGCGATTCGTTTCCTGTTCCAGGCGGTATGCGGCGTTGCGATGTTCGCTTACTTCGTCTGGGGTGTGCAGATTCTCTGGGGTATCTGATCCATGGCTAGCATTCCAACCATTTCCTTCGACGCCATCATCATCGGTGGCGGCGGCGCCGGCATGCGCGCCGCGCTGCAACTGGCTCAAGGCGGCCACAAGACTGCCGTAGTCACCAAGGTCTTCCCGACCCGTTCGCACACTGTATCCGCCCAGGGTGGCATCACCTGTGCCATCGCTTCGGCCGACCCGAACGACGACTGGCGCTGGCACATGTACGATACCGTCAAGGGCTCCGACTACATCGGTGACCAGGACGCTATCGAATACATGTGTCAGGAAGGCCCGGCTGCGGTCTTCGAACTGGACCACATGGGCCTGCCGTTCTCGCGTACCGAAACCGGTCGTATCTACCAGCGTCCGTTCGGTGGCCAGTCCAAGGACTTCGGTAAAGGTGGCCAGGCTGCCCGTACCTGTGCCGCTTCCGACCGTACCGGTCACGCGCTGCTGCACACCCTGTACCAGGGCAACCTGAAAGCAGGCACTACCTTCCTCAACGAGTACTACGCGGTTGACCTGGTGAAAAACCAGGACGGCGCGTTCGTCGGTGTGATCGCAATCTGCATCGAAACCGGCGAAACCATGTACATCAAGTCCAAGGCCACCGTTCTGGCCACTGGCGGTGCCGGTCGTATCTACGCCTCCACCACCAACGCCCTGATCAACACCGGTGACGGTATCGGCATGGCCCTGCGTGCAGGCGTACCGGTGCAGGACATCGAGATGTGGCAGTTCCACCCGACCGGTATCGCCGGCGCCGGTGTACTGGTAACCGAAGGTTGCCGTGGTGAAGGTGGCTACCTGATCAACGCCCACGGCGAGCGCTTCATGGAGCGTTACGCGCCGAACGCGAAAGACCTGGCCGGCCGCGACGTGGTTGCCCGTTCCATGGTCAAGGAAATCATCGCCGGCAACGGCGTGGGCCCGAACAAGGACCACGTACTGCTGAAGCTGGACCACCTGGGCGAGGAAGTGCTGCACAGCCGCCTGCCAGGTATCTGCGAACTGTCCAAGACCTTCGCCCACGTCGACCCTGTGGTCGCGCCTGTTCCGGTCGTACCGACCTGCCACTACATGATGGGCGGCGTTGCCACCAACATTCATGGCCAGGCCATCACCATGGACGCCGAAGGCAAGGACCAGATCATCCCGGGTCTGTTCGCCGTGGGTGAAGTGGCGTGCGTATCGGTACACGGTGCCAACCGCCTGGGCGGCAACTCGCTGCTCGACCTGGTGGTATTCGGTCGCGCCGCTGGCCTGCACCTGGAAAAATCGCTGTCCGACGGCGTGGAATACCGCGACGCCAGCGACACCGATATCGATGTGGCCCTGAACCGCCTGAACAAGCTCAACGAGCGTACTTCTGGCGAAGACGTTGCCAGCCTGAAGCGCGAGCTGCAGAGCTGCATGCAGAACTACTTCGGTGTATTCCGTACCGGCGAATACATGCAGAAGGGTATCGAGCAGCTGGCCGGCCTGCGTGACCGCATCGCCAACGTCAAGATCAACGACAAGTCCCAGGCCTTCAACACCGCGCGTATCGAAGCGCTGGAGCTGCAGAACCTGCTGGAAGTCGCCGAAGCTACCGCCATCGCGGCCGAAGCCCGTAAAGAGTCCCGCGGCGCTCACGCCCGTGAAGACTTCGAAGACCGTGACGACGAAAACTGGCTGTGCCACACCCTGTACTACCCGGGTGAGAAGCGCGTTGCCAAGCGTGGCGTCAACTTTGCGCCGAAGACTGTTCCAGCCTTCGAACCAAAAGTCCGGACTTACTAAGGGTGGCTGCTATGTTGAAAGTCGAAGTTTATCGTTACAACCCGGACACCGACTCGGCGCCCAAAATGGAGTCGTTCGACGTCGATACCGGCGGCAAGGACCTGATGGTTCTCGATGTATTGGCGCTGATCAAGGAAAAGGACGAAGGTTTCTCGTACCGTCGCTCCTGCCGTGAAGGCGTGTGCGGTTCCGACGGCATGAACATGAACGGCAAGAACGGCCTGGCCTGCATCACCCCGCTGTCGGCGGTGGTGAAGGGCAACAAGCTGGTGCTGCGTCCGCTGCCAGGCCTGCCGGTCATTCGTGACCTGGTGGTCGACATGAGCATCTTCTACAAGCAGTACGAGAAGGTGAAGCCGTTCCTGCAGAACGATACCCCGGCACCGGCCATCGAGCGCCTGCAGTCGCCGGAAGACCGTGACAAGCTGGACGGCCTGTACGAGTGCATCCTGTGCGCGTGCTGCTCGACGTCCTGCCCGTCGTTCTGGTGGAACCCGGACAAGTTCCTGGGCCCGGCTGCACTGCTGCAAGCCTACCGCTTCCTGGCTGACAGCCGCGATACCAAGACTCAGGAGCGCCTGGCGTCCCTGGATGACCCGTTCAGCGTATTCCGCTGCCGCGGGATCATGAACTGCGTAAACGTTTGCCCGAAAGGTCTGAACCCGACCAAGGCAATCGGTCACGTACGTAACATGCTGCTGCAAAGCGGCACCTGATACAAAGTGTTGTACCTGCAGTAAGCCGAGGTGCGGGTGGTGAGCCCGCACTGAGGTAAAACCCGAACAAGGGCCCACAAAGCCTGCGTTCATTACCTATGAAGATATGAGACCAGCAGGGGCTTTCCGGGCTGGTACCCGGAAAATCAGCAGGATCCAAGTGGCGTGGTTCAGTCGCTGTATTCGGACTTTTCCAGGTTTGCTGTGGCTCTCGCCGATCAGTCCCCTAATCGAGGGTGACCAAGCATGCAAGAAAGCGTGATGCAGCGCATGTGGGAAAGCGCCCACCTTTCAGGTGGTAACGCTGCATATGTGGAAGAGCTCTACGAGCTCTACCTGCACGACCCTAACGCTGTGCCAGAAGAGTGGCGCACCTACTTCCAGAAGTTGCCCGCCGACGGCAGCACCGCTACCGATGTATCGCACTCGACAATCCGCGACCATTTCGTACTGCTGGCAAAGAACCAGCGCCGCGCCCAACCGGTATCCGCCGGGAGCGTGAGCAGTGAACACGAGAAGAAGCAGGTTGAAGTTCTGCGACTGATCCAGGCCTATCGTATGCGCGGCCATCAGGCTGCCAAGCTCGACCCGTTGGGGTTGTGGCAGCGTCCTGCGCCCGTAGACCTGTCGATCAATCACTACGGCTTGACCAATGCCGATCTTGATACGACCTTCCGTGCCGGCGACCTGTTCATCGGCAAAGAGGAGGCGAGCCTACGCGAGATCTTCGAGGCGCTCCAGAAGACATATTGTCGCACCATTGGCGCCGAGTTCACCCACATCGTCGATTCCGAGCAGCGCAGCTGGTTCCAGCAGCGCCTGGAAAGCGTGCGCGGTCGTCCGGAGTTTTCCGCTGACGTGCAGGCTCACCTGCTCGAGCGCGTGACGGCCGGTGAAGGCCTTGAGAAATACCTGGGCACCAAGTACCCAGGCACCAAGCGTTTCGGCCTTGAGGGCGGCGAAAGCCTGATCCCGATGCTGGACGAGATGATTCAGCGCTCCGGCTCCTACGGCACCAAGGAAGTCGTGATCGGCATGGCCCACCGTGGCCGTCTGAACGTCCTGGTGAACACCTTCGGCAAGAACCCGCGCGAGCTGTTCGACGAGTTCGAAGGCAAGAAGATGAACGAGCTGGGCTCCGGTGACGTGAAGTATCACCAGGGCTTCTCCTCGAACGTGATGACCGCCGGTGGCGAAGTGCACCTGGCCATGGCGTTCAACCCGTCCCACCTGGAAATCGTATCGCCAGTGGTCGAAGGTTCGGTGCGCGCCCGTCAGGACCGCCGCAACGACACCGTTGGCGACAAGGTACTGCCGATCTCGATCCACGGCGACGCAGCGTTCGCCGGCCAGGGCGTGGTCATGGAAACCTTCCAGATGTCGCAGACCCGCGGTTTCAAGACCGGCGGCACCGTGCACATCGTGATCAACAACCAGGTGGGTTTCACCATCAGCAACCCGCTGGACGCGCGCTCTACCGAGTACGCCACCGACGTTGCCAAGATGATCCAGGCGCCGATCCTGCACGTGAACGGCGATGACCCGGAAGCGGTGCTGTTCGTCACCCAGCTGGCGATCGACTACCGCATGCAGTTCAAGCGTGACGTGGTGATCGACCTGGTCTGCTACCGTCGTCGCGGCCACAACGAGGCCGACGAGCCAAACGGTACCCAGCCGCTGATGTATCAGCAAATCAGCAAGCAGCGCACTACCCGTGAGCTGTACGCCGAGGCACTGATCCAGGCTGGCCGCATCGATGCCGAGCGCGCCCAGGCCAAGATCGACGAGTACCGCAACGCGCTGGACAACGGCCTGCACGTTGTGAAGAGCCTGGTCAAGGAGCCGAACCGCGAGCTGTTCGTCGACTGGCGCCCGTACCTGGGCCATGCCTGGACCGCACGTCACGACACCCGTTTCGACCTCAAGACCCTGCAAGACCTGTCGGCCAAGCTGCTGGAAATCCCGGAAGGCTTCGTCGTTCAGCGTCAGGTCGCGAAGATCTACGAAGACCGCCAGAAGATGCAGGCCGGTGGCTTGCCGATCAACTGGGGCTATGCAGAGACCATGGCTTACGCCACCCTGCAGTTCGAAGGTCACCCGATCCGCATGACCGGCCAGGACATCGGCCGTGGCACCTTCTCGCACCGTCACGCGGTGCTGCACAACCAGAAGGACGCCAGCACCTACGTACCGCTGAAGAACCTGTTCCCGGGCCAGCCGATGTTCGAGCTGTACGACTCCTTCCTGTCGGAAGAAGCGGTACTGGCGTTCGAATACGGCTACTCCACCACCACGCCGAACGCGCTGGTGATCTGGGAAGCCCAGTTCGGCGACTTCGCCAACGGTGCGCAAGTGGTGATCGACCAGTTCATCACCAGCGGCGAGCACAAGTGGGGCCGGCTGTGTGGCCTGACCATGCTGCTGCCCCACGGTTATGAAGGGCAGGGCCCGGAGCACTCCTCCGCGCGTCTGGAGCGTTACCTGCAGCTGTGCGCCGAGCACAACATCCAGGTGTGCGTACCGACCACCCCGGCTCAGATCTACCACCTGCTGCGTCGTCAGGTCATCCGTCCGCTGCGCAAGCCGCTGATCGTGCTGACGCCAAAGTCGCTGCTGCGCCACAAGCTGGCCGTCTCTACCCTGGAAGACCTGGCCGAGGGCTCGTTCCAGACCGTGATCCCGGAAATCGACACCCTCGATCCGGCCAAGGTCGAACGCCTGGTCCTGTGCGGTGGCAAGGTTTACTACGACCTGCTGGAAAAACGCCGTACCGAAGGCCGCGAAGACATCGCCATCGTGCGTATCGAGCAGCTGTATCCGTTCCCGGAGGACGACCTGGTCGAAATCCTGGCGCCGTACACCAACCTCAAGCATGCGGTCTGGTGTCAGGAAGAGCCGATGAACCAGGGCGCCTGGTACAGCAGCCAGCACCACATGCGCCGTATCCTGGGCCGCCTCAACAAGGCGCTGGTCCTGGAATACGCCGGCCGCGACGCTTCTGCCGCGCCAGCCTGTGGTTACGCTTCGAAGCACGCCGAACAGCAGGAAAAACTGCTGCAAGACGCCTTCACTGTCTAACGCCTTCGCGCACCTGAAACCGAATTTAAGGAAACACTGATAATGGCTATCGAGATCAAAGCCCCAACCTTCCCGGAATCGGTTGCCGATGGCACCGTTGCCACCTGGCACAAGCAGCCGGGCGAAGCCGTCAAGCGTGACGAGCTGATCGTCGACATCGAGACCGACAAGGTCGTCCTGGAAGTGCTGGCCACCGCCGACGGCGTGCTGGGCGCCATCGTCAAGGGCGAGGGCGACACCGTCCTGTCCGACGAAGTGCTGGGTTCGATCGTTGAAGGCGGCGCTGCCGCCGCTGCACCTGCTGCTGCCCCGGCCGCTGCTGCTCCGGCTGCCGCTGCTGCCGATGCTGGCGAAGACGACCCGATCGCTGCCCCGGCCGCGCGCAAGCTGGCTGAAGAAAACGGCATCGACCTGGCTGCCGTTGCCGGCACTGGCAAAGGTGGCCGCATCACCAAGGAAGACGTCGTAGCTGCCGTCGCCAACAAGAAGTCGGCGCCTGCCGCTGTCCCGGCTGCCAAGCCTGCTGCCGCTGCTGCTGCCCCGGTTGTCGTCGCCGCTGGTGACCGCACCGAGAAGCGCGTGCCGATGACCCGCCTGCGTGCCAAGATCGCCGAGCGTCTGGTCGAAGCCCAGTCGAGCATGGCCATGCTGACCACCTTCAACGAAGTGGACATGACCGAAGTCATGGCCCTGCGTTCGAAGTACAAGGACCTGTTCGAGAAGACCCACAACGGCGTACGCCTGGGCTTCATGTCGTTCTTCGTCAAGGCCGCCACCGAAGCCCTGAAGCGCTTCCCGGCTGTCAACGCCTCGATCGACGGCAACGACATCGTCTATCACGGCTACGCCGACGTCGGTGTTGCCGTGTCCAGCGACCGTGGCCTGGTGGTACCGGTACTGCGTAATGCCGAGTCGATGAGCCTGGCTGAAATCGAGAACGGCATCGCCACCTTCGGCAAGAAGGCCCGTGACGGCAAGCTGGCCATCGAAGAGATGACCGGTGGCACCTTCACCATCACCAACGGTGGTACCTTCGGTTCGATGATGTCGACCCCGATCGTCAACCCGCCGCAGGCCGCTATCCTCGGCATGCACAACATCATCCAGCGTCCGATGGCCATCAATGGCCAGGTCGTGATTCGCCCGATGATGTACCTGGCGCTGTCGTACGATCACCGCCTGATCGATGGCAAGGAAGCGGTAACCTTCCTGGTCACCATCAAGAACCTGCTGGAAGATCCGTCTCGCCTGCTGCTGGACATCTAACCCTCTGGCTGCGTACCGTGCCGGCCCTGGCTTCGCAAGAAGCCATGCCGCGCGGTTCGCGGCTTGTAGCTTGTAGCTGATAAGGAATCTTTTATGACCCAGAAATTCGACGTAGTGGTGATTGGTGCAGGTCCTGGCGGCTATGTGGCTGCCATCAAGGCTGCCCAACTTGGTCTGAAGACTGCCTGTATCGAGAAGTACACCGACGCCGAGGGCAAGCTGGCCCTGGGCGGTACCTGCCTGAACGTAGGTTGCATTCCTTCCAAGGCGCTGCTGGACAGCTCCTGGAAATACAAGGAAGCCAAAGAGAGCTTCAACGTCCACGGTATCTCCACGGGTGAAGTGAAGATGGACGTCGCCGCGATGGTTGGCCGCAAGGCTGGCATCGTCAAGAACCTGACCGGTGGCGTTGCCACCCTGTTCAAGGCCAACGGCGTTACTTCGATCCAGGGCCACGGCAAGCTGCTGGCAGGCAAGAAAGTCGAAGTCACCAAGGCTGACGGCACCACTGAAGTCATCGAAGCCGAGAACGTGATCCTGGCTTCCGGTTCGCGCCCGATCGACATTCCGCCGGCTCCGGTCGACCAGAACGTCATCGTCGACTCCACCGGCGCCCTGGAATTCCAGGCCGTACCGAAGCGCCTGGGCGTTATCGGTGCCGGCGTGATCGGCCTGGAGCTGGGCTCGGTCTGGGCTCGCCTGGGTGCTGAAGTCACCGTCCTGGAAGCCCTGGACACCTTCCTGATGGCTGCTGACACCGCCGTGTCGAAAGAAGCCCAGAAGACCCTGACCAAGCAAGGCCTGGACATCAAGCTGGGCGCTCGCGTCACCGGCTCGAAAGTCAACGGCAACGAAGTTGAAGTGACCTACACCAACGCCGAAGGCGAGCAGAAGATCACCTTCGACAAGCTGATCGTTGCGGTCGGCCGTCGCCCTGTAACCACCGACCTGCTGGCGGCCGACAGCGGCGTGACCATCGACGAGCGTGGCTACATCTTCGTCGACGACTACTGCGCTACCAGCGTGCCGGGCGTATACGCCATCGGTGACGTGGTACGCGGCATGATGCTGGCCCACAAGGCCTCGGAAGAGGGCATCATGGTTGTCGAGCGCATCAAAGGCCACAAGGCCCAGATGAACTACGACCTGATCCCTTCGGTTATCTACACCCACCCGGAAATCGCGTGGGTCGGCAAGACCGAACAGGCCTTGAAGGCCGAAGGCGTTGAGGTTAACGTGGGCACCTTCCCGTTCGCGGCCAGCGGCCGTGCGATGGCAGCCAACGACACCGGTGGTTTCGTCAAGGTCATCGCCGATGCCAAGACCGACCGCGTCCTGGGTGTACACGTGATTGGCCCATCGGCTGCCGAACTGGTGCAGCAGGGCGCAATCGCAATGGAATTCGGCACCAGTGCCGAGGATCTGGGCATGATGGTCTTCAGCCATCCAACCCTGTCCGAAGCGTTGCATGAAGCAGCGCTGGCAGTGAATGGCGGCGCCATTCACGTGGCCAACCGTAAGAAGCGTTAATTATAAGAAACCACGGCGGGCAGCCCGTCGTGAGTCTTGCGTGCATGACTCACCGCGGAACGTCCGCCGGACCGGATCACACGGGAAAACCCGGGGTCAACGGTCACAGGTGGTGCGGCGCCAGTAATGGCGCAGCGCCGAAGCGCAGTACCTAACGAAGACGGTAAAAAGCATGAATCTTCACGAGTATCAGGGTAAGCAGCTGTTCGCTGAATACGGCCTGCCAGTTTCCAAGGGTTTCGCAGTCGATACCCCTGAGCAAGCTGCAGAAGCCTGCGACAAGATCGGCGGGAACGAGTGGGTGGTAAAAGCCCAGGTTCACGCGGGTGGTCGCGGTAAAGCGGGCGGCGTCAAGCTGGTTCGCAGCAAGGAAGACGCCAAGGCGTTCGCTGCACAGTGGTTGGGCAAAAATCTGGTTACCTACCAGACTGATGCCAACGGTCAACCCGTCTCCAAGATTCTGGTCGAATCCTGCACTGACATCGCCAAAGAGCTGTACCTGGGCGCTGTAGTCGATCGTTCGAGCCGCCGTATCGTGTTCATGGCTTCCACCGAAGGTGGCGTGGACATCGAGAAAGTCGCTCACGAAACGCCTGAGAAAATCCTCAAGGCCACCATCGACCCACTGGTCGGCGCTCAGCCGTTCCAGGGTCGCGAGCTGGCATTCCAGCTGGGTCTGGAAGGCAAGCAAGTTCAACAGTTCGCCAAGATCTTCGTGGGCCTGGCCAAGCTGTTCAAGGATCACGACCTGGCGCTGCTGGAAGTGAACCCGCTGGTGATCAAGGCCGACGGCGACCTGCACTGCCTCGATGCCAAGATCAACATCGACGCCAACGCCATGTACCGTCAGCCTAAGCTGAAAACCTTCCACGACCCGTCGCAGGACGACGCCCGTGAAGCCCACGCTGCCAAGTTCGAACTGAACTACGTTGCCCTCGAAGGCAACATCGGCTGCATGGTCAACGGTGCCGGCCTGGCCATGGGTACCATGGACATCGTCAACCTGCACGGCGGCAAGCCGGCCAACTTCCTCGACGTTGGCGGCGGTGCTACCAAAGAGCGCGTTACCGAAGCGTTCAAGATCATTCTGTCCGACAGCAACGTCGCGGCCGTTCTGGTCAACATCTTCGGCGGCATCGTTCGCTGCGACATGATTGCCGAAGGCATCATCGGTGCAGTGAAAGAAGTCGGCGTTAAAGTTCCGGTTGTTGTTCGCCTTGAAGGTAACAACGCCGAACTGGGCGCTAAAGTACTGGCAGAAAGCGGTTTGAACATCATTGCGGCAACCAGCCTGACCGACGCTGCTCAACAAGTTGTCAAAGCTGCGGAGGGCAAGTAATGAGCGTCCTGATCAATAAAGACACCAAAGTCATCTGCCAGGGCTTCACCGGCTCGCAGGGTACTTTCCACTCCGAACAAGCCATCGCCTACGGCACCAAGATGGTCGGCGGCGTAACCCCAGGCAAGGGTGGCACCACCCACCTGGGCCTGCCGGTGTTCAACACCGTCAAGGAAGCCGTTGAAGCTACCGGCGCTGACGCTTCGGTCATCTACGTACCAGCTCCGTTCTGCAAAGACTCGATCCTGGAAGCGGCCTTCGGCGGCATCAAGCTGATCGTGTGCATCACCGAAGGCATTCCTACCCTGGACATGCTGGATGCCAAGGTCAAGTGCGACGAGCTGGGCGTTACCCTGATCGGCCCTAACTGCCCAGGTGTCATCACCCCGGGCGAGTGCAAGATCGGCATCATGCCAGGCCACATCCACCTGCCAGGCAAGGTCGGTATCGTTTCGCGTTCCGGCACCCTGACTTACGAAGCTGTGAAGCAGACCACCGACGCCGGCTTCGGCCAGTCGACCTGCGTCGGCATCGGCGGTGACCCGATCCCGGGCTCCAACTTCATCGACATCCTGAAGCTGTTCCAGGAAGACCCGAAGACCGAAGCGATCGTCATGATCGGTGAGATCGGCGGTTCGGCTGAAGAAGAAGCTGCGGCCTACATCAAGGCCCACGTGACCAAGCCAGTCGTTTCCTACATCGCCGGTGTTACCGCACCTGCGGGCAAGCGCATGGGCCACGCTGGCGCCATCATCTCCGGCGGCAAGGGCACTGCGGACGAGAAGTTCGCTGCTCTGCAGGACGCGGGTGTGAAGACCGTGCGTTCCCTGGCTGACATCGGCAAGGCCCTGGCCGAGCTGACTGGCTGGGAAGCCAAGAAGTAATACTGCTACACCCCCCACGCGCACAGAGGCCACCTTCGGGTGGCCTTTGTCGTTTTAGCGTTGGGTATTTTTGTAAAGGTGGAAAATTCGATGGCCCTCATCAGGTTTTTCCACCAGACATTCGCACTAATTGGCAATAAATTATCGCCCGACACAGATAACCAGACGACAAACATGTACGCACATCGGACAAGCAGCACTGTAACAGTGCGTTTGTCGGGTAAAACGGTTAGTCTACGCGTTCACTTTGTGCCCGCTCCCCAAAAGGGAACGACACGCTAAACGGGTCTGGCCTATAAGGCCGGGCAGCATTTCCCTCACCCATAGGGAAATCCCCTCTCGAATCCCGATTTCAGCAGTGTGGTACTACCTTAAATGAAAGTTCTCAAAGGCCAGGACATCCTGGCGCTTGGCTTTATGACGTTTGCGCTTTTCGTAGGTGCAGGCAATATCATCTTCCCGCCTATCGTCGGTCTGCAGTCTGGCCCGCACGTATGGATGGCTGCACTGGGCTTCCTGGTGACCGCCGTGGGCCTGCCGGTCATCACCGTGGTCGCCCTGGCCAAGGTCGGCGGCGGTATGGATGCGTTGAGCAGCCCGATCGGCAAGTTCTTCGGCGGCCTGCTGGCGGCTGTGTGCTACCTGTCGGTCGGCCCGCTGTTCGCGACGCCGCGTACGGCGACCGTGTCGTTCGAAGTGGGTGTGGCGCCGCTGACCGGTGAAAGCCCGTTGGCGCTGTTTATCTACAGCCTGGTCTACTTCATCGTGGTGCTGGCAGTGTCCATGTACCCGGGCAAACTGCTCGATACCGTGGGCCGCTTCCTGGCACCGTTGAAGATCATCGCCTTGGCCGTGCTGGGCATTGCTGCCTTCGCGCTGCCGGCCGGCACCATTGGCGAAGCACAGCCTGCCTATGCCGCCGCTGCGTTCTCCAAGGGCTTCTCCGATGGCTACCTGACCATGGATACCCTGGGTGCCCTGGTGTTCGGTATCGTCATCGTCAACGCCATCCGTTCGCGCGGTGTCGAGTCGCCGAAGCTGATTACCCGCTACGCCATCATCGCCGGCCTGATCGCCGGTGTCGGCCTGGCTTTGGTGTACATCAGCCTGTTCCGCCTGGGCGCCACCAGCCACGACATCGCGGCTGACGCCACCAACGGTGCGGCGGTTCTGCATGCCTACGTGCAGCATACCTTCGGTTCGTTGGGTAGCGGTTTCCTGGCCGTGCTGATTGCACTGGCCTGCCTGGTGACCGCTGTCGGCCTGACCTGCGCCTGCGCCGAGTACTTCAGCCAGATTCTGCCGCTGTCGTACCGGGCACTGGTGGTGATCCTGGCGGGCTTCTCGCTGTTGATCTCCAACCTGGGCCTGACCAAGCTGATCATGTTCTCGATCCCGGTGCTTACCGCCATCTACCCGCCTTGCATCGTGGTGGTTGGCCTGAGCTTCGTGAAGGACCTGTGGAACTCGCCGACCCGCATTCTGGCGCCGGTGATGCTGGTGTCGCTGGTGTTCGGCATGGTTGATGCGATCAAGGGCAGCAGCATTGCCCATGTGCTGCCGGACTTCATGGCGCACTTGCCGCTGAGCGACCAAGGCCTGGCCTGGCTGGTGCCTTCGGTGGTGACCCTGGTGGGTGCCGTGGCCTGCGACCGCATGCTCGGCAAGCCGCGCGAAGCGCTGGCCTGATAGTCGAAGCCTGAGGGCGGCACCGGCCACAAGCCAAAAGGGTGCTCGCCAACGGCCCAGACGCGAAAGCCCCGTATCCGCAAGGATGCGGGGTTTTTTATTGGCGGCATGATCAGTGCGTTTTTCAGGGTGGACTTGTGCCTTTTACCGCTTGCCAGCGTCGAAACCCGGTCCCTATCCTCTAGGCATCTGGCCCATTCGGGAACCCTGCATGAACTTCATCCAAAGCAACTTCAACAACCTCCTGGCCATCGCCTGGTTTGCCCTGTGTTGGGGCGGTTATACCCGTTATGCCATCTGGAAGGGGCGTGACACCGCGTGCCTGGCCAGCGTGCTGCACTTGTACCGTGAAGACTGGATGCGCCGCATGCTGTTGCGCGACAACCGAATCGCCGATGCCAGCGTAATCGGCAACCTTGAGCGCAACGCATCGTTCTTTGCGTCCAGCACGCTGATCATTCTTGCCGGCATCCTTACCGTGCTGGGTGCCTCTGACCGGGCGCTGTCGCTGCTGGCCGACCTGCCGTTGGTGCAACAGACCTCCCAGGGCATGTCGGAGATCAAGCTGCTGTGCCTGGCCACGGTCTTCGTCTATGCCTTCTTCACTTTTAGCTGGTGCATGCGCCAGTACAACTTTGCCGCCGTGCTGGTGGGTTCTGCACCGATGATCGGTGAACGGTTGGTCAATGAGCTGGAGCGCAAGGCCTTCGCCTTGCGGGCCGCGCGTGTGCTGTCGCTGGCGGCCAACCAGTTCAACCTGGGGTTGCGCTCTTACTACTTCGGCATGGCCATGTTGAGCTGGTTCATCAGCCCGTGGTTGTTCATGGTCATGAGTGTCGGTGTCGTCTTGATTTTGTATCGCCGCGAGTTCCATTCGGATGTGCTGGATGTGATGGTGTTCACACCCACGGAAAGTGTGCCTAACGAACCGGGCAGGGAAAGTACCGTAGCAGGTAACTGAAACGTTTAATCTTTAAATTGAAGGCACAAAAAAACCCGACAGCGTCGGGTTTTTTTGTTTTAGCCAATTACTGCTTGGCTGGTTCTGCCGGAGCAGCAGGAGCAGCTTCTGTCGCCGGAGCGGCTGGGGCGGCTTCTGGAGCCGGAGTAGCCGGAGCGGCTTCTTCAGCAGCTTTCTGCTCGGCTTCAGCCTGATCTTTGGCGGCTTCGGCGTTTTCCTTGGCGGCCTCGTTCATTTTATCCTGAGCTTCACCCATTTTTTCCTGGGCTTGCTCGGCATGTTGCTGTGCGTCCTGGGCTTTGTCTTCGCTCGCTTTATCGCAAGCGGCCAGGCCCATGGCAGCGGCCAGCATCAGAGCAAAAGCAAAAGGTTTACGCATGGGGGTGTTTCTCCTTGGTGGAATAAGTGACTTGTTCCTTCGAGTGCAACTACGCGGAATAAGTTCCGCGAAGGTTACAGATATATAACGCCCCGTTCTAGATAGACTTTTTAACGATTTTATGCCGCTGAGGCAGTGCGGATGGAAACAGCGAATGAGCGATTCAACCTTGATGGCCATGGCCGACCGTTTCCTCTCGGCGCTTAGACATTGTCAGTTGCTGCAGATGCGTGTGGCGAGAGCCGATGCCGATGGCATGACCCTGGTCATGCCCTGGTCGGCCGCCATTGTCGGTAACCCGCAGACCGGCGCTGTGCATGGCGGCGCCCTGACCACACTGATGGACACCACCTGCGGCATGGCCACGCTGTGCGTGCTGCCGCGCTTCGAGGTGTGCCCGACACTGGACCTGCGCATCGACTACATGCACCCGGCCGAAGCCGGCAAGGACATCTACGGCCATGCCCAGTGCTACCGGGTGACCCGCGACGTGATCTTTACCCGTGGTACCGCCTACCAAGACGATCCCGAACAGCCGATTTGCCAGGTGGTGGGCACGTTCATGCGCCTGGGGCAGGAGATCAAGGGCGGTATCCGTTTCGGCAATAGCCTGAAGGAGGGCGGGGCATGATTCCACACGCGGTTCGTCAACAGCTCAACGCCGCCCACGCGGTGGGCGACTACGGGCCATTGCTGGCGCTGATCCCTTATGCCGGGCTGATTGGTATCGAATGCGAACGTCAGGGCGACGACCTGCTGTTCCGCCTGCCGGCCAGCCCGGACAACATCGGCAACCCGTTGCTGCCCGCCATCCACGGTGGTGTGATTGCGGGGTTCATGGAGCTGTCCGCGGCCTTGTACCTGTTGATCTACAGCGAAAGTGCGAGCATCCCGAAGATCATCGATTTCTCGATTGACTACCTGCGTGCCGGGCATTTTCGCGATACCTACGCCCAGTGCCAGCTGTGGCGCCAGGGGCGACGGGTGACGAATGTCGCCATTACCGCCTGGCAGGGCGACAGGCAATCACCCATTGCCACGGCCCGCGCGCATTTCAAGATCGAACCGGAAAAGCCCTTGAAATCATCCGGGCAGCCCCCATCTGAATGACATCCGCCGCTAAGGCAGGCCGAACTGGCCGCCAGGCGCCCACTGCCATCAGATCGGAGTTTCGAAGACCATGACTGTGGAAACACAAAAGGAAACGTTGGGCTTCCAGACCGAGGTAAAGCAACTGCTGCACCTCATGATTCATTCGCTGTATTCGAACAAGGAAATCTTCCTGCGGGAGCTGATTTCCAACGCCTCCGACGCGGCCGACAAGCTGCGCTTCGAGGCCCTGGCCAAGCCAGAACTGCTTGAAGGCGACGCCGACCTGAAGATTCGCCTGAGCTTCGACAAGGACGCCGGTACCGTCACCCTCGAAGACAACGGCATCGGCATGAGCCGTGAAGACGTCATCGCCCACCTGGGTACCATTGCCAAGTCCGGCACTGCCGACTTCATGAAGAACCTCACCGGTGACCAGAAGAAGGACTCGCACCTGATCGGTCAGTTCGGCGTGGGCTTCTACTCCGCGTTCATCGTGGCCGACAAGGTCGACGTTTACAGCCGCCGTGCCGGCCAGCCAGCCGCCGAAGGCGTGCACTGGTCGTCGAAAGGTGAGGGTGAGTTCGAAGTCGCCACTATCGACAAGCCTCAGCGCGGTACCCGCATCGTCCTGCACCTGAAGCAGGAAGAAAAAGAGTTTGCCGATGGCTGGCGCCTGCGCAACGTGGTCAAGAAGTACTCCGACCACATCGCCCTGCCTATCCAGCTGCCGAAAGAACAAGCAGCCGCCGAAGGCGAAGAACAGCCGGCCGAAGAGTGGGAAACCGTCAACCGTGCCAGCGCCCTGTGGACCCGTTCGCGCACCGAGGTGAAGGACGAGGAATACCAGGAGTTCTACAAGCACATCGGCCATGACTTCGAAAACCCGCTGGCCTGGAGCCACAACAAGGTTGAAGGCAAGCTCGAATATAACTCGCTGCTGTATGTGCCGGCCCGCGCGCCATTCGACCTGTACCAGCGTGAAGCACCGCGCGGCCTGAAGCTGTACGTGCAGCGCGTGTTCATCATGGACCAGGCCGAGTCGTTCCTGCCGCTGTACCTGCGCTTCATCAAGGGCGTGGTCGACTCCAACGACCTGTCGCTGAACGTGTCGCGTGAAATCCTGCAGAAAGACCCGATCATCGACTCGATGAAGACCGCGCTGACCAAGCGCGTGCTCGACATGCTGGAAAAACTGGCGAAGAACGAGCCCGAGCAGTACAAGGGCTTCTGGAAGAACTTCGGCCAGGTGCTGAAGGAAGGCCCGGCCGAAGACTTCGCCAACAAGGAGAAAATCGCCGGCCTGTTGCGCTTTGCCTCCACCCAGGACGACAGTGGCGAGCAGAGCGTCGCCCTGGCCGACTACGTGGCCCGCGCCAAGGAAGGTCAGGACAAGATCTACTACCTCACCGGCGAGTCGTATGCGCAGGTCAAGAACAGCCCGCACCTGGAAGTCTTCCGCAAGAAAGGCATCGAAGTGCTGCTGCTGACCGACCGCATTGACGAGTGGCTGATGAGCTACCTCAACGAGTTCGACGGCAAGGCGTTTGTCGACGTCGCCCGTGGCGACCTGGACCTGGGCAAGCTGGATTCGGAAGAAGACAAGAAAGCCCAGGAAGAAGTGGCCAAGGACAAGGAAGGCCTGGTCGAGCGCCTGAAAGGCGCGCTGGGTGACAGCGTGGCCGAAGTGCGCGTGTCGCACCGCCTGACCGACTCCCCGGCGATTCTGGCCATTGGCGAGCAGGACCTGGGCCTGCAGATGCGTCAGATTCTGGAGGCCAGCGGGCAGAAGGTGCCGGAATCCAAGCCGATCTTCGAGTTCAACCCGACCCACCCGCTGATTGAAAAGCTGGACAACGAGCAGAGCGAAGACCGCTTCGCCGAGCTGTCGCACATCCTGTTCGATCAAGCGGCCCTGGCGGCCGGTGATAGCCTGAAGGACCCGGCGGCCTACGTTCGTCGCCTGAACAAGCTGCTGGTCGAGCTGTCTGCTTGAGTTGATGCTTAGGAAAGCCCGCTTCGGCGGGCTTTTTTCATGGCGGACTTTTTAGAATAAGTGCCTAAGGAGTGCTTGATGAGCAAGGTAATCGTCGAATCGCTGGTTTATCACCTGTCCGGCAAAACCTACGAAAGCCGCTTGGTCTATGAACCAGGGGCGCTGGGCCGTCCAGGCCTGGTGATGGCGCCGAACTGGATGGGCATTGGCGAAGGGGCTGAGCGCATTGCCAAGGAAGTGGCTGAGAAGGGCTATGTGGTGCTGATTGCCGACCTGTACGGGCAGTCGGTGCGCCCGTCTAACGCCGACGAGGCTGGCGCGGCGATGATGCCATTGAAGAACGACCGGGGCGAACTGCGCAAGCGCATGCAGGAAGCCCTGGCGCAGCTGTTGGGGCAGTCGAAGGCGCTGCTGGAGCCAGGCAAGGTCGGCACGTTTGGCTTCTGCTTTGGTGGCTGCTGTGCACTGGAGCTGGCCCGTGCCGGTGCCGATCTGCGTGCGGCGGTGTCGTTCCATGGCACGCTGGATACGCCAAACCCGGAGGATGCCAAGCGCATCAAGGGCTCGGTGCTGGTGTTGCATGGGGCTTGCGACCCGCTGGTGCCAAAGGAACAGTTGCCAGCATTTGAAGACGAGATGAACGCGGCCAAGGTGGATTGGCAGTTGTTGAGCTATGGCGGGGCGGTGCACTCGTTTACCGACCCGAGTGCCAATGTGCCGGGCAAGATGCAGTATGACCGGCGCACCTCGGAGCGGGCGTTCCGCTCGATGCATAACCTGCTGACAGAAGTGTTCCAGCGCTGACTGTGATTTGGGGTCGCAAAGCGGCCCCAATTACCTCGGCAACTCGATCCTGGAGGTTTCCCCCGGCACCACCGGCCAATCCCCCGCCGCCCACCTTGCCCTGGCCCGCTCGATCAGCTCCGGGTCACTGGCCACGAAATTCCAGTTCATTCGCCGCGGTCCATCCAAAGGCTCGCCGCCAATCAGCACCAGCTGGCACTCTTCCTCTGCATAGAGCACCACCTCTTCGCCTTCCGGCAGCACCACCAGGCTGCACGGCTCCACGTCTTCATCGTTCAACAGCAGCTCACCATCCAGCAGATACAGCGCTCGTTGCGCATGCTCGTTCGGTACCTGCAAGGTGGTTGCCGGCTGCATCCGCACATGCGCATAAAGGGTAGGGGACAGCACCGGCACCGGTGATTCCAGGCAGAACCCGCTACCGGCAATCATGCAAATGCGCACCCCCAGGTTTTCACTGACTGGCAGGCTCGCCGCCGGGTGATGGCTATAGCTTGCCGCGCCTTGTTCATGTTCACGCGGCGAGGCCAGCCATACCTGCAAGCCATGCAGGCGCGAGCCATGAGCCAAGGCGTCGTCGGGCGTGCGCTCCACATGGGCCACGCCGCTGCCAGCCGTCATCCAGCTGACATCGCCGGGCAGTACCCGCTGTGCTGAGCCGAGGCTGTCCTTGTGCAGGATCGCCCCCTCGAACAGGTAGGTCAGGGTCGACAGGCCGATATGCGGGTGCTGGCGGATATCCATGCCATGCCCTGGGGCATAGTCGGTTTCCAGCATGTGGTCAAAAAACACGAACGGTCCGACGCTGCGGCACTGGGCCGCTGGCAGCGGGCGCAGGATCGGCTGGCCCTCGACCGATTCGGCGCGTGGGCGGATGATCAGGGGGCTGCTCATGGGGTGGGCTCCAGGCGAAGTGGAAATGCCTCCAGCATAGCGGTTTGCCCGCTTCGGCTGAACCGTCTCGCTTAGCGGCCGGTCTACTGTTTTCGCCCCCTTGGAAGGAAGCTGCCCATGATTGCCAAAGCGCTGGCTTGCGTGTTGTTGACGGGCTGGCTGTGCCAGACGGCACAGGCGCGCGACTACCGCTACAGCGATGCCCACTTGCACTACGTCGACTTCTTCCAGGAAAGCGAAGGCATGCCGGCATTGATCAAGGCCATGGATGCTGCCGGTATCGAGCAGTCGATGATTTCCGGCATACCGGTGGCCAAGAAGTGGCACGAGGACGAGCCCAAACGCCCACGCTATTACGCCGGTGACGATGCCGATGCCTATTGGTACAGCGCGACCGATACCTATGTGGCCGCAGCCCTGCAGCAATTGCCGGAAGAGCAGCGTAAGCGCTTTCATCCGTTTCTGACGGGCTTCAACCCGGTAGACAAGAACGCTGTCAGCCACATCGAGCGGATGCTCGACCTGTATCCGGGGTTGTGGCAGGGCATTGGCGAGGTGTTCACCCGGCACGACGACCTGACAGCGCTGACCAGTGGCGACACGCCGCGCGCCAACAACGAAGCCATGACGCGTATCTACCACCTGGCGGCCGAGCGTGACCTGCCGGTGTTGCTGCATTCCAACATCACCTCCAAGCGCGAGCGCAACCCGTTGTACCTGGCGGAAATCGAAGAGCCGCTGCGTAATCACCCGCACACGCGGTTCATCTGGGCGCATGCCGGCAGCAGCATGGAGATACACCGGCACCAGACGCAGATGGACTTTCTGCTGCCGGTGCTGACGCGGCTGTTGGAGGACTACCCGAACCTTTATGTGGACCTGTCGTGGAGTGTGCTGGAGCCGTATCTGCTGGACGACAAAGGCGTGCCGCGCAAGGAATGGGTGGCGTTGGTCGAAAAGTACCCGGAGCGTTTCATGCTGGGGTCGGACGTGGTGGGGCGGTTTGGCAGCCTGGGAGAGCAGATGCACGGGTTCAGGCCGTTTCTGGATGCCTTGTCGGAGGAGGTGGCCAACAAAGTGGCGCGGGATAATTTTCTCGCGGTTTTACCCAGGCAGCACAAATAAAAACGCCCCGAACCAGTCGGGGCGTTTTCGATTACCGCATCAGCGTCTTACTTGCCTTCCCAGCGCTTGAGCACGAGGGTGGCGTTGGTGCCGCCGAAGCCGAAGCTGTTGCTCATGACCGTGTCGATCTTGGCGTTTTCTTCGGTTTTGCGCAGGATCGGCAGGTCGGCGACCTCCGGGTCCAGCTCGTCGATGTTGGCGGAGCCGGCGATGAAGTTGTTTTCCATCATCAGCAGGCAGTAGATCGCCTCGTGCACGCCAGCGGCGCCCAGCGAGTGGCCCGACAGGCTCTTGGTCGAGCTGATTTTCGGTGCCTTGTCGCCGAACACGGCGCGAACGCCCTTGATCTCGGCAACGTCACCGACCGGGGTCGAGGTGCCGTGGGTGTTCAGGTAGTCGATCGGGGTGTCGACGGTGGACAGTGCCTGCTGCATGCAGCGGATGGCACCTTCGCCGCTCGGGGCAACCATGTCGTAGCCGTCGGACGTGGCGCCGTAGCCAACGATTTCGGCGTAGATCTTGGCGCCACGGGCCAGGGCGTGTTCCAGCTCCTCGACCACGACCATGCCGCCACCGCCAGCGATGACAAAGCCATCACGGTCGGCGTCGTAGGCACGCGAGGCCAGTTCCGGGGTTTCGTTGCGCTTGGTCGACAGAGCGCCCATGGCATCGAACAGGAACGACTGGCTCCAGTGCTCTTCTTCACCGCCACCGGCGAAGACGATGTCTTGCTTGCCCCACTGGATCTGCTCCAGAGCGGTACCGATGCAGTGAGCCGAAGTGGCGCAGGCCGACGAGATCGAGTAGTTGATGCCCTTGATCTTGAACGGGGTGGCCAGGCATGCCGAAACGGTGCTGCCCATGGTGCGGGTAACGCGGTATGGGCCGACGCGCTTGACGCCTTTCTCGCGCAGGGTGTCCAGCGCTTCCATCTGGTTCAGGGTCGAGGCGCCGCCAGAGCCGGCTACCAGGCCGGTACGCGGGCTGGAAACCTGCTCTTCGGTCAGGCCGGCGTCCTTGATCGCGTCCTGCATGGCCAGGTAGGCGTAGGCAGCAGCGTGGCCGACGAAACGGTAGACCTTGCGGTCGATCAGTTCTTCGAGGTTGAGGTCGATGGACCCGGAAACCTGGCTACGCAGCCCCATTTCCTTGTATTCCGGGTTGTAACGGATACCCGGACGGCTGTTGCGCAGGTTTTCGGTGACGGTAGCTTTGTCATTGCCCAGGCACGACACGATGCCCAGACCAGTGATAACGACGCGGCGCATGCGAATAACCCTTAGAAATTGTCAGTGGAGGTGAACACGCCGACCCGCAGGCCTTCGGCGGTGTAGATCTCGCGGCCGTCGACGCTGACCGAGCCATCGGCGATGGCCATGTTCAGCTTGCCCTTCAGGACGCGCTTGATGTGAATGTTGTACGTGACTTTCTTGGCTTCAGGCAGTACCTGGCCAAAGAACTTCACCTCGCCCGAACCCAGGGCGCGGCCGCGGCCCGGCAGGCCCTGCCAGCCGAGGAAGAAGCCCACCAGCTGCCACATGGCGTCGAGGCCCAGGCAGCCCGGCATGACCGGGTCGCCTTCGAAGTGGCAGGCGAAGAACCACAGGTCCGGGTTGATATCCAGCTCGGCGACCAATTCACCTTTGCCGTACTTGCCGCCTTCTTCGCTGATATGGGTGATGCGATCGACCATCAGCATGTTCGGCGCGGGCAGTTGCGCATTACCTGGGCCGAACAGCTCACCGCGACTGCAGCGCAGCAGGTCTTCCCGAGTAAAGGCGTGTTGTTTGGTCATGCGAGCTCCTCAATAACCCCCTGTGGCAGGGGATGAACCTTCCCGGCCGGCCCAATACGCAACGCGTTCGGGGCGGCAGCCTACAGGTAGACTATTGCGTTGTGGTGAAAGTCACAGCGCACCTGGTGAAAGAAGTACAGGTGTGCACTGAAACGTCTATTTTCAGGTCCGATGAAGGTCCTGTCCAGTGTTTAAGACTGCCGCACTTTAGCATTTATCGCCAGTCGCGGTTGTCCGACCGGGTAACCAGCGCTGCAGCACCCGTTGCAGTTCGGTGCGGCGCAAGGGTTTGCTCAGGTAGTCGTCCATGCCGGCGGCCATGCAACGCTCCCGATCGCCCTGCAAGGCGTTGGCGGTCAAGGCGATGATCGGTAGCCCGGCGCCGTTGGGCAACTGCCGGATGCGCCGGGTGGCTTCATAGCCGTCCAGGTGCGGCAGGCGGCAATCCATCAGCACGGCGGCAAAGCGTTGCCGGCCGACCAGGTCGACCGCCTCCAGGCCATCCTCGGCGGTGCAGACGGCCATCCCCAGGCTGCGCAACATGGCCTCGATGACACTCTGGTTGACCGGATTGTCCTCAACCAGCAGTACCTGGTCATTGTCGGTAACCGGCGTTGGTGCAGCTATTGGCGGCGCGAGCGGGACGGGGGCAGGGTTGGCAAGTGCCAGCGGCATTTCCAGGGTAAAGGTCGAACCCAGGCCTTCGCGGCTTTCACCGCGCAGCTTGCCGCCCATGCGTTCGGCCAGGGTGCGGGCGATCGACAGCCCCAACCCGGTGCCGCCATAACGGCGGGAAATCGAGCTGTCGGCCTGCTGGAAGGCGACGAACATCATTTCCAGCCGGGCACTGTCAATGCCGATGCCCGTGTCGCGTACGCTACAGGTCAGCCAGATCAATTGCCGGTCAAGCACCTGCCAGCGTGCTTCGACCTGCACCTGGCCGCGTTCGGTGAACTTCAGGGCATTGCCCACCAGGTTCAGCAGGATCTGGCGGATGCGTGTGGGGTCACCGTTCACCTGCAGCTGCTTGATACCGGCAGGCAGTTGCAGGTGCAGGCCCAGGCCGCGCTGTTGGGCGCTGTGCTGGAACGACTGGACACTGCTGGTGATCAGCTCACCCAGGTTGAAGTCGATGTGTTCCAGTTGCAGCGCGGCGCGTTCGATGCGCGAGAAATCGAGGATGTCGTTGATGACCTTCAACAAATGCCCGGTGGACTCGCTGGCGACCGCCGTGTAGTCGGCCTGTTCGGTGCTCAGTGATGTGGTCTCCAGCAGCTGCAGCATGCCCAGCACGCCATTCATCGGCGTGCGCAGCTCGTGGCTCATCATCGCCAGGAAGTCGGATTTGGCGCGGTTGGCCTGCTCGGCCTCCTCACGGGCCTGAATCAGCTCGGCAATGGCCCGCTTCTGTTCATCGCTGGCCTGTTCCAGGGCGCTGGCCAGGTTGTTGATGTGGCGTGCCAGGTGGCCCAGTTCGCTGTCATCGACCACCGGCAAGGGGGTGTTGTACTGACCTTGCTGAATGGCCTTTACCGCATGGCCCATGTCGCTGATAGGCTTGGCCAGGCTCAGGGCCAGGCGGCGCGCCAGCAAAAAGGTGAACAGCAGCGCGAACAGCGCCAGGATGCCGGCTTTGATCACGATTTCCTGCTGGCGCTGGCTGAAGGCGTCATCGGACATGCCAACGATGACCCGCCCCAGGTAGTCGTCACCGATGGCGGGGGTGGTGGCTTTGCCTTGTTGCAGGAAGTCGTTGTCCAGGCGGATTTGCTGCAGGCGGATGGGGGCCTGGAACACTTCAACCTGTTGCGCGCGGTTGGCGCTTTCGTCGGACTGCTCGACGTACACCAGAATGTGGTTGCGGCTGTCCTGCACTTCCAGAAAGCGTACGTGCGGGATGCTGAGGGTGGCACGCATCAGCCCTTCGAGTACTTCGTTGTTGCCCGAAATCACCCCGTACTCTGATGCCGGTGCCAGCTGATTGGCGATCAGTTGCCCGGTGTGATTGAGCTCCTGGCGCAAGTCCTGGATGCGCACGAAGGTAAAGAAGCTGATCAACAGCAAGGTCAGCAGCAGGGCAGGGCCCAGGCTGATGATCTGGGTGCGGGTGTGGATATCCCAGCTCAGGCGCTTGCTCATGGGGTGGGTTCTCCTGCGGCCAGGGCTTTGGCAGCGGCGTTCGGATCGATCGGTTCAAGGCCCAGGGCGCGGGCCACCTGCTGGTTGCCACTGACGCCGTAGCGCGCCGGGTACAGGCTGCGTGGCCAGCGCGCTGGCGGCTGATCGAGCAACTGGTCGAGCTCCGCCAGCCAGTCGTCCTGATCGCTGTAGGTGCTGGCCAGGGCGCCGGCCCGCACAAACCCGGCGTTCGGGCCGATCAGTGCCATTTGCCGGCCATAGCTGCTCAGCAGCAGGTTTTTCGCCGTCTTGGAGTTGTACAGGTTGGGATCGTCCAGGCCCAGCAGCACATCGCTGTTGCCCAGCAGGTGCTGCAACGGCCGGCTGTCCCGTGGGTCGGACCAGTCCTGGGCAATGATCTCCAGGCCCATTGGGCGGGCAGCATGGCGCAGCTCGTCGAGCAAGAAACTGCTGTGTTCACCGTACAGCACGCCAATGCGCTGGGCCTGCGGCAACAAGTAGCGCGTCAGGCGCAATTGCCGGCCCAGCGGTGCGTCGCTCCACAACAAGGTGAGGAACGCGGGGCGCGACTTTCCCAGGCGCTGTTCAGCCTGTACCCGGCTGACCCGCATGGCCAGGGCTGGTGGGCCGGCGTTTTCACCCAGGCGCCATTCCAGCGCGGCGCTGTCGAGCAGAATCAGGCGCTGGTCCGCTTTGAGCTTGCTCGGGCGCGGCAGCTCGGCAGTGGTCAGAAAATGCACATGGTCATGCGGTCGACGGCTTTCCAGCGCCGCGACAAAACTGCGGATGCCGGGCTGATCCTCAGCCCCCACCAGCAGGATTTCACTGGCTGACAATGGCCCAAGTGGCCACAGGCACAGCAGCAACAGGCGCAGCAACACGGCCATCAGAACTCCAGCTCCGCGCTGACGCTCAGGCGGTGGCGGCTGTCGTAGCGGTTCTGGATTGCCGTAGTGGGCTCATCGTCCAGGCGCTGCTGCCACAGCGCCGCCAGCTCCAGGTTGCTGCCATGCACCCGAAAACGCTTGGCCAGGCGTAGGTCCAGGCGCTCGTAGCGGTACTGGTTGAGTGCATCGTCGCCGTAGTAGAACAGCGCGCTCGACCAGCCAGCCCCCCACTCGCGCATCCATCCGGCCGAGCCGCTGTTGTGGGCGCTGAGGCGGCGGTCGTCGGGGTTGCTGGCCCAGGCATCGACGTAGGCGTAGGTCAGGCGCAGGCGATCGCGCAGGGTGGGGCGCCAGTCCAGTTGCGCTTCGCTGCCACTGAACCGGGCCTTGTTGGCGTTGCTGGCGATGTACTGGTTGTTCTTCAAGGGCTCGCTGATCATTCCCGTGATCTCGTCGTAGAACAGCTTTACATCCATGCTCAGGTCGATGTCGCTGAAGTAGCCGTTGTAGCCGAGCTCGCGCGAGCGCATGCGTTCCTGGTCGAGGTCGCCGGGGCCACGGGTCTTGACGAAGTATTCGCCGTGCTGCTGGCCGAACGCGTTGGGACTGAGGTTCTTGACCGTGTAGCTCCAGTTGATGTTGTTCTCGAACATGTCGGGTGAGCGCACGGCCTCGGAATACACGGCGCGCAGGCCATGGCGCGGGGTAATCAGGTAGTTGACCGCCACGCGCGGGGTCAGCGAGCTGCCAGACAGGCGGGAGTCTTCGAACATGGCTCCGCCCTGCAGGATCCAGTGTTCGTCGGCGCGCCATTCCAGCTGGCCGAACAGGCGCCAAGTCTGGTCGTCGAGGCTGCCGTTGAAGTAAGTCTGCGAGTCGGCCCGGTCATAACGGTAGTTCATGCCGCTGAGCAGGCGCAGGCTGTCGGTCAGGCTCAGGGTGTCCTGGATTTCCAGGTCGTAGCGGGTTTCGCGGGTGCTCTGGTCCACGTCGCCGCAGACCACATTACTACCACCCTGTTCGTTCCATTGATCCTTGATGGCTTCGACCAGGGCCTGCTCTTGTGGGTTGTTGCTGGATGGTGGGTTGTTGGCGCCGCGCGCTACCAGCTCGGCGAAATTGGGGTTCATCTGCCAAAGCTGGGTCAGTTCGGGGCTGAATGACAGCGCCGCATCGCAGGCACGCCAGACCTGCTGACGGTCGAAGTGCTGCGCCGAGCCCTGAACATACAGGCTGTGCTCAGGGTTGAAGTCGATGCTCCAGCGCACCGAGCCCGCGTAGTCCTTGGCATTGACGTCAGCGTTGTCACCTTGCTGGGTGACATAGGGGAAGACCGGCTTATAGGTATAAGGCCGCTGGTTGCTGCCTTCCTTCGCCGCCAGTTGCCACTCCAGGGTCTGGTCCACTGCCAGGCTGTGGCTGGCGCTGAGGTTGAAGCGGGTAAGCCGGCGGCTGTCGCGGTAATCCTGGCCAAACTGGTTTTCATCGAAACCATCGTCCTGCTGGCCGGACAGCGACAGGCGCATGTCGCCGCCGTCCCAGCCAAAGCCGTGGCTGGCATAGAAGTCGTTGATGCCATCCTGGCCGCGAGTCACCTTCAGCCGCGTGCCATGGCTGTCGGCAGGGTTGCGGGTGAGGATGTTGACCACCGCCATCAGCGCGTTGGCGCCGTAGCTGACGGTGTTGGGGCCGCGGAACACTTCGATGCGCTCGATATCCTCCATGGCCAGAGGGATGTCGCTCCAGTCCACGGTGGCCAGGCCCGCGCGGTACACCGAGCGGCCATCGATCAGTACCTGCATGCGGCGTGCATCGTTGACGTTGCTGCCGTGGTAGTTGACCGTGGGTTGGTTACCGGCACCGTAGCCAATCATCATGCCCGGCACCAGGCGCAGCAATTCGGGGATGTCGCGGGCGCCACTGGCACGGATCAGCTCGCTGTCTAGCACGGTCATGCTACCCGGGACTGCCGCCGGGGATTGTTTCAGGCGCGTGGCAGTCAGAACCTGGGGCAGGTCGGTGTTGTCGATGAACAGGTCGTCGGCCACAGCCGGGCTGCCGAGCAGAGCGGTCAGTATGAGCAGGCGCGGGTACGGGGGCGTGCCAGGGAACACAGGGCGGCCTTGTATCAGGATTGAAACAGGCATGGTAACTGACCGTGGCGCATTTGCCAGTGACCTGCATGAGCGAGCCTGTCCCTTTAGCGGGAACAGAGACTGGTTCTGTAGCAGGCGAGCCGTATAATGGCGGGGTCGCCACTTAATTTTTGGCTTTAACGGATTGGATATGACTGAACAGCAACCTGTTGCAGTTCTGGGAGGCGGCAGCTTTGGCACCGCCGTGGCGAACCTGCTGGCGGAAAACGGTGTGCCTGTGCGTCAGTGGATGCGCGACCCGGCGCAAGCCGAGGCCATGCGCGTCAATCGAGAGAATCCGCGCTACCTCAAGGGCATCCGTCTGCACGATGGCGTCGAGCCGGTCAATGACCTGCTGGCGACCTTGCAGACCAGCGAGCTGATCTTCGTTGCCCTGCCGTCGAGCGCCCTGCGCAGCGTGCTGGCGCCCCATGCCGAGCTGCTGCGTGGCAAGGGCCTGGTCAGCCTGACCAAGGGCATCGAAGCGCAAAGCTTCAAGCTGATGAGCCAGATCCTGGAAGAAATTGCCCCCGAAGCGCGTATTGGTGTGTTATCGGGCCCTAACCTTGCCCGCGAAATCGCCGAGCACGCGCTGACTGCAACGGTGGTCGCCAGCGAGGACGAAAAACTCTGCAAGCAGGTGCAGGCTGTGCTGCATGGGCGCACGTTCCGTGTCTATGCCAGCGCTGACCGCTTTGGTGTCGAGCTGGGTGGCGCGTTGAAAAACGTCTACGCCATCATCGCCGGCATGGCCGTTGCGCTGGGCATGGGCGAGAACACCAAGAGCATGCTGATTACCCGTGCCTTGGCGGAAATGACTCGCTTTGCCGTCAGTCAGGGGGCCAACCCCATGACCTTCCTCGGCCTGGCCGGTGTCGGTGACCTGATCGTCACCTGTTCCTCGCCCAAGAGCCGCAACTATCAGGTGGGCTACGCGCTGGGCCAGGGCCATAGCCTGGAAGAGGCGGTCAACCGCCTGGGCGAAGTGGCCGAAGGCGTCAATACCATCAAGGTGCTCAAGGCCAAAGCCCAGGAGGTGCAGGTCTACATGCCACTGGTGGCGGGCCTGCATGCCATCCTGTTCGAAGGCCGCACGCTGAACCAGGTGATCGAGCACCTGATGCGCGCCGAACCCAAGACCGATGTCGATTTCATTTCCATCAGCGGTTTCAACTGAGCCTTTGGCGGCTCTGACACGAGCAAGGAGCGACACATGAACGATACGCCCGAACGCGCCCAGCGCGAGTCGATCATCCTGCGGGTGCTGTGGATGCTGGTGTTCCTGGTGGTCTGGCAGCTGGCCGAACTGTTGTTGGGTGGGCTGGTGCTGGTGCAGCTGATCTACCGTCTGGTGTACGGCGCACCCAGCGCCAGCCTGATGAACTTCGGCGACACCCTGAGCCAGTTCCTGGCGCAGATCGGCCGCTTTGGCAGCTTTCACAGCGACCAGAAGCCATGGCCGTTCTCTGACTGGCCTGCGCCGCGTGCGCCGGAAGGTGAAGCAGCGCATGCCGTGGCGCCGGCCCCACACCCGGTGCGTGACGAGGAACCCAAGCTGTGAAACTGTGGGTACTGCGCCACGGTGAAGCGGAGCCACGGGCCAACACGGATGCCGAACGCCGTTTGACTGCCCATGGCCGCGAGCAGGTGCTGCACAGCGCTGCTCGCTTGCTCGGGCAGCCGTTGCAGGCAATTATTGCCAGCCCCTACGTGCGCGCCCAGCAAACGGCGGCGCTGGTGCATGACACACTGGGCTTCGGCGAGCCGGTGCGTACCGTGCCCTGGCTGACCCCTGAAAGTGACGTGCAGCAGGTGATCGGTGAAATCGAGCGGCTGGGTCTGGAGTATGTACTGCTGGTCAGCCACCAGCCGTTGGTGGGGACCTTGGTCGGGGCGCTGGAGCATGGCCATCAGCAGCATCCCGCAGCCATGAGCACCGCCAGCCTGGCGGAACTGGAAGGGGATTGGCCGCTGGCTGGGCTGATGACCCTCAAAGGGATCAGTTATCCGCCTTGAAACCCTGAAACCGGTAAGGCAACTGGCATTTTTGTCAGTTGCCGCAGTGAGTGGCCCCTTGCTAGCGTGCCGGAAAGCAAAAGGCATGGAGCAGCGAATGAAGGGTGAGAGGGGGGCGTTGCTGAGCGCCGTGGATTTGCAACCTACCCTGGACATGGTTGAGCAAGGTGTCGCTCTGGACTTCGCCCAATACAGCCTGCTACGCGATTCGGCCGATGCCAAGCTCTATGGCCTGATGAAAACGGTCAACGCCAGCAGCGTGCTGAATGCTGCTGATAGAGAGAACAGTCTGCAGGATTTTCTTATCCTTCAAGATACCTGCCAGCGGGTGTCTCATTTGCTGCAAACCAGTTGCCTGGCTCTGCGTCGCCTTCAGCTTGATCATAAGGACCAGCGCCTGGCCCGCGAAGCACTGGAAAGCCAGTTGGCCTACATGCAAGCCTGCCTGCGCCGTTCACTGGCCAGTTTCGACCGGTCTGCGTGACCTGATAGCCCTCGCCGATGACCTTTCCGGACGTTGCCGAACGGCGCGCCGATGCCGACAATGAGCCATCATCCTCCGTCCGGACCAGGCGCCATGCCGCAGCAGATCTTCTTCGCCCATGCCAACGGTTTCCCTTCGGCCACGTACGGCAAGCTGTTCGCTGCCCTGGCGCCGGACTACCAGGTGCAGCACCTGGCCCAGCATGGGCATGATCCACGCTTTCCGGTGAATGACAACTGGCAGAGCCTGGTCGATGAACTGTTGCACCACCTGGCGCAACAGGACCAGCCGGTCTGGGGTGTCGGCCACTCGCTGGGTGGCGTATTGCACCTGCATGCTGCCTTGCGCTGCCCCGAGTACTACCGTGGCGTGGTGATGCTCGACTCGCCAGTACTCACCCGCGCCGATCAATGGCTGCTGCGCACCGCCAAGCGCTTTGGCTTCATCGACCGTATCACCCCGGCCGGGCGCACGTTGGGGCGCCGCGAAACGTTCAATGACCGCGACAGCGCCCGGGACTACTTCGCCGGCAAGTCACTGTTCCGCCATTTCGATCCCGACTGCCTCGACGCCTATGTCGAACACGGCTTGCAGGCGGCAGAGCAGGGCCTGCAGCTACGCTTCGACCCGGCTACCGAAATCAGCATCTACCGCAGCATCCCGCATACCAGCCCGGCGCCCGCGCGGCAGTTGCAGGTGCCGCTGGCCATGGTGCGCGGCGACCGTAGCAATGTCATTCGCCGCCACCACACCCTGGCCGTACGGGGCATGCCCCAAGGGGAATATCACAGCGTGCCGGGCGGGCACATGTTCCCGCTGGAGCGCCCCGCAGACACCGCCAGCCTGATCAAGGGCCTGTTCGACCGCTGGAGTCAGGCATGAGCGCACAGGTCGAAGAAATCCGCCTGAGCCTGGGCCATATCGAGCTGGCCGCGCACCTGTTCGGCCCCGAGGACGGGCTGCCGGTGATTGCCCTGCATGGCTGGCTGGACAACGCCAACAGCTTCGCCCGCCTGGCGCCACAACTCAAAGGCCTGCGTATCGTCGCCCTGGACCTGGCCGGGCACGGTTACTCCGAACACCGCCCGCCTGGCGCCGGTTATGCCTTGGTCGACTATGCCCATGATGTGCTGCGGGTCGCCGAGCAGCTCGGTTGGCAGCGTTTTGCACTGTTGGGGCATTCACTTGGGGCAATCATTTCGGTGCAGCTGGCTGGCGCCTTGCCCGACCGGGTCAGCCATCTGGCGTTGATCGACGGCGTCATCCCGCCGACCGGTGCCGAGCAGGATGCAGGCGAACGTTTGGGGATGGCACTGCAGGCCCAGCTGCGGCTGGACGGCAAGCGCAAGTCGGTGTACGCCACGCTGGAGGAAGGTGTGCATGCCCGGATGAAAGGCATGGTCGCGGTCAGCCGCGAGGCCGCCGAACTGCTGGCCCGGCGTGGCCTCATGCCGGTGCCGGGCGGCTACAGCTGGCGCAGTGACAGCCGCCTGACCTTGCCATCGCCACTACGCCTGAGCGAGGCCCAGGCCATGGCCTATGTGCGCAGGGTGGATTGCCCGGCGCAGCTAGTGGTTGCCGCCGATGGCATGCTGGTGCGCCACACCGCGTTGCTGGAACAGCTACCCTTTGAGCAGGTGACGCTGCCCGGTGGCCATCACCTGCACCTGAACGATGAGCAGGGCGCGGCCCTTGTCGCAGACTGTTTCAATCGCTTCTTTGGCTTTGCTTGACTTGCACCGGACAACTGTCGAGGCTTGGCGGGTTGAACAGGGAGACAACCATGCAACTGCCAGACATCCTGGAGCTTCATTTCGGCGCAGGGCGCCGCCTGGGTCGCCAATGAGCACGCCCGTTTCCATTCGTACTGCCCTGGCCGCTTGCCTGATGCTCACCAGCCCCGTGTTGTGGGCCGGCAGCCTGCCGGTGCCGGTGGACGCCAAGGTCGTCGACCAGCGTCCGGCCGTGGAGCAGGAACGCGTCTACCCGATGGGCCCGCTGCGCAAGATCAGCGGCCGCCTGCGGGTCGAAGACAAGGTCGAAAGCCGTGGGCAGGTCAGCTCGGTCACCTACGAACTGCCGGTCGAACGCACCGCGCGCGAAGCCTTCACCACTGCCCGTGAAGAACTGCAACGCGACGGTGGTTACCCGTTGTTCTGGTGCCAAGGCCGCGATTGCGGCGAAGCCAGCCTGTGGGCCAACGATGTGTTTGCCAATGCCCGCCTGAACGGTGGTGACGAGCAGCAGGCCTTCATCTTGCTGCGTCGCTCGGCGGAAGAGGCCGACACCCTGGTCGCGCTGTACAGCGTTACCCGGGGCAACCGCCGCGCCTACCTGCATGTGGAACAGTTCGTCGCCGGCAACCCGTTGGGCGAACTGCTGCCGACCGCCGCCACGGTGCTGCGCGAAATGCGCGACACCGGCAAGCTCGACTATCCTGACCTGGCTGCGCCGCAAGACACCTGGGTGAATTTGCTGGCCCGCAGCCTGAACCTGGACAGCACCCTGCGTGCCAGCCTCAGTGGCGCTCAGGCCGAAGCCTGGCGCGAGGCGCTGGTCAAGGCAGGGGTGCGCAATGGCCGCCTTGAAGTCGGTAGCGCGCCCACCGACGGCCTGCACCTTGAACTGATCCGTTGAACGAGCGCCGCCATGGTTAACAATGATCGCCTGCTGGTTCAGATTCTGCTGTTGGCGTTGCTGGGGGCCGGCCTGTGGGTGATGGCACCGTTCATCTCGGCGTTGCTGTGGGGGGCCATCCTGGCTTTTGCCAGCTGGCCGTTGATGCGCTTGCTCACGCGTGTGCTGGGCGGGCGCGAAACCTTGGCGGCCAGCCTGTTGACCACCGCCTGGATCCTGATTGTGGCATTGCCGCTGGTGTGGCTGGGGTTCAACCTGGCCGATCATATTCGCGATGCCACGGCGTTCGTGCGCGACGTGCAGGTGGACGGTTTGCCCGATGCACCGGCCTGGTTGGGGGGCATACCGTTCGTTGGTGAGCGCCTGGTCAGCTGGTGGCAGTCGCTCGACCAGCAGGGGGCGGCCTTGCTGGCGTCGGTCAAGCCCTACTTCGGGCAGGTGGGCAACTGGTTGCTGGCGCGCAGTGCGCAGATCGGCAGCGGTGTGCTGGAACTGACCCTTAGCCTGGTGTTCGTGTTCTTTTTCTACCGTGACGGCCCTCGCTTGTCGGCGTTCGTATTGCGCTTGCTGCACCGCCTGATGGGTGATCGCGGCGAGTACTACCTGGAACTGGTGGCGGCCACCGTTCAGCGGGTGGTGAACGGGGTGATTGGCACAGCGGCTGCGCAGGCTGTGCTCGCACTGATCGGCTTCCTGATTGCCGGCGTGCCGGGTGCCATCGTGCTGGGCCTGGTGACCTTCATGCTCAGCCTGATCCCCATGGGCCCACCACTGGCCTGGATCCCGGCCACGGCCTGGTTGGTGTGGAAGGGCGAGTACGGCATGGCGGTGTTCCTGGGCATCTGGGGCACCTTTGTCATCAGCGGTGTGGACAACGTGCTCAAACCGTACCTGATCAGCCGTGGCGGTAACCTGCCACTGGTGATCGTGCTGTTGGGTGTGTTCGGTGGATTGCTTGCCTTTGGCTTCATTGGCCTGTTCATCGGGCCGACCTTGCTCGCGGTCGGGTACAGCCTGCTGCTGGACTGGAGCCGAAACGCTGCGCAGCAACCTCCCCAGCAGTAAGCCTGTATCGGCCTCTTCGCGGGCTTGCCCGCGAAGAGGCCAGTAAAGACAACCCACAAAGCTGATTTTTACGCTTTCTTTATACCCATCCACACCCCCCGATCTCGCCCCTTTACGCCCCTCCCTCAGACAATTTCCCCATAGCGGCACAAGCCGCACCACGGGGAGAACCACTCATGAACATGCTCGACGGGCTGTCACTGCTGCTGGCAGTGGCCTTGGCGTTTTATCTGCTGGTGGCGCTGCTGCGCGCCGATCGCAGCTAGGGAGCGGCCATGCACAGTTACGATTTCGCCTTGCTGCTGGCGTTCTTTGCCATCGTGCTGCTACCGGCACCCTGGCTCGGGCGGTTCTACTACAGGGTCATGGAAGGCCAGCGCACCTGGCTGTCGCCGCTGCTGAGCCCGGTCGAGCAGGCCTGCTACCGGCTAGCGGGCGTGAACGCCAGCCAGGAGCAGAACTGGCGCCAATACACCCTGGCGCTACTGGCCTTCAACCTGGCCGGATTCCTGCTGCTGTTCGCCGTGTTGCTGTTGCAGGGCTACCTGCCGCTCAACCCGCAGCATTTGCCAGGCCAGGAGTGGTCGCTGGCGTTCAACACAGCGGTCAGCTTCGTCACCAACACCAACTGGCAGGCCTACAGTGGTGAGGCATCGGTCAGCTACCTCAGCCAGATGCTTGGCCTGACCGTACAGAACTTTGTCAGTGCCGCCACCGGCCTGGCCGTGCTGGTCGCGTTGTGTCGCGGCATTGCCCGGCGCAGTGCAACGACGCTGGGCAATTTCTGGGTCGACATGACCCGCGCCACCCTCTATGGCTTGCTGCCGCTGTGCCTGCTGCTGGCGCTGCTGCTGGTGTGGCAGGGCGTGCCGCAGACCTTTGCCGACTACGCCCATGCGCTGACCCTGCAAGGGGCTGACCAGACCATACCGCTGGGGCCGGCCGCCAGCCAGATCGCCATCAAGCAACTGGGTACCAACGGCGGTGGCTTCTTCGGCGTCAACTCGGCGCACCCGTTCGAAAACCCCACCGCCTGGAGCAACCTGTTCGAGGTGGCGTCGATCATCCTCATTCCGGTGGCGCTGGTGTTCACGTTCGGCCACTACGTGAAGGACCTGCGTCAGAGCCGCGCGATCCTCGCCTGCATGCTTGCCCTGTTCCTGATTGGCGGCAGCACCGCGCTGTGGTCCGAGTACCAGCCCAACCCGGCGCTGGAAAGCACCCAGGTGCAACAGGCGGCCCCCATGGAAGGCAAGGAAAGCCGTTTTGGCACCACCGGTTCGGTGTTGTGGACGGTCACCACCACTGCAGCCTCCAACGGCTCGGTCAACGCCATGCACGATAGCCTCAACCCGCTGACCGGCATGGTGGCGATGGTCAACATGATGGTGGGCGAGGTGATTTTCGGCGGCGTCGGCGCCGGGCTGTACGGGATGCTGTTGTTCGTGTTGATCGCGGTGTTCCTAGCCGGGCTGATGATTGGCCGCACCCCGGAATACCTGGGCAAGAAGCTGCAAGCCCGTGAGGTGCAGTTGCTGGTGGCAACCCTGCTGGTGATGCCGGTCGGCGTGCTGGTGCTGGGCGCTATCGCCGCCAGCCTGCCTGGCCCGGCGGGTGCGGTCAGCAACCCGGGGGCGCATGGTTTCAGCCAGTTGCTGTACGCCTACACCTCGGGCACGGCCAACAATGGCTCGGCCTTCGCCGGTTTCGGTGCCAACACCGTGTACCACAACCTGATGATCGGCCTGGCCATGCTCATCGGCCGCTTCGGCTACATCCTGCCGATCCTGGCCTTGGCCGGCAGCCTGGCAGCGAAGAAAAGCGCACCGCAGGGGCAGAACAGCTTCCCCACCCACGGCCCGCTGTTCACCGGCCTGCTGCTGGTGACCATCCTGCTGGTGGGTGGCCTTACCTTCCTGCCGACCCTGGCCCTGGGGCCAATCGCCGAACACCTGAGCCTGGGTTTCTGAGGACTGACCATGAACATGCCCATTCCTGAAGTTAAAGCGCGGCACACCGCCAAGGACCAGACTCGCTTCGCCGCGTTGTGGCGCCCGGCGCTGGTGCAGGCGTTCGTCAAGCTCGACCCGCGCCAGCTCAAACGTTCGCCGGTGATGCTGGTGGTGGCCCTGACCGCGGTGCTGACCACTGTGCTGTGCTTCGCTCCCGGCAGTGGCGTGAGCACCGGGGTTGCCGTGCAAATCGCCCTGTGGCTGTGGTTTACCGTGCTGTTCGCCAATTTTGCCGAGGCGCTGGCCGAAGGCCGTGGCAAGGCCCGCGCCGACAGCCTCAAGGCCGGTAGCCAAGGCTTGACCGCACAGCGTCGCAAGCGTGATGGCAGCTACGAAACCATTGCAGCCGGCGCGTTGCGCAAAGATGACGTAGTGCGCGTAGTCGCGGGCGAAATGATCCCCGGCGACGGCGAGGTGCTGGAAGGTATCGCGGCGGTCAACGAGGCCGCCATTACCGGTGAGTCTGCCCCCGTGATCCGCGAGTCCGGCGGCGACCGCTCGGCCGTGACCGGCAATACCCGGCTGGTCTCCGACTGGCTGTTGATCCGTATCACCAGCAACCCGGGCGAATCGACTCTCGACCGCATGATAGCCCTGGTCGAAGGCGCCAGGCGCCAGAAAACGCCGAACGAGATTGCCCTCGACATCTTGCTGATCGGCCTGACGCTGATCTTCCTGATCGTGGTGGTGACCTTGCAGCCCTTCGCCCACTTCGCGGGTGGCAGCCTGCCGCTGATCTTCCTGGCCGCGCTGCTGGTCACGCTGATCCCTACCACCATCGGCGGCCTGCTGTCGGCCATCGGCATCGCCGGCATGGACCGTCTGGTGCGCTTGAACGTCATCGCCCGTTCCGGCCGGGCGGTGGAAGCAGCCGGTGATGTGCATACGCTGATGCTCGACAAGACCGGCACCATCACCTTTGGCAACCGCCGCTGCAGCGCGCTGCATGCTGCACCGGGCATCACCGCCAAGGAGTTGGGGGAGGGTGCGCTGCTGGCCTCGCTGGCCGATGACACCGCCGAAGGCAAGTCCATTGTCGAGTACCTGCGCCAACTGCACGACTTTATCGAACCGGCTACCGGGCAGTTCGATGCCGTGGCGTTCAGTGCCGAAACACGTCTGTCGGGTATCGACTTCCAGCAGCACCGCTACCGCAAGGGCGCCGTCGATGCGGTGCTGGCGTTCGTCGGCATGCAACGGCTGGAAATGCCCCCGGCGCTGGCCCGCGAAGTGGAGCGTATCGCCCAGAGTGGCGGCACACCGCTGCTGGTGTGCATCAACAAGCGTCTGCTTGGTGTGATCCACCTCAAGGACGTGGTCAAGCCGGGTATCCGCGAGCGCTTCGCCGAGTTGCGCAAACTGGGCATTCGCACGGTGATGGTGACCGGCGACAACCCGCTGACCGCCGCCGCCATCGCAGCCGAAGCGGGGGTGGATGACGTACTGGCCGAGGCCACCCCTGAGAAGAAACTGGCGCGTATCCGCCAGGAGCAGAACGACGGCCGCCTGGTGGCCATGTGCGGCGACGGTGCCAACGACGCCCCGGCACTGGCGCAGGCCGATGTGGGCATGGCCATGAACGACGGCACCCAGGCCGCGCGCGAGGCGGCCAACATGGTCGACCTGGACAGCGACCCGACCAAGCTGCTGGACGTGGTACAGGTTGGCAAGGAACTGCTGGTCACCCGTGGCGCACTGACCACGTTCTCCATTGCCAACGATGTGGCCAAGTACTTCGCCATCCTGCCGGCGCTGTTCGCTGCCATCTATCCACAGCTGGGCGTGCTCAACCTGATGCACCTGGCCAGCCCGCAGAGCGCGATCCTGTCGGCCATCGTGTTCAACGCGCTGATCATCATCGCGCTGATCCCGCTGGCGCTACGTGGCGTGCGGGTGCAGGCGGCCAGTGCGGCGCATCTGTTGCGGCGCAACCTGCTGATCTACGGGCTGGGCGGCATCGTGGTGCCGTTTGCCGGGATCAAGCTGATCGACCTGCTGCTCAATGCCCTGAACCTGGTCTGAGGAGGCCGCCATGAATGCTTATGTACGCCCGGCGTTGAGCCTGGCTCTGTTGATGACGCTGGTGACTGGCGCGCTGTATCCGCTGGCGGTCACGGGCATTGCCCAGGTCGCTTTCCCGGAACAGGCCAATGGCAGTCTGGTGCGCGATGACCAGGGGCAGGTGCGTGGCTCGGCGCTGATCGCCCAGGCGTTCCAGGGTGATGGCTGGTTCCATGCGCGGCCTTCGGCGGGTGCCTATGCCACCGTGGCCAGCGGTGCCAGCAACCTGTCGCCGAGTAACCCGGCGCTGGCCGAGCGGGTAAAGGGGGACGCCGCAACGCTGTACCAGGCGCCGCAGGGGCCGGTGCCGCAGGCGTTGCTGACCACCTCGGGCAGCGGCCTCGACCCTCACCTGCCGCCAGAGGCCGTGGCTTACCAGATTCCGCGCGTGGCAGCAGCGCGGCAACTGCCGGAGGAGCGCTTGCAAGCCTTGGTGGAAGAGGCCACCCTCCACCCATTGATCGGCCCGCCGGTGGTCAATGTACTGGCGCTGAACCAGGCACTTGAGCATTTGAACCACTGATATTGGGGCCTGCAAAGCAGGCCCTTTGGTCGACCGTCGCAGATTCCAAAGGATGAAACATGAGTGATTCCGCCCGCGCCGATGCGCTGTTGGCCACCCTCCCACGCACAGGCCGGGGCCGGCTCAAGGTCTTCCTCGGCGCCGCCCCCGGCGTCGGCAAAACCTTTGCCATGCTCCAGGCCGCCCACGCCCAGCAACGCCAAGGTGTTCAAGTGCTGGCCGGGGTTGTCGAAACCCACGGCCGCGCCGAAACCGAGGCGTTGCTCGCCGGCCTGCCGCAGCAACCCCTGCTGCGCAGCCAGTACCGCGGCGTCACGCTTGAAGAAATGGACCTCGACGGCCTGCTCAAGGTCGCGCCAACACTGGCCCTGGTCGACGAACTGGCCCACACCAATGCCCCCGGCAGCCGGCACGCCAAGCGCTGGCAGGACGTGCAGGAATTGCTGGCCGCCGGCATCGACGTGTACACCACGGTCAACGTCCAGCACCTGGAAAGCCTCAACGACAAGGTGCGCGACATTACCGGCGTGCTCGTACGCGAAACCCTGCCGGACTGGGTGCTGCAGGAAGCTTTCGAGCTGGTGCTGATCGACCTGCCACCGCGCGAGCTGCTCGAACGCTTGCGCGAAGGCAAGGTGTACGTACCGGAGCAGGCGCGGGCCGCGATCGACGCGTATTTCTCGCAAACCAACCTTACCGCGCTGCGCGAACTGGCCATGCAGACTGCCGCCGCGCAGGTCGATGCCGACCTGGCCCATGGCTATCGCCAGCGTGGCCAGGAGGCCCCGGCCTTGCGTGGCCGGTTGCTGGTGGGCGTGGATGGCGACGACCAGGCCGAGCGCCTGGTGCGTCACGCCAGCCGCGTGGCCCAGCGCCGCCACCTGCCCTGGAGCATGGTGCATGTGGACAACGGCCGCCTGCGTGACGAAACCGCTCGCCATCGCCTGCAGGCCGCGCAGCAACTGGCCGAGCGCCTGGGCGGGGAGGTGGTGGTGCTGCGTGCCGGCGAAGTGGCGCGCACGTTGATCCAGCATGCCGCCGAACGCCGGGCCAGCCTGGTGCTGGTCGGGCAGTCCCGCGACCGCCTGCGTCGGCGCCTGTTCGGTGCCGGGGTGGCGGCGCGGCTGTTGCGTGAGAGCCATGGCCTGGAAATCAACGTGCTGGACCGCGATGTGCAGCCGCAAGCGCCGCGTTCGGCGGTGCGGCGGGTGTGGGTGTGGCGGCATTACCTGCTGGCGCTAGTGGCCACCGTCATGGCAGCAGGCCTGTCCTGGGCGGTGTCGAGTGTGCTGGCGTTGCCAAACATTTCGCTGGTGTTCCTGGCGGCGGTGTTGCTGGTGGCGGTACGCAGCAGCCTGGGGCCTGCGCTGGCCTGTGCTGCGTTGTCGTTCCTGACTTACGATTTCCTGTTCATTCCGCCCAACTTCTCGTTCAGCATCCAGCGTGAAGAAGATGTGCTGACCCTGGTGTTCTTCCTGCTGATGGCCGCGCTTACCGGCAACCTGGCCGCCCGCCAGCGTCGCCAACTGCAGGCGCTGCGCGAGACCCAGGCACAGACCAGCCAGTTGCTCGACCTGTCGCGCCGGCTGACGGTGGCCACCGACCGCCAGGCCGTCTTCAATGCCGCCGGCCAGCATCTGGATGGCTGGCAGGATATGCAGGTGTGCCTGCTGGAGCGCAACGCCGAAGGCCAGCTGCAGGTGGCCAGTGGTGAAGCCCACGCCTTTAGCGACAACGAACGCGCCGCCGCGCAATGGGCCTGGCAGCATGGCCAGGCCGCCGGCCATGGCAGTGACACCCTACCCAATGGCCGCTGGTGGTGGTGGCCGCTGGCGGTAGACGAACAACCCCTGGCCCTGCTCGGTGTACGCCCGCGTTCCGGCCAGCCGCTCAGCGACCCGCGTCGGCGCCTGCTCACCGCCCTTGGCCAGCCGCTGGCGCAGGCGTTGGCCCGCGCCCGCCTGGCCGAGCAGCTGGAGGCCGCACGCCTGCATGGCGAAACCGAGCAGTTGCGCAGTGCCTTGCTGGCGTCCGTTTCCCACGACTTGCGCACGCCGTTGACCGCCATGCGTGGCAGCATCGACAGCCTGCTGGCGTTGGGCGAGGCCATCCCGCCTGAAGACCGCCGTGAGCTGTTGGAAGGCACCCGCAACGAGGCCGAGCGCCTCGACCGGTACATCCAGAACCTGTTGGACATGACCCGCCTGGGCCACGGCGGCCTCAAGCTGGCACGCGACTGGGTGGCGCCGGGCGACATCGCTGGCAGTGCGCTCAACCGCCTGCGCGTAGTGCTTGCCCCGTTGCGTGTGCACACTGACGTGCCGGCCGAGCTGCCGCTGCTGTTCGTGCATGCAGCGCTGATCGAGCAGGCGCTGGTCAATGTGCTGGAAAACGCGGCACGGTTCTCGCCGGCCAATGGTCGGCTTGAACTCCACGTATCGGTGCAGGACATGCAGTTGCGTTTTGCCGTCCTTGACCAAGGGCCCGGCATTCCGGTGGCCGACCGCGAGAAGATCTTCGACATGTTCTACACCGCCGCCCGTGGTGACCGTGGCGGGCAGGGTACCGGCCTGGGCCTGGCCATCTGCCAGGGCATGATCGGCGCCCATGGCGGGCAGATACTGGTAGGCGAAGGCATCGATGGCCAGGGCACCGGCATCACTCTATGCTTGCCACTGCCCCCTCAACCTGAAGCCGAAAGCGAAACCCCATGAGCCAGTCCGCCACCCTGTTGGTCATCGACGATGAACCGCAGATCCGCAAGTTCCTGCGCATCAGCCTGGCCTCCCAGGGCTACAAGGTGATCGAAGCCGCAACCGGTGAGGAAGGGCTCACTCAGGCAGCATTGGGCAAGCCGGACCTGGTGGTGCTCGACCTGGGCCTGCCGGACATGGACGGCCAGCAGGTGCTGCGTGAGCTGCGCGAGTGGAGTGCGGTGCCGGTAATGGTGTTGTCGGTGCGCGCCAGTGAGGTCCAGAAGGTGGATGCGCTGGATGGCGGGGCGAACGACTATGTGACCAAGCCGTTCGGCATCCAGGAGTTCTTGGCGCGGGTGCGTGCCCTGCTGCGCCAGGTGCCGCAGACCGGTGGTTCGGAGGTGGCGGCCAGCTTCGGGCCGTTGACCGTGGATTTTGCCTTCCGCCGGGTGACGCTGGAGGGCGTCGAGGTGGCGCTGACGCGCAAGGAGTATGCCTTGCTGGCGCTGTTGGCCGGGCATCCGGGGCGGGTGATTACCCAGCAGCAGTTGCTCAAGGACATCTGGGGGCCTACCCATGTGGAAGACACCCATTACTTGCGGATCGTGGTCGGGCATCTGCGCCAGAAGCTGGGTGATGACCCCACGGCGCCACGGTTCATCATTACCGAGGCGGGGGTAGGGTACAGGTTGGTAGCGCCGGTCGCTTGATCCGGGCATCTAGCCCGGTGGGTGAAAGGGCGTCAGGCCCTGGCCGGCTCCCTGTCGAACAGCTGGCGCATGACTTCCAGATAGCGCCGCGCTCCCAAGCCCAAGGGGCGCGGCTTGACCCAGATGATATCCACCCACAAGCGCAAGCGGCTGGCCATGTTGTCGAAGCGCACCTCGGCCAGCGCACCTGAAGCAATCAGCGGTTCGACCAGCGGCTGCGGCAGGTAGGCCCAGCCCAGGCCGGACTGCACCAGGTCCAGCGTGGCCAGGTAGCTGTCGGTCAGCCAGATGCGCCGCGACAGCACCATGCGCGGGTCTGACCCGGTGGCCTTGCCCGAGGCCACGATGATCTGCCGTTGTTCGGCAAAGGCCTCTTCGGGCAACGGTGTGCCGCTGTTCTGCCCGGCGGGGTGGCGGGGGGATGCAACGGCCACCAGCAACTGGCTGCCGGCTTCCAGGAATGACTCACGCTCGTCGATACCGGGCCGCTCGAACACCAGCGCCAGTTGCACGCTGCCTTCATGCAGTAAGCGAACGGCCTCGGTCTGTGTGGCTGAACGCACTTCGATTTCCAGGCTGGGAAACTCCTGGGCGAGGATTTCCAGTGGCTGGCTCCAGCGGCCGGTTTGCAACTCGGGCGCCATGGCGATGGTCAGGCGTTTTTCCAGCCCTTTGTGCAGTTGCAGGGCCTGGGCGTCCAGTAGGTTGAGCTGGCAGATCACCTGCCTGGCTTGCGGCTCCAGCGCCAAGGCGGCGCTGGTGGGCAAGGCCTTGCGCGTGGCCCGGTCGAACAGCACCAAGTCCAGTTCTGCTTCCAGCTGGGCGACCGCCATGCTGACGGCTGAAGGCACACGGCCCAGCTTGCGGGCGGCGGCCGAGAACGACCCGGCGTCGAGCACGGCGAGGAAGATTGCCAGGGAGTCGCTGGAAAAGGCCATTGTCAGTAAACCTGATGATTATCATCTTTTATTGATGGAAATTATGAACATTAATGCACGTACAGGACAGTTCCCTCAATGGAGAAGAGCGTGCATAGACCAACCGCGTGGCATGTCACTCACTGGAGTGCAGACCCGTTCAGCCTCGGAGCTTACAGTGCGTTGTTGCCGGGCGGGACGCGGCAGCATCGAAGTGACCTGGGCCAAGTGCTGCATGAGCGCTTGGTCATCGCCGGAGAAGCTTGTGACACCCGCGCCCCGGCAATGACTCATGGTGCATGGAATGATGGGCAGCGCGCCGCAAAGGCTGCAATGGCGGCCGGGGCACGCAAGGTGATCGTGATCGGTGCCGGTTGTGCGGGCCTGGCTGCGGCACAGCGCTTGCGGGGCCAGGGTATCGATTGCATTGTGCTGGAAGCACGAGGGCGTACAGGCGGGCGCACGCATACAGTCGAGCTGGGGAGTGTGAAGGCCGATGAAGGTGCGGCATGGCTTCAACATTTTGCTGAAAACCCATTGGCCGCCATTGCGCAGCGCCAGGGTTTGGCTTGCATCGAGACCGACTTCAGCCGCCCGCTAGCAGCTGCAAGTGACGGAGTGTTGCCAGATGTCGAAGGCGCCTGGGCTGCCTTCATCGAGCGCGTTGACCGGCAGTTGCCTTTGTCTGAGGCGATCAGCGGCTATATGGCCACACTGGACCCTGCTGGCGTACGGGCCACGCAGTTCGCCATTGATGCCAACCTTGTGCTGGAAGCGTGCTTACCGGTGACGCAGCTGTCGGTCAGCGCATTGGACGAAGAAGGCGTCGGGCATGGCGACTGCATGCTGCCTGGTGGTTACAGCGAGCTGGTCGATGTGCTGACGCAAAACCTGGACATTCGGTTGAACACACCAGTAGCCCGTATCGACTGGTCAGGCACAGCCGTCATGGTGAATGATGAAACCTGCGATTTCTGTATTTGCACCGTCCCCGTAGGTGTGTTGAAAACGATGCACTTCACCCCTGAGTTACCTGAAACCCAGCAACAGGCGCTGGCGCACCTTGGCATGGGCAAGCTGGAAAAGGTGATTTTGCAGTTCGATGAGCGCTGGTGGCCAAGTTCATCCTCCGGCTACCTGCGCTGGTATGACGTGCCTGCCAGTTGGGGTGAGTGGCTGGACCTGACCGATGCCGTGGGCAAGCCCACCGTCGCCGGGCTGATTGCCGCCGACGCAATTGAGCGTCAGTTCAGCGGGCGCACGGATGAACAGATCGCGATGGCCGCGTGTGAGGCACTGGAGGCGTGGGCCGCAGCCATCGGGCCCACGCCTTGAAACTTACAAGCCTTCGCCCAGCACCCGGTCAATGCTGTCGACAAAGTAGTCCACGCTCGCCCGGGTGGTGCACATCGGCGGTTTGATCTTGAGAATGTTCAGGAAGTCGCCGGTGGGTTGCATGAAGATGCCCAGCTCACGCAGACGGTCGCACAGGGCCATGGTTTCTTCGGTAGCCGGCTCCAGCGTTTCGCGATTGCGCACCAGTTCAAGCCCCAGGTAGAAGCCAGTCCCATGCGCTGCGCCGGCCAGCGGATGCTTGTCGACCAGCGCCTGCAGGCGGGCCTTGAAGTAGCGCCCGGTGTCGCGGGCGTTGTCCCACAGGCCTTCTTCCTGCATCACGTCCAGCACCGCCATGCCGATGCGGCAGCTGACCGGGCTGCCACCGGCCGAGGAGAAGAAGTAACCCTCGGCCTCCAGCGCTTCGGCGATTTCGCGGCGGGTGATGACCACACCCAGCGGCTGGCCGTTGCCCATGCCCTTGGCCATGGTGATGATGTCGGGCACCACGCCTTGCTCCTCGAAGCCCCAGAAGTATTCGCCCAAGCGGCCATAACCCACCTGTACCTCGTCGGCGATGCACACGCCGCCACGGGCGCGGACCTTGGCGTAAGCGTCGCGCAGATAACCGGCCGGCAACGAAATGCCGCCAGCGTTGCCGTACACCGGTTCACAGATGATGCCCGCCAGCTGGCGGCCACGGGCATCGAGGTCGGCCAGCTTGGCATCGACGTCACGCAGGTAGTCAGCCGCGCTGTCGGCACCGCGGAATCGGCCACGGAAGGTGTTCGGCGCCTCGACCGGGTGCACCCAGTCTGGTCGGGTTTCCAAGGCTTGCGGGTTGTCGGCAATGGACGTGGAGATGGCGTCGGTGGCCACCGACCAGCCGTGGTAGGCCTCCAGCACGCTCAGCAAGTCGCGCCCGCCGCTGTAGGCCCAGGCCAGGCGAATGGCCAGGTCATTGGCCTCGGTGCCGCTGTTGACCATGAACACCCGGTCGAAGCCTTCGGGCGCCAGGTCCAGCAGGCGTTCGGAGAACTCGCTGATGGCCGCGTAGTGGAAGCGCGAGTTGGTGTTCAGCAGCGACCATTGCCGCGCCGACTCGGCGACCATGCGCGGGTGGCCGTGGCCCAGTACCGCGACGTTGTTGAGCATGTCCAGGTACGAACGGCCCTGCATGTCGATCAGGTAGTTGCGCCAGCCGCGCTCGATGTGTGGCGGTTGCGCGTAGTAGTGCTTCTGTGAGCGGGCAAAGCTGGCGTCGCGGCGGGCCAGCAGGGCCTGTGGGTCGGGCAGCGGCTCGGCATCGCAGTCCAGGTCCAGCAGCGCGGCCGGCGACGGGCACAGGGCCAGCCAGGCGTCGGCGTGGGACGGGGTGGCGAAGAAGGGCGGCTGTAGGGCAAGGTCCAGGCACAGCTGTACGCTGAGGAAACCACAGCTATGGCCCAGCGACTGGCCTTTTTCCATCGCCTGCCCATCGGCGGGTGCATCTTCCAGGCCCTGCAACCACAAGGCCCAGTGCGCGGTTTGCAGGCAACCGCGGCCGTCGCCATGGCGCACCCAGGTGCCGGCTTCGGGTGCTTGCACCTGGCTGCCGTTGGGCACACGCAACTCAACGCCGAGGGCGCAGGTCGCAGGCTCTTCGGGCCGGTCGATATGGGTTTGCGACAGGCGATACTGCCCGTGCAGGGTGCAGGCCGGGGCCGTTTGCGCGCTCAGCAGGTGCTGGTCGAAACCGGGTTGCTCCCAGTTACCCGCTTCACAATGGCGGCTGAGCACACCTAGGTCGACCCGCGTTACTTCCTGCCCGGCCAGGTCGGGGAGCAGGGGGGCGCAACCGTTCAAGTCTGGAACGCCGATCTGCACGCCTGCCGCCTGGAGGATGGCGGCTTCCATCAGCGCGAAAGGCACGGCAGTGGCGGTGTCGAAGATTTCCCACTCATGGGCCACGTTGTCGCGGGTGTACTGGTTGGCGGGGTCCACGGCCAGTTGCTGCGCGCTGCTCAACACCAGTACCGCAGCGCGGTTGATCACCAGTGGCCACAGGGCGCGTAGCTCGGCCTCGGTCAGCGGGTTGAGCACCTGATAGGCGCCAATTGCCGGCAGGATGCGCAGCGGGTCGCCCTCGGCGTGGTGCAGCAGCGACGCGCATGTCACAGACAAGTCGGCGATACGCCAGGTGCGCATCAGGTCGCCGAAGTCGATCACCCCTTGCAGTTGCCACTGGCGCTCACTGTTGCGCGCCCACACGGTGTTGTCGTCGGTGATGTCCAGGTGCACAGGCTGGATCGGCAGTTGGTCCACCAGCGGCGTCAGGCGCGCGCAGGCCTGGCGAGTGGCGTGTTCGATGCGGGTGCGTTGCCCGCTGTCTTGCAGAACCGGCAACAGGTGGTCGATCAGCGCCTGGGCATGTTGCGGGTCCCATTGCAGGGTGCGCACCAGGCCGGGGTGATCGAAGTCGACCAGCGCCCTGTCCAGCTTCGCACAGAGCCCGCCCAGTTCAGCGATCAGGCGTGGCTCCAGGTGTTTGAGGCGGGTCAACGGTTGGCCTTCGATGTAGTCGAGCAGCCGCAGGCGCAGCGGTTGCCCGTCGATGTCCAGTGCCAGCAATCCTTCGCCGTTGCTGGCAGGGCGCACGGCGGGTACTGGCAACCCCTGTTCGCGCAAGTAGGCCAGGGCGGCATGTTGTGCTTCGAGCTCCAACTGGGCATAGCTGCCGTGGCATGCCTTGAGCACGTAGCGCCCTTGCGGCGCGTCCACGCGGAAGTTGAGGTCCTGTTGGCTGCCCAGTGCCGCCAGGTCACCGTCGAGACCATAATGCGCCTGCAAGACGGCGTGAGCCTGCGTTTCACTGAGTGAAGGGCTGGGCAGGCCGGAACGGCTGATCAGCGTGGTCAGGGCAGGGGAGGCGGACGGGTGCTGTGGGCTGGACATGAGGCTCTACCGTTGCTACTGGGAGTTGACGGTGGAGAATTTATGCCTGTTCTTGCTGATGATGAAAGACGATTGTTGTCAGAAAATCTGATGAAGGGCTGAACTATGGGGACAGGCACACCCCGAACATCTGCGCGGCGTGCAGCTGCTTGACCCGGTTCAGCATGCGCCAGTGCCTGAGCATCGGGCCGACGGGGGACGGTGAGATAGTCACGAGGAAGCCTCCAATGCTGTACGGTCCTGCAGCGGTCAGCGTATGGGCAGTTGCAGCAACCGCCCATACTTTGATCTTTAGCGCATCATGCCCGGTTCGGCATCATCCACCTCAAGAAACGCCGCCTCCAGCAACTGCCGCGTATACGGATGCTGCGGCGCATGGAAAATCGCCTGCGCATCCCCTTGCTCCACCACATGCCCATGCTTGATCACCATCAACTGGTGACTCAGCGCCTTCACCACCGCCAGGTCATGGCTGATGAACAGGTAGGTCAGGTTGTACTTCTGCTGCAAATTACGCAGCAACTCCACCACCTGCCGCTGCACGGTGCGGTCCAGCGCGGAGGTGGGCTCATCCAGCAGGATCAACGCAGGCTTCAACACCAGCGCCCGTGCAATCGCAATACGCTGGCGCTGCCCGCCCGAGAACTCATGGGGATAGCGATGCCGTGTACGCGGGTCCAGCCCCACTTCCTCCAGCGCTGCAATGATCGCCGCTTCTTGCTCCTGCGCCGTACCAATGCCGTGAATGCGCAACCCTTCGCCCACAATGTCCGCCACGCACATGCGCGGGCTCAGGCTGCCGAACGGGTCCTGGAAAACCACCTGCATTTCCCGTCGCAGCGGCCGCACGGCCTTCTGGTTCAGCCCTTGCAAATTCTGCCCATGGAAGTGAATGCCACCCTGGCTGGAAATCAACCGCAGGATCGCCAAGCCGAGCGTCGACTTGCCCGACCCGGACTCGCCAACAATGCCTAGCGTCTGTCCTTGAGGCAGGCTGAAGTTGACGCCGTCCACCGCCTTCACATGGTCAACGGTGCGCCGCAGTAGCCCCTTCTTGATCGGGAACCACACCTTCAGGTCATCCACCTCAAGCAACGGCGCGCCCACCGGGTTGTGCGCCGGCAGCCCACTGGGCTCGGCGTTGATCAGCATCTGCGTGTAATGGTGCTGCGGGGAACTGAACAGCGTGGCGCATTCGGCTTGTTCGACAATCTGCCCGCGCTGCATCACGCACACGCGGTGGGCGATGCGGCGCACCAGGTTCAGGTCGTGGCTGATCAGCAGCAGTGCCATGCCCAGGCGCGCCTGCAGTTCCTTGAGCAGGTCGAGGATCTTCAACTGCACAGTCACGTCCAGCGCCGTGGTCGGTTCGTCGGCAATCAGCAACTCCGGCTCGTTGGCCAGCGCCATGGCAATCATCACCCGCTGGCGTTGCCCGCCCGACAGCTCGTGGGGCAGGGCCTTCAAACGCTTTTGCGGTTCGGGTATGCCGACCAGTTCCAGCAGCTCCAACGTGCGTGCCGTCGCTTCCTTGCCGGTCAGGCCCTTGTGCAGCAACAGGATTTCGTTGATTTGCTTCTCGATGCAGTGCAGCGGGTTGAGCGAGGTCATCGGCTCCTGGAAGATCATCGCAATGCGGTTGCCGCGAATGCGTTGCAGGGTCTTCTCGTTCTGCTGCAGCAGGTCTTTGCCTTCGTAGCGGATGCTGCCGTTGGGGTGGCGGGCCAGGGGGTAGGGCAGCAGGCGCAGGATCGAGTGCGCGGTGACGGACTTGCCCGAGCCACTTTCGCCCACCAGTGCCAAGGTCTCGCCCTTGCGGATGTCGAAGCTGATGCCGTCGACCACGCGGTTGACCTGGTCCCCGGTCACAAACTCAACGGCCAGGTCGCGCACTTCGATCAGGTTCTGTTCACTCATGTCACTTCCTCGGGTCGAAGGCATCGCGGGCGGATTCGCCGATGAACACCAGCAGGCTCAGCATCAGCGCCAGCACGGCAAAGGCGCTGATACCCAGCCACGGCGCCTGCAGGTTGGACTTGCCCTGGGCCACCAGTTCGCCCAGCGATGGTGAACCGGCAGGCAGGCCGAAGCCGAGGAAGTCCAGGGCGGTGAGGGTGCCGATGGCGCCGGTGAGGATGAACGGCATGAAGGTCATGGTCGAGATCATGGCGTTGGGCAGGATGTGCCGGTACATGATCGCGCCGTTGCGCATGCCTAACGCGCGGGCGGCGCGCACGTATTCCAGGTTGCGCCCGCGCAGGAACTCGGCGCGTACCACGTCCACCAGGCTCATCCACGAGAACAGCAGCATGATGCCCAACAACCACCAGAAGTTGGGCTGCACGAAGCTCGCCAGGATGATCAGCAGGTACAGCACAGGCAGGCCGGACCAGATCTCCAGAAAACGTTGCCCGGCCAGGTCGACCCAGCCGCCATAAAAGCCCTGCAAAGCGCCGGCAATGACGCCGACGATGGAGCTGGCCACGGTCAGGGTGAGGGCAAACAGCACCGAAATGCGGAAGCCGTAGATCACCCGCGCCAGTACGTCGCGGCCCTGGTCGTCGGTGCCCAGCCAGTTGTCCGCCGAGGGCGGTGCCGGGGCGGGGACGCGCAGGTCGTAGTTGATGCTCTGGTAGCTGAACGGGATGGGTGCCCACAGCACGAAGCTGTCTTTCTTTTCCAGCAGTTCGCGGATGTAGGGGCTCTTGTAGTTGGCTTCCAGCGGGAACTCGCCGCCGAAGGTGGTTTCCGGGTAGCGCTTGAACGCCGGGAAGTACCACTCGCCGTCGTAGCGCACGGCAATTGGCTTGTCGTTGGCGATCAGCTCGGCGCCCAGGCTCAGGCCGAACAGGATCAGGAACAGCCACAGCGACCACCAGCCACGGCGGTTGGCCTTGAAGCGCTCGAAGCGCCGGCGGTTGAGGGGGGACAAGGCCATGTCATTGCTCCCGGCTGGCGAAGTCGATGCGTGGATCGACCAGGGTGTAGGTCAGGTCGCCGATCAGTTTCACCACCAGCCCCAGCAGGGTGAAGATGAACAGGGTGCCGAAGACCACCGGGTAGTCGCGGTTGATGGCCGCCTCGAAACTCATAAGCCCCAGGCCGTCGAGGCTGAAGATCACCTCGATCAGCAACGAGCCGGTAAAGAAGATGCCGATGAACGCCGAAGGGAAGCCGGCGATCACCAACAGCATGGCATTGCGGAACACGTGGCCATACAGCACCCGTGGCCGGCTCAGGCCTTTGGCCTTGGCGGTGACCACGTATTGTTTGTTGATCTCGTCGAGGAAGCTGTTCTTGGTCAGCAGGGTCATGGTGGCGAAATTGCCGATGACCAGCGCGGTGATCGGCAGCACCAGGTGCCAGAAGTAGTCCAGCACTTTACCCGTGGTGCTCAGCTCGTCGAAATTGTTGGAGGTGAGGCCGCGCAGCGGGAACCAGTCGAAATAGCTGCCGCCGGCGAACAGCACGATCAGCAGGATGGCGAACAGGAACGCCGGGATGGCATAGCCGACGATGATTGCCGAGCTGGTCCACACGTCGAAGTGGCTGCCGTGGCGCACCGCCTTGGCGATCCCCAGCGGGATCGAGATCAGGTACATGATCAGCGTGCTCCACAGCCCCAGCGAGATCGACACTGGCATTTTCTCGATAATCAGGTCGACGACCTTGGCATCGCGGAAGAAGCTGTCGCCGAAGTCCAGTCGGGCGTAGTTCTTGATCATGATCCACAGGCGCTCGGGCGGCGACTTGTCGAAGCCGTACATGCGCTCGATTTCGGCGATCAGCGCCGGGTCCAGGCCTTGGGCGCCACGGTAGTTGGAGCCGGCCACGGAGACCTCGGCGCCGCCACCGGCAATGCGGCTGGTGGCGCCTTCGAAACCTTCGAGCTTGGCGATCATCTGCTCGACCGGGCCACCGGGGGCGGCCTGGACGATGATGAAGTTGATGATCAGGATGCCGAACAGGGTCGGGATGATCAGCAGCAGGCGGCGCAGGATATAGGCCAGCATCTTAGTTGGCCTCGTCCGCAGGGGCTTCGCTGACCGCCGGGGTTACCCCGGGCTTGATCCACCAGGTGTCGATGCCGATGTCGTACTTGGGCGAAACATCCGGGTGGCCGATGTGGTTCCAGTAGGCCACGCGCCAGGTCTTGATGTGCCAGTTGGGGATCACGTAGTAGCCCCACAGCAGCACCCGGTCGAGGGCGCGGCAGTGGTCGACCAGGCTCTGGCGCGAGTCGGCGTTGATCAGCGCTTCCACCAGTTGGTCGATAGCCGGGTCGCGCAGGCCGATGAAGTTGCGGCTGCCGGGGTTGTCGGCGGCGGCGCTGGACCAGAACTCGCGCTGCTCGTTGCCCGGCGAGTTGGACTGCGGGTAGCCGCCGACGATCATGTCGTAGTCACGCGAGCGCAGGCGCGTGATGTACTGGGAAACGTCGACCCGGCGGATGTTCAGGTCGATGCCGAGGTCGGCAAGGTTACGCTTGAACGGCAGCAGGATGCGTTCGAACTCGGTTTGTGCCAGCAGGAACTCGATGCTGACCGGTTTACCCTGAGCGTCGACCATCTTGTCGTCGACAATCTTCCAGCCGGCTTCCTGCAACAGCTTGTAGGCCTGGCGCTGTTGCTCGCGGATCATGCCGCTGCCATCGCTGACCGGGTTCTTGAAGGCCTCGGTGAAGACCTGTTCGGGGACTTTGCCACGCAGCGGTTCGAGGATTTTCAGCTCGCTGGCGCTGGGCAGGCCGTGGGCGGCCATTTCCGAGTTGTCGAAGTAGCTGCCGGTGCGGGTGTAGGCGCCGTTGAACAGCTGTTTGTTGGTCCACTCGTAGTCCAGCAGCAGGCTCAGGGCCTGGCGCACGCGTATGTCCTGGAACACCGGGCGGCGGATGTTGAAAATGAAACCTTGCATGCCGGTGGGGTTGCCGTTGGGCAGCTCTTCCTTGATCAGGCGGCCGTCGCGCACGGCGGGTACGTTGTAGGCGGTGGCCCAGTTTTTTGCACTGACCTCCAGCGCGTAGTCGAACGCGCCGGCCTTGAGTGCTTCCAGCGCGACGGTGGTGTCGCGGTAGGAGTCGAAGGTCATGGCATCGAAGTTATAGAACCCGCGGTTGATCGGCAGGTCCTTGCCCCAGTAATCCTTGACCCGCTCGTAGCGCACCGAGCGCCCGGCCTTCACCTCGGCGACCTTGTACGGGCCGCTGCCCAGCGGGATTTCCAGGTTGCCGCGGTTGAAGTCGCGGTTTTCGTACCAATGCTTGGGCAGCACTGGCAGCTGGCCGAGAATCAGCGGCAGCTCGCGGTTACCCTTGTGCTTGAACGTGAACAGCACCTTGAGCGGGTCTTCGGCGACCACCTCGGCGACGTCGGCATAGTACTGGCGGTACAGCGGCGCACCGTCCTTGATCAACGCGTTGAAGGTGAATACCACGTCTTCGGCACGCATCGGGTGGCCGTCGTGGAAGCGCGCCTCCGGGCGCAAGTAGAAGCGCACCCAGCTGTTGTCAGGTGCCTTCTCGATCCTGGCGGCCACCAGGCCGTACTCGGTGAACGGCTCGTCCTGGCTCTGGCGCATCAGGGTGTCGTAGATGATGCTGATGTTCTCGGCCGATACGCCTTTGTTGATGAACGGGTTGAGGCTGTCGAAGCCGCCGAAGCTGGACTGGCGGAAGGTACCGCCCTTGGGCGCATCCGGGTTGACGTAGTCGAAGTGCTTGAAGTCGGCGGGGTACTTGGGCGGCTCGTCGTACAGGGTGAGTGCGTGTTGCGGTGCGGCCAGGGCGGGAAGGCTCAGGCAGGCGAGCAACAGGCTGCCTGCCAGCCGGCGCAGTGGGTGCGTTGGCGTCATTGGGCTTTCTCCGAAGTCTTGATCCACCAGCTGTTCAGCCCCAGGGTGTAGGGTGGCGTGGTGACGAAGGCGAACCGGTTGCGGTAGGCCAGGCGATGATTGTCGAGGTACCAGTTGGGGATCATGTAGTACTGCCATGAAAGCACGCGGTCCAGGGCGCGGGCGGCGGCGATCTGGTCGTCGCGGGTACGCGCTGCCAGCAGGGTGTCGAGCAGGTGGTCGACCACCGGATCCCTGACCCCAGCATAGTTCTTGCTGCCCTTGGTGGCGGCCTGGCTGGAATGGAAGTACAGCCACTGTTCGAGGCCGGGGCTAAGGGTCTGGTTCAGGGTCATCAGAATCATGTCGAAATCGAACTGGTCCAGGCGTTGTTTGTACTGGGCACGGTCCACGGTGCGCAAGCGCGCATCGATGCCGATGCTGGACAGATTTTCGACATAAGGTTGCAGAATGCGTTCAAGGTTGGGGTTTACCAGCAGCAGTTCCATACGCAGCTGCTGGCCCTTGCTGTCGACCAGGCGCTGGCCATTGAGCTTCCAGCCGGCCTCGGCAAGCAGGCCCAGGGCCTGGCGCAGGGTCTGGCGGCTGATGCCGCGGCCATCGGTCTGGCTGACCTTGTAGGGTTCGCTGAACAGCTTTGCCGGCAACTGGTCGCGGAACGGCGCCAGCAGCAGCCATTCCTTGCCGGTGGGCAGGCCGCTGGCGGCGAACTCGCTGTTGGGGTAATAGCTGGTCGAGCGGCGGTAGGCGCTGCTGAACAGGGCGCGGTTGGTCCACTCGAAGTCGAGCATCAGCCCCAGCGCCTGGCGTACCCGCGGGTCGCTGAAGGTGGCGCGGCGGCTGTTCATGAACAGGCCCTGGGTTTGCGTGGGGATCTGGTGCGGGATCTGGGCCTTGATGACCTCGCCACGGCGCACGGCCGGGAAATTGTAGCCGTTGGCCCAGTTCTTGGCCTGGTGCTCGATATAGATGTCGAATTCGCCGGCCTTGAAGGCTTCGAAGGCTACGGTGGCGTCGCGGTAGAACTCGTACTCCACGCGCTTGAAGTTGTACTTGCCACGGTTGACTGCCAGGTCCTTGCCCCAGTAGTTCTTCACCCGTTCGAACACCAGCCGGCGGCCGGGCTGAACTTCAGTGATGCGGTAGGGGCCGCTGCCGAGCGGTGGCTCGAAGGTGGTGGCCTTGAAATCGCGCTTCTGCCAGTAGTGCTTGGGCAGCACCGGCATTTCGCCCAGGCGCAGGATCAGCAGCGGGTTGCCGGCGCGCTTGAACACGAAGCGGATACGCAGCGGGCCGAGGATGTCCACCCGTTGCACTTCCTGCAGGTTGGTGCGGTAGATCGGGTGGCCGTCCTTGAGCAGGGTGCGGTAGGAAAAGGCCACGTCTGCCGAGGTGATCGGCTGGCCGTCATGCCAGCGGGCTTCCGGGCGCAGGTTGAACACCACCCAGCTGCGGTCTTCGCCGTACTCCACCGACCGGGCGATCAGGCCGTAGCTGGAGGTCGGCTCGTCGCCGGACGGGTCGTACTGGCCGGTGCCGACCATCAGTGGCTCGTTCAGCTCGCTGATGCCGTATTGCTGGAAATTGGGCGTGGTAATCGGGCTCGACCCCTTGAAGGTGTAGGGGTTGAGGGTATCGAACGTACCAAAGGCCATGGCCCGCAAGGTGCCGCCCTTGGGCGCTTGCGGGTTGACCCAGTCGAAATGGGTGAAGGTGGCTGGGTACTTGAGCGTGCCGAACTGCGCGTATCCGTGGCTTTCGCTCACCATCGCGGCTGCGGGAAAGCTCAAGGCCAGGCTGAGTGACAGCAGGAGGGGACGTATCAAGTCGGCATCCGATCCAGAGGCGTTGGGCTTTGATCGGGGTACAGTAACAGCTTGGTAGGGTTGGAAAAAGAGTGCGGTTCAGAGGATTGCAAGGGACTGCAAGGCAGCCCCTTGGCCCTGAATCAGTGCGAGAGGTAGACGGTCAAAGTCTGGCCTGGCTTGAGGGCATGGCCGCTGCGCGGGTTCCAGCGCTTGAGGTGCTGCATTTCCACGTTGAAGCGCTTGGCCACCAGGTACAGCGAGTCGCCCTTGCGTACCTTGTATTGCGTGGAGCGCTTCCCGGATGCCGCCACCCGGTTGCCAGCGGCGCTCGGTGCGTTGCCACCGCGCAAGGCCAGTACCTGGCCTGCGCGCAGGTTGTTACCGGAGAGGCGGTTCCAGCGCTTGATCTCCTTGACCGACACACGGTTGGCCTTGGCGATGGCGACCAGATTGTCACCGCGCTTGACCCGGTAGCTACGCGCTGCAACCGGTGCCTTGGCTTCGGCCACGGCACGGGCGAATACGGCTTTGTTCGGCTGCAGGCTGACCAATTGCTCGGGCTTGAGGTTGGACAGGCTGTCGCTCAGCAGTTGTGCCTTGGCGGTCGGCACCAGCAACTGCTGCGGGCCATCTACGGTCATGCGCTTTTTGAACGCCGGGTTTAGCTGGATCAGCTCGTCTTCGTCGATGTTGGCAAAGGCTGCCACCCGCGAAAGGTCCAGGCGGTCGTTGATGGCCACCGCCTCGAAGTAGGGTTCGTTGGCGATCGGGTTCAGGTTCACGCCGTAGGCTTCAGGGGTGAGCACCACCTGCGACAGGGCCAGCAGCTTGGGCACGTAGTCGCGGGTTTCCTGTGGCAGGGGCAGGTTCCAGTAGTCGGTTGGCAGGCCGAGCCGTTCGTTGCGTTCGATGGCGCGGCTGACGGTGCCTTCACCGGCGTTGTAGGCGGCCAGGGCCAGCAGCCAGTCACCGTTGAACATGTCGTGCAGGCGGGACAGGTAGTCCAGCGCTGCGTTGGTCGAAGCGGTGACGTCGCGACGACCGTCGTAGAAGTTGGTCTGGCGCAGGTTGAAGTGGCGGCCGGTTGACGGGATGAACTGCCACATCCCCGCCGCGTGGGCACGCGAGTAGGCCATCGGGTTGTAGGCGCTTTCGATGGCCGGCAGCAGGGCCAGTTCCAGCGGCATCTCGCGCTCTTCAAGGCGTTCGACAATGTAATGCAGGTAGAGGCTGCCACGCTCGCCGGCGCTTTCGATGAAGCTCGGGTTGCTGGCGAACCACAGGCGCTGTTGCTCGATACGCGGGTTGACGTCGATGCCATCCTGCAAGGCGAAGCCCTGGCGCATGCGCTCCCAGACATCCTGCGGTGCCTGCTCGGCCGGTTTGACCAGCAGCGGTGAAGGTTTGTGCTTGATCCGCGCCTGGTAGTTGTGCGCGCGAACGCTTTCGGATTCGTCGAGCTGACGGGTGCTCTGGCAACCCACCAAGGTGGCGGCCAGGGCCAGCGCACTGATTTGGGCCAGGCGCGTCAGGGCGACGGAATGAGAGGTTCTGCGGCTACGGGAAGACATCGGCTGACACAGGTATCCGGGCGAAAAATTTCGGCGATTCTAGAAACCGCTCCGGGCCTGGTCAACCTTTGACCATCACTTGCGATATATCTTGCGGTTATCAGAAGGTGTCCTTCCAAGACCTCAAGGCAGCAAAAACAGTGACCTGCGAGTCGTTTGGATGTCCCTTCCATTCGTCTGCTTTTTGTTTAACTAATGTTTCAGAGGTTCGCAGGAAGGGGTTGGTCAGGCGTTCCAGGCCAATGGTTGATGGCAAGGTGATGCGATTGTCGGCGCGCAAACGGGTAACGTCCTCGAACCGCTTCAGAACGTGCGGGTTGGTGGGTTCCACCGCCTTGGCAAAACGCAGATTGCTGAGGGTGTATTCGTGGGCGCAGTACACTTCTGTTTGCGCCGGCAGCGCCGCCAGGCGGGCGAGGGCGGGTTGCATCTGTTCGGGTGTACCCTCGAACATGCGACCGCATCCGGCGGCGAACAGGGTGTCGCCGCTGAACAGCACGGGCGTTGCCGGCTGGTCGCTGAAGAACGCGATATGCCCCAGGGTGTGGCCGGGTACTGCCAGCACCTGGAAGGCCACGCCCAGCACAGTCACCTGATCGCCTTCGTCCAGCGCCAGGTCGCGGCAGGGAATGCGTTCGTGGGCCGGGCCGCAGACACGCGCATCGGTCAGTTGCTTGAGCCGTTCCACGCCGCCGACATGGTCGTTGTGGTGGTGGGTAATCAGGATATCGCTGAGCACCCACTCGGGATTGGCCGCCAGCCAGCGTTCCACCGGACCGGCGTCACCTGGGTCGACCACCGCGCAGCGGCGTTTGGCAGTATCCTGTAACAACCAGATGTAGTTGTCGGAGAAAGCGGGGAGAGCATCGATCTGTATCATGGTGCGGATCCGATTCGCCTAGCGTGGCACATGAGGGCATCTTAGCCGCGATGGCGCGGTGCGAGAACCTTCGAGGGAGAGCGCAATGACCGACCAAGCCTTTGCCCAGGCCGACCCGGACTGGGTCAAGCTGATCAGCCTGGCCCGTGAGTGGTTCAACGGCCCACTCGGCCAGCTGATGCTCAAGGAGGAGGAAAAACTGCTGGAAGAAGAGCTGGGGCGCTTCTTCGGCGGGTACCTTGTGCATTACGGGCCTTGTGCCGAGCCGCCACCGAGCGCGCCCCAGGTGCAGCGCAACGTGCGCCTCGGCGCGCCGCTACCGGGCGTGGAGATTGTGTGCGAGGAACAGGCCTGGCCGCTGAGCGAGCATGCTGCCGACGTGGTGGTGCTGCAACATGGCCTGGATTTCTGCCTGTCGCCCCATGGCCTGCTGCGCGAGGCCGCCAGCGCCGTGCGCCCGGGCGGGCATCTGCTGATTGTCGGGATCAACCCCTGGAGCAGCTGGGGCATGCGCCATTTCTTCAGCCATGGGGCGTTGCGCAAGGCCCGGTGCATCTCGCCGTCTCGGGTGGGGGACTGGCTCAACCTGCTGGGCTTCGCGCTGGAGAAACGCCGCTTCGGGTGCTATCGTCCGCCGCTTGCCTCACCGGCCTGGCAGCAACGCCTGGAGGGCTGGGAACGGCTGGCAGGTGGCTGGCAAAGCTCGGGTGGCGGCGTGTACCTGCTGGTGGCGCGCAAGATGGTGGTCGGCCTGCGGCCGCTGCGGCCGGAGCGCCGCGAACCAATGGGCAAGTTGCTGCCGCTGCCGCTGGCCAAGGTCAACCGCACGGCGGTGGACCCTGATACTGAAAAGCACTGAACATGAGTGGTACATGAGCGAAAGCGTCGAGATGTTTACCGATGGTGCCTGCAAGGGCAACCCTGGCCCGGGTGGCTGGGGTGTCCTGATGATCTACAAGGGCGTCGAGAAGGAACTGTGGGGCGGCGAACGCGAAACCACCAACAACCGCATGGAGCTGATGGCCGCGATCCAGGGGTTGATGGCGCTGAAGCGTGAATGCGAAGTGGTATTGACCACAGACTCGCAGTACGTGATGAAGGGCATCAACGAGTGGATGGTCAACTGGAAGAAGCGCGGCTGGAAGACGGCGGCCAAGGAGCCGGTCAAGAATGCCGACCTGTGGCAGCAACTGGATGAACAGGTCAACCGCCACAAAGTGACCTGGAAGTGGGTGCGCGGCCACATCGGCCACCCCGGCAACGAACGCGCCGACCAGCTGGCCAACCGTGGCGTGGACGAAGTGCGCGCCCAGCGTTGAGCTGGGGTACAATTGCCGCCTTTGTAACTGATGCAAGTTGGAGCGCCCCGCGTGGAGCAGCAGCAAGATAAGCGGTTCGTCATTCTCGATACCGAAACCACGGGTATGCCGGTTAGCGAAGGCCACCGGATCATCGAGATCGGCTGTGTCGAAGTCATCGGCCGGCGCCTGACCGGGCGGCACTTCCACGTTTACCTGCAGCCGGACCGCGAGAGTGACGAGGGCGCGATCAACGTCCACGGCATCACCGATGCCTTCCTGGTCGGCAAGCCGCGCTTTGGTGATGTGGCCGAAGAGTTCTTCGATTTCATTCAGGGCGCCACGCTGGTTATCCATAACGCGGCGTTCGACGTTGGCTTCATCAACAACGAATTTGCCCTGCTCGGTCAGCACGACCGTGCGGACGTTTCGCAGTATTGCACCATCCTCGATACCCTGCTGTTGGCACGTTCGCGTCACCCGGGGCAGCGCAACAGCCTTGATGCGTTGTGCAAACGCTACGACATCGACAACTCGGGCCGTGAACTGCACGGCGCACTGCTCGACTCGGAACTGCTGGCAGATGTCTATCTGGCGATGACCGGTGGCCAGACCAGCCTTTCGCTGGCTGGGCATGGGGCAGATGCCGAGGGTGATGGGCAGGGCAGTGGTGGCAGCGAGATCCGCCGGATTACCGGGCGTGCGCCTGGGCGAGTGATCATGGCCAGTGCCGAGGAGCTTGAGGCGCATGCCGAGCGCCTGGCGGCCATTGCCAAGTCGGCGGGTGGGCCTTCCATGTGGCAGGTTCTTACCGAGACACCTGCTGGCTGATTTTCTGCGCTTGTCGCGGGTTTTGTGGTGCCAGTGAGATCGAGCGCCGCTCGCGATGCGCCGTGCGGACGGCGCTCGATTTACGCGTCGCCTCAATACTCAGCACGTCAACTACCCTGAAATGGACGCCCTGTCCTTCGGAGGTAGCCACCTGATGTACAAGGACCTCAAGTTCCCCATCCTCATCGTCCACCGCGCCATCAAGGCTGACAGTGTCGCCGGCGAGCGCGTGAGGGGCATCGCCGAGGAACTGCGCCAGGACGGCTTCGCCATCCTCGCCGCCGCCGACCACGCCGAAGCGCGGCTGGTCGCCGCCACCCACCACGGCCTGGCCTGCATGCTGATTGCCGCAGAAGGCGCCGGCGAAAATACCCATCTGTTGCAGAACATGGCCGAGCTGATCCGCCTGGCTCGTCTGCGTGCACCCAACCTGCCGATCTTCGCCCTGGGTGAGCAGGTCACCCTGGAAAACGCCCCTGCCGAAGCCATGAGCGAGCTCAACCAGCTGCGCGGCATCCTGTACCTGTTCGAAGACACCGTACCGTTTCTTGCTCGCCAGGTGGCGCGCGCCGCACACACCTACCTCGATGGCCTGTTGCCGCCTTTCTTCAAGGCGCTGGTGCAGCACACCGCGCAGTCCAACTATTCCTGGCACACCCCGGGCCATGGTGGTGGCGTGGCCTACCATAAAAGCCCGGTAGGCCAGGCCTTTCACCAGTTTTTCGGGGAAAACACGCTGCGCTCCGATCTGTCGGTTTCGGTGCCGGAGCTGGGGTCGCTGCTCGACCACACCGGCCCCTTGGCTGAAGCCGAGGCCAGGGCCGCCCGCAACTTCGGCGCCGACCATACCTTCTTTGTCATCAATGGCACCTCTACGGCCAACAAGATCGTCTGGCACGCCATGGTAGGCCGTGACGACCTGGTGCTGGTGGACCGCAACTGCCACAAGTCAGTGGTCCACGCGATCATCATGACCGGTGCCATTCCGTTGTACCTGTGCCCGGAGCGTAACGAACTGGGCATCATCGGCCCGATCCCGCTCAGCGAGTTCAGCCCTGAGGCAATTCAGGCGAAGATCCAGGCCAACCCGCTCGCCCGTGGTCGGGCGCCGCGCATCAAGCTGGCGGTGGTGACCAACTCCACCTATGACGGCTTGTGTTACCACGCAGGGCTGATCAAGCAGACCTTGGGCAGCAGTGTCGAGGTGCTGCACTTCGACGAGGCCTGGTTTGCCTATGCGGCGTTTCATGACTTCTTCACCGGGCGTTATGCCATGGGCACTGCCTGCGCGGATGATAGCCCGCTGGTGTTCAGTACCCATTCCACCCACAAGCTGCTGGCGGCGTTCAGCCAGGCTTCCATGATTCATGTGCAGGACGGGGCCAGGCGCCAACTGGACCGCGACCGCTTCAACGAAGCGTTCATGATGCACATATCGACCTCGCCGCAGTACAGCATCCTCGCTTCGCTGGACGTGGCCTCGACCATGATGGAGGGGCCGGCCGGGCGCTCGCTGCTGCAAGAAATGTTCGACGAGGCACTGAGCTTTCGCCGGGCCCTGGCCAATCTGCGCGAACACATTGCTGCGGACGATTGGTGGTTCAGTATCTGGCAGCCGCCGAGCGCTGAAGGTATTCACCATCTGCAAGCGCAGGACTGGTTGTTGCAACCGGGCGCAGAGTGGCATGGCTTTGGCGAGGTGGTGGACGACTACGTGCTGCTCGACCCTCTGAAGGTAACCCTGGTGATGCCGGGCCTTGGTGCGGATGGCGTACTGGACGAGCACGGTATCCCGGCGGTGGTGGTCAGCAAGTTTCTCTGGGAGCGGGGGCTGGTGGTGGAGAAAACCGGCCTGTACAGCTTTCTGGTGCTGTTCTCCATGGGCATCACCAAGGGCAAGTGGAGCACGTTGCTGACCGAGTTGCTGGAGTTCAAGCGCCACTACGATGGCAATACTGCCCTGAGTAGCTGCTTGCCGAGTGTGGTGGCCGCCGATGCCTCACGCTACCGGGGGATGGGCCTGCGCGACCTGTGCGACCAGTTGCATGGCTGCTACCGCAGCAACGCCACGGCCAAGCAACTGAAACGGCTGTTCACGCGCTTGCCGGAGGTGGCCGTGAGCCCGGCCCAGGCCTATGACCAGATGGTGCGTGGCGAGGTGGAGGCGGTGCCGATCGAGGCACTGCTGGGGCGTGTGGCGGCAGTGATGCTGGTGCCGTACCCGCCCGGCATTCCGTTGATCATGCCGGGGGAGCGGTTCACCGAGGCGACCCGCTCGATACTCGATTACCTGGCCTTTGCCCGAGCGTTCAACCAAGGGTTTCCCGGTTTTGTCGCCGACGTGCATGGCCTGCAGAACGAGAGTGGTGGCTACACCGTGGACTGCATCAAGGAATACGAATGATCTCGACACCGGAGCGTGCCAGTTCGAAACGGTTTTCACCCAGGTGGTTGACCTTGTCGCCGATGGCCAGGCGGTAAGTGGTGATGGGGGCGCCCAGCGTGCTGCCGTCCAGTTGCAGGGTGGACTCCTGGAACTCGTGCACGGGGTAGATACGGCCTTCGGCGTCACGGGCGTGGAATTGGCCGACCATTACTGCTGCCATTTGGGTGGAAACCTCTGAATTGCGTAGGAAATGTATGCAGGCATAGACCGTGGAACAACCTCGGAAGTTTTCGCCTTGCACAAAAAAAACCGAGACGCCGAGGAACGGTCATCTATAACTACAACGTCCCTTTACCCAGCACAGGATGGAAATTGCCATGAGCCAGGTGTATTCGGTAGCGGTTGTCGTCGGCAGCTTGCGCAAGGAGTCCTACAACCGCAAGGTCGCCCGCGCACTTTCGGAGCTGGCGCCGTCCAGCCTAGCCCTGAAGATTATCGAGATTGGTGATTTGCCGTTGTACAACGAGGACGTCGAGGCCGAAGCGGTGCCCAAGGCGTGGGAGCGTTTTCGCAAAGAGATCCGCGACAGTGATGCCGTGCTGTTCGTCACGCCGGAATACAACCGCTCGGTGCCGGGTTGCCTGAAAAATGCCATCGATGTGGGCTCGCGGCCCTACGGGCAAAGTGCCTGGAGCGGCAAGCCGACGGCAGTGGTGAGTGTGTCGCCGGGGGCCATTGGCGGCTTTGGTGCCAATCATGCTGTGCGCCAGTCACTGGTGTTTCTCGACATGCCATGCATGCAGATGCCCGAGGCCTATATTGGCGGCGCGGCGAGCTTGTTCGAGGACTCGGGCAAGCTCAACGACAAGACCCGGCCGTTCTTGCAGGCGTTTGTCGACAAGTTTGCTTCGTGGGTGAAGTTGAACAGGGCGGTTTGATACCTGCTCATTCGGGGGTGGTTTCATTGGGGCCGCACAGCGGCCCCTGCTGTTTAGCGGAAACTGTAGGAAACCCCGGCGTATACACCGAACCCTTCACCCGGCGTAGAGCGGGCATTGTCCTTGCCGGCATCGTTGTAGGTCGGCGTCACCGTGGCGGCATAGCGTTTGTTGGTGAGGTTGCGCAGGTCCAGCCAGGTCTGCCAGTCCTGCTTCGGTGAATCCCAGCCAAGGCGCGCGCCGAGCAAGGCATATTCATCGGCGTGGTAGCTGTTGGCGTAGTCTACCTGCACCTTGGACGCCATCCGGGTATTCACCCCTGCATAGAACCCGCTCGGCCAGTCATAGCGCAATTCGGCCTGGTAGTAGTGCATGGGGATGCCCGGCAGGCGGTTGTCACCGAACGTGTCGTCATCGCGGTAGTGGAAGTCGCTGAAGGTGTAGGCCTGGCGCAGGCTGAGCCTGCCGGTGCCGCTGCGTTCCCACAGGGTGCTGTCCAGGCCCGCCTCCACGCCTTGGTGCACGGTGGCGCTGGCATTGAACTCCTTGGCAGGGGCGCCTTGCACGATTTCCACCGCCAACAATTCATGGCGAACCTGTGAGTAGTACCATGCCAAATCCCAATGCCCGAATGCCGATTCGCCGCGTGTGCCCAATTCCAGTGTGGTGGCCGTCTGGTTTTGCATTTCGATCGGTTGGTTGGCTGTGGGTGCACTCCAGATCAGGGCCCAGGGATGCGGCGGTTCTACCGAGCGGCTGAGGTTGCCATACACCTGCAGGTCTGGGCGGATGTCGTAGCGCAGGCCCAGGCGAGGGGCATAATCCCAATCATGCATGCTCACCTTGCCGCCTTCGGCAGGGTAGGTCACGTCACTCTCGCGGCGGGTGTAGATCAGTGCCAGGCCGGTGGTCAGCCACAGGTTGGGGACCAGTTCCAGGTCGTTGCCGGCATGCAGCACGGTGTCCGAGCCCTGATAGGTGAAGTCGCGGGTACGTGGACCGAACACGTCACCACTGCGCGCGAACTGTGACGCGCCACTGTTGGGCAGGTGCTTGGTAGTACGCCAGCCGACAGTGGTCTTGCTCTCGTGGCCGAACAGGGTGTCGCGGCGCGAGTAGTTCAGCGTACCGCTCACATCGGTGTAGGCCACCTTCAGGCGCATCGGGCCTTCACGCAGGTCCATCGGGTAGTCGTGGTAGACCAGCCCGGCTTCCAGGCGCGCATCGTCGTCGAGGTAGAAGGTGGTCTTGTTGCCGACCCAGGTGCTGCCCGGTTGCGGGCGGCTGTCGTCGCGGGCCAGGTAGGCTGGGTTGGCCGCGCGTGGGTGGTGCTTGACCTGATCCTTGGTCAGGCGCCCGGCCAGTTCGTTTTCGGTTTCCCGGTAGCGCAGGTAAAAACGGGTTTCCAGGTTGGGGTTGAAACGGTAGCCGACGTTGGCGGCAATGCCTTTGGCGCTGCCGCTGCTGTGTGCCTGGTAGCCGTCATACTCGGAATCGGTCAGGGCCACGTAGTAGTCGAGGTTGCCCAGCACCTGGCCGGAGCTGATATGCCGGTGCTGATAGCCACGGCTGCCGACCTCATAGCGCACTTGCAACGGCGCGGCGTCGTAGCCGGTGTGGGTGATGTAGTTGATGGCGCCGCCGAGCGCCAAGGCGCCTTGGTCGAAGCCATTGGCGCCGCGCAGCACTTCGGCGCGGCTGAGCCACAGCGGTTCGAACAACTCATAGGGCGTGCCGCCCGGGCCCGTCAGTGGCAGGCCGTCGAACATCGTGTAAACCCCCGAACCGTGGGCCCCAGGTGCGCGGTTGATGCCCGAACCGCGGATCGACAGCTTGATGCCGTCGTTGCCCGCAGATTGGGCGAACACCCCAGGCTGGTAGGCGAGCACGTCCTGGTTGCTGGCCACCCGGCCTTGCCCTACGCGCTGCATGTCCACCAGGTTGCTGGCGCCGGGTACTTCGCGCAGGCGTTCGCTGGCTGCCGTCAGTTCGTTCTGCTCCTCATCGGTGATCAGCACCTGGCCCAGCTCGACCGAGGATGCCCCCAAGGCGGGCTGGGCAGCAGTCAAGGCAGCCAGCAGGCCGAGGCAGGACGAGAGGGGTAAATCGGAACGCATTGTACGACTCCAGGCGAAAGGCGAATGGACAACGGCGTTGAGACGAGCGAAATGCTGCCTGGAGCACGAAGAAAGTCAGCAAATCTTGCGCAGCCTTCGTCAGACGGTTTTGTACGAAAGTTCTTTACAAGCCGCAGCAGTGGAGCGGCGCGGCATGCGCTTCGTAAGGTGACTGCAGATCGGCAGCGATGCCCCCCCTTAATCACCTGTGGAGTACAAGCATGACTGACAACGCACGACACCCGCAGCAACCCCCGGTGGACGCCCCGGTTCGCCTGACGCCACGTGAACGGCAAGTGCTGTTGTGGTGTGCCTATGGCAAGAGCTCGTGGGAGATCGGCCGTATCCTTGAGTGCAAGGAATCGACGGTGAACTTTCATGTGTCCAACATCCTGCGCAAATTCGACGTGCCTACCCGGGTGGCTGCGGTAATCAAGGCCATTCGCTACGGCATGCTGGCCGAGCAGTGAGGGGGTAGGGCATGAGCAACGAACCTTTATTGCCACGCTATGCCGATAGCCATGACCCGTTCTGGCCCCGGGTAGACCTGGGCAGGCTACGCGAACGCCTGAACGGGCAGCAGCCCGTCAGTGAGGCCGCGCTGGAAGTGGCTGCACGTTGCGCCGCCATTGATGCTGCACGGGAGTTCGCGCGTTGGCGCGCAATGCTGCGAGAGCGCGGTTACAAGCGCCTTGAAGATGTGACCGGGCACGACCAGGGGCGCGCTTTGCGGGTGTGCTACATCCGTTTTGTCGAAGCTGCGGTCCTGTACAGCCTTGGCTCGGGCGCGTACCTGCCGAAGTCCCGTCGGAGTGCTGCCCATGCCTGAAGAGTCCTTTCTCGACCGCTTTGCCTCGGCGCTGATCGAACTGTTGGGCGTTGATGGCAGTGTGTTGTTCGCTGCTTTGCTAGGGGCTTTGTTGGTGAGTGCTGCGCGTGACCGGTTGATCACCGATGCAACCAGACGCCTGACGCTGGGCAAGAAATTGCTGCTGGTGTTCGTGACCGTGGGGGTGGGGCACCTGTTCGAGCCGCTGGTTTCATCGCTGGCACCCTTGCTGACCCGAGGCATGGCGGCATTCGTGGCCGCCGTGGTGGTCATCCCCATCAGCCTCAAGGTCATGGTCTGGCTGGATACGCTCGACCCACGTGAGCTCATACAGCGCTGGCGCCGCCGAGGTTAGCTGCCGGTGGCCCGATGTAGCTGGCTGCGCAGTTCGCTCAATTGTTGTTCCAGCTGCTGGATACGTTGCTTGTCCTTTATGAGCAACAGGATGGTGTGGCGATCGTCCGGTGAGAGTGCGCGCAGGCGTTCGAGCACGTCGCCCTCCCAGCCGGCTTCACATTCGTGCACGGGGCGCTGTGCCGTTTCACCCAGCAGTAGCCAGTCCAGGGAGCATGCATGCTGCCTGGCAATATCCACGCAAAGTGCGTACGGGATGCTGTCGCGCACCTTCCAGCTACTGAGTGTTTGCGGGCTGATGGAAAGTGCACGGGACAGGTCGGCGTCGGATTGGGAGCAGGTAAGAAGCTTGAGGCGCGTGAGCACCTCGGCAAGTACGTTAGTACTCATAACAAATATCCATGACTGGTTTAATGATATTCCATGGGCTTAAACTACTCGTTATGAATACAGCCCTGCGTTTCAAGGAGCATTTCTGCAATGAGAACCATCAAATTGAACAATACACCCATAGTTGCAGCCAATACTTACACACAGGCCTGCCTGGGCAATGCTAGCAGGTACTTGCCGTGAGTACTTACAAGCTGGTTTGTCCGCATTGCCACAGCCGTATGCGCATACGCACTAGCGAAGGGCGCCATATTTTCCTGCGGATCGCTTATTTGCAATGCACCACCGAGGCGTGTGGCTGGTCAGTGCGGGCCGAATTCGAAATGACCCACGAACTCTCCCCGAGCGGTATGCCCAACCCGGAAGTCTACCTGCCTTCAGCCAATAGTGATTTGCGCAAGGCCGCCCTGCCGGGTACAGGCCAGGGAAGCCCGCTTGGGTGAGGCGCCGTCAGGTACAGGCAATAAAACATGCAGATAAAAAAACACCCCGCCTAGGCGGGGTGTTTTGTTTTGCCGAAACTGCCGGGGCAATCAGCCGATCAGTTGCAAGCCGGCTTGCTGAACCAGTTCCAGCAGTGGCTGCGGGTACACACCCAGCACGAAGGCGAGAATGGCAATGGCCAGCAGCATGACGCCACCGGTGCGCTGCTCCCACTTCAGCGGGGCGTCGTGGCGACGCAGGTTCGGCTCGACCAGGTACAGGGTGACCATGACGCGCAGGTAGTAGTACACGCCGATGGCGCTACCGATCACCAGCGCACCGACCAACCACCACAGGTGCGACTCGACGCCGGTGGCAATGATGTAGAACTTGCCGATGAAACCAGCGGTCAGCGGGATACCCGCCAGCGACAGCATCATCACGGTCAGTACTGCGGTCAGGTACGGGCGACGCCAGAACAGGCCGCGGTACTCGTACAGCGCATCGGCGTCACGGCCGCCGTATGGCGAGGACATCAGGGTGATGACACCGAACGCGCCCAGGCTGGTGATCACGTAGGTGACCAGGTACACACCCATGGCTTCCAGGGCCAGGCCCTTGCTGGCGACCAACGCAATGACCAGGTAACCGAAGTGGGCGATGGACGAGTAACCCAGCAGGCGCTTGAGGTTGCTCTGGGTCAGCGCCAGCAGGTTACCGATCAGGATCGAAGCGACGGCGATGACTGCCAGTACGGTGCTCAGCACGCCGCTGCTGGCAGCAGGGGAGAGCATGAACAGGCGCACCACCACGGCGAATACCGCAACCTTGCTGGCGGTGGCCAGGAACGCGGCGACCGGCGCCGGGGCGCCTTCGTACACGTCCGGGGTCCACAGGTGGAACGGCACCAGCGACAGCTTGAAGGCCAGGCCAACCAGCATCATGCCCAGGCCCAGTTGGGCCACCAGGCTTGGCATGCTGGTGGTTGCCAGTGCCTTGCCGATCTGGTCGAAGCTCAGGCTACCGGCATCGGCGTACAGCAGGGCCATGCCGAACAGCAGGAAGGCGGAACCGGCAGCCGACAGCACCATGTACTTGATGCCGGCTTCCAGTGACCGCTTGTTGAAGAAGGCATACGCCACCAGGCCGTAGACCGGTACCGACAGCAGCTCCAGGCCGATGAACAGGCCGGCCAGGTGGTTGGCGCTGACCAGCACCAGGCCACCCAGGGCCGACATCAGCAGCAGCAGGTACAGTTCTTCACGGTTGCCCGGGAAGCCCTTGGACCCTTCGCCAAGGTAGGCGTGGGCCAGGGTGACGCAAGCCAGCGTCGCCACCAGGATGATCGCCATGTACAGGCAGGCGAACTTGTCGATGGTGATCAGCGGGGTGACCGCCAGTGGCGCAACCTTCAGCGCCGGCAGGATCGACAGCAGGGCCAGGTTAAGGCCCACGGTGGACAGCAGGAAGGTCTGCGAGTGGTTGCGCTTCCAGGCGATCGCCAGCATCACCACCACCGTGGTGATGGTGGTAATCAGCATCGGCGCCAATGCGATGAAGTGTTGAGTGGTGAATTCCATAGCGCTCTTACCGGGCCGAAGCGAGTTGAGTGAAAGCGGAACCGAGCCACTGCTGCACACCACTCATGGTGGCTGCAGAGGTGTCGAGGAACGGCTGCGGATACACGCCCAGCAGGATCAGCAATACCGCCAGGCCCAGCACCATGACCAGCTCGCGACCGTCCATGCCGGCCAGCACGGTATCGCTCTTGGCCGGGCCGAAGTAGGCGCGGTGGATCATGATCAGCGAGTACACCGAACCGAAGACCAGGCCGGTGGTGGCGATGACGGTGATCCACGGCACATGCACGAAGCTGCCGATCAGGATCAGGAACTCGCCGACGAAGTTGCCGGTACCTGGCAGGCCCAGCGATGCCGCCGCGAAGAACAGGCTGATGGCCGGCAGGTAGGCAATACGATGCCACAGGCCGCCCATCTGGCGCATGTCACGGGTGTGCAGGCGCTCGTACAGCTGGCCAGACAGGATGAACAGTGCGGCGGCCGACAGGCCATGGGCCAGCATCTGGATCACCGCGCCTTGCAGGGCCTGCTGGCTGCCGGAGTAGATGCCGATCAGCACGAAGCCCATGTGCGAGACGCTGGAGAAGGCGATCAGGCGCTTGATGTCGGTTTGGGCAAAGGCCAGGAAGGCACCGTAGAAGATACCGATCAGGCCCAGGGTCATGGCGATGGGCGCGAACTCTGCCGAGGCGTTCGGGAACAGCGGCAGTGCAAAGCGCAGCAGGCCGTAGGCCGCAGTCTTCAGCAAGATACCGGCCAGGTCCACGGAGCCTGCGGTCGGTGCCTGGGCGTGAGCGTCAGGCAGCCAGGAGTGGAACGGCACCACTGGCAGCTTCACCGCGAAGGCGATGAAAAAGCCCAGCATCAGCACGTACTCGACACCGGCTGGCAACTCGGCCTTGAGCAGGTCGCTGTAGTTGAAGGTGAGCACGCCGGTGGTGTTGTAGTTGACCAGCACCAGGCCCAGGATCGCCACCAGCATGATCAGGCCGCTGGCCTGGGTGAAGATGAAGAACTTGGTCGCCGCGTAGATCCGGGTTTTCTTGCCGTCTGCCGAGCTGTGACCCCAGAGCGCGATGAGGAAGTACATCGGCACCAGCATCATTTCCCAGAAGAAGAAGAACAGGAACAGGTCCAGGGCCAGGAACACACCGACCACGCCGCCGAGGATCCACATCAGGTTGAGGTGGAAGAAGCCGACGTGACGCTGGATCTCTTTCCAGGAGCACAGTACCGACAGCACACCGAGCAGGCCGGTGAGCAGGATCATCAGCAGCGACAGGCCGTCGAGGGCCAGGTGGATGCTGATGCCGAAGCGCTGGATCCACTGGACTTTGTATTCCAGGGCCCAGGCAGGCTCGGCGCCCGGAGCGGGGGCGAGGGTGTAGTCGCCGGTGCCCCACAGCCACAGGCCGATGCCGAGCAGCAGGGACATGGTCAGCAGCGCGATCCAGCGCGGCAGGGTGGCGCCGAAGCGCTCACCCAGCCAGCACAGGAAGCCGCCGATGAAGGGGATCAGGATCAGCCAAGGCAAAATCATGACGGGTTGGTTTCCTTTGGCAAAGTCGCAAGATTCATAGTCATACCGCAGCCACTACCACAGCGCCGAGCACCAGCACGGCACCCACGGCGATAGAGGCGGTGTACCAGCGCAGTTGGCCCGTCTCGGTCTTGCTCATGGCGACGTGGCCGCCACGCGCCATCCGAGGAATCAGGCCGATGCTGCGGTCAACCGGGTCCTTGCGCAGGATGTGGCTGATCAGCAGGTACGGTTTGACGAAGAGCTTGTCGTAGATCCAGTCGAAGCCCCAGGCGGCGAACCACCAGGCCGACAGGACGCGGCCGATGCCGCTGTTGGCAACTGCGCTGACGAAGGTGCGCTTGCCCAGGAACAGCAGGGCGGACAGCAGGATACCGGCGATGGCGATGGCACCGGAGGTGATCTCCAACGCGTGCTTGGCTTCGCCACCGGCATGGCCGGCACTTTCAGGCAGCACGCCTGCCAGCGGCGGGTGAATCCAGGCACCGACGGCGGTCGACAGCACGATCAGCACACCCAGCGGCAGCCAGTGGCTGATGCCGTGGCCGGCGTGGGCTTCGGTCTTGGCTTCGCCGTGGAAGGCGATGAAGATCAGGCGGAAGGTGTACAGCGAGGTCATGAACGCACCCACCAGGCCAGCGTACAGCAGGCCGGTGTTACCGCTGGCGAAGGCTTCCCAGAGGATCTCGTCCTTGGAGTAGAAGCCCACGGTCACGATTGGCAGTGCCGCCAGGGCAGCGCCACCGACCACGAAGCTGGCGTAAGCCAGTGGTAGCTTCTTCCACAGGCCGCCCATCTTGAAGATGTTTTGCTCGTGGTGGCAGGCAACGATCACCGCGCCGGAGGCAAGGAACAGCAGGGCCTTGAAGAAGGCGTGGGTCATCAGGTGGAAGATCGCCGCGTCCCAGGCACCGACGCCCAAGGCCAGGAACATGTAGCCGATCTGGCTCATGGTCGAGTAGGCGAGGATACGCTTGATGTCGGTCTGTACCAGCGCGGCGAAGCCGGCCAGCACCAGGGTCACACCGCCGACAACGCCTACCAGGTGCAGGATGCCCGGCGCCAGCAGGAACAGGCCATTGGTACGGGCGATCAGGTACACGCCCGCGGTCACCATGGTCGCGGCGTGGATCAGTGCCGAAACCGGGGTCGGGCCTGCCATTGCGTCGGCGAGCCAGGTCTGCAGTGGCAGCTGGGCCGATTTACCGACCGCACCACCCAGCAGCATCAGGGTTGCCAACACCATCCAGGTGTCGCCCGCCTGGAACTTCTGCGGTGCCAGCACCAGCAGTTCCTGCACGTTCAGGGTACCCAGCTGGGCGAACAGGATGAACAGGCCGATGGCCATGAACACGTCGCCGATACGGGTGACGATGAAGGCCTTGAGTGCCGCGTTACCGTTGTTGCGGTTGCTGTAGTAGAAACCGATCAACAGGTACGAGCACAGGCCCACGCCTTCCCAGCCGAAGTAGATGAACAGCAGGTTATCGCCCAGGATCAGGAACAGCATGCTGGCGATGAACAGGTTGGTGTACGAGAAGAAGCGCGAGTAGCCGGCTTCGCCACGCATGTACCAAGAGGCGAACAGGTGGATCAGGAAGCCCACGCCAGTGACCACGCCCAGCATGGTGACCGACAGGCCGTCCAGGTACAGGGTGAAGTTCGGCGCAAAGCCGTCCACCGACATCCACTGCCACAGCAGCTGGCTGTACGCGCCGCCTTCAGGCGGGGCGACGTTGAATTGCCAGATGACATAGGCGGCGGTGGCGGCCGAAAGGCCCACCGAGCCGACGCCGATCAGGGCGGACAGGTTCTCTGAGAACCGACCGCGCGAGAACGACAGCAGCAGGAAGCCGACGAGGGGGAAGACGAAAGTCAGGAAGAGAAGGTTCATCCGCGCATCTCACTGGCAGCATCGATGTCGAGAGTGTGGAAGCGGCGATACAGTTGCAGCAGGATGGCCAAGCCAATACTGGCCTCGGCGGCTGCCAGGCTGATCACCAGAATGAACATCACCTGGCCGTCGGGCTGGACCCAACGGGCACCGGCGACGACGAACGCCAGGGCAGAGGCGTTCATCATGACTTCCAGGCTCATGAGCACGAAGAGGATGTTGCGGCGGACCATCAGGCCAACCAGACCTAAGCAGAACAGGATGCCGGCGACTGCCAGACCGTGCTCGAGAGGGATAGCACCCATGATTTACTCCTTCGCCTCGTTGCGGCCCAGGTGGAAGGCGGTGACGGCTGCAGCCAGCAGCAGCATCGAAGCCAGTTCGACCACCAGCAGGTAAGGGCCGAACAGGCTGATACCCACTGCTTTCGGGCCCACGGTGGTACCACTGATGCCAGCGCCGCTCGGGGTGACGAACAGCACGTACAGCAGCTCTGCCAGCAGCAGGGCGCCGAGGATCACTGGCCCGACCCAGATGCCGGGCTTGAGCCAGCCCCGTTCCTGGGCGACCGAAGCCGGCCCCAGGTTGAGCATCATCACCACGAACACGAACAGCACCATGATGGCGCCGGCGTAGGCGATCACTTCCAGGGCGCCGGCGAACGGCGCACCCAGGGAGAAGAAGATCATGGCCACGGAAATCAGCGAAATGATCAGGTAAAGCAAGGCGTGCACGGGGTTGGTACCGGTCACCACCCGAAGGGTGGAGACCACGGCGATCCCGGATGCGAAGTAGAAAGCGAATTCCATCTTTCTGTCCTTATGGGAGCAAGCTCTTCACGTTGATCGGCTCGGCTTCGTTCTGCGCAGCGCCTTTCGGCTTGCCAGCGATGGCCATACCCGCAACACGGTAGAAGTTGTAGTCAGGGTTTTTGCCGGGGCCGGAGATCAGCAGATCTTCTTTCTCGTACACCAGGTCCTGACGCTTGAACTCGGCCATTTCGAAATCCGGCGTCAGCTGGATCGCGGTGGTCGGGCACGCTTCTTCACACAGGCCGCAGAAAATGCAACGCGAGAAGTTGATGCGGAAGAATTCCGGGTACCAACGGCCGTCCTCGGTCTCGGCTTTCTGCAGCGAGATGCAGCCAACCGGGCAGGCCACCGCGCAGAGGTTGCACGCTACGCAGCGCTCCTCGCCATCGGGGTCGCGGGTGAGGACGATGCGGCCGCGGTAGCGCGGCGGCAGGTACACGGGTTCTTCGGGGTATTGCAGGGTGTCGCGCTTGCGGAACCCGTGGGAGAACACCATGGCCAGGCTGCGCAGCTGTGTGCCGGTGCCCTTAACGATGTCGCCGATATACTTGAACATGGGTCAAATCCTCACTGGGCCGCGACGGCTGGCGTGTTGTAGAGCACGATCGCAGCGGTCACCAGCAAATTGATCAGGGTCAGCGGCAGGCAGAACTTCCAGCTGAAGTCCATCACCTGGTCATAGCGTGGGCGCGGGATCGAGGCGCGCAGCAGGATGAACAGCATGATGAAGAACGCGGTCTTCAGCGCGAACCACAGGAACGACAGTTGCGGCAGGATGCCGAACGGGCCGTGCCAGCCGCCGAAGAACAGGGTTACCAGCAGCGCCGAGATGAGGATGATGCCGATGTACTCACCGACGAAGAACATGCCCCATTTCATGCCGGCATACTCGATGTGGTAACCGTCGGCCAGTTCCTGTTCTGCTTCTGGCTGGTCGAACGGGTGACGGTGGGTCACGGCGACGCCAGCGATGAAGAAGGTGCAGAAGCCGAAGAACTGCGGAATGATGAACCACAGGTTCTGGGCCTGGTATTCAACGATGTCGCGCATGTTGAACGAGCCCACCTGCACCACCACGCCCATCAGCGCCAGGCCCAGGAACACTTCGTACGACACGGTCTGTGCCGAAGCACGCAAGCTGCCCAGCAGGGCGTACTTGTTGTTCGACGACCAGCCGGCGAACAGCACCGCGTAGACCGACAGGCCGGCCATGGCGAAGAAGAACAGCAGGCCGATGTTCAGGTCGGCAACGCCCCAGGTCGGGGTGATCGGGATGACCACGAAGGCAATGAGCAGGGCGCTCATGGCCACGACCGGTGCCAGGGTGAAGATGACGCGGTCGACGAAAGGTGGGTTCCAGTCTTCCTTGAAGAACATCTTCAGCATGTCGGCTGCGATCTGGAACATACCGAACGGGCCTACGCGGTTCGGGCCGTAACGGTCCTGCCACCAGCCCAGCAGGCGGCGCTCGACGAAGCTGAGCAGCGCGCCGCAGACCACTACCGCCAGCAGGACCACGATGGCCCGCAGCACGGTGAGGATCACGTCGATTACTTCGGGGGTGAACCAGCTCATTGTGCTGCCTCCTGCAGACCTTCGACGGATGCACCGAAGATGGCAGGCGGAATGCCGGCCAGGCCTTTCGGCAACGCGACCAGGCCTGCGCCCAGCTCTTCATTGATGCGCAGCGGCAGGCGCAGGGCCACACCGGCCACGTTCAGGCTCAGCAGGGCACCGTCGTTGACGCCCAGGCGGTCGGCTTCGGACTTGGCCAGGGCCACGTAGGCTGCCGGGATGCGCTCTTGCACCGGGGCGGCGCGCGAGGAGCTTTCTTCGCTGCCGAACAGGTGGAAGAACGGCACAGCGGTCCAGGTACCACGGGCCGGGTTGAAGGCCCCCGGAATGGCGGTGAACCAGTTCAGGCGGTCGCCTTGCGACTCGATCAGGCGCACGCCCGGGTCACCGGCACGCAGGTGGCCACCGACTTCATCCTGAAACTTGTTCCAGGCTTGCGGCGAGTTCCAGCCCGGGGACCAGGCGAATGGCACCTGTTGGCGCGGTTCGGCGGAGCCCGAGTAGCCTTCCATGGAGAAGGCGAACGCGGTGTCCTTGTCTTGCGGGGTGCGCGGTTCGTGCACGCTGATGTTGGCGCGCATGGCGGTGCGGCCAGAGTAGCGCAGCGGCTCACGGGCCAGCTTCATGCCCTTGATGCGGAACGCGGCGCTTGGGGCGGCGTTGACGATGCCGGCCAGTTGCGGGGCAGCTTCGGCGCAGGCACTGGTGACGTGGTCCAGTTGGGTCCAGTCGACCGGCTTGTTCAGCAGGGTGGCACGCAGGGCGTGCATCCAGCGCCAGCCTTCGTGGATCTGGATGCTGCTGTCCAGGTATTGCGGGTCGAACACCTGGAAGAAGCGCTGGGCACGGCCTTCCTGGCTGACCAGGGTGCCGTCGCCTTCGGCGAACGAGGCAGCCGGCAGCACCAGGTGGGCGCGGTCGACCGTCGGGGTTTTCGAGTGGTCGGCAACGATCACCACCTTGGCCGCAGCCAGGGCTGCGTCGACCTTGGCGGCCGGTACGCGGGCGTACAGGTCGTTTTCCAGCACGACAATGGCGTCGGCCTTGCCGCTGATGACGGCGTCCAGCGCAGCATCGACGGACTCGCCACCGAGCATGGCCAGGCCGATGCTGTTGGCTTCAGGCACCACCAGGCTCAGCGAGCCGTTCTTCTCGCGCAGCTTCAGGGCCTTGGCGATGTTGGCGGCAGCTTCGATCAGCGCCGGGTCGGCCAGGGACGTACCGGCGACCACCAGTGGGCGCTTGGCAGCGACCAGGGCGTCGGCGATGCGCTGGGCCAGGGCCTTGGCTTCGTCGTCCAGGCCAGCAACGGCAGGTGCGCTCGGGTCGATGGCGTGGGCCACGGCGAAGCCGATGCGGGCCAGGTCGGCCGGGGCGGCGTGTACGCACTCTTCGGCAACGTCGTCCAGCTTGGTTTCAGCCAGGGAGGCGATGAACAGTGGGTACAGCGCGTGCTGGCCAATGTTCTTCACGGCGGCGTCGAGCCACGGCTGCACTTTCATGGCTTCGGCCATGGCCTCGGCCTTGCCTTTGGTGGCCTGGCGCACGGACAGGGCAACGCGGGCAGCGGTCTGGGTCAGGTCTTCACCGAGCACGAACACCGCGTCGTGGTCTTCGATGTCGCGCAGGGTCGGCACTGGCAGCGGGCTGTTGTTCAGCACGTTCAGGGCCAGGCGCACGCGGGCCAGCTCGCCGGCTTCCATACCCGAGTAGAAGTAGTCGGCGCCGACCAGCTCACGCAGGCCGTAGTTGCTTTCCAGGCTGGCGCGTGGCGAGCCGATGCCGACGATGGTGCGGCCGCGCAGCAGGTCGGCGGCTTTGTCCAGGGCAGCGTCAAGGCCCAGCTTGGTGCCGTCGGCCAGTTGCGGCTGGCGTGGGCGGTCCTTGCGGTTGACGTAGCCGTAACCGAAGCGGCCACGGTCGCACAGGAAGTACTGGTTGACCGAACCGTTGAAGCGGTTTTCGATGCGGCGCAGTTCGCCGTAACGCTCACCCGGGCTGATGTTGCAGCCGCTGGAGCAGCCGTGGCAGATGCTCGGGGCGAACTGCATGTCCCACTTGCGGTTGTAGCGCTCGGAGTGGGTCTTGTCGGTGAACACGCCGGTCGGGCAGACCTCGGTCAGGTTGCCGGAGAATTCGCTTTCCAGCACGCCGTCTTCGACGCGGCCGAAGTACACGTTGTCGTGGGCGCCGTAAACGCCCAGGTCGGTACCACCGGCGTAGTCCTTGTAGTAGCGCACGCAGCGGTAGCAGGCGATGCAGCGGTTCATCTCATGGGCGATGAACGGGCCGAGGTCCTGGTTCTGGTGGGTACGCTTGGTGAAACGGTAGCGGCGCTCGTTGTGGCCGGTCATTACCGTCATGTCCTGCAGGTGGCAGTGACCGCCTTCCTCGCACACCGGGCAGTCGTGCGGGTGGTTGGTCATCAGCCATTCGACGACGCTGGCGCGAAACGCCTTGGACTCTTCATCGTCGATGGAGATCCAGGTGCCGTCGGAGGCAGGGGTCATGCAGGACATGACGATACGACCGCGGGTGTCGTTCTCGTCGGTGTACTGCTTGACCGCGCACTGCCGGCAGGCGCCAACGCTACCAAGCGCCGGGTGCCAGCAGAAATAAGGGATGTCGAGGCCGAGCGACAGACAGGCCTGTAACAGGTTGTCTGCACCGTTGACTTCGAGCGCTTTGCCGTCTACGTGGATAGTGGCCATTGTTCAAAGTTCTTCGTTGGCCCGCGTGAGCGGGCGTGGCTAATGGAAATCGGTGAGCTTGCGGCACGCCACGATTTCTCGGGCCTGCCGGCAAGCTGGCGAGTGGCACGGACCACCCGCCTCAATCATCTTGTTATGCGCCGACCACGCTCGGCCCAGCCTGGATTGGCTTGGCCAGGTTGGGGCGCAGGGCATCGCCAGCAGTAGCTGGAGCGACACCGGCCTCGAACTCGGACCGGAAGTATTTGATGGCACTGCCCAGCGGCTCGACGGCACCGGGTGCGTGAGCACAGAAGGTACGGCCAGGGCCGAGGAAGTTGACCAGGCCCAGCAGCGTCTCGATGTCTTCGGCGCGGCCCTGGCCTTTCTCCAGTGCGCGCAGCATCTTTACGCTCCACGGCAGGCCGTCACGGCAGGGGGTGCACCAGCCGCACGACTCGCGGGCGAAGAACTCTTCCATGTTGCGCAGCAGCGACACCATGTTGATGCTATCGTCCACCGCCATGGCCAGACCGGTACCCATACGGGTGCCGACCTTGGCGATGCCACCGGCGTACATCTGCGCGTCGAGGTGCTCGGGCAGCAGGAAGCCGGTACCGGCGCCGCCTGGCTGCCAGCACTTGAGCTTGAAGCCGTCGCGCATGCCACCGGCGTAGTCTTCGAACAGCTCGCGGGCGGTGACGCCGAACGGCAGTTCCCACAGGCCAGGGTTTTTCACCTTGCCGGAGAAGCCCATCAGCTTGGTGCCGTGGTCTTCGCTGCCTTCACGGGCCAGCGACTTGTACCAGTCGTTGCCGTTGGCGACGATGGCCGGCACGTTGCACAGGGTTTCGACGTTGTTCACGCACGTCGGCTTGCCCCACACGCCCACGGCGGCAGGGAAGGGCGGCTTGGAGCGCGGGTTGGCGCGGCGGCCTTCCAGCGAGTTGATCAGGGCGGTTTCTTCGCCGCAGATGTAGCGGCCGGCACCGGTGTGCACGAACAGCTCGAAATCGAAACCGCTGCCCAGGATGTTCTTGCCCAGCAGGCCTGCAGCCTTGGCTTCATCGATGGCGCGGTTGAGGTTTTTCGCTGCGGTGGTGTACTCGCCACGCAGGAAGATGTAGCCGCGGTAGGCCTTCAGGGCGCGGGCGCTGATCAGCATGCCCTCGACCAGCAGATGGGGCTGTTGCTCCATCAGCATGCGGTCCTTCCAGGTGTTCGGCTCCATTTCGTCCGCGTTGCACAGCAGGTAGCGGATGTTCATGGACTCGTCTTTGGGCATCAGGCCCCACTTCACGCCAGTGGGGAAGCCTGCACCACCACGGCCCTTGAGGCCGGAGTCCTTGACGCTTTGCACGATGTCGTCGGCCGACATCTGCGCCAGCGCTTTGCGCGCTGCGGCATAGCCGTTCTTGGACTCGTACTCGGCCAGCCATACCGGTTCGCCGTCGTCACGCAGGCGCCAGGTCAGCGGGTGGGTTTCGGCGGTACGCGCAATGCGGTTGGCCGGGCCGAAGGAAGTCATGGTCATACGTAACCCTCCAGCAGTTTGGTAACGCCAGCCGGCTGTACGTCGCCAAAGGTGTCGTCGTCGATCATCAGTGCCGGGGCCTTGTCGCAGTTGCCCAGGCAGCATACGGGCAGCAGGGTGAAGCGGCCGTCGGCGGTGGTCTGGCCAAGGCCGATGCCCAGCTCGCTCTGGATCTGGCTGACCACGGACTCATGGCCGCCGATGTAGCAGACCATGCTGTCGCACACGCGGATGATGTGGCGGCCGACCGGCTGACGGAAGATCTGGCTGTAGAAGGTGGCGACACCCTCGACGTCGCTGGCCGGGATGCCCAGCACTTCGCCGATGGCGTGGATGGCGCCGTCCGGCACCCAGCCACGTTCCTTCTGGACGATCTTCAGGGCTTCGATGGACGCCGCGCGCGGGTCCTCGTAGTGATGCATTTCGTGCTCGATGGCCGAGCGCTCGGTTTCGCTCAGGGCGAAACGGTCTGTCTGGATAAGCGTGCTGTTCATGCTTAGCGGTCCACGTCAGCCATAACGAAGTCGATACTGCCCAGGTACGCGATGAGGTCGGCGACCATGCTGCCTTTGATCACCGAAGGGATCTGCTGCAGGTGCGGGTAGCTCGGGGTACGGATCCGGGTGCGGTAGCTCATGGTGCCGCCATCGCTCGTCAGGTAGTAACTGTTGATGCCCTTGGTCGCCTCGATCATCTGGAACGACTCGTTGGCCGGCATGACCGGGCCCCACGAGACTTGCAGGAAGTGCGTGATGAGGGTTTCGATGTGCTGCAGGGTGCGCTCTTTCGGCGGCGGCGTGGTCAGCGGGTGATCCGCCTTGTACGGGCCTTCCGGCATGTTGCGCAGGCACTGGTCGATGATGCGGATACTCTGGCGCATCTCCTCGACACGGACCATGCAGCGATCGTAGGCATCGCCGTTGTGGGCCAGCGGTACTTCGAACTCGAAGTTCTCGTAGCCGGAGTAAGGGCGGGCTTTACGCAGGTCGAAGTCGCAACCGGTGGCACGCAGGCCGGCACCGGTGGTACCCCAGGCCAGGGCTTCCTTGGTGTTGTACGCGGCAACGCCGATGGTACGGCCCTTGAGGATGCTGTTCTGCAGGGCAGCCTTTTCGTACTCGTCGAGGCGCTTGGGCAGCCATTCGACGAAGTCCTTGACCAGCTTGTCCCAACCGCGCGGCAGGTCGTGGGCGACGCCACCGATACGGTACCAGGCCGGGTGCAGGCGGAAACCGGTGATCGCTTCGATCACGGTGTAGGCGCGCTGGCGGTCGGTGAAGGTGAAGAACACCGGGGTCATGGCGCCGACGTCCTGGATGTAGGTACCCAGGAACAGCAGGTGGCTGGTGATGCGGAAGAACTCGGCGAGCATGATGCGAATCACGTCGACTTTCTGCGGCACCTTGATACCGGCCAGCTTCTCGACCGCGAGCACGTACGGCAGGTTGTTCATCACCCCGCCGAGGTAGTCGATACGGTCGGTGTAGGGGATGAAGCTGTGCCAGGACTGGCGCTCGGCCATTTTTTCGGCACCACGGTGGTGGTAGCCGATGTCCGGTACGCAGTCGACGATCTCTTCACCGTCCAGCTGCAGGACAATACGGAACGCACCGTGCGCCGAAGGGTGGTTGGGGCCGAGGTTGAGGAACATGTAGTCCTCGTTGGCGCCCTGACGCTTCATGCCCCAGGCTTCCGGGTTGAAGCGTGCCGATTCCTCTTCAAGCTGCTGCTTGGCGAGGGTCAGGCTGTAGGGGTCGAACTCGGTGGCACGGGCCGGGTAGTCCTTGCGCAGCGGGTGGCCTTCCCAGGTGGGCGGCATCATGATGCGGCTGAGGTGCGGGTGGCCGGCGAAGTCGATGCCGAACATGTCCCAGACTTCACGCTCGTACCAGTTGGCGTTTGGCCAGATACCGGTCACGGTCGGCAGGTTCAGGTCGCCTTCGCTCAGCGACACCTTGATCATCACGTCGCTGTTACGCTCGACCGACAGCAGGTGGTAGAACACGCTGAAGTCGGCAGCTGGCAGGCCACGGCGCTGAGTGCGCAGACGTTCGTCGACGCCGTGCAGGTCGTACAGCATGCTGTACGGCTTGGCCACGCCACGCAGGAAGCTGAGCACCTCTTTGAGTTGGGCGCGCTTGACCCACAGCACGGGCATGCCGGTGCGGGTTTCCTGGGCGACGAATGCTTCGGCGCCAAAACGGTTGTTCAGTTCGACGACCACATCCTGGTCGTCAGCCTTGTAGGGCGGAATGAAAATAGCGTTGTCCGCTGTCATGGTCTCGGTCGCTTTGGGTCAACGTTAAGAATGAAGCCAGGCCGCCGGCTCCTTCGGGAGCGGGCGGCAGGTCGCTGGATCAGACTTCGTCGGGGCTGCGCAGGTTGGTTACTGCAATGCGCTGCTCACGACGCAGGTCTTTCTGGGCTGGCATCTCGGCACGGTAAATACCTTGATCACCAACAACCCAGGAAAGCGGGCGTCGTTCTTGGCCGATCGACTCCTGCAACAGCATCAAGCCTTGCAGGAAAGCCTCAGGGCGTGGCGGGCAGCCAGGCACATAGACGTCCACGGGGAGGAACTTGTCGACCCCCTGAACGACCGAGTAAATGTCGTACATGCCACCGGAGTTGGCGCACGACCCCATGGAGATGACCCACTTGGGCTCGAGCATCTGCTCGTACAGGCGCTGGATGATCGGCGCCATTTTGACGAAGCAGGTACCGGCGATGACCATGAAGTCGGCCTGACGCGGCGATGCCCGGATGACTTCGGCGCCGAAGCGGGCGATGTCGTGGGGTGCCGTGAAGGCCGTGGTCATTTCCACGTAGCAGCAGGACAGGCCGAAGTTGTACGGCCAGAGGGAGTTCTTGCGACCCCAGTTGACCGCGCCACGCAGCACATCTTCAAGTTTGCCCATGAAGATGTTCTTGTGGACCTGGTCCTCCAGCAGTTGGTCGGTGACGGTTTCCCGTTCACCTACCGGGTACTGCTCGTTGGGCGCATCCGGATCGATTCTGGTGAGATTGTATTGCATTGCCAAAGCCTCATTGTTTCAGCTTCGCTTGCCGCTTGCGGCGACCTTCGGGAGCCCAATCAAGAGCACCGACGCGCCATAGGTAGACAAGACCTGCCAACAGAATTGCTATGAAAACGAGAGCTTCGACGAACCCGGTCCAGCCGCTTTCGCGGACGGACACAGACCATGCAAAGAGAAAGAGGGCTTCGATATCGAAGATCACGAACAGCATCGCGACCAGATAGAATTTGGCGGACAGGCGCAGGCGGGCGCTGCCGACGGGCAGCATGCCGGATTCGAAGGGTTCGTTCTTGGCGCGGCCCCAGGCCTTGCTACCGAGCAGGCTGGACAGGCCGAGCATGAAGGCACACAGGCCGACGACACCCAGGAGGAAGATGGCAAAGCCCCAGTTGTGGGCGATGAGTCCTGCCGAATCGGACATGCTAGAGATCCTTATACAGAGACCCAGCTCTGCAGTCTGAAATAAGTAAAGCGGCGACGTGGTGTCGCAGGTGCAGTGACCAAATGTCGCAGCTGAATCAATCGCGCTGATTTTATGGGTAAACCCGGTGCAAGTAAAATTTCCGTTGCAAATTTATTCGTAGGATTTAGAACAAAACTCGCTCCTAACTGGCTGAAAGCCTTGAAATTCGGGCATTGCGTGCTGTTTTGTTAATTATGTTTCTTGCGAGTGGTAACGAATTATAATTTTCGTAATGATAATTAATATCATTTGACCTGATGCCTTCTAATTTGGCTGTTCTGCGCCTTGCAAAGTTCATCTGGCGATTCCCCCTACTTGCAAATGCGAAAGGCTCTTGTTCTAGCAGCTTCCGGCGCTTCGTGCACCGCTCTGGGTCAATACTTTATCGATTGAGCGATGACCGACTGATGAAGCGATCGCCCACTGACCGAGCCAGTAGGTCAGGATGATCAGGTAGGGCGCGGCGCGGCGCTGTGCAGCCAAGCGATCAGGGTCGGCCCAGGGATGGGCTTGGTCGGCAGGGCAAGCAGGGGCTTGTCGCTGGACAGTGCATATATATAGAGGGCGGCGGCCAGGGCGAGAATGATCAGGTGGCTTGGACGAGGCATGGGCGGTCCTTGCTGCTGTGCTGCCTGAAGCATAGACCTGATCCTGGGTTTTGCTGGTGATGCATTTGGATTGTGTGAGGGCTGCCATGGGCTTGGCGAAAGGAATGTGGCGCCTGTGAATTCGAGCGCCGCGCGGGCGGCGCTCGGTATCACGGGCGTTGAAGATGCTGTGGCGAACACCTCCCAGCCCAGAAACATTTTCAAAGGCTTCTGAAAATAAAGGCCCGGAGCTTTCGCAGGCTCCGGGCCTTCGTTCAGCAGCACCCCACTATCAGTGGAACTGCTCTTCCTCGGTCGAACCGGTCAGTGCAGTCACCGACGATGCGCCACCCTGAATCACGGTGGTCATGTCGTCGAAGTAGCCAGTGCCCACTTCCTGCTGGTGCGCCACGAAGGTGTAGCCTTTGCTGGCGTCCGCGAATTCCTGCTCTTGCAGCTTTACGTAGGCGGTCATGTCGTTGCGGGCGTAGTCGTGCGCCAGGTTGAACATGCCGTGCCACATGTTGTGAATGCCAGCCAGGGTGATGAACTGGTGCTTGTAGCCCATGGCCGACAGCTCGCGCTGGAACTTGGCGATGGTCGCGTCGTCCAGGTTCTTCTTCCAGTTGAACGAAGGCGAGCAGTTGTACGACAGGATCTGGTCAGGGTATTCCTTCTTGATCGCTTCGGCGAAGCGGCGGGCTTCGTCCAGGTCTGGCTTGGCGGTTTCGCACCAGATCAGGTCGGCGTACGGCGCATAGGCCAGGCCGCGGGCGATGGCCTGGTCGAGGCCGGCGCGTACCTTGTAGAAGCCTTCACGGGTACGCTCGCCGATCACGAACGGCTGGTCGTACGGGTCGCAGTCGCTGGTCAGCAGGTCGGCGGCGTTGGCGTCGGTGCGGGCCAGGATGATGGTAGGCACGCCCGACACGTCGGCTGCCAGGCGCGCGGCCACCAGCTTCTGGACGGCTTCCTGGGTCGGTACCAATACCTTGCCACCCATGTGACCACATTTTTTGACCGAGGCCAGCTGGTCTTCGAAGTGCACGCCGGCGGCGCCTGCTTCGATCATGTTCTTCATCAGTTCGTAGGCGTTCAGTACGCCACCGAAACCGGCTTCGGCGTCAGCCACGATGGGCGCGAAGTAGTCGATGTAGCCATCGTCGCCCGGGTTCTTGCCGGCTTTCCACTGGATCTGGTCGGCGCGGCGGAAGGCGTTGTTGATGCGCTTGACCACGGTCGGTACCGAATCGACCGGGTACAGCGACTGGTCAGGGTACATGGACTCGGCCGAGTTGTTGTCGGCGGCTACTTGCCAGCCGGACAGGTAGATGGCCTGGATGCCGGCTTTTACCTGTTGCACTGCCTGGCCGCCGGTGAGGGCGCCCATGCAGTTCACGAAATCTTTTTCTGGGCGGAAGGACGGGTGGGCACCTTCGGTGACCAGCTTCCACAGTTTTTCTGCGCCTTGGCGAGCAAAGGTGTGCTCCGGCTGGATGGAGCCACGCAGGCGAACGACATCGGCGGCGGAGTAGGTACGGGTCACGCCTTTCCAGCGCGGGTTCTCGGCCCAGTCTTTCTCGAGGGCTGCAATTTGCTGTTCGCGTGTCAGTGCCATGGAAATAAACCTCGTCGCATCGATCTTGGGTTAATTGTGCTGATGCCCGGGTGCAGATCAGGGTGCCTGGCGGCTGTCCTGTTCTAGAGAGTGCGGCGGCGAACGCGAAGGCTCGAAGGGGGAAGGGGGGCAGGCCAGGCGAAGGTGTGCTCCGGCAGGTCGGCTCGTGGTTGCCTTGCTGCGGTGCTACGCGATTGCCAGTACTGCGGTGATGCGCTTCCGTCCCTCGGGACAACTTCTTCGTTGCAGTCGCAATCCCGTCGAACCGCCTTGTGGGCCGTATAGACACGAGACGCCTCCAGGGGTGGGAGGAGCGCGCCTCGAAGGCCCTTGCCAGGGCCCCTGATTAGCGGGAGCGAGGCCATCATGCCCTTGGGAAAAAGACCCTGTCAAATGTTTTGTAGTGGTTTTTTTCACTTACTACATCTTTGGTCTAATGCGACTTGGCAGTCAGTTTCAAGGCCTTTGGTCGAGGCCTTGAATTGCCTGGGATCAGTCGAGAAGGTCGACTTTGACGCGCAAAGTCATGTTTTCACCCCGTTGGGTGCTGTAACTGTGGCTTGAGGCGCTACGGTCGGCTTGGCTCTGCTGGTTGTAGCCGGCCAGGGTGATCCATTCTCCGAGCTTGCCGGTGATTGTCGTGTCGGTGCTTTGCACTTTCACTACATCAGCACGTTCCTGGCTGATACGGTCATTATTGGTGCTTATTTGCAGACGAACCGTATCGCCACTCAAGCTGGGGGTGACGTAGAAACCCTGGGTCACGTTGCGGTATTCGGTGTTGCTCTGGATGCGCCCGTAGCCGTCGGTACTGGTGCTGGTGATCGGGATGCTCTGGCCAACCTGGATCAGCGCCGGCTGGCCTTCGCTGGCCTGGATCTGTTGCATGCCGCCGTCACGGTTGCTGGTGCCGTAGTGGATAACACGGGCATTGCCCCGGTTGTCCTGGAAATTGCTGTCGTTGTTGTCGACGCTGATCAGCAGGCGTTTGGGTGCGGTGTCCAGTTGTTGCAGCAGGGCGCGCAGGTCGTCGATGCGCTCGGGGCTGGCGTTGACGATCAGCTTGTTCTCGAAGGCGCTGACTGTGCCGTCCTTGCCGACGAATGCCTGCGCCGCAGGCAGCAGTTCGGCGCTGGCGCGGTGCTGCAGAGGCACCACCTCGGTGGCGGCCTGGGCGACGAGGCTGGTAACCAGCAGCAGGGTGGTGAAAAGGGGGCGTAGCGGCATGTCCATGATCTCCGCGGGGGGAATCAACATGATGGCAAATTTGTCGGGGATTTGCCGGCCATGGATCACAAGCGCCGCAGTGGAGGGAAATGCGGAAATGTGATTTATCTTGCTTTATCTTGTAAGCTATAAATTATAGTCATCAAGATAATTGAGGATAAAGCCATGTCTCCGATCCGCCCGCTCCTGCGTCGCGACCAATTGGCCAAGGCCCTGGCCAAAGACCTGGCTGGCGAGTCGCTGGTCGACTACAGTTCGGGCATGTTCCTTGCCGCACCAAGGCGTACAGGGAAAAGTACCTTTCTCAATAACGACTTCATCCCTGAGTGCGTGCGTCTGGGCTGGCTGCCGGTTTACGTCGACCTCTGGTCGGACCGTAATGCGGATCCGGCCGAGCTCATCAGTGGTGCGATCGGTGCAGCGCTGGCTAGCTTTGAAGGCGCGCTGACGAAAACTGCGAAAAAGGCCGGTATCGACAAGATCAACCTGCTGCGCACCCTCAGCTGGGATTTCACTCGGCCTCAACTACCGTCGGGCACTACCCTCGCTCAGGCACTTGCTGTATTGCACCAAGTGTCGGGCCAGATGGTTGTGCTGATCATCGATGAGGCCCAGCATGCCCTCAACAGCGAAGATGGCCTTAACGCGATGTTCGCCCTCAAGGCTGCGCGTGACAACCTGAACCGTGGTGATCGCCCGGATGGCCTGCGGCTGGTGTTCACTGGCTCCAGCCGGGACAAGTTGGCCAACTTGATGCTCAAAAGCAAGCAGCCGTTCTTCGGCGCCAGTATCACGCCATTCCCGTTGTTGGGGGGTGAATATGTCGAGTTCATCACTGCGCTGTGGAATCGGCGCCTGGCAGACAGTAATCAATTCAAGGTTGATGACCTGGCGTACGCTTTTGAGCGGGTGGGGCGGCGCCCGGAAATGCTCAACAAATTACTGGCCGAGGTCAGCGTTGGTCTGGGAGAAGCGGGCAATTTGGGCGAACTTCTGCGCACCGGGGCGCTCAATCATCAGGCTGGCGTGTGGAGCGACTACGAAAGTGCCTGGAACGAACTCTCACCCTTGCAGCAAGCGGTGCTTGAGGTCATCGCCGAGCGCACGCTAGGCCGCCAACCGTTTTCGCCATTTACCGAGCAGACTTTGGTCGAGGTAAGTCGCAAGCTGGAGCAGGCTCAGGCAGAGGTCATCGCCAGCACGCCTAACGTACAGAAAGCGCTGGATGCTTTGCGCGAGAAGGAACTGGTATGGAAAGCCAATCGTGGTGAGTATGCGCTGGAGGATGCCGCCATGGCCGAGTGGCTGACCCGCGCTGCGCGCTAGCGGCCTTCGCGGTGGCCGCTGCCAGACAAATTCCGTAACATCGCGCCCCTTGTTTTTGTATCGCCCGCCCGGGCCGCACCACAGGATATCCATGAAACCCGCCCGACTACGCGCCGACCTGCTCGCTGGCCTCACCACCTCGTTCGCCCTGGTGCCCGAGTGCATCGCTTTTGCCCTGGTGGCCCACCTCAACCCTTTGATGGGCCTGTATGGCGCATTCATCATCTGTACCCTGACTGCGCTGTTCGGCGGTCGGCCCGGGATGATCTCCGGCGCCGCTGGCTCAATGGCCGTGGTGATCGTCGCGCTGGTGGTGCAGCACGGCGTGCAGTACCTGCTGGCGACGGTGTTGCTGGGCGGGGTGGTGATGATCCTGTTCGGCCTGCTGCGCTTGGGCAAACTGGTACGCCTGGTGCCGTACCCGGTGATGCTTGGCTTCGTGAACGGCTTGGCCATCGTCATCGCCATGGCTCAGCTGGAGCATTTCAAGGACGGTGAGCACTGGCTCAGTGGTGCGCCGCTGTACCTGATGATCGGGCTGGTAGCGCTGACCATGGCGGTGGTTTACGTGCTGCCGAAGCTGACCCGTGCAGTTCCGCCGGCGCTGGTGGCGATCCTGGGTGTTGGCCTGCTGGTTTACCTGCTCGGGCTGCCCACCCGCACCCTGGGTGACATGGCGCACATCGCCGGTGGCCTGCCGGGGTTGGCGCTGCCGGATGTGCCCTGGAACCTGGAAACCCTGAAGATCATCGTCCCCTACGCAGTGCTGATGGCCATGGTCGGGCTGCTGGAAACCCTGCTTACCCTCAACCTGACCGATGAAATCACCGAGAGCCGAGGCTTCCCGGACCGCGAGTGCGTGGCGCTGGGTGCGGCGAACATGGTCTCGGGCCTGTGCGGTGGCATGGGTGGCTGCGCGATGATCGGGCAGACGGTGATCAACCTCAGTTCCAATGGCCGTGGCCGGCTGTCCGGGGTGGTGGCCGGGGTGATGATCTTGCTGTTCGTGTTGTTCCTGTCGCCGCTGATCGAGCGCATTCCGCTGGCGGCACTGGTGGGTGTGATGTTCGTGGTGGCCCAGCAGACCTTTGCCTGGGCGTCGCTGCGGGTGCTTAACAAAGTGCCGGTGAATGACGTGCTGGCGATCATTGCGGTCACTGTCGTGACAGTGTTTACCGACCTGGCCATGGCGGTGCTGTTCGGCATCATCATCGCGGCCCTTAACTTTGCCTGGCAGCATGCGCGGGAGTTGTATGCGGACTGCCATGAGGATGCGCAGGGCGGCAAGCATTATCAGGTACATGGCACGCTGTTCTTCGCCTCTACCACCTCGTTCCTCAACCAGTTCGATACGGCCAGCGACCCTGCTCAGGTGACGCTGGATTGCCAGCATCTGAGCTTTGTCGATTACTCGGCGATTGCGGCATTGAAGACCCTGCGTGAACGGTATGCCAAGGCGGGCAAGCAGCTGCGGGTGGTGCACTTGTCGGAGCGGTGCAAGAAGCTGTTGAAGCGGGCAGGTGAGCAGCACTGAGGGTGGGTGGTTGCCTGTGCCGGCCTCTTCGCGGCTAAAGCCGCGAAGAGGCCGGCACAGGCTAATGAGTCACTCCCCGCGGTTCTTCTTCACAATGGCATCGGCAATACTGGCCGGTGCCTCGGCATAGCGGGTGAACTCCATCGAAAAGCTCGCTCGGCCCTGGGTCATCGAGCGCATCGAGGTGGCATAGCCGAACATTTCGCCCAGCGGCACCTCGGCACGGATCACCTTGCCTGCCGGCGTTTCGTCACCGTCCTGAATCATCCCGCGGCGTCGGCTGAGGTCACCCAGAATGTCACCCTGGTACTCCTCCGGCGTCACCACCTCCACCTTCATCACCGGCTCCAGCAGCACCGCGCCACCTTTCTGCGACAGCTGTTTGGTGGCCATCGACGCAGCGATCTTGTAGGCCATTTCGTTGGAGTCGACATCGTGGTAAGAGCCGTCATACACCGCCGCTTTCAGGTTGATAAGCGGGTAGCCGGCCAGTACGCCGTTTTTCATCTGCTCTTCGATACCTTTCTGTATCGCCGGAATGTATTCGCGTGGTACCACGCCACCGACAATCTCGTTGATGAACTCCAGGCCTTCCTTGCCTTCGTCGCCAGGGGCGAAGCGGATCCAGCAGTGACCATACTGGCCACGGCCGCCGGACTGGCGGACGAAACGCCCCTCGATCTCGCAGGTATTGCGGATTTTTTCGCGATAGGCCACCTGCGGCTTGCCGATGTTGGCCTCGACATTGAACTCGCGGCGCATGCGGTCGACGATGATGTCCAGGTGCAACTCGCCCATGCCCGAAATGATGGTCTGGCCGGTTTCTTCGTCGGTGCGCACGCGGAATGACGGGTCTTCCTGGGCCAGCTTGCCCAAGGCGATGCCCATTTTTTCCTGGTCGGCCTTGGTCTTCGGCTCGACGGCCACGGAAATCACCGGGTCGGGGAAGTCCATGCGCTCCAGGATGATCGGCTTGTCCATGTCGCACAGGGTGTCGCCGGTGGTCACGTCCTTCATGCCGATCAGCGCCGCGATGTCGCCGGCGCACACGTCCTTGATTTCGGCGCGCTGGTTGGCGTGCATCTGCACCATGCGGCCGATGCGTTCCTTCTTGCCCTTGACCGAGTTCAGTACTGCGTTGCCCGAGCTGAGCACGCCGGAATACACCCGGGCGAAGGTGAGGGTGCCGACGAAGGGGTCGGTGGCGATCTTGAATGCCAGGGCCGAGAACGGCTCTTTATCGTCGGCGTGGCGCTCCAGGTGCTTATCTTCGTCGTCGGGGTCGGTGCCCTTGATCGCCGGGATTTCCGACGGGGCGGGCAGGTAGTCGATCACCGCGTCGAGCATCAGCGGCACGCCTTTGTTCTTGAACGAGGAGCCGAGGATGGTCGGTACAATTTCGTTGGCGATGGTGCGTTGGCGCAGCGCAGCCTTGATCTCGTCGACACTCAATTCCTCGCCTTCGAGAAACTTCATGGTCAGCTCATCGTTGGCCTCGGCGGCGGCCTCGATCATATGCGCACGCCATTCGTCGGCCAGCGCCTGCAGTTCTTCGGGAATGGGTTCTTCGCGGTAGCTGGTGCCCTGGTCGGCATCGTTCCAGTAGATGGCCTTCATTTTCACGAGGTCGATTTGGCCGACGAAGTTTTCTTCGCTGCCGATGGCCAGCTGGATGGGTACCGGGTGGTGCCCCAGGCGCTGGTCGATCTGCTTGACCACGCGCAGGAAGTCAGCACCCTGACGGTCCATCTTGTTGATGTAGGCCAGGCGTGGCACATGGTACTTGTTGGCCTGGCGCCAGACCGTCTCGGACTGTGGCTCCACCCCGTCAGCGCCGCTGAATACCACCACCGCGCCATCGAGCACGCGCAACGAGCGCTCCACCTCGATGGTGAAGTCGACGTGGCCGGGGGTGTCGATGATGTTGAAGCGGTACTTGTGCGCGAACTGTTTGGTCGAGCCTTGCCAGAACGCCGTGGTCGCCGCCGAGGTGATGGTGATGCCGCGCTCCTGCTCCTGGGCCATCCAGTCCATGGTCGCGGCGCCATCGTGCACCTCGCCCATCTTGTGGTTGACCCCGGTGTAGAACAGGATCCGCTCGGTAGTCGTGGTCTTGCCGGCGTCAACGTGTGCGACGATGCCGATATTGCGGTACAGCTCGATGGGCGTTGTGCGGGCCATGGCGGACTACCTGCGGATGGGCGGATTCCACCACGTTAGCAGACCGGTGGAATCCTGCCCTGCCGCCGGGCCGTCAGTCGGCCTGGGCTTGCAGCATCCATTGGCCATCCACTTCACGGGCCAGGCCGCTGGCTGGCAGCAGGGCCAGCAGGCGCGGGTGCAGAGCGGCTTCGGTGAAGGTCTTGAGGGTGCTCAGGTCCAGCGCGCCGACCAGGTTGAGGTCGGCCTTGGTGTACGACAGCCAGGCCTTCTTCAGCGCTTGGGCAACATCGCTACCCGAGGTGCTGGCAAAGCGGCGGTGCCACTGACGGCCGTCGAAGGTGAAGCTGTGTGCGTGGCTGTAGGTGCTCTCGTCACCACCTTCGGCGCAGCGGTGGCAGCGGCACGGGCCTTCGCCGAAGGCATTGCGCAGGTAGCTGTTGAAGTCCACGACGGGCTTGAGGGACAGGCGTTTGTCGACATCGAACAGGTCGGCGATCAGGGGTTCTTCGGCGCTCACTCGGGATCCTCGTGTGGTGTGGCGTGCATCGGCGGGCACCCTAACAGATCGGGGCATTCAGATCACCTGTAGAGACAACCGGGACCGCCTGCCGTACTCTACGCGCCCATACGCCTACACATCCACTGAGGTAACCCCGCTTGAGCACCAAGTACCCGTACATCGCCACTGTGACCATCAGCGCTGAAGACCGCGGCGCAGATACCGAGGCCGCGGAAAACCCCAACATGCGCGTTGGCCTGGAAGCGGTGACCGAAACCCTGAAGAAGGTGCATTTCGTCGGTACGCTCGCGGCCCCCGAGAAATCGGCCACGCACATTTGCGTGACCCTGGAGAACGGCCTGACCTACTACGGCCCGATCGTCAACGGCCATGCCGAACTCGAAGGCGGCTGGATTGCCTTCGAGTCCGACATGCTCACCCCGCAAGAACTGGGGCTGTAAGCCTCAGTTCAGCTCGGCCAGGCACTGCTCGAGGATATCCAGGCCTTCTTCGAGCACCTCGGCCTGGATGGTCAGTGGTGCCAACAGGCGGATAATGTGCCGTGCCTTGCCGCTGGGCATCAGCAACAAGCCCTTGGCCCGCGCGGCGTCCATCACCTTGGCCAGTTGTGCCGGCGCCGGGCTGCCATCGGCATTGACGAACTCGATGCCACGCATGGCGCCCACGCCGGTCAGGCGGCCGATGAACGGGCTCAGGCCTGAGGCCTGCCAGCGCTGATGGCGGCTGACGATGGCCTGCTCCTGGCGCTCACCCCAGGTGGCGATGTTCTCGTCGGTCATCTGCGCCAGGCTGGCCAGCGCCGCCGCACAGGCAATCGGGTTGCCCGAATAGGTGCCGCCCAGGCCGCCCTTGGGCAGCGCAGCCATCAAATCCTTGCGCCCGACCACCGCACCCAGTGGCATGCCGCCGGCAATGCTCTTGGCCAGCAGCAACAGATCGGGTTCGATGCCAAGGCGTGGGAAGGCGAAGCGTTGGCCGGTGCGGCCGAAGCCCGACTGGATTTCGTCGATGATAATCAGGATGCCGCGCTCGTCGCAGAAGCGGCGCAGGGCCTGGGCGAAGGCGGGGTCAAGGGCGAGGAAGCCGCCTTCACCCTGCACCGGCTCGAAAATGAACGCTGCCACGTCTTCCACAGCCAGTTCGACGCTGAACAGGCGGTCCATGGCCTTGAGCGCCTGCTCGCAGGTCACGCCGGTGTCGGCGCTGGGGTAGGGCAGGTGGTACACCGGCCCAGGCAGTTCACCGACCCGCTGTTTGTACGGGGCGACCTTGCCGTTGAGGTTCAGGGTGGCCAGGGTGCGGCCATGGAAGCCGCCGTCGAAGGCGATGATGGCCCGTTTGCCGGTGGCGCCGCGGGCAACTTTCAGAGCGTTTTCGGCCGCTTCCGCACCGCTGTTGGTGAGCATGCCGGCCAATGGATAGCTGACGGGCACGAACCCGCTCAGTTGTTCCATCAGTGCCAGATACGGGCCGTGCGGGGCGGCGTTGAAGGCGTAGTGGGTCAGGCGGGTGGCCTGGGTCTGGATCGCCTCGACCACGGCGGGGTTGCAGTGGCCCAGGTTGAGCACACCGATACCACCGACGAAGTCGATGTAACGTTTGCCGTCGGTGTCCCAGACTTCGGCATTGCGGCCATGGGAAAGTGTGATCGGGTGAACGATGGCAATGGACTGGCTGATACTTTCCTGGTTCATGGGCACGCGGGACCTTGTTCGAGTTTCTTATTATCCAAGCGTGTTGGCGGGTTATTCCGCAAACGAATTATTCGATTGCGATCATTCCGTGGATTCGTGATCTTGCCGGCGCGGTCAATATCAATCGCCCTCAGCCACCCGCTCCCGAATCCACTGCACAAAGGCCCTGATCTTCGGCACTTCGGCCGCATGCTCGGCATGGGCGATAAAGTGCCGGCCATTGCTCGCCACCGGGTGGTCCCAGGCCACCACCAGCTTGCCCTCGCTTAGCTCCTCTGCCACCAGATAGCGCGGAATCAGGGCGATACCGCAGCCTGCAATCGCTGCGCGAATGCACAGGTAGAACGTGTCGAAACGCGGCCCGTGGTAGCTGTTCTGGCTATGCAGCCCCAGCCCCAGAAACCATTCGTGCCAGGCCTCTGGCCGTGACACGCACTGCAGCAGCCGGTGCTCGGTCAGCGCCTGGGCACTGTCGAAAGGGTGATTGGCCAATAGCTGCGGGCTGCACACCGGCACCACTTCTTCGCTGAACAGCTCGATGCAGGTCGCCCCGGGCCAGGTGCCTTGGCCGAAGAAAAACGCGATATCGGCCTTGGCCTGCACCAGGTCGAACGGTTCCAGTTCGTTGCGCACGTCCAGGTGAATGCGTGGGTAGCGGTCGCCAAAACCCTTGAGTCTGGGCACCAGCCAGCGTGCACCGAAGGTGGGTTGGGTGGCGATGCGCAGTACTTCGGTTTCATCGCCGTAGCTGAGGATGTAGCGGCTGGAAATGTCGATCTGGGTGAGGATCTTGTTCACTTCGGTGAGGTACAGCGCGCCGGCCGGGGTCAGGTGCAGGCGGCGGCGAATGCGCTGGAACAGCGAGTGCGAGAGCATGTCCTCAAGCTGCGCCACCTGCTTGCTGACGGCGCTCTGGGTCAGGTGCAGTTCCTGCGCCGCGCGGGTGAAGCTGAGGTGGCGGGCGGCCGCTTCGAAGCACTGAAGGGCGGTGGTCGAAGGCATCAGGCGTTTGGACATGACGGGCAAATACCGAGCAAAAAAGGAAGGAGTTCATTCCAAAGCGGAATCATGTGGTTCGAAAAGGTCGTTTGTTGACCCCGGCCTATAGATTAATACTGACCTGGATCAACGATTACAACCGGTCGTGCGAAGAGGAGGTTTGTAACCGCTTCCGGCATCTGCAAAACAACAACAACGAACATCAGAAATTTATAAGAATTCTGCTCCGACCTTCAGCCGCTTCGCTGCGGCCGACCCATTCGAGGGTTCTTCATGGCTTCGCAACACAACAAGAAACAGCGTTCCCTGCAGCACGGCCTGACCTCCCGTCAGGTTTCCATGATTTCCATTGCGGGCATTATCGGCGCCGGCCTGTTCATCGGCTCCTCCAACGCCATTGCCACCGCCGGCCCGGCCATCCTCATCTCCTACGCCATGACCGGCCTGCTGGTCTTGCTGGTGATGCGTATGCTGGGCGAAATGGCCATCGCCAACCCTAACAGCGGCTCGTTTTCCACCTATGCCTCCGAAGCCATTGGCCCATGGGCGGGCTTTACCATCGGTTGGCTGTACTGGTGGTTCTGGGTGCTGATCATTCCGGTCGAGGCCATTGCCGGCGCTGACATCCTCCACGCCTACTTCCCTGGGGTGCCATCGTGGCTGTTCGCCTTCCTGATCATGCTGGTGCTGTCGGGCACCAACCTGATCAGCGTGAAGAACTTCGGTGCCTTCGAGTACTGGTTCGCCCTGGTCAAGGTGGTGGCGATCATTGCCTTCATCGTGGTCTGCACCTTGGCCGTGTTCGGCTTCTGGCCGCTGGCAGAGGTGTCCGGGGTCAGCCGACTTTGGGACAACGGCGGCTTCATGCCCAACGGCTTCGGGACGGTGCTGGGTGGTGTACTGATCACCATCTTCTCGTTCTTCGGTGCCGAAATCGTCACCATTGCCGCTGACGAAACCGCCAACCCTAAAGACAAGATCCGCCGCGCCACCAACCTGGTGGTGTACCGTATCGCCATCTTCTATCTGGCGTCGATTTTCCTGGTGGTGTCGCTGGTGGCCTGGAACGACCCTGAACTCAAGGCGGTCGGTTCGTTCCAGCGCGTACTGGAGGTGTTGAACGTGCCAGGTGCCAAACTGCTGGTTGACCTGGTGGTGTTGGTAGCGGTGACCAGTTGCATGAACTCGGGTCTGTATACCGCATCGCGCATGCTCTATTCGCTGGGTGCCCGTGGTCAGGCACTGAGCGTTACCAAGCGCATCTCCGGCTCCGGGGTACCGACCGTGGCGGTGATCTTCTCCACCCTGGCAGGCTTTGCCGGTTGCTTCGTCAACTATGTGTTCCCGGGCAAGGTGTTCGGCTTCCTGCTGTCCACCACCGGTGCCATCGCCTTGCTGGTGTACCTGGTGATTGCCGTGTCGCAACTTCGCATGCGTGCCCGGGCCGAGCGCGAAGGGCGGCCGCTGGAACTGAAAATGTGGCTGTTCCCGTGGCTGACCTGGCTGGTGATCGGCACCATCGTCATGGTGCTGGGCTACATGCTGTTCAGCGATGCCTACCGCTACGAAACCCTGATGACTGCTGGCGTCACCCTGTTCATCCTGCTGGTTTCGCTGACCCAGCGGCGTGCCAAGGTGGTTGCCCAGACGGCCTGATGTTTCTGCTTTAATGGGGGCGTTGCGCGCCCCCATTTCAATAAGCACAGGAAGCGTATGAACGACCAAGCCCTTTCCCTCCAGGCCCTCGCGGCACCCGACGGCACGTGTTATGGCTGCGGGTGCTCCCACCCCAGCGGGCTGCACCTGCAAAGCCACTGGGACGCCGACGGCGTTCATCTGATATGCCGCCATGCGCCCGACAGCACCTTCATCGGCTGGCCCGGCCTGGTTTACGGCGGCCTACTGGCGATGCTGGTCGACTGTCATTCCAACTGGACGGCCATGGCTTACCACTACCGCAATGAAGGCCGCGAGCCGGGCAGCCTGCCGCGCATCGACTGCGTCACGGGTACGCTCAACCTGACCTACCTGAAACCCACGCCCATGGGCGTCGAGCTGTTGCTCAAGGCGCGTGTGGAAGGGGACGTAGGGCGCAAGAGCCGGGTGATCTGCGAGGTCTGGGCCGACGATGTGCTGACCGTGACCGCCGACTCGGTGTTCGTGCGTGTCGACACCGAAAAGCTCAAGCTCAAGGCCCACGGTCAGGCCTGAGTTGCCAGCGCTGATAAGTGGTCGGTGATGGTCAGCGGCCGGGGATGTCTCTAGAGTGACAGGTTCATTCCCCAGGCAAGGTTGATCATGACCGATCTCAGTGCTTTCCCGATTACCCGCAAGTGGCCCGCCAAACACCCAGAACGCCTGCAGCTGTATTCGCTGCCGACACCCAACGGCGTCAAGGTGTCGATCATGCTCGAAGAAATCGGCCTGGCCTACGAGGCGCACAAGGTCAGTTTTGACAACGATGACCAGTTGAGCCCCGAGTTCATCTCGCTCAGCGCGAATAACAAGATCCCGGCCATCCTCGACCCGAACGGGCCGGGTGGTCAGCCGCTGCCGCTGTTCGAGTCGGGGGCGATCCTGCAGTACCTGGCGGAGAAGAGCGGCCAACTTCTCAGTCAGGACCCTGCCCAGCGTTACCAGACCCTGCAGTGGCTGATGTTCCAGATGGGCGGCATCGGGCCGATGTTTGGCCAGGTTGGCTTCTTCCATTTCTTTGCTGGCAAGGAATATGAAGACAAGCGTCCGCGTGATCGCTATGTCAACGAGTCCAAACGGCTGCTGGGTGTGCTGGATCGGCACCTGAAAGGGCGGGAGTGGATGGTGGACGCGTACAGCATCGCCGACATCGCCATCTTCCCGTGGGTACGCAACCTGGTGGAACGTTACAACGCGCGGGAGTTGGTAGGCTTTGATCAGTTCAAGGAAGTGCAACGGGTACTGGCCGCCTTCCTTGAACGGCCAGCCGTGCAGCGCGGCCTGAAGATTCCTGCCTGACTGACCTAGAGGACCTGGTTCAACAACCAGTACAGCGACCCTGCCAGCACCATGGCTGCCGGCAGGGTCAGCACCCAGGCCATCAGCAGGTTGATCAGTGTGCGTTTCTGTATGCCTGAGCCGTTGGCGACCATGGTGCCGGCCACGCCAGAGCTCAGCACATGGGTGGTCGAAACCGGCAGCCCGAACACGTCCGCCGCGCCGATGGTGCACATCGCAACCACTTCAGCCGAGGCGCCCTGGGCATAGCTCAGGTGGGTCTTGCCGATCTTCTCGCCCACCGTCACCACGATACGCCGCCAGCCAACCATGGTGCCCAGCCCCAGCGCGATGGCCACGACCACCTTCACCCACAGTGGAATGTAGCGGGTGGCATCGTCCAGTTGGGCCTTGAACAGTTCTACATGGCTGCGGGTGTCGGCATCGAATGCCACCAGGTGTTTTTTCTCGATCAGGCGAATGGTTTCGCTGGTCAGGTACATGTCGTTGCGCACATTGGCCATGGCTTCAGCCGGCACGCGCTTGAGCGAGCCATAGCCTTTGACCTGGTCGCCGATCATCCCGGTCAGCGCCGCGAGTGCCGGCACCAGTTGCGGGCTGGCCTTGGGCTCGGCAATGAACAAGGTCAGTACTTGGCGCGGGTCGGCCGGGGCCGCTTGCGGGTCGCTGCGCACCAGCGCCTGGCGGGTTACTTCGGCGACGGCAGAAAACTGCAAAGCCTGTTCGTTGGGCATGGTCTTGTTCAGGGCATAGGCCATGGGCAGGGTGCCGACCAGGATCAGCATGATCAGGCCCATGCCTTTCTGGCCGTCGTTGGAGCCGTGGGCAAAGGATACGCCGGTGCAGGTGAGGATCAGGACGCTGCGGATCCACCACGGTGGTGGGGTGCGGCTTTCCGGCGCCTGATACAGTTCCTTGCGCTTGACCAGTGCGCGCAACGCCATCAGCAACAAGGCCGCGCAGGCAAAGCCGATCAGGGGTGAGAACAGCAAGGCATAGCCGACTTTGCTGGCCTGGGCCCAGTCCACGCCACTGGTGCCGTCACGCCCATGCATCAGCGCGTTGGCCACACCCACGCCGATGATCGAGCCGATCAAGGTGTGTGAGGACGAGGCTGGCAGGCCCAGCCACCACGTGCCGAGGTTCCAGATGATGGCGGCCAGCAGCAGGGCGAAGACCATGGCAAAGCCGGCCGAGGAACCGACCTGCAAAATCAGCTCCACCGGCAGCAGGGCAATGATGCCGAACGCCACCGCGCCGCTGGAAAGTAACACGCCAAGGAAGTTGCAAAGCCCGGACCAGACGACCGCCACCGGTGCTGGCAGCGAGTGGGTGTAGATGACCGTGGCGACTGCATTGGCGGTGTCATGAAAACCATTGACGAATTCGAAGCCCAGGGCAATCAGCAGCGCCAGGCCCAGTAGAAGGAACGGTGTGACCGTGGTGATTACCGTTCCGCTGGCCGTTACATCCTGTTTCAGGCTCCAGACGGTATAGGCAATACCGGCCAGTAGCAGGCCGAAGAACAACACGAGGGTGGCGCGCCCTGGCGTGTGGGCAAGCTGCGGGCGGGAATCGCGCCGGGCCAGTTGCGGCTGGCTGGCCAGTGACGGGGTTGCCATGGGTGCTCCCGTTGGCGTTGGGCGTGGGTGCCGAAGGCTTTGAGCATAGAAACAATTCGTAACCCGGCCGTGACCTTGATCAATGAATTATCTAGGCTCAAGACAGACGGTAATGGCAGGGTCGCGCGATGATTCGCTACAAGAAACGCGAGGCGTACCCGCAGGGGCGGTGTTTGTGCGACCGTGTGTCATCCCCGATGAGCGAAATGCGATGCCTTTACAGTTAACCCCCGCCAACGACCGCCACTGCACCTTTGCCCGTGACCTCACGCGCCGCGCCATGTTGCCGTACTACCGCGAATACGACCTGTTGTGGATCGAAGAAGCCTTCGACGAGGCCTGGGGCTGGCGCGAGCAGTGGCTGGTGACCGAAGGCGACACCCTGCTGGGTTTCTGCAGCCTTAGCCAGGACCGCCAGGCGTTGTTCATCCGCGAGTTGCACCTGTTGCCCGAGCACCGTGGGCGCGGGGTCGGCAGCTGGGTATTGGAGCAGTTGGCGCTCTGGGCCAGGCAGCGGCGCCTGCCGCTGCTGCGGCTGATGGTGTTTCGCAGCAACCCGGCCCGTCAGCTGTATCAGCGCCACGGTTTCGTTGAAATGGGAGAAGACGATTGCTTTGTGCGTATGCAGCGAGCCATCAATTAATAGCCCAATGATGGCTTGTCGTGACCCCAGACCATGGGCATAGTGGATCCACATGTTTGTGCCGCCTACGGACGGTAGGGCGGGCATCTGGCATATCAGGGAAGAGGAGAGCCCCCAATGAATGGATTCGGTCCGCGGCTGCGGGAAGAGCGTGAACGACTGGGCATGACCCAGCGAGTATTTGGCGAAATCGGCGGTGTTGAACCCAACGCTCAGGGCAAGTATGAAAGCGGTGAGCGTACCCCTCGGGTCGATTACCTCGCGGCGTTGTCGGTTCGGGGCGTGGACGCGCTGTATGTGCTCAGCGGTATTCGTACCCCAGCACAGCTGGAAGGTTTGAGTACCGATGAGTCTGGTTTGCTTGGGGCATTCCGGCAGTTATCGTTCGACGATCAGGCGGCGTTATGGCACCTGTTGGGGCGCTTGTCCAGCAACGGTCAACCCCGGCAAACAATGAGGCCGCTCGCCGTTGAACGTCAGGCGTTTCTGACGGAATCAATGCGTTAGGCCCACCGTGAAAAATTTTGTTAAGGTGGCGGGATCCAATCGCCCTGCTGACGAGGTGTGTGCTTGATTAGGGTCTTAGTGGTCGATGATCACGATCTGGTACGAACCGGTATTACGCGCATGCTCGCCGACATCGACGGCCTGCAGGTAGTGGGTGAGGGGGACTCGGGCGAGTCGGCGCTCAAACTGGCCCGTGAGCTCAAGCCGGATGTGGTGCTGATGGACGTGAAAATGCCCGGCATCGGTGGCCTGGAGGCTACCCGCAAATTGCTGCGCAGCCATCCGGACATCAAGGTAGTCGCCGTGACGGTGTGCGAGGAAGACCCGTTCCCCACGCGCTTGCTGCAGGCCGGCGCTGCCGGCTATCTGACCAAGGGGGCAGGCCTTGATGAAATGGTCCAGGCTATTCGGCTGGCCTTTGCCGGCCAGCGCTATATCAGCCCGCAAATCGCCCAGCAGCTGGCCCTGAAACCGTTTCAGCCGCAAGGTTCGCCGTTTGACGCGTTGTCCGAACGGGAAATCCAGATTGCCCTGATGATCGTCGGCTGCCAGAAAGTGCAGATCATCTCGGACAAGTTGTGCCTCTCGCCCAAGACCGTCAATACTTACCGTTATCGGATCTTTGAAAAACTCTCGGTCACCAGCGACGTCGAACTGACCTTGCTGGCCGTTCGCCACGGCATGGTTGACGCAAGCCTGTAAATCTCATGTCCCAAGTGTTTGATGCCAGCGCATTCCTGGCGACCTGCAGCGGTCGCCCGGGCGTTTACCGAATGTTCGACGGTGAAGCCCGGCTGCTTTATGTGGGCAAGGCCAAGAACCTGAAAAAGCGCCTGGCCAGCTATTTCCGCAAGACTGGCCTGGCGCCCAAGACCGCCGCGCTGGTAGCGCGTATTGCGCAGGTCGAAACCACCATCACCGCCAACGAAACCGAGGCGTTGTTGCTGGAGCAGAACCTGATCAAGGAATGGCGCCCGCCCTACAACATCCTCCTGCGCGACGATAAATCCTACCCCTATGTGTTCCTGTCCGATGGCGAGTTCCCACGGTTGGGCATTCACCGTGGGGCGAAAAAGGCCAAGGGCCGCTACTTCGGCCCGTACCCGAGCGCGGGGGCCATCCGCGAAAGCCTCAGCCTGCTGCAAAAGGCCTTTTCCGTGCGCCAGTGCGAGGACAGCTACTACGCAAACCGCACCCGGCCTTGCCTGCAGTACCAGATCAAACGCTGCAAAGGGCCCTGCACCGGGTTGGTGACCTCCGAGGAATATGCTGAGGATGTGCGCCACTCGGTCATGTTCCTGGAAGGGCGTAGCCAGCAGTTGGGCAACGAACTGAATGCCGAGATGGAAACGGCCGCCATGGCCCTCAATTTCGAGAAAGCTGCCGAGCTGCGTGACCAGATCTCCCTGTTGCGGCGCGTGCAGGACCAGCAGTACATAGAAGGTGGCAGTGGCGATGTCGACGTCATCGCCGCTTTCGTCAACCCGGGCGGCGCCTGCGTGCACCTGATCAGCGTGCGCGGTGGGCGAGTACTGGGCAGCAAGAACTTTTTCCCGCAGGTGGGTATCGAGGAAGAGGTGGCCGAGGTCATGGCCGCATTCCTTTCCCAGTACTACCTGGGCAATGCAGAGCGCGAACTGCCTGGCGAGTTGATCGTCAACGTGGTTCACGAAGACTTCGAAGCCATCACCGAGGCGCTGCACACGCTGCGTGGCCGCGAGCTGACCATCAGCCACCGGGTACGCGGCACACGCGCCCGCTGGCAGCAGCTGGCAGTGACCAACGCCGAGCAGGCGCTCAACGCCCGCCTGGCCAACCGCCAGCACATGGCTGCCCGCTTCGAGGCCCTGGCCGAAGTGCTGGGCCTGGATGAAGTGCCGCAGCGCCTGGAGTGCTACGACATCAGCCATTCCAGCGGCGAAGCCACCGTGGCCAGCTGCGTGGTGTTCGGCCCTGAAGGCCCGCTGAAGTCCGATTACCGTCGGTTCAACATCGAAGGCATCACCGGTGGTGATGACTATGCCGCCATGCACCAGGCGCTGACTCGCCGCTACGGGCGTATCAAGGACGGCGAGGGCAAGCTGCCCGATGTGTTGCTGGTGGACGGCGGCAAGGGCCAGCTGAACATGGCCCGCGATGTGATGCAGGAACTGGGCTTCAACGACCTGACCCTGCTTGGCGTGGCCAAAGGCGTTACCCGCAAGGCAGGCTTCGAGACCCTTTATCTGAACGACGTGCACCACGAATTTACCCTCAAGGGCGATTCTGCCGCTCTGCACCTGATCCAGCAGATCCGCGATGAAGCCCACCGTTTTGCCATCACCGGTCACCGCGCCCGTCGTGGCAAGGCCCGTCGCGTCTCCAGCCTTGAAGATGTGGCCGGGGTAGGGCCGAAGCGCCGCCGCGACCTGCTGAAACATTTCGGCGGCCTGCAAGAGCTCAACCGCGCCAGTATCGATGAAATCGCCAAAGCCCCCGGCATCAGTAAAAAGCTTGCCGAATCAATTTATGCCAGCCTGCATAGCGAGTAGAATGCCGGGCTCAACTTGCAGCCAGTCGTACCGATGAATATTCCAAACCTGCTCACCGTTCTACGCGTCCTGCTCATCCCGATTTTCATCCTGCTGTTCTATATGCCCTACCATTGGAGCTATATGGCCGCCAGCAGCGTGTTTGCCGTCGCAGCGGCCACCGACTGGCTGGACGGTTATCTGGCTCGTCGGCTGCAGCAGAGCACCCCGTTCGGTGCCTTTCTGGACCCGGTGGCCGACAAACTGATGGTGGCCGTGGCCTTGGTGCTGCTGGTGCAGACCCACGCCAACTTCTGGCTGACCCTGCCGGCTGCGGTCATCATCGGCCGCGAAATCGTGGTGTCGGCACTGCGCGAGTGGATGGCGGAGCTGGGCGCACGGGCGCATGTGGCGGTGTCCAACCTTGGCAAATGGAAGACTGCCGCGCAGATGCTGGCACTGGTGATTCTGCTGGCCAACCCACCGGCGGTGACTTTCTGGGTCATCCTGGGTTACGGGCTGCTGCTGGTGGCGGCGGGGCTGACGCTGTGGTCGATGGTGCATTACCTGCTGGCTGCCTGGCCGCACCTGCGCGAAGGTTCGGAGCAGAAATAAAAGTTTTTTTGAATCAAGGGGTTGACGCTGTTTTAGAAATCGCTAGAATGGCACCCATCACGACGCGGGAATAGCTCAGTTGGTAGAGCACGACCTTGCCAAGGTCGGGGTCGCGAGTTCGAGTCTCGTTTCCCGCTCCAAATTCGGTCCTCAGTGCATGGCTGGGGTCACAAAAAGAAGAGGCCTAAGGGCCTCTTTTTTTATGCCTGCATTTTTTCAATCCCTCCTTTCATGAACCTATCTCGGCAGGGCCGGCCTCTTCACGGGTAAACCCGCTCCCACAGGGATTTCACAGGGCTGAAGGTGGTGCGGTAACTGTGGGCGCGGGTTTGCCCGCGAAGAGGTCGGTACAGGCAGTTGTCATCAGTTTCTCATCAAGATTGTTCGACGGGTCTCCAGCATAGTGGCTGGGAATCTATGCCGGGTGATTGTGATGGTGGCAACTGAAGTGGGGGCGGACGATAAACCAGACTCGATTTCAACCCTGAGGGATTGGTGTGCCCTTACGAAGTCTGGTGAGCAAGTCATTCGTATCCGCAATGGCTGTGACGTTCTGTGTCTGGCGCATCGCGAGCGTTCGGCTTTCTTGTGCCTGGCGCCAGGTTGGCAAGGCTTGCTGGTTTTACGCCCGGGGTTGCAAGTGCTCAGTGGCAGCGCCTGGGTGCTGCCGTTATCGCAAACGAATCTTTTCAAGTTGCAGTTGTTCATCGATCAGGGGGGCGTGCCTGAGGTGCGACCTGCTCCAGGCGAGCCTTGGGCCGTGTTGAGCGAAGGTCTTGGCCAAGGGCGAGCGGCGCCGGCGCTGGAGTCCTGGTATCTCACCCTTGCGTTGCAAGGTGATGCTGCCTATCAAACTTTTGCCCGTCATCTGCGTAGCAGTGAGCATTATCAGCTGCTCGGTTTTTTGTTGGAGCAAGGTTCGGGGGGTGAAAAGCTCCAGGACCTTGCAGGTCGTTATGGCGTATCGGTTTCACACTTCAGAAGGCTTTGCCGTCAAGCCCTGGGTGGTACAGCCAAGTCCGAGTTGCGTGTGTGGCGTACGGCGCGAGCGCTTCTGAGCATGGCTGAAGGCGCTGCCTCCCTGACAGACGTTGCCTTGGAGTTTGGTTACGCCTCTTCCTCGCATTTTTCCAAAGAGATTCGAGAGCTGGTCGGCATTGCGCCGAGTAGTTTGATCGATATAACCGGCCTGTCTGGCGAATGAATTCATGAAGTTTAAAAGTATGTGTCCGCGGGCTGTCATGCTCGTGCTTTGTTGCATGTTGCCTATGGCTTCATCGGTTGCCTCTGTTCGTGCTGAAGAGGGTTATGTGGCTCGTCAGGAAGGCCTGCGCACGTTCTTCGATGCACTGTCAGCGTCCTTGGGTAAACCGGTCATCCTCAGCAAAGCAGCAGCGCGGCGCACCATCAGTGGCGAATTTTCGCTCGCCGCACCGCAGCAGACGCTGGAGCGTATTGTTCGGCAAATGGCGCTGATCTGGTACAGCGATGGTCAGACGCTGTATGTCTATGAGGCGGCCGAAGCGAAGAGTACTGTCATCTCGTTGAACACCATCACTGTCCAGAAGCTGGATGCTTTCCTGCGCAACTCTGGTTTGCGCGATGCCCGATACCCTTTGCGTCATGATGGATTGCGGACCTTTTACATTTCCGGCCCGCCGATCTATGTCGACCTGGTGGCGCAGGCCGCGCAATTCATGGACAACCAAAGTGCCGGCTTGCAACTCGGACAGCAGCGTATTGGCGTTATCAATTTGCGCAATACCTTCGTTGCAGATCGCAATTACGAGTTGCGCGACCAAAGCATCACGGTACCCGGCATTGCGACGGCTATCGAGACGCTGCTCAAGGGGGAAATCCGTGGTGTCAACGCGGTGATCAACAGGGCTGGAGAAGGGCGTCCGGGTGGCATGCCGAGCTTTCCATTGGAGGGGCTGGGAGTTCCTGAGTCTGCATCTTCCGACACGACTACGCCGCGGATCATCGCTCGTGATCTGGCTGCCGGCAATATCCGCGTAGTGGCCTATCCCGATACCAATAGCCTGTTGGTCAAGGGGCTCCCGGAACAGGTACTTTTTATCGAGAATCTGGTTGCTGCGCTCGATGAGCCAAAGCGCCATGTCGAGCTCTCCCTGTGGATCATCGACCTGCAGAAGGACGACCTCAATGAGTTGGGCGTCGACTGGAAGGGGTCGTTCAAGGTTGGCTCGAAGGTGGCCGCATCGCTCAACGGCGGCTCGCTGAGTACGCTGGATAGCACTTCGTTCATGGCTGCCATTTCGGCGCTGGAAACCGACAACCGCGCCCGGGTGGTTTCGCGCCCGGTCGTGCTGACTCAAGAAAACGTTCCGGCGATTTTCGACAATAACCGTACGTTCTATGCGCGGCTGATCGGTGAGCGCAGTGTTGAGCTCGAACATGTCACTTACGGCACCCTGGTCAGCGTCTTGCCACGGATTTCAGCATCCGGAGAAGTCGAGATGGCACTCAACATCGAGGACGGCAGTGTGGTCGATTCGGCCGCGCAGTCGTCTGCGATCGACGCGTTGCCGACGGTTGGCCGAACGCGTATCAGTACCGTTGCCCGGGTGCCGAGGGGTAAGAGCCTGCTGGTAGGCGGCTTCACCCGTGACGAGAGTGCAGAGGTGATCAAGCGTATTCCGGTGCTGGGGCATATTCCTTATCTGGGGAGGATGTTCAGCTATCGGCAGACCCGTGAATCCAACACGGTTCGGGTGTTCCTGATTCAACCTAAAGAGCTCGACAGTCCGTTGGAACCAGGCGCTATGCAGATTGGCGCGCAGGTGATCGGCAAGGTGGCCCGTGACCCGGCCGACCGCGCGGTGCTGCGCGCGCTGGAGCGCTGATATGGCGGCTATTGGCGCAGTGCTGTCGCGCATGCAGATGGCGCGCACGCATCAGGGCGGCGAGCCCCAGGCAAAGGTCGTTGAAGCGCCAGACGACGATACTTCTCCAGCAGCCAGCGTCCAGCGATTCGTTGAAAACAGCGATGAGATGGCGGCGTCCCTGCGTTCGCAGTTTCGCCGTAGAGGCGATTTTGGCGACAAGTTCGAAGGCTTGGCAGACAGCTTCGAGCGGGTCCTGGAGGAAGATGTTGTTCCCAAGGCTCGGCAAATACAGTCGCTGGCCAAGCTTGCCGAGCGCAGCATCGAATGGCTGCTGGCACAGGCCCGGGGGCTGTTTCCCGATGACAGTGATCTGGTGCTGGTGCTGCGCCAGCTGTTGCGGGAAAGAGTGATGGCCGAGGCGACTCGCCGGCGTCTGGAGACGCTACTGCAACAGGTACTCGTTCAGTCGCCGCCCAAGCGTTTGAAGGCCGGTATCAATTCGGCACTCAAAGCCAAGATGTTTGGCAAGGCGCTGGCGTTGCAAGCGGCTTTATTGCGTGACACCTATCGCTTGTTCCTGGAGTCCGAAGGCGGCCCGGTCGAGTCTTATGAGGACTGGATAGCCCTCTACGGCTATCGGCACCGTGGCCCGGTCCTGGATTTTATCGAGGCAGCCTTGCTGACCGACATCGATGCCCAGGACCCCAGTTGCTCACGCGACGAGTTTGGCCAGTTGCTGAAAAAACTGGGTGACCTCAAGCGTCTGCGTTCGGTTGATGTCGTGTTCATCCGCGGGCTGCTCGTACACGAGCTGGTTTGCCAGCATAACGCCAGCGAGCCGGACTGGTTGGTGTTCTTGTTGGGGCTGTTGCAGTTTCCCGACGAGCTCGACCCGTTGCTGTCAGGTCTCTTTGGGGAGCGCTTGTTGTTGGTTGACCATCACGAGCGCGCGCAACTGCTGCAACTGTTGCGACTGGCCTGCCTGGCGCTGCCGCTGGAGCTGTTTGGCGATGACGAGGCATTAGCGCGCATCGCCGCGCAATTCACGCACTTGGCCGACCTGGTGTTTGCCCATGAAACCATCGAGCGACATGCCGCGTTGACGGCTCGTTTCGCCTCCTGATCTTGAAAGGTCGGTACTTATCATGCTCGATAAATTCCTGCGCAATGTCACTGCTCGCCCCGAGCTGCTGATCCTGGCCCTCATGGTGATGATCATCGCCATGCTGATCATTCCATTGCCGACGCCGCTGGTGGATTTTCTGATCGGTCTGAACATCGTCATTGCGATCCTCGTCTTCATGGGGTCGTTCTACATCGAGCGGATCCTGAGTTTTTCCACCTTTCCCGCGCTGTTGTTGATCACCACGTTGTTCCGTCTGGCGTTATCGATCAGTACCAGTCGGCTGATCCTGGTGCAGGCCGATGCCGGTGACATCATCGCGTCATTCGGTGAGTTTGTGATTGGCGACAGCCTGGTGGTGGGCTTCGTGATCTTCGCGATTGTCACCATCGTGCAGTTCATCGTCATTACCAAGGGTTCCGAGCGCGTGGCGGAAGTGGCGGCGCGGTTCTCCCTCGACGGCATGCCGGGTAAGCAAATGAGCATCGATGGCGACCTCAAGGCCGGTGTCATCGATGCCAAGGAGGCGCGTGAGCGGCGCAGTACGCTAGAGCGCGAAAGCCAGTTGTATGGCTCCTTCGATGGCGCCATGAAGTTCATCAAAGGCGATGCGATCGCCGGGATCATCATCATCTTCGTCAACTTTCTGGGGGGGATCGCAATCGGTGTCGGGCAATTGGGTATGGACATGTCCGAGGCGCTGTCGACCTACACGTTGCTGACTATCGGTGACGGTCTGGTAGCGCAGATTCCCGCGCTGTTGATCGCCATTGGTGCAGGTTTCATCGTGACCCGTGTCAACGGAGACGAGGCCAACCTGGGGCGCAACATGATGAGCCAACTGCTGGGGCATCCTTTTGTGCTGGGTATCACTGCCTTGCTGGCGGTCGGTGTGGCAATGCTGCCAGGGTTCCCGGTTGCGGTGTTTCTGATCATCGCCAGTGCGCTGGTGGCATTGCTGTTCTTTCGCTACCGGCTGGAGAAGAAAAGCTCGGGTACTGCCCCCGTTGTGTCTTTGGCGGGTGAAGAGGGGGAACCCGAAAGCGAGTTGGGCCTGATCGAGAACGTCGACGACATGGCCACCGAAACCGTCGCCTTGATGCTGTTGGTGCCAAGCGCTCGCGTCGAAGCGCTGCGCGAGGCTCGATTATGTGAGCGTTTTCGCAGCCAGTTCTTCATCGATTACGGTATCCGGATCCCCGAGCCCCGATTGCGCGGTGCCGACTCACTGCCGATTGGGCAAGTCGCGGTGTTGATCAACGAAGTGCGTGCAGACCAGTTCGATATCCACTTCGATCTGCTACGTGTTGTCGATTACAAGCCAGAGCTTGAACATCTCGGCCTGGACCTGACCAGGGGCGTCGACAGCAACAAGCAAACCAGCGTATGGGTGCGCAGCAGCGAGCGCGAAAAACTGCAGGGCCTGGGGCATCAGTTGCGTACGGCTTATGACGAATTCTATCGCTGCCTGGTAACCCTGCTGGCTCGCAATATTTCGGAGTTTTTCGGGGTGCAGGAGAGCAAGGTCCTGCTCGACGAGATGGAAGCGCGCTACCCGGACCTGGTCAAAGAGGTCTACCGGCATGCCCCGGTGCAGAAAGTCGCGGAGCTCCTGCAGCGCCTGGTCGCCGAGCGGATCTCGGTGCGCAACATGAAACTGATTCTTGAAACGCTTGCTCACTGGGGCTCGCGTGAGAAAGACGTGATTGTCCTGGTCGAGCACGTGCGCGGCGGCCTGGCACGCTACATCAGTAACAAGTTTGCCAACGGCAACGACCTGCGTGTGCTGCTGCTCTCGCCGGAGTTCGAGGACGTGGTGCGCAAGGGCATACGTCAGACCTCTGGCGGAAGCTTCCTCAACCTGGAGCCCTCCGCCAGCGAAGAGCTTATGGACCGGCTGGCAGTCGGGCTCGATAGCCTGCACATCCCTCAGAAAGACATGGTCATCCTGGCCTCGGTGGATGTGCGGCGCTACATCAAGAAACTGATCGAGGGCCGTTACCGGGAGCTGGATGTGGTGTCGTTTGGCGAAATTTCCGACGCCATTTCAGTGACTGTGCTCAAGACCCTTTAGGAGAATGCGCTATGCAACTGCCAATGAGTCGGCCATCGCTGGAGCGCCGTGCTGCCCACCCGTTGCGTTTGAATGGTCCCCTTCTCGAAGCGGCACTGCACGATGTGGTGATCGGCGAAGTCTGCGAGGTGCGAGGAAACTGGCGGGACACTGCGGTGAGCGCTCGCGCGCAAGTGATCGGCTTCAGCCCCGATGCGGTACTGCTCAGTTTGCTGGGTGATGCGCGAGGGTTGTCCCGTGAATCGCTGATCGTGCCTACCGGTTCATTGCTCAGCCTGTATTGCAGCGCTGCCATGCTCGGTAGCGTGATCGACCCCCAGGGGCGGATAGTCGAACGTTTGGCCCCCGGCGATGCATTCGAGGGTTGCGACTGCCCGGTGGATGCTGATCCTCCGGCGTACCACCAGCGTCGCCCGGTAAACCAGCCGATGGCCACCGGCGTACGGGCGATCGATGGTTTGCTGACGTGCGGCATAGGCCAACGCATTGGCATCTTTGCCGCGGCGGGATCAGGCAAGACTTCATTGATGAACATGTTGATCGCCCACAGCGAAGCAGATGTGTTCGTGATCGGGCTGATCGGAGAGCGGGGGCGGGAGGTCACCGAGTTTGTCGAGACGTTGCGTCATTCGGATAAATGCACGCGGTGTGTGGTGGTGTACGCGACCTCGGACTTCTCCTCGAACGACCGCTGCAATGCAGCATTACAGGCAACGGCAATCGCCGAGTATTTCCGTGATCAAGGCCGGCAGGTGGTGTTGATGCTCGACTCGATGAGCCGGTATGCCCGTGCTCGCCGCGACCTCGCGCTGGCGGCAGGGGAGGCACCGGCGCGGCGTGGTTATCCCGCTTCGGTGTTCGACTCCCTGCCGCGTTTGCTGGAACGTCCGGGTGTGACTGCCAACGGGAGTATCACCGCGTTCTACACCGTATTGCTGGAAAGCGACGATGAACCTGACCCTGTTGCCGAGGAGATTCGCTCCATCCTCGATGGACATATCTACCTGAGCCGCAAGTTGGCCGCCAGTGGTCATTTCCCGGCAATCGATGTGCTCCGTAGTGCCAGTCGGGTGGCACATCAAGTCACCGGACCTGATGTTCAGCAACTGGCGGCCATCACCCGCAAGATGTTGGCCCGCATCGAACAGCTGCAGGTATTGCTCGACTTGGGGGAATACCGACCCGGGGAGAATGCGGCCAACGATCAGGCCATGGCCTGTCGCGAAGCGTTGATGGGCTGGCTTTGCCAGGATTTGAGTGAGCGATGTGCACCTCAGGCTGCATTGGAGAGCCTGCATGGTCTGCTTGGCTAATGTCCGGCGCCTGCTGGATTTCAGCGACTACCGGCAGCTTGAGTGTGAGCGAATGCTCGATAAGGCCTTGCGCGCAATGATTCCGCTTCAGCATGAGTTGCAGGCAATCGAGCAACAGGCTCAAGGGCTCGATGAGCTCCTGATAAGCCAACGCCCCGAGGATCAGCGGTTGAGCCATGCCCAGTTGCTGGCGCTGTTGCGGCGTCAGGCGGTCATTCGGCGGCAGATCGGTAACCTGGCGCTAGAGCGCATCCGCGTGATGGACCAGCACCAGGAGGCGGCTCAAGGGGTTGAGCGTTTGCAACGGCATATCAAGACGCTGCAGAGAAAGCATATGAAGTACCAGAGTCTGGAGCAACGTTTGCTGGGCGAACGTCGTTCACGTCTGTGGCGCCAGGAAGAACATGACATTGATGAACTATTGGTGAATTGGAAATGAGCGTAGTGCGCCCTCCTGTAGCGGCAGTCCGCCCGGTCAAAGATATTTTAGCCTCCGATGAGCTCGGCCATGAAGTTCAACCACAGGTCTCTGAAGCCCGTAATACACTGGACGACTTGCCGCAGGGCGCGCTTGTAATGTTGGCGCAGTTGCAGCCACTGCGCGAGCTCCCGCTAAAGCCATCGCTGGCAGCACTACGCCCAGCGGCCGAGACGGAGTCCAGGTCGGCCAAAGTATCGGTGGATCAGACGATACATGTGTCAAGGAAGCAGCCGTCCGTGCCTTCATCGCCGGCACGGGTTGATGCTAGACCTGTGTTGCAGACTAAGCGTTTACCGATCGCTGCGCAGGTGCTTGTTCAGGCACCCGTTGCCACTGCGCTCGCCACACCCGGTCACGCTGCCATCGATGTGTCGGCTCAGCAGCATGTTCCATCGTCGTCTACCCGCTTGCCGGTCGCCATGCGGACACAGGAGCCTGACCGGACCACTGTTGCCAGTGCGCTTTGGGCCTGTGATCGAGCTGTCGCCGACAGACCGGTCAAGCAGGAAACGCCTCAAGCCTTACCGGCGCAACCACCGCCTTTGCTGGAAAAGGCACTGCCTTTACTGGAAAAGCCACTGCATTTGCACCGCGTAACGCACTCGGCGGTGGCTGCTAACCCGACATCTGAACCGAAGCCGGCGCCTGAAGCCAGCACTGCCCAGGAGGGTAGGCGCTATCTTCAGGTGCCCTTCAGCAAAGGTAATGCTGTGGGTCTGATCACAGTCAGCAAGGCGGGGGGCGAACGCCCCGAGCAGTTGTTGCTCAATCCAGACAGCGCGTTGGTTTCCAGCTATTTGAGCGACAACCTGGCGCAGGTGCCGGATTCGCGTTGGCGTTTGGCTGATCAGCAGGGGCATGAACACCGTGACCGTCATCAGCAGGAGCGAGCGGAGGAGGCGTTCGAAGAGGAAAGCCGTCAAACGCGTCGAGACACAGGTGAGCAGGGAGGGCAGCAGGCGTGACCTCCACCCTGTTGCTGCGCTGCGTTGCGCCACTTGATTATGAGCGGCGCCATGCGGTGGCCCGTTGGCAGCGTGAGGGGCACCCGGTTCAGCTGAGCCAACCTTCGCCACAGGCACGTTATCTGACCTTCTGGGCACAAGGTTGCCACGGTCTCTGGCAAGGCATGATCGGGGCGCGTGAGTGGTTGCACGCCGTGGCTCCGCAATGGTCGCAATGGCTGCTTCAAGAGGGCACAGGCCAGGAGGTTCTGGATCTGTTCTCTGCGGTCAGCCGGCCCGTCGAAGTTGCGCCCGAGCTGCTGGACTACCAGCGCCTGTTCGCGTTCGAGCTCATTCAGGGAGAGGCGCTGCAAGGGGCTTGTCTGCCCTGCATTGCAACGCCCCAGAGCGACGTGTGGGTCATGGAAGGGCCGAGCCAGCGCAAGGAGGCCTCGCGCCCGCTGCAGGCGTGGTTGCAGGCCGTGCCGCAGGCCCTGCGAATCGTGCTCGGTAACAGCGAGCTGGCTCGGTTGCCCTATCGGCAACTGGCGATGGGCGATGTGCTGATCATCGCCGAGCAAACCCGACAACTCTTCATGGCCGACCTGTGTATCGGCCAGTTCACCTTTGTCAAGGAAGGTCTGCGCATGCAACTCACCCCCCCGGATAACCTTTCGCCGGCCGCTCCCGGCGTGCTATCGGCGCTGCCGGTCAAACTTGAATTCGTACTGGGCGAACTCACCCTGAGCCTGGCTGCGCTCAACGCGTTCATCGAGGGCCAGGTGCTGCCCCTGGAGTCCACGGCCGCGAGCAATGTTGAAGTCCGTGTCGCTGGCAAGTGCATTGCTGTGGGTGAGCTGGTCCAGCTAGGCGATCGCCTGGGTGTCGAGCTGCGTGAGGTGGGGCGGGGCATGGGTAATGAATGACATTTCAATGATCGGGATGTTGGCAGTGGCTTCATTGCTGCCATTCCTGATTGCCGCAGGCACCTGCTACATCAAGTTCTCGATTGTCTTCGTTATCGTGCGCAACGCCCTGGGCTTGCAGCAGGTGCCGTCGAACATGACCCTCAACGCCGTTGCGCTGTTACTGGCGATGTTCGTCATGAGCCCCGTGGTGCAAGAAGGCTATGACTATTACAAGGAAAACCGGGTTGAGTTCACCAACATCGATGCGGTGGTGGCGTTCCTCGATAACGGCCTGGGCAGTTACCGCGAATACCTGTCCAAGTACACCGACCCAGACCTGGCACAGTTCTTCGAGCGGGCGCAGATCGCGCGCGAGAACCCCAATGCCGTCGATGTCGAACCTGACGAGACGCTGGAGCCTTCGTTGTTCGCGTTGCTGCCAGCCTATGCACTGAGCGAAATCAAAGCCGCTTTCAAGATCGGTTTTTATCTGTATCTGCCTTTCGTCATCGTCGACCTGGTGGTCTCCAGTATCTTGCTTGCCCTGGGCATGATGATGATGAGCCCGGTGATCATCTCCGTACCTATCAAGCTGGTGCTGTTCGTTGCGCTGGATGGCTGGGCACTGCTTTCTACCGGACTGGTTGGGCAGTACCTGTCTCTGGCTCAATGAGAATCGGCGATGAATGACCTGGTGTTTGCCGGCAACAAAACCCTGTACCTGATATTGATCCTGGTGGCCTGGCCGATCATTGTCGCCACGCTGGTGGGATTGCTGATCGGTCTGTTTCAGACTGTGACCCAGCTTCAGGAGCAAACCTTGCCCTTTGGCTTCAAACTGCTGGCGGTGTCGATCTGTCTGTTTCTGCTTTCTGGCTGGTACGGTGAGACGTTGCTGGGGTTCAGTCGGGAAGTCATGCGCCTGGCCCTGAAGTGAATCGCGATGAATGTAAGCCTTTTTTTTGACCTGCATGGCTGGCTGGCCGGTGCGATGATTTGCTTCGCTCGCCTGGCACCGGTTTTTTTCATGCTGCCGTTTCTCAACAGTCGTGCGCTCACCGGAGCACCGCGAAACGCCGTGATCGTGCTGGTTGGCATGGCGCTCTGGCCTTATACCGCTGGCACGTTGCCTCGTCTGGACTCGTTTGGCTTCTACGGGTTGTTGTTGCGAGAGGCCGGCGTAGGCGTGATTCTCGGCTGCCTCTTGTCCTGGCCGTTCTGGGTGTTGCACGGCATGGGCAACCTGATCGATAACCAGCGCGGAGCGATGTTAGGGAACACGATCGATCCGGCCAACGGCGACGACACCTCGGAGTTGGCCAATTTTCTCCAGCTGTTCGCGGCAGTGATCTACCTGGAGGGCGGGGGAATGGCGTTGCTGGTGGAAACCCTGAGCCGCAGCTACCAACTCTGCTCGCCGGTACTCGGATGCGAGCTGCGGATTCAGCCGTTGCTCGGCCTGCTCGATCCGTTGATCAGTAAAACGCTGATCATCAGCGCGCCGGTGGTGGCGACCTTGTTGCTCACCGAGGCGCTGCTGGGTCTGCTGGCGCGTTTTGCGCCGCAAATGAACGCGTTTTCGGTGTCGCTCACTGTCAAGGGAGCCATCGCGTTACTGGTGTTGCTTCTGTATTTCAGTGCACACCTGCCTGACGAAATACTGCGCATGGCCTCCAAGCCTGATCAGCTGGCGGACTGGGTCGTAGCACCGGAGGCCCGCTGATATGTCCAGCGCCTCGAAAACTGAAAAACCCACGGCCAAGAAGCGCCGCGACGCGGCGAAAAAGGGCCAGACCTTCAAGGCCAAGGATCTCTCCAGTTCCTGCCTGATGCTGTGCGCGATCATCTATCTGACGAGCAGCGGCAGCTTGCTGGAGGTGATGGAGGTTTACCGGCGCATCATCGCTTCGGGTTTCGCCGCCGATCAGCAGCGATATGCCGCCGAGCTCGGGGTGCTGATGCTCAAGGTCGTGGCCCCGCTGATCGTTGTGTGTTTTCTCGCCAGCGCCTTGCCCACGTTGTTGCAGACCGGCCTGGCCATTGCCAGCGAGGCCTTGAAGCTGAACTTCGGCGCACTGAACCCGGTTAACGGCTTCAAAAAGCTGTTCAGTCTCAGAACAGTGAAGGATTCCGTTAAATCCCTGTTGTATCTGGGCAGTTTCGTAATCGCATTCTGGGTGGTCTGGCTGACTCAGCGGCATTTACTGTTTGCGCAACTCCATGCGCAACCGGTCGATCTGTTCCCGATCTGGGCTCATTTGTTGTTGGTGCTGGTGCTGGCTTTTCTGGGCTGCATCGTGCTGGTCGTCATGCTTGATGCACTGTGTGAGTACTGGCTGTACATCAAGGATCTGAAGATGGACAAGCAGTCAGTCAAGCGCGAGCACAAGGAACAGGAAGGCAACCCGGAAATCAAGGGGCGGCGGCACGAAATACATCGGGAGCTGCTATCCGAACAAGTCAAATCCGACATTCGTGGTTCGCGAGTGATTGTCGCCAACCCCACACACATCGCTGTGGGTATTTACTTCCGCCCGGAAGTCACAGTGATGCCGTTTATCTCACTGATGGAGACCAACCAGCGGGCATTGGCCGTGCGCAAGTACGCGGCTGAAGTTGGCGTGCCGGTAATCAGTGACATTGCCCTGGCCAGACGCATCTTCAAGACCCATCAGCGCTACACCTTCATACAGATGCAGGAAATCGAAAACGTCCTGCGACTTCTGGTCTGGCTCGAGCAGGTCGAGCAGGCCTGACGGGCCTCCTGCAAAACCGAATGCAAGCATGAGTGATTCACGAACACCACGATGAGCGGTTTGTGACGGCGCCCGTTGCCTTCAGCTGGCTCAATAGCCTTGTCAGCACCGCTGAAGAAACATTCAGGAGTAAGTAGTCATGAGTAGTCGGAAACATACAGAGCAGGAAGAGGACCGGATTGCCGAGCATGTGATGCAGGCCGTACTTGATGGTGCGTCGCTCAAAGAGCTGCGCGGCGTCAGTACCGAGCAGATGGATGGCCTCTACGCCTTTGCCTATGAGTTCTACGAGCAGGGGCGCCTGGACGATGCGGAAAAGTTTTTCCATTTCCTGTGTATCTACGACTTCTATAACGCGCAGTACTGGATGGGGCTGGCGGCGGTGCATCAGCTCAAGCAGAACTATCAGAAAGCGGTTGATCTGTACGCCGTGGCTTTTGCCCAAGGTAAAAATGATTACCGCCCGATGCTCTATACCGGCCAATGCCAGCTGGCGCTGGGTAAAGCCGGCAAGGCCAAGTTGTGTTTTGAGTATGTCATCGAGCGTGTTCAGGAGCCGGGTATGCGTGAGCAGGCCCAGGCTTACCTGAATGCGTTGACCACTATCGACGCCGATCACTCGGAGAAAGAGTTGTAATGGATATCAGGGCTTTGTACTCACGCATATCCCCGGAAACGCAGGCCCGTCAGGCCGGCAGGGAACGTTATGCCGAAGCGGCGAGTAAGGCGGCCAACACCAAGGCCTGGCAGCGCGCTGCCGATACGGCACTGGCCAACCTGCAAGGTGTGAGCTACGCCGCTCAGTCGCAAGGTGGTAATACTGCTGCGCTGGGTAGGCCGATTCTGGCTTCGCCACCGCCAAGTGCTGAGCGTGAGAGAAAGGGTTCTGAAGACAGGTTCACCTTGTTGATGGCCTCGCTCATCAACTTGTTGGGTGACGTCAGCCTGGAGTCACTCAAGTCGCGCATGGAAATCCTCAGGTCGGCCGCCAAGGCCAGCGCTGAGGGCAACAAGGCATTGTCAGACGATTATCTGAGTGCGCTCGCGGAACTGGAAGCGGCTGTCGCCTCTGCGAGCGTATCCGAGGAAGAGCTCGCGGCGGCCAAGGCTAAAGTCGACAGCGCGCAAAGGGCGCTGGCCGATGCTGAAGCGGCGCTGGGGAAAACCGAGCCGGGTACGCCCGAGCATGCCAAAGCCTTGGCGGCCCGTGATCTGGCGCAAGGCAACTTGACCGCCGCCCAACAACAGCTGAGCAACGCCGAGCTGAAGTATCAGGCCGCAGTCAAGGTGGCTGGAGAGGCGGGCAAAAAGGCTGAGGCTCTGGCCAGGTCGGTGGAAATCGCGGGGCTGGGCGACAAGCCGGTGCTCGATGGCATCAAGCGTCAGCTGAACGCGGCTGCGACCATGGTGCTGCTGATGACACGTTTTGCAGAGTTGATGGGCGAAAGCGCTGAAAACAAGATTGAAGCGGAACAGGAGTTGTTCCGCAGCATGCAGGCGGCGCGTCAGGAGTACATGGAGAAAAAGTCTGAAGAGTACCTGGAGCAAGTGCGTAAAGCCGAAGCTGCCATCAAGACGGCGGGGTGTATCGGTAAGTTTTTGGGCCCGGTGCTGACCGTGCTGAGTGTTGTCGGGGCTCCCTTCACGGGCGGAGCTAGCCTGATTCTGGCAGCTGTCGGTGTGGGATTGACGGGAGCGGACATGCTGGGCAAGCAGTTGACCGGGATGTCGTTCATGGAAAAAGCCATGCAGCCTCTGATGGACAACATCCTCAGCCCGATGATTCAGGGCATCGGCAAGGGGATTGCGGACCTTCTGAAGAAGGCCGGCGTTGATGCGGCGTCGGCCGATATGGCGGGGATGATCATGGGCGCAATCATCGGTGCCGTGGCCATGGTCGCGGTACTGGTGGTTGTGGCGGTTGTTGGCAAGTCTGCTGCGGGGCGGGTCGCCAATGCGATGGGCAACATGTTCGGCAAGATGGCCAACGAGATGACGCCACAAATGCTCAAGCAGGCCGCACGGGCGGTCAGCAATGGGTTTACCAGTGTCATGACCAAGGCCCGGTCCAGCATCGGTCTCAAGTCAGATGCGATCTCCCTGGATCTCTATGCATCGCGCCTGGCTGCTTCGCTGGCGGTGGTAGAGGCGGGCGGTACCGCCGCCCAATCCGCGTTGGAAACCAAGTCGGGTATTCACCAGCGCAACGCGGCGCAACACCTGGCCGACTTCGAGTTCGCCAAGGTTATCTCCGAAGCGCTGAAGAACTATCTGCACGACATGGTTCAACTCTTCGATCAGTCCATGAAGGCCAAGGATAACGCCATCAAGCAAGCCTTCAGTATCCAGGACAGTATCAACAGCAGCAGCTTGAGCATGGCGCGCAATATTTGATTCAACAGGGGTGGCACACATGGAATTATCAATCAATAGTCGTTCTCCATCGTTAGTCAGCCCTCAGGCTGCAAAGGTGGCAGGTAAGGTCGTCGATCAAAAGCAGCCGCTGTCGATCAGCAACCTCGGTGGACGGCTCGATGCGCAGGTGTTGATGTCTCGACCCACGCACGCTGTTGAAGCATTGACCCCTCAGCAGTTGAATCAGCACCTGGGTACCTCGGGGTTTAGCGAGAGCGAAAGCCAGGCGATGATGGGCTTATTTCTGGCCACTGTGGTCCAGCAGGAGAAAGAAGGTACCGAAGGTGCGGTGAAAGATCCCGTGGCGGACCTGTTGTCGTTCGACCCCGCCGCGTGGGAAAAACATATCGGTGTGTTGGTGGCATCGATTGTCGCACTCAATATCGCACGCAAATCGAGCGCTGAAATGAGCGGCAAGTTCACACAGATGGCCTATGAGGCCGCCATTGCGCAAGGCGTTGCCATCATGGCCGGTGGTGAGGCCGCGATGTGGGCTGCGGTCAGTGGTGCGGTCGTTGCCACCACCATGGCCGTCGCGGGTGCCGGGTTGTCCTTGCGCGGGCAGAGCCAGAAGCATACTGATATCAAGATCAATCAGTCGGCTGCGGCGAAGTTCGATGCGCAGGCCCACCAGATGCGCGTTGACCTGGAAATTGACCCGAGCAAGCGGGCAGTTCTTGAGTCGAAGATTCGTGAGGCGGTTGACCAAGCCACGCAAGCGCGCATGGAAAGTGCCCTTCAGGCAAAAACATACGAGCGCAACCTGACTGTTGGCGGTGCCGTCAGTTCCATGGCGATGATCATCAGCTCCGGGTTGTCCGCCATCCTGCGTTTGCAAGAGTATTCAGAACGTCAGCGCGAAGTGCTGCACCAGTCCGAGCAGGGTCTGAACAAGGCGGTCAGTGATGTCGCCAGCCAGAGCGTCAATGAAGATGCGGTGCTGGTCAGCAAGATGCTGGACGCTATCCAGCAGTTGGTCGACAGTCGCGGCTCTACCCTGAGCGCAATCGCCTCTGTACGCGCCTGAGCAGGAGTTGAATCATGGAAATTGTCACTAGGTCCTCCCCTGCCATTGCGCTGCGTATCAATCAGCCGGCGGATGAAAAGGTTGGCGGTCCTGAGGTCGATCATCGTCCACTGCCGTCGGCGGCTGAACGGTTGACGCAGTCGTTGGTATCCCGGTTAGGTGGAACGGAGCTCGGGAAAGTAAAGCCCAGTCAGGTTCAGGGGCATTTGCTGGAAGCCGAGTTACGCAAATGGGCAGCGCTTGCCCACCCTGCTGGCCCCAACATCCAACAGTGGAAGGATGAAACGCTCAAGAAACTAAGCGATTTGCCGTTGGCGCCAGAAGCTGCTCGGAATGCGTTGAACCCGTTCAGTGGCAGCGCCGATTTTTTTGAGCAATTGCTGGCGATGATCGGTTTCATCAAGGGCGAATACCTGGAGATCTACGAAGCGCTGCTGACCCAATACTCGGACTTCTACAAGGAGTTCAACGAAACCATCATGGCGAAGATGGGGGAGTGGATAACAGGTGGGAACGACGGTAAGGAAGTCAAAGTAAGTTATAAACTTCGCGCTGCTTTGATGGCGTTGCGCAATAAGTATCAGCAAGCCCCGGACGGGGTCCTCTATCCCACCTCTGGTATGGGAAGTGCGACACAGGAAGAGGCACAGAAGTGGGCCAAGGCCTTGGGGTTGCCTGATTCATGTGTGCAGCCTGATGGCAGCGGTGGCTATCGCGTGATGATGGACTTATCGCCGCTGGAGGGAATGATCGCAGCAGCTCCCATATTTGGCGCGACCTGGGATACCGCGAAGTTCCAAGCCTGGCAGACCGGTTTTAATAGCCTGGAAGGTGATCTGAAGAACCAGCTGCAGTTATTCACTACCAAGTACGGGAACGCCAACTCGTATCACGAGAACTTCAACAAGATCCTCTCCTCGCAATTGAGCCAGTATGCAGAGATGCTCAAGGCGCTCGCGAGCGGGATTGGTTGACGTCGTCGTATGAAGCAAATGATAAAGCTTGAAATCGAGACCGTTATTGTCGCAATTCTCGCTGATAAACTCGTGGTCGATGTCGATGCCGTTACCTCAAGCGCCCGCTTGGTGGAGGACCTCGGTGCGGATTCGTTGAATTTTCTGGATATTGCTTTGGAGATTAACTGTGTCCTGGGCATTGAACTGCCTCCAGAGGGTTTGGCCAGTATTCGTAACGTGGAGGATCTTTATCGCGTGGTTCATCAGGCAATCGCTCAGGCGTCTGTCTGAGCGCTTTCCCGAACGTGCGCACTGGTAAGGGTGCGTAGCCATTTTTCGACAAGATATCTCTACTATGCCGCAGACGGTATGCGTCGGCGACTCAGTGGGGAATTAGAGCCTTTCCTTGGATAATGCGGATTAGTCTCTAGCTTATTGTAGAGAAATCTCAAATATCGTAGGTATCACTTCCCCTATAGTTGGTCACTCACGCCGGGTGCGGATGAACTCCGCCAATGTCACGGCATATTCATCGCATTGGGATGGGGCAATTTGCGTTATGGAAGGGGTTACTGATCAATTGCCAGGGCGGTCGTTTGTGTTTGGCCAATGGATATTGCAGGCGGATGGGTTACTTCTGCGTGACGGTACCGGACTACATCTTCCACCCAAGGAATTGCATGTACTACAGCTATTGTTGTCAGCGGCGGGCTCGCTAGCTCCCAAGGGCTGGATGCTGGACCAGGTGTGGCCCAACTGCGACGTGGCCGAGGAGTCCCTTACCCGCTGCATTTATGCGTTGCGCAAGTTGCTGGGGCGTGAAAATGACTATATCAAGACGGTCTATGGCAAGGGTTATCGCTTTGTTGGGGAGGTCGTCGAACGAGGGGGGCCGCCTTCATCGGTGCCCTCGTTATTAGTCTTGCCGTTGCTGGCGCAGGATGATGAGTGCGCCCTGGAAATGCAGTGCGAAGAGGTTCGCCGATTGGCCGCCGTATTGGGTGGGCATGTTTGTGTGATGCCGGCGGGGCCTACAGCTAATGCGCAAGCTTCCGACGATTACCTGTCGATAGTCGAGCGAATAACACGTGAATATCATCTCAGTGTTCGTTGCGGGTTCGAAGCCGGTGACCGGCATTCTTCTAGCCGGATTCTGATCGCTTGCAACAGGTGCTCCTCATAATCTGATCAGGATTCTCTACCTTCCACGCCCTATCATTTATCGCATGCCGAAGCGGTAGGCGCTTTTCATAGAGTTAGACCAAGTGGTGAACAGCATGCAGGATTCTCCTGCAACGCAATGCGTCCTGAGGGTGTTCAGTGGCCCGCTGCAGGGTTGCGAATTTGATCTGGCGCAGCAGCGTACTCTTTTTGTCGTTGGTTCCGAGGCAACGTTTTGCTCGATTGAACATCCGCTCAGTGTTCCGGACGATGCCATCTACATTCCGCTGGCGTGTGGGGGATGCAACTTTGAGGTCTTGCTTGGGGGTGATGACCGCCCGGAGTGTGTCGTGCGTATCCTGGGTGACGAAGGTGTGGTTGAGCGGCCCATTCCATTCCAGTCACTGGAGCATATATCGGAGTTGCTAATCGCCGTGCGCCCATTCGATGAGGCGTGGCGGAGCGAGTTGTTGGTACAAGGGTCGGCTGTGCTTGCTGAGCCTGAGCCGGCTCGGATGCCCGTTATCGTTTCGCGGCGAGTGGCTGTTGCAGCGGTGCTGGTGATAATGGCTGGCTTGGCCATGTTCGGTTGGTACGCCTCGAATTCCACTCCTGTGTCGAATGTTGAGGCGCTGATTGCCGGGGGTAACAACAGCATGGTCGTCATGTACGGCCGCGACCAGGCAATTTACGTCTTCGCTGACTCCGAGCGCGATGCCGCATGGGGAAGGCAGGTATTGGTGCGCAATGGGTACTCGGCGACTCAGGTGATGACCACATACGACGAGCGTCGCCGTTTGGAGAGTCTGGTGTCCAGCCTTGCGCCGCAACTCGCCTATCACCGTATGGATCTCAGTGATCCGCTTGTTCCGCGATTGTTGATCAGTCGTCAACGCAGCCTGCTGGCACCCGGATTGCGGCGTCGCCTGGAGAGCGCTTTGATCGCAGTCGCACCCTACGCTCGCGAAATAATGATCGTACAAAGTGACGATGACGAACTCCTGCACCTGGCCGAGCAAGGCTTGGAACGCCTGGCATTGCCCTTTACTCGGCACAAACATGCTGAGGGTGTGACCTTTACAGTCGAGGGCAATCTTGAGGACGCGGAGTTGCAGGCCCTGGGTGACTTTGTCGCAACGTTCGGTCGGCAATGGGGTGAGCGGTACGTTCATTTCGCGATCGAGCTCAAAGATGACTGGCTCAAGGGCAAGTCGTTCCAGTATGGGCCCCAGGGCTACATCAAGATGACACCGTCATCCTGGCACTTTCCTAAATCCCTTTGATAATAACGGTTGATATATGAGTACGGTTTCAAACCCTATTGAATTTCATGATGACTTCCTGGGCCGACAGGCTCAAGGCTTCGAGGACGGCGCTACCGGCCTCAAAACCAAACTCGATGAGGCACTGGCCGCATTGCATGAAGATGCGTCGGACCCCACGCTATTGGCGGCCTATCAGGCTGCATTCTCTTCCTACAACGTGTTCCGTAACGTTGCGACCAATACGATCAAGGGCTTCAAGGAAATTGACACGGCGATAGTTTCCGCCGCGCGTTAAGCCTTGCGTCTCCGCTCGGCTGGCAGGAATTTCATATGCCAGCCGGGCACTGTTCTTGTGGGGTTACTATGTCTGTTTCTTCCCTGACGTCAGTGAACCTGAGTCCGCTTCGGATGGCCGAATGGGCGCGTCCCGAGCCTGGCTCAGTGGTTTCCCTGGAGGGTCGTTTGATCGAAAGTTTCGCCAGCTCCGCTGTGGGCACCGAGCGTGATCATGCAAGGATCAATGCCATGCTCAAACGCCCGGATATCACCAACCCGGAAGTGTTGAGCGAATTGCAGCTGCTCACTGCGCAGTACAACATCGATGTCTCTTTACTCAACGTCCTGGTCCGTAAAACAGTGACTACGGCCGAAACGTTGTTGCGTTCGTCATGAAGGTTTTCGCCTGGCTTGCGCTGCTCTGTTTGATGCTGGTTGGCTGTCGACAACCGAGTTTGCTTGAGGGCCTTGACCAACAGCAGGTCAATGAAGTGATTTCGGTACTGCAGCGCAATAACATCACTGCGACCAAAGTGGATAACGGTAAGACCGGATACTCGGTGCAAATCGCGCAAGGGGATTTCGCGGCGGCGGTCGACCTGTTGGCCCTGTATTCGCTGCCTTCCAGGCCGCGTGTTGAAATCGCCCAGATGTTTCCTGCGGACTCTCTGGTCGCTTCGCCGCGAGCCGAGAAGGCGCGTCTGTACAGTGCGCTGGAGCAGCGCCTGGAGCAGTCGTTGAATACCCTGGAGGGTGTGGTTTCAGCACGGGTACATGTGAGTTACGACCTGGAGACCGGAGAAAGCGGTCGCAAGGTAGCGCCCATCCATGTCTCGGCGTTGGTGGTGTATGAGCGTGACAGCGAGCCACAGCTACTGATCAGCGATATCAAGCGTTTTCTCAAGAACAGTTTCTCGGCCGTGGACTACGAACACATTTCGGTGGTCTTGTCCAAGCGGGCTTTGATTCAGCATGCCGCCCCCTTCCCGGAGCCTCGCGCTTACGCCTTTACCTGGCTCTATGGCGTGTTCGTCTTAGGCATTCTGGCTGCGCTAGCGTACTGGGTCATGCGGTATCGACAGTCGAAAGGGATCGAGCATGCTTCGCGGGACTGAAGCGCTGCGCGCCATCCTCCAGCAGCCGCTGGACTATCTGCATCCTCACCGGGGTGTTGTGCCAGCGCTGTTTGGCGAGCCGGCAGCCCGCGCGCTGCTCAACCAATCGTTGCTAAGAGGGTTGGCACTCAGTTGCCCCGATCCGCAACAGCTCAAGCGCAATCCATGGACTGATTGCTGGGTCGCACATTGGCAGCATTTGCCCGCAGTCGCCCGCCTTATGGGGGCGCACCTGATGTGGCCGCAACTGGCTCGCGGGGCGCGCATGCGTGAGCTCGATGTTCCGACAAGAGCCTTCGCCCGCATCAACCTGGGCAATCGGCCAGCGGTCGTGATCAGCGAAGCGCAAGGACTTGAGCCATCGCTCGACGCCCTGGGGCTCGCTGCCTTGGCAGCTTGGCATCAATACATCCCGGATGCGCTCATGCAGCGTCTGTTCTTGCAGTTCTCGCCGCGAGTGGTCGAGTTGCAGCAAACCTTGCCGATCCTGGCGCCGAATTCGTCACTTTTCATCCTGGCGGTACAACATGCTCGAATCCATCAGAACGCTTGCTGACATTCCTTCGACGGATGCCCTGCTGCTGAGGCATGAAGAACGCACGGCTGCGCGTAATCGTCGGTTGTTGATGCAGCAAGCCCGCGAGCGCGCCAAGGCCTGTATGGCAGAAGCGCAACAAGAGGCAGACAGTGTTCGTGCGAACGCCTTTCAGGACGGTTATTCCCAAGGCGTGCTGCAAGCCGCTGCTGACGTGAGCGGGCTTTTACTGCAGTCGCGAGTGATGGCAAGCGCGTTGCAGGCAGAGCTTGTACAGGCCGCCCGGTCATTGCTGGGGGATTTGCTGATGGACGACCGTCTGCTTGATGCGCTGCTGCAGCGTTGGCAGGCGGGGTGGGTAGACCAAGGCCGGGAGCCGCTGCAGATCATGCTGCCGCTGCGGTGCAAGGCCGGGCAGATGGCGCTGAACACCAGGTTGAAGGGCTTGGGTGTCGAGCGGGTGGATATCCGTTTCCATGCCCAGGAACGTTACCTGTTTCGCCTCGCGGATCAGGTGGTCGAGCTCGACATCGGCGCCACCCAAGAGCAGCTGTCGCAGCGTCTGATCGCCCAGCTCAAGCAGTTACCGGAGAGTGTGCGCCAGCTCGATGAAGCGTCGAAGAACGTGTTTGTCAATTGGGCTGCCGACCTGAACAAGGAAGGCTATAGCGCGATGAATATTTCGAAGTCGGATAACAGCGATGAACATTGATAACTACTCGCTTGCAGGTCCCGGCCAGGCCCCGCATCGAGGCGCCGAGACGATTGTGCCTCTGGACCAGCGCATGGGGCTTCAGGGCGCGGAAACCAGCGCTGATCCGGATCCTGAGTTTGCCCAGTTCTACGGCGCGTTCATGGAGTGGATAGCGTCCACGGCACCCTCCCCGGGCAGTATTCAGCGTTACTTGAAACAATACGCGAATGCCGGTGGCGAGTTGCCCTATAAAACGACGCAGAAGCAAATGGATGCGTTGACGCAGGTGATGGTGCGGATGAAAGAGCAGGGTTTGGAAGACAGTGAGACTTACAAGGAGATAAGGGTTGCGCTGGTATCGGTTTCATCGGCCAATATGTTCTTTAAGGAGTTTATGCAGGACGTGTTCAAACCGTCTGAGGACGAAGATAGCCGCGAAAATATCAATTGGTAGACGCATTGGCATTTAAATCTCCAATAAGCGGCTAACCGTGGAACTGGATGAATGCCGTCGCTTGGGCATTTTAAACAGCGCGCTATTGCGCTGTATTGGTTTTAAATAATTCGGTTATGAGATCCGTCGCTGCGCCATGCCCAAACACATGAGCGGCATCACGTTGTGATTGAGACAGCGTTCCCTCTGCCCTCATGCTTTGCCCCAAGTAGACGAGAATGCCCTCAAGCACTTCGACGGTGCTGTGGTAGCCCAGACCAACCAAAAAGGCACTGGCACCCGCCGCACGAGCATAGCGCTGCGCTTGCTCGACCGATGTCAAGTCAGACAGGGGGTGACGGAACTCTTCACCCGCTTGGCGAACCGAATTACGGGTGAGGGCGCCCACATACTGGTCCTCTCCTTTAACCCCGCATAACATGTCCCAGGTCTGTAAAATCTCGGCCGGAGAACCTGACATGTGCCCGGCAAACGGCTCTGTAGTTTGCTGGATGCGGGCCGTACTGATGTCGAAGACCGGCCAACGGATTTCTGGAATACGATTGTGTTCAGTAATGCCTAGTATTTTATCTGCTTCCAGCCCCATATTGTGAATGCCCGTTCGGAAAGGGATGTCTACGCCAGCGTCGAAAGTCACTACTTTTCGCTCAGACTTTTTATCTGGCCCTACAGTGCGAGAGCCTCCAGTCTCTCGCATGATTTCCATTTCTGGTTCCTCTGGCACATGCAGGCCCGCTGCTATCAGCAGACTGTTAAACTCGGTCAGCAACTCCATCTTCACGTCGGCAGGGCGGGAGTAAAATACGCCGATGTCTCCCATCAGAGCAATTACCGCGGCTCTGTCTGTAGCACTGGCAGTCTGTGCACTGGATACCGTGTTCTTTGTACTGGCTCGCTGTAGCGTAGCGAGCAAATCTGCAATTGTTCTTCCTTCGAGCAGGCCTTCTTCTCCCAGTAAACGGGCAGCGATGATTGTTTGACTGTCGGGACTCAGGTTTGAAACGACTCTATGCAATATGCTGGCAGCAGTGCCCAGTTCTTTAATGAGCACGTCGCACGGGCTATAAAGAACTCTTCTTCCGTCAATAGTTTGTTTCATGGCGAGCTTCTTCGTCGCTCTCAGTGTGTGCGGACCTGCCGGGTTGGTGTGGGTCAGTGTAGACGTTTCATTTGATGCAATATCAGTGGAGTTGTTTATTGCGAAATCAAAGTTTTTGACAAAATCGGCGTTTTTTGAGTTGCTGCTCTCGACTTGGTCTTTTACGGTGGTTGGCGGAACGAATTTTATATTGTTATTAATCGGCATGCTTAGTCGCCTGTGTAACGCAGTTGAGGTTGTGGGGTGTGGTTCAATGATTGAGTGCTTTGTGGACTGACATGATCAGGCTGTAGAACTCATTCAGTGCCAGGCGTAGCGTGTCCGGTGATTCGATGCATTCTTCTGCGAGCAGTGCTTTTATCTCGTAGCCATTATTCGCTTTTCCCAGTACTGCTTGGCCCGTCAATACACCTGGCAAGGCGTGCTGCAGTAAGTCGAGTAGTTTTTCTGCATGAAAACTTATGTTGATGCTATTCAAGTCTTCAAGTTTGCTCCATATCCAGGTCATGTCATTTTTTATTGTAATAATTATTGGGCTGATGGTTTTGAAGTTTAGCTCTATGGAGGAGTGATGGTCGAATGTGCCGATTCTTTCCGGAGGAAGTCCGAGACTTATCAATGATGTGCGCAAGGTTTCCGAGATGTTGGGGTGCATTGTCAGTTCTCTCTTGGGGGTTAAAGGCAAGCTTTTCTAGAGTGCTATTTAATTTGCAATTCTGAAATGCCCACCGCTGACGCCTTGAGACATCAGTGTTCGGCATTTAAAGGCGTGTGATTGACTCATGGCTCTGCATGCGGTTGAGGGTATCTGCTATTCACTAGCATATTCAGCAGGTGCCTACGGCACAGCCTTGACAATTGAAACAGTGAGGGTGAATTTGACACTGAGTTCAGCGTGGACTTTTTCTTGCAGCCTAGATTTCGCCTATGGCCTTGTCTTTCAAAAAGCGCTCAAATTTATGAGAATTTGAACGTTTATTTTGTTATGACGTCGTTCGGAGTTCATGAGTGGCACGATATGGCACGATATGGCGCGAGGGCTAGGTGATAGTTCCCCCTGAAATCAGTTCACGTAAGAAGTAGAATTGAGTTCGGAGGCGATCACCCTGGATGAAGCGTACAGGTGCTTCAGGAAGCACGCTTTACGTTATGGGGCAGGGTTGTAAAAATTTTTTGCGGCAATCGATCCTTGGATAGACCACCCTTCGAGAATACCAGTCAGTTAAACAGGTTGCGTTGATCAGAGCTCGTCAAGGCATTAGCAGCGCCTGTTTATGGCGCGCCGCCCGTGCGGCGCATCGCGAGGTGCAGGACGATCGTACAGATATACGAATGCCCTGTCGAACGCGCCTCACGCCAAATTACTTAACTGACCGACATTAACCCTCCAAGGGTGATCGTTTGTAGAATTGATCAGTGTATCGAAATTGTTTGACTGGCGCGTTCACTCAACTGTCTAGCCAATTCAGGATCGCTGATTTCAACGGTGAGTTGCTTGTCGTAGAGGTCGTGCTGGTTGTTTGCGATCAACGCGTCCAAGGATTCACGATCTATTTCAGCCAGTGCAGTATCAATCAGCTGTACGGTGTCGTCGGAAAACTCACGGTGCCCAATGTCGTTGTGCGTTTCCATCTGGTAAATGGCGAGCGCTGGTAGAAGTGAGGTTTCTACGTAATTTGGTTCTTTATAGTCGGCTAGATGTTTCTCCTCTCCAGTTGTGAGAGGGAAGCCTTGTTCAAATTTTTCCGCCAGTGAAGTATTCAGGTGATCGCTTAACACAAGTACCTGTAGATGAGTTATCTGGTCCTGGAGCATGGCCTTGAAAGTTTCATTGCTTTCGATCTTTATCTGCGGAATTTCTTTAATATCATTGGATTTTTCGAACGCAATCGAATTTTCGGAAACCGCTTTACTCGTGTGGGCAAGTGTCAGGGTAGTTCCCATGACGTTCCCGTGGGATTCTACGCTGTGAGGTGTAGCTATGGGGAAGTGATTAAGACTACCTTGCGCGTACAATGTTTTATCTGTGACTTTCATCTCGGCTTCTGAAATGAATTTTGCCTCACGGGCTCCAGCGTCTGTTTGCGACTTTGATGCGCCGAGTTCATATTTTGAGTAACTATCTCTTAGTGAGGTTGAATCTGTTTTCGGGCCTTCTTGGTAGTTGACGTTGATGTATCCTCCCGCCAGCACGCTTGATCCCAGGGTCCAGCGATGATAGTGAGGGCTATCCTCTCCTCCGAGACCGCTACCTCTGACACTAAAATTGTGAAGGCGCAGATTCCAGCCCTGCTCCGGGTTAGACATCAAGTAAAACTTGTTGAAAAAAGGGGCTTTAGCTGATTTATTTTTGCAATTTTCAAATAACTTATCGTCGGTCTTGATGTGTTCTAGTATGGAAATAAGATCCTGTTTGGAAATGGGTTCTATATCTGCGGTCACACCAGGCCGTTGTTGGAAGCCAAGCTCCGTCTTCGGGCTGAAATCTTGATATCGCTCACTGATCATTGTGAGCGTATTTTGATAGATTTTTTCGTTTTTTACAGCTTTGGGTTCGGCTTCATTAACCGTCCGGGCGGGAGCGTTATCAGGTGTAAAAGTGGATACTCGCGACTGAGATGTAATACTTGATATAGGCATGATCAGATCTGTACGGAATAGAGGGCAATAGGATCTGTGTGGAAATCTTGAAACTCGGTGACGCAGCGTGAGAACGGCCTCGAATGTTCACTCACAACCCGCAAAGTCTGGCGACACCTCGGCTGTTTTTCGCCTTGCCTTACCTTCGTTTCAGACTTTTCACACAGGGCCTAAGATGCATCCAAGTCGAACGCCCTGCTTTCACAAAAAGCTCATTGCCGTGCTTTTGGCCGCGATTGCAAGCCCACTTTCAGTTAGATAATGTCAGCTTTCCGACAAACCAACGTGGCCGTCCTCGCAAACGCCGCTAATGGGTCTCGCTGGCTTTTTTCATGCGGTGTTTGTGGCATCTCTATTCGTACAGAGCCTTCGGGGGGTGATCAGCCCCACAACCCAAACAGCACCAACGCCGCCACACCCAGCCCGACCGCAACCGAACAACCGCCCAGCGACAACGCCGCCCGGCCCTGCCGGTACCAGCCGTCGTGGCCAAGCTGCCGAGCCGGTGCCAGCAGGCTGCGCCAACGCAATTCCGTCTCGTGGAACGCCTGCAAGTTCGCCTGGTCCACGTCCAGCCAGCGACGAAAGTCGATCCGCTCGCACGCCGTTACCTGAGGGCTTTGCAAGCGCACATACCATTGCCCGGCAACACTTGCCAGTACATCCCGGCGCGAGCGGCCTGCCTGCAGGGCCTGTTCCATGTTCCGCTCGACACTGGCCAATGGCAGGTCGAGGCGGGCGGCAATGCTGGCGAAGTCCAGTTGATCGAGGCGGTTGAGCAGGAACACTTGCTGTACGCGCCGGGGCAGCCGCTTCAGGGCATGCAGCAGGGCGTGATCGGCATCATGTTCGGCAACCGGGCCTGGGTGCTCAAGGGGCAGTAGCAGACGGGTCATGGACAGCTCCTTGCTTTACAAGGGGGGAGGGGATGGGGGCATCTTCCTTGATGCGTGATCAGCGTAGACGAAACGAGATTGATTCTCAACTGCTGATTCCGCAAAGTTTTGTAATGAGCGTTCACGCCCTGAAACACCTTTGCTATCATGCGCGCCATCACGATCTTCATTAGCCTGAAGAGCCAAAAAAAAGACCCGGCAAAAAGCCGGGTCAAAAACCGTGATTAGCCTGATGAGGAGATAATCTGAGAGCGACCTAAGCTCCAGGTTATCCAGCGGATCTCGCGATCAGCTGAGTGCAATAATAATCGTTATCATTTGCCAGTCAAATGAATTTTCGTCCTTTCGGTAAAAAAGTTTTACCGATGCGCTTCCTTGTCCCGGCAATCGGGGCCTTTGCCGATACGCGGCTATCACGTTTTCTCCCTTCTTTCTTGCCTATAAACCCGGTTCTGCGGCGCGTTTGTGCTCCAGCAGTGCGCGGGCCATGTCCATCATGTGCATAAGGGCGAAGGTCAGCTCGCGCTGGCTGCCGTGCTGGTGGGTGGCTGTTTCCTGGGCGGTGGCGGCAGCGCAGCGCAGCAGGGCGATGGCGTGCTCCTGGGCTTGGTCGCCGGTTACGCCCTCGTGCAAGGTCCAGATCTTGTTGTCCAGCGTGGGGCGTGGCGGGTTGGGGTTGAGGTAGTAGTCGAGCGCGCGACGGGCTGCTTCGCTGTCGAGATCTGTTTCGTCGTTTTTCGATGGTTTCATCCTGATACCTGCTAGAGCCAGTAAGTAAAGGGTGAACCCGATACTAATACCTAGAGTATTTTTATGCGTTGAGATAAATAATACTGAATGTTTATTGAGCGCCTGAAGGCAGTCCGTATCGTGCCAGCGATGAATATGGATAAATGGATTGCCCTCGTCCGCGACCGGATGGAGGAGCTAGGGCTCACCCAGGAGCAGCTTGCCGAGCGCGTTGGTGTGTCTCAAGGCAGTGTGGGGCATTGGGTGAACAAGCGGCGTCAGCCGAAGATCGAGTCGATGAACCGCACGTTTGTCGAAATTGGCATGCCCCATTACAACGTCAGTCTGCAGCTGCGCATTCAGGGCCAGGTTGGCGAGGAGCGTGGCGCCTACGGGGTGGATGATGCCGAGGACGACCTGGACCTCATGCAGTACATCGTGTGTTTCCGCTACCCGGTCAAGGACTGGAGTGAGTTGGGTGCTACAGATGCTGAGGAGCCCACCGTGTTCGAACAGACGGATTACCTGGCCCAAGGCAAAGCATTCTGGCTGACAGTTGAGAATGACGCGATGAGCGCCGTCAGTGGTCGCAGTGTGCCACAGGGCATGCGGATGCTGGTTGATCCTGGGGTGGAGGTTGAGGCGGGGCGTTTGGTTATCGCTCGTCAGCCGGGCAAACCCGCGATTTTTCGCGAGTTGGCTGAGGACGGCGGGCAGCGGTACCTGAAGGCCCTCAATAACAACTACCCGACGCTGCTCTGTGAAGAAGGTTGCGAGTTTCTCGGAGTGGTCGTGCGAGTGCACGGTGCCTTCTAGAATGAAGGGGCTGCAAAGCAGCCCCCGCTGACCTCACTCTGTCAGCTCGACCAGCACCGTCCCTTCGCTGACCATATCCCCTTCCTGGCAGAACAACGCGTTCACCGTCCCGCCATGCGGCGCACGAATGCTGTGCTCCATCTTCATGGCTTCCAGCACCACCAGCGCGGCACCTGCTTCCACCACTTGCCCCGGCTCGACCAGTACCCGCACGATGCTGCCGTTCATGGGCGCGCCCAAGCCGCCCTGATGGCTGTGGCTGGCCTCGGCTTCGGCAATCGGGTCGAAGGCCTCAATGGCGTGCATCTCGCCATCCCAGTGCAGGTAAAGCGTGCCACCCCGGCGGATCGCCAGGTGCTGGCGGCGCACACCGGCCTGGTCATGCACCAGCTGTTCGCCCACCAGCTGGTAGGTGGACGTAGCGCTGCGCTCCAGGGCAACCGCCTGGTCCTGCCCGCTGCTTACCAAGTGCAGGCTGGTGCGTGCCGGCAGGCCCAAGCGCAAGCCGTTGCGCTCACCCCACGGCGAACGGCGGTCGTCCTCACGCTGATGCCCGGCCTGGCATTGCAGCCAGGCTTCGGCTGCTGCCTCCCAGAAGCTGGCCGGCAGTGCGTTTGGCGCTTGTAGCAAAACCTCCTGGTGACGCGGAATGAAGCCGGTATCCAACTCAGCGTCAGCAAATGCCGGGTGGGCCAGAATGCGGCGCAGGAAGGCGATGTTGGTTTTCAGCCCGCCAATGGCGAACTCGTCGAGCATGGCCAGCAAGCGCAGGCGGGCCTGTTCGCGGTCCTCGCCCCAGGCGATCAGCTTGCCCAGCATCGGGTCGTAGAACGGCGACACCACGTCACCTTCACTGACCCCACTGTCCACCCGCCGGCCTTCACCCGGCGCCGACTCACGGTACAGCGCCAGCTTGCCGGTCGCCGGCAGGAATTCGTTGGCCGGGTCCTCGGCATACAAGCGCACTTCGATGGCATGGCCGATCAGCGGCACCTGTTCCTGGGTAATCGGCAACGCCTCACCGCAGGCCACGCGAATCTGCCAGGCCACCAGGTCCAGGCCGGTGATGGCCTCGGTGACCGGGTGTTCCACCTGCAGGCGGGTGTTCATCTCCATGAAGAAGAACTCACCGCGAGCGTCGAGCAGAAACTCTACGGTACCGGCACCTACATAGCCGATGGCCTGGGCTGCGCGTACTGCCGCCTCACCCATGGCCCGGCGCAGTTCAGGTGACAGGCCGGGAGCAGGGGCTTCTTCGACCACTTTCTGGTGGCGGCGCTGAATGGAGCAGTCGCGTTCGTTGAGGTACAGGCAGTTGCCGTGCTGGTCGGCGAACACCTGGATCTCTACGTGGCGAGGCTTGAGCACGTACTTTTCAACCAGCATGCGCGCATCGCCGAACGACGACTGTGCTTCACGCTGGGCAGAAGCCAGGGCGTCGGCGAGCTGGCTTTCTTCCTCGACCACTTTCATGCCCTTGCCGCCGCCGCCGGCACTGGCCTTGAGCAGCACCGGGTAGCCAATGCGTTCGGCAGCGGCGCGGAAGGTGTCCAAGTCCTGCGCTTCACCGTGGTAGCCCGGCACCAGCGGCACCCCGGCAGCCTCCATCAGCGCCTTGGCTGCCGACTTGCTGCCCATGGCATCGATGGCGCTGGCCGGTGGGCCAAGGAAGATCAGCCCGGCCTGTTCGATGGCGCGTGCGAAGCCTGCGTTCTCGGACAGGAAGCCATAGCCCGGGTGGATGGCCTGGGCGCCACTGGCCTTGGCGGCGGCCAACAGTTTTTCGACCAGCAGGTAGCTTTCGGCGGCCTTGGTGCCGCCCAGGTCAACGCGGATATCCGCTTCGCGGCTGTGCCGTGCGTCACGGTCGGTGGCGCTGTGCACGGCGACGGTGGTCAGGCCCATGGCCTTGGCGGTACGCATTACCCGGCAGGCGATTTCGCCGCGGTTGGCGACCAGCAGGGTGGTCAAAACGGGGCGGCTCATGGGCGCGGCTCCTTCTTGTCATCGGTTTGCCAGGCGGGGCGGCGTTTTTCCAGGAAGGCGCGCAGGCCTTCCTGGCCTTCGGCGCTGACGCGGATGCGGGCGATGGTGTTCTCGCAGTAGCGACGCAGGGCCGGGCTGAGTTCGCCGTCGTCCACTTCGCGCAGCAGGTCCTTGGTGGCGCGCAACGCCTGCGGGCTGTTCTGCAGCAGGTTGGTTACCCAGGACTCGACCTGAGCGTCCAGTTCGCTGGCCGGATACACCTCCGCCAACAAGCCCAGCTCGCGGGCCCGCACGCCACTGAAACGCTCGGCAGTGAGGGCATAGCGGCGTGTGGCGCGTTCCCCCATCGCCTTGACCACGAACGGGCTGATGACCGCCGGGGCCAGGCCGATACGTACTTCCGACAGGCACAGCTGGGCGTCTTCGGCGCCAATGGCCATGTCGCAGCAACTGATCAGGCCCAGCGCGCCGCCAAAGGCTGCACCTTGCACCACGGCCAGGGTAGGGGTCTTGAGGCGGTGCAGGGCGTACATCAGTTCGCCCAGTTCGTGGGCATCATCCAGGTTGGTGTTGAAATCCAGCTGCGCCGATTGCTGCATCCAGGCCAGGTCGGCGCCGGCGCTGAAGTGCCGGCCACGGCCGCGCAGCAGCACGAAACGCAGGCTGGCGTCTTCGGCCAACTGGTCGATGGCCACGATCAGCTCGCGGATCATCTGCGCATTGAAGGCGTTGTTCTTGTCCTCGCGGCTCAGCCACAGGGTGGCGAAACCGCGTGGGTCGCGGATCACTTCGAGGGTGCTGAAATCGCTCATGGGTCACATCCGGAAAATGCCGAAGCGGCTCTGTTCGATCGGCGCGTTCAGCGCGGCAGACAACGCCAGGCCAAGCACGTCGCGGGTTTGTGCCGGGTCGATGACGCCGTCGTCCCACAGGCGAGCGCTGGAGTAGTAGGGGTGGCCCTGGTGCTCGTACTGGTCGAGGATCGGCTGCTTGAGCCTGGCCTCGTCCTCGGCACTGAACGGCTGGCCGCTACGCTCACTTTGCTCGCGCTTGACCTGGGCCAGCACGCCTGCGGCCTGTTCGGCGCCCATCACGCCAATGCGTGCGTTGGGCCACATCCACAGGAAACGCGGGTCGTAGGCGCGGCCACACATGCCATAGTTGCCGGCGCCGAAGCTGCCGCCGATGATGACCGTGAACTTGGGCACCTGGGCGCAGGCCACGGCGGTCACCAACTTGGCACCGTGCTTGGCGATGCCGCCTTCTTCGTACTTCTTGCCGACCATGAAGCCGGTGATGTTCTGCAGGAACAGCAGCGGGATGCCGCGCTGGCAGGCCAGTTCGATGAAGTGCGCGCCTTTTTGCGCGGCTTCGGCGAACAGGATGCCATTGTTGGCCAAAATTGCCACCGGGTAGCCATGCAGGTGGGCGAAACCGCACACCAGGGTGGTGCCGAACAGCGCCTTGAACTCATCGAACACCGAGCCATCGACCAGCCGAGCGATCACCTCACGTACATCGAACGGCTGCTTGGCATCGGCCGGCACCACGCCATACAGCTCGTCGGCCGCATACAGCGGCGCCACCGGGGCCAGGCGCTGCAGCTTGCCCAGCTTGTGCCAGTTGAGGTTGGCCACGCTGCGCCGGGCGATCGCCAGGGCGTGTTCGTCGTTGTCGGCATAGTGGTCGGCCACGCCGCTGGTGCGGCAGTGCACATCGGCGCCGCCGAGGTCTTCGGCGCTGACCACCTCACCGGTGGCGGCTTTTACCAGCGGTGGGCCGGCGAGGAAGATCGTTGCCTGTTGGCGTACCATGATCGCTTCGTCGGCCATGGCCGGCACATACGCACCGCCAGCGGTACACGAACCCATCACCACGGCGATCTGCGGGATGCCCTGCGCGCTCATGTTGGCCTGGTTGAAGAAGATCCGGCCGAAGTGCTCGCGGTCCGGGAATACTTCGTCCTGGCGCGGCAGGTTGGCGCCGCCCGAGTCCACCAGGTAAATGCATGGCAGACGGTTTTGCAGGGCGATGGCCTGCGCGCGCAGGTGCTTTTTCACCGTCAGCGGGTAGTACGAACCGCCCTTCACCGTGGCGTCGTTGGCCACGATCATGCATTCCACGCCTTCGACGCGGCCGATACCCGCAATCACGCCCGCAGCCGGCACGTCTTCGCCGTACACCTCATGGGCTGCCAGCTGGCCGATTTCGAGGAACGGCGAGCCTGGGTCCAGCAGGCGGTCGATGCGCTCGCGTGGCAGCAATTTGCCGCGTGAAGTATGCCGCTCCTGGGCTTTGGGCCCGCCGCCCTGGGCCACCTGGGCAAGCAGGCCGCGCAGGGCCTGGACCTGTTCAAGCATGGCCGCGCTGTTGCCGGCGAACTCCGCCGAACGCGGGTTGATCTGGGTGTGCAAGGTAGCCATGTGCGCCCGTCCTTTATGTTCAGCGGGTTTCGTTGAACAGTTCGCGGCCGATCAGCATCCGGCGGATTTCGCTGGTGCCGGCACCGATTTCGTACAGCTTGGCGTCGCGCAGCAGGCGGCCGGCCGGGAATTCGTTGATGTAGCCGTTGCCGCCGAGAATCTGGATCGCCTCCAGGGCCATTTGCGTGGCGCGTTCGGCGGTGTACAGGATGACCCCGGCGGCGTCCTTGCGGGTTGTCTCGCCACGGTCGCAAGCCTGGGCCACGGCGTACAGGTAGGCACGGCTGGCGTTGAGCTGGGTGTACATGTCGGCAATCTTGCCCTGTATCAGCTGGAACTCGCCGATGCTTTGGCCGAACTGCTTGCGGTCATGAATGTAGGGGACCACCAGATCCATGCAGCTTTGCATGATGCCGGTCGGGCCGCCGGACAGCACCACGCGCTCGTAGTCCAGACCACTCATCAGCACGCGCACGCCACCGTTGAGCTGGCCGAGAATGTTCTCCTGCGGCACTTCCACACCGTCGAAGAACAGCTCGCAGGTGTTGGAGCCGCGCATGCCCAGTTTGTCGAACTTGTTGCTGCGGCTGAAACCTTTCCAGTCACGTTCGACGATGAAGGCGGTGATGCCGTGCGGGCCTTTGTCCAGGTCGGTCTTGGCATAGATCACGTAGGTGTTGGCGTCGGGGCCGTTGGTGATCCAGGTCTTGCTGCCGTTGAGCACATAATGATCGCCGCGCTTCTCGGCACGCAGCTTCATCGACACGACGTCGGAGCCGGCGTTGGGCTCGCTCATGGCCAGCGCGCCGATGTGCTCGCCGCTGATCAGCTTGGGCAGGTACTTGAGCTTCTGCTCATGGGTGCCGTTGCGGTTGATCTGGTTGACGCACAGGTTGGAATGGGCGCCGTAAGACAGTGCCACCGAGGCTGAGCCACGGCTGATTTCTTCCATCGACACCACGTGGGCCAGGTAGCCCAGGCCAGCGCCGCCGTACTCTTCCGACACGGTGATGCCCAGCAGGCCCATGTCGCCGAACTTGCGCCACATGTCGGCAGGGAACAGGTTGTCGTGGTCGATTTGTGCGGCGCGCGGGGCCAGTTCTGTCGCGACGAAGGCGCGGACCTGGTCGCGGAGCATGTCGATGGTTTCGCCCAGGGCGAAGTTCAGGGAGGGGTAATGCATGCTGGGGCACCTTCTTGTTCTTGAAATTGGGTTACACCGTAGCTTGCGGATCCAACCCCCGACCCCTGTGGGAGCGGGCTTGCCCGCGAATGCGTCGGCAGGGTCACCGTCATTGCCTGATCGATCGCATTCGCGGGCAAGCCCGCTCCCACAGAGTTCGGCGTGCTGCCTGCAAGAGGGTGTCGTTCATCACCTTTACGTTAACGTAAACCTGCGGAGGGTTGCTGTCAATCCAGTCGTCACCTTTACGTAAACGTAAATCTGCGCCAGAGTATTCCCGCTGCTTCAGCCGTGCCCAGAACAACCACAAGAAGGGACACCCATGAGTCAACCGAGCTATACCCGCGGTCGCCAGGACCAAGCCTTGCTGACCCAGACTATCGGCCAGGCCTTCGATGCCACGGTGGCCCGCTGTACTGACAGCGAGGCGCTGGTGTCGCGTCATCAGGGCTTGCGCTACAGCTGGCGACAGCTGGCCGAGCAGGTCGATACCCATGCCCGCGCCCTGATGGCCCTGGGCGTCAACACCGGGGACCGGGTCGGCATCTGGTCACCCAACTGCGCGCAGTGGTGCGTCCTGCAACTGGCCAGCGCCAAGGTCGGCGCCATTCTCGTCAACATCAACCCCGCCTACCGCGTGGGCGAACTGGAATACGTGTTGCGCCAGTCCGCCTGCCGCTGGCTAGTGTGCGCCGATGCCTTCAAGACCTCCGATTATCACGCCATGGTCCAGGAACTGGCGCCGGAGCTGGCCAGTGCCACGCCAGGCGAACTGGCCTGCGAATGCCTGCCCGAGTTGCGCGGGGTCATCAGTCTGGCGGCCAACCCGCCTGGCGGCTTCCTGCCTTGGCAAGCGCTGGTTGAGAGGGCAGGGCAGACCTCGACAGAGGCCTACACCGCTCGTCAGCAAAGCCTGCAGTGCGACCAGCCGGTGAACATCCAGTACACCTCCGGCACCACCGGCGCGCCCAAGGGCGCCACGCTCAGCCACTACAACATCCTCAACAACGGCTTCATGGTCGGCGAAAGCCTGGGCCTGACCGTGCGCGACCGCATGGTGATCCCGGTGCCGCTGTATCACTGCTTCGGCATGGTCATGGCCAACCTCGGTTGCATCACCCACGGCAGCACCATGATCTACCCCAACGATGCCTTCGACGCCGAACTCACCCTGCGCGCCGTGGCCGAGGAGCGTGCCAGCATCCTGTACGGCGTGCCGACCATGTTCATCGCCATGCTCGATCACCCGGCTCGCCAAGGCATGGACCTGTCGACCCTGCGCAGCGGCATCATGGCCGGCGCCACTTGCCCGATCGAAGTCATGCGCCGGGTCATCGACCAGATGCACATGGCCGAAGTGCAAATTGCCTATGGCATGACCGAAACCAGCCCGGTATCGCTGCAAACCGGCCCCGACGATGAGTTGGAGCTACGCGTGACTACCGTCGGCCGCACCCAGCCGCAGCTAGAGAACAAGCTGGTGGACGCCGACGGCTGCATCGTCCCGCGCGGTGAGATCGGCGAGCTGTGCACCCGTGGTTACAGCGTGATGCTGGGTTACTGGAACAACCCCCAAGCGACGGCGGACGCCATCGACCCGGCGGGGTGGATGCACTCGGGCGACCTGGCGGTGATGGACGCGCACGGTTACGTGCGCATCGTCGGGCGCAACAAGGACATGATCATTCGCGGCGGCGAGAATATTTACCCGCGTGAACTGGAAGAGTTCTTCTACACCCACCCGGCGGTGGCCGATGCGCAGGTGATCGGCATTCCGTGCAGCCGATACGGCGAAGAGATTGTGGCCTGGATCAAGCTGCACCCCGGGCACAGCGCCACCGTGGAGGAGCTGCAGGGCTGGTGCAAGGCACGCATTGCACACTTCAAGGTGCCACGGCATATCCGTTTCGTTGACGAATACCCGATGACGGTGACGGGCAAGGTGCAGAAGTTCCGCATGCGGGAGATCAGTGTGGCGGAGATTTCGGCTGCAACGGCTGGTTGATGCATGGGCTCAACCGGCCTCTTCGCGGCTTTAGCCGCGAAAGGGCCGGCCCTGCCAGCACAAGATAGTGGTCTACCCTTAGGCTTTCACCGGTGGCTCCTGGCTCGGCGGGTCGCCCACCGTCGGTGGTACAGTCGGCTTGATCGGCAGCTCGTCCGGTTCTTCTTCCGGCACGGGCGGCGGCAAGCTGGGGTCGTCGATGTTGGGATCGGGGGTTTCCGGTGGAATGGGAATGTTCATGGCCTGACCTCGCGTGGGTGAATGAAGAGGTGCTGCAGGCTTCGACTTCGCGTAGCTGCCGTTCGCTCAATTTTTTTGAACCCCACGCCTGTGCCCGGCTCTGAACCCTTACCGCCACCAGCCTGAGGGAGCAAGGTCGATGTCACGTAACGAGCCCTTTGAGAGCGTGCCCACGGCGAATGATCATGCGGATCAGGCCATCAGCTTGTCCCAGGCGCTGCTGGCGCCGCGTATCGTGATCGAAGACACCCAACCCGTGCTCGAAGCAGGCACCTTCGCGGCCAAGGCCATCAGCGGCCAGCCGGTGGCGGTCAGCAGCAAAGTCTATTGCGATGGCCACGACCGCCTGGCGGTGATGCTCAACTGGCGCCAGGCCAACAGCCGCCGCTGGCATTGCGTGCCCATGCAGTCACCAGGCAATGACCTTTGGCTGGCCGACTTCACCCCCACCGAGCTGGGCCCCCACCTGTTCAGCATCGAAGCCTGGGTCGACCCCTACGCTACTTACTGCCACGACCTGGAGAAAAAGTACCACGCCGGTGTCGAGGTAACGCTGGAGCTGGAAGAGGGCCGGTTGATGCTGGGCAAAGGCATCGACCTGTGCAACGGTGCCCTGCGGGAAGAACTGCAAGCCACGCAGCAACGCCTAGCCACGCTGGGCGCTGACGACCAGGTGGCGCTGTTCCTCGATCCCACAACGGCACGCCTGATGAGCGAAGCCGAGCACCGCAGCTACCTGGCCCGCAGCCGTGAATTTCCCGTTGATGTCGACCGCCCGGCAGCCCAGTTTGCCAGCTGGTACGAGTTGTTCCCACGCTCGATCACTGACGACCCCAAGCGCCACGGCACGTTCAATGATGTGCACGAACGCCTGCCGATGATCCGCGACATGGGCTTCGACGTGCTGTACTTTCCGCCCATCCACCCCATTGGCATGCAACATCGCAAAGGCCGCAACAACGCACTCACGGCCCAGCCGGGCGACCCGGGCAGCCCTTACGCCATCGGCAGCGCCGAAGGTGGCCATGACGCGATCCACCCGCAACTGGGCAGCCGCGACGACTTCCGCCGCTTGGTGGCTGCGGCGGCCGAGCACGGCCTGGAAATCGCCCTCGACTTCGCCATCCAGTGCTCTCAGGACCACCCTTGGCTCAAGGAGCACCCGGGCTGGTTCAGCTGGCGTCCGGACGGCACCATCCGCTATGCCGAGAACCCGCCGAAAAAGTACCAGGACATCGTCAACGTCGACTTCTACGCCCCCGACGCAGTGCCTGGCCTGTGGCTGGCCCTGCGCGATGTGATCATCGGCTGGGTGGAGGAGGGCGTAAAAACCTTCCGCGTCGACAACCCGCACACCAAACCGCTGCCGTTCTGGCAATGGCTGATTGCCGACGTGCGCGCCCGGCACCCGGACGTGATCTTCCTTGCCGAGGCCTTCACCCGGCCGGCCATGATGGCGCGGCTTGGCAAGGTCGGCTATGCGCAGAGCTATACCTATTTCACCTGGCGTAACACCAAACAGGAGCTGCGCGAATTCTACGAGCAGCTCAACCAGCCGCCGTGGAGCCAGTGCTACCGGCCCAACTTTTTCGTCAACACGCCGGATATCAACCCGTACTTCCTGCATACCTCCGGCCGCGCCGGCTTCCTCATCCGCGCCGCACTGGCCACCATGGGCTCGGGGCTGTGGGGCATGTATTCGGGCTTCGAGCTGTGCGAAGGCACGCCGCTGCCGGGCAAGGAGGAGTACCTGGATTCGGAGAAATACGAAATCCGCCCACGGGACTTCACCCAGCCTGGCAACATCATTGCCGAGATCGCCCAGCTCAACCGCATCCGCCGCCAGAACCCCGCGCTGCAAACCCACCTGGGCGTGGCGTTCTTCAACTGCTGGAACGACAACATCCTGTACTTCGCCAAACGCACGCCCGATCGTGACAACTACATCCTGGTGGCAATCAGCCTCGACCCGCACAACGCCCAAGAGGCGCATTTCGAGCTGCCGCTGTGGGAGCTGGGCCTGGACGACAACGCCGAAACCCATGGCGAAGACCTGATGAACGGCCACCGCTGGTCGTGGTATGGCAAGACCCAGTTCATGCGCATCGAACCCTGGCACCAGCCATTCGGTATCTGGCGTATCGAAAAAGCCTTGTAGGAGCGGCACAAGGCCGCTCCTACAAGGATCGCGAAGAACCTGGAAAATGAAAGGAGTCACCCATGGCCAAGCGTTCCCGCCCGGCAGCCTTCATCGACGACCCGCTGTGGTACAAGGACGCCGTCATCTACCAGCTGCACATCAAGTCGTTCTTCGATTCGAACAACGACGGCATCGGCGACTTCGCCGGCCTGATCAGCAAGCTCGACTACATCGCCGAGCTGGGCGTCAACACCCTGTGGCTGCTGCCGTTCTACCCCTCGCCACGTCGCGACGACGGCTACGACATCGCCGAATACAAGGCCGTGCACCCTGATTACGGCGGCCTGGCAGACGCCCGCCGTTTCATCGCCGAGGCCCACAAGCGCGGCCTGCGGGTGATCACCGAACTGGTCATCAACCACACCAGCGACCAGCACCCGTGGTTCCAGCGTGCCCGCCATGCCAAGCGCGGCAGCAAGGCAAGGGACTTCTACGTGTGGTCGGACGATGACCAGAAATACGACGGCACGCGCATCATCTTTCTCGACACCGAAAAGTCCAACTGGACCTGGGACCCGGTCGCCGGCCAGTACTTCTGGCACCGCTTCTATTCGCACCAGCCCGACCTCAATTTCGACAATCCCCAAGTGCTCAAGGCGGTGATCGGCGTTATGCGTTTCTGGCTCGACCTGGGCGTCGACGGCCTGCGCCTGGATGCCATCCCCTATTTGATCGAACGTGACGGCACCAACAACGAAAACCTCGCCGAAACCCACGATGTCCTGAAGGCCATCCGCGCCGAAATCGACGCCAACTACCCCGACCGCATGCTGCTGGCCGAGGCCAACCAGTGGCCCGAGGACACCCGCCCGTACTTCGGCGAAGGCGAAGGCGACGAGTGCCATATGGCCTTCCATTTCCCGCTGATGCCGCGCATGTACATGGCCCTGGCCATGGAAGATCGTTTTCCGATCACCGACATCCTGCGCCAGACGCCGGAAATCCCCGCCAACTGCCAATGGGCGATCTTCCTGCGCAACCACGATGAGCTGACCCTGGAAATGGTCACCGACCGCGAGCGCGACTACCTGTGGAACTACTACGCCGAAGACCGCCGCGCCCGCATCAACTTAGGCATCCGCCGGCGCCTGGCGCCACTGCTGCAGCGTGACCGCCGGCGTATCGAGCTGCTCACCAGCTTGCTGCTGTCGATGCCCGGTACGCCGACCTTGTACTACGGCGACGAACTGGGCATGGGTGACAACATCTACCTGGGTGATCGCGATGGCGTGCGCACGCCCATGCAATGGTCGCCAGACCGCAACGGCGGCTTTTCGCGCGCCGACCCGCAGCGCCTGGTGTTGCCGCCGATCATGGACCCGCTGTACGGCTACCAGACCGTCAACGTCGAAGCCCAGAGCCACGACCCGCATTCGCTGCTGAACTGGACGCGGCGCATGCTGGCGGTGCGCAAGCAGCAGAAGGCCTTTGGTCGCGGCAGCTTGCGCACGCTCACGCCCAGCAACCGGCGTATCCTCGCCTATATCCGCGAGCACACCGATGCCGATGGCAATACCGAGGTGATCCTGTGCGTGGCCAACGTTTCCCGTGCCGCCCAGGCCGCCGAACTGGAATTGTCACACTACGCCGACAAAGTACCGGTGGAGATGCTCGGCGGCAGCGCCTTCCCGCCGATTGGCCAGTTACCGTTCCTGCTCACCTTGCCACCCTATGCCTTCTACTGGTTCCTGCTGGCCTCGCACGACCGCATGCCCAGCTGGCACGTCCAGGCCACCGAGGGGTTACCCGAATTGACTACGCTAGTGCTGCGCAAACGCATGGAAGAATTGCTGGAAGCTCCGTCAAGCGACACCCTTCAAAACAGCATCCTGCCGCAATACTTGCCAAAACGGCGCTGGTTCGCCGGCAAGGAAGGGCCAATCGACGCAGTCAGGCTGTGCTATGGCGTACGCTTCGGCACCGCCACCACGCCAGTTCTGCTCAGCGAAATCGAAGTGCTCGGCGACGGCACGGCCAATCGGTATCAGCTGCCGTTCGGCCTGTTGCGCGAAGAGGACATCAACACCGCGCTGCCGCAGCAACTGGCCCTGTCGCGGGTGCGCCGCGCCCATCAGGTCGGCCTGATCACCGATGCCTTCGTCCTCGAACCCTTCATCCGCGCCGTGCTGCGCGCCTGCCAGGAGGGCATGCGCCTGCCGTGTGGCAACGGCGAGGGTGAGCTGCGTTTCGAAAGCACGGAGCCGTTGGCAGGCCTGGCGTTGAACGACGAAAGTGCAGTGCGCTACCTCAGCGCCGAACAGTCCAACAGCTCGGTGGTGATCGGCGACCGGGTGGTGCTCAAGCTGATCCGCCGGGTCAACCCGGGTATCCACCCCGAACTGGAAATGAGTGCCTACCTCACCGCTGCCGGCTTTGCCAATATCTCGCCGTTGCTGGCCTGGGTCAGCCGGGTGGACGAACAACATGCGCCCCATTTGCTGATGATTGCCCAGGGCTACCTGAACAACCAGGGCGATGCCTGGGCCTGGACCCAGAACACCCTGGAGCGGGCGATCCGCGACCAGATGGAGCCCACCGCCAATGATGCCGAGCCGCACACCGACGCGCTCGCCGAACTCAGCGGTTTCGCGGCCTTGCTTGGCCAGCGCCTGGGTGAAATGCATCTGCTGTTGGCGGCACCCTCTGACGATGAGGCGTTCCGCACGCGCCCCAGCGATGCCAGCGACAGCCAGCACTGGGCTACCCAGATCAGCGCCGAACTGACCCGTGCCCTCGACTTGTTGGCCCAGCATCGCGACAACCTTGACAGCGACAGCCAGGCCTTGGTCGACGACCTGCAGCAACAACGCGACGGCCTTGCCGAACACATTAGCCAGCTGGCCGTGCAGGCCCAGGGTGGCCTGCTGATGCGCGTGCACGGCGACCTGCACCTGGGCCAGGTGCTGGTGGTGCAGGGCGATGCCTACCTGATCGATTTCGAAGGCGAACCGGCCCGGCCGCTGGAGGCGCGACGGGCAAAACACAGCCCGTACAAGGATGTGAGCGGCGTGCTGCGATCCTTCGACTATGCTGCTGCCATGATCTTGCGCAGCGCGTCTGCGGTCGACCTTTCCGGCCCGGCGCGCCAGGCGCGTCAGCGGGTTGCCCGGCAGTACCTGCATCAGTCGCGCCACGCCTTCGTCGAAGCCTATGGCCTGGCCACCGCCGCCATGCCCCATGCCTGGCAACAGACCCAGGGCGAGCGCGCCGCACTGGAACTGTTCTGCCTGGAAAAAGCCGCCTACGAAATTACATACGAAGCCGAGAACCGTCCAAGCTGGCTGGCCGTGCCTTTGCATGGCCTGCATGGACTGATCAGTACCTGGGGAGAGTCAGAATGAACGTTACAACGCGTGAAAACGGTGGCCTTCGGCAACGGGACCTCGACGCCCTGGCCCGCGCCGAACACGCCGATCCATTTGCGGTACTCGGCCCCCATGGCGACGGCGCGGGCGGGCAGGTTGTTCGCGCCTTTCTGCCCAATGCCCTGAATGTGCGCATCCTGGCGCGGCATGACGGGCGCATCCTCGCCGAAATGGAGCAGGGTAGCCTGCCCGGGTTGTTCAGCGCGCACCTTGATGAGGCACAGCCCTACCTGTTGCACATCGGCTGGGCCGGCGGCGAGCAGGTGACTGAAGACCCCTACAGCTTTGGCCCACAGCTTGGCGACATGGACCTGTACCTGTTCGCCGAGGGCAACCACCGCGATTTGGCCGGGCGTTTCGGCGCCCAGCCGATCCAGGTCGAGGGCATCGACGGCGTGTGCTTCTCGGTGTGGGCGCCCAATGCCCGCAGGGTGTCGGTCGTCGGTGATTTCAACAATTGGGACGGCCGCCGCCACCCCATGCGCCTGCGCCACAGCGCCGGGGTGTGGGAGCTGTTCGTGCCGCGCCTGGGCGTGGGCGAAACCTACAAGTTCGAGGTGCTGGGCAAGGAGGGGATTCTGCCGCTGAAGGCCGACCCGCTGGCCCGCGCCACCGAATTGCCGCCGAGCACCGCGTCCAAGGTTGCCCATGCGCTGAGCCACGACTGGCAGGACCACGACTGGATGGCACAGCGCGCGCAGCGCCATACCTACAACGCGCCGCTGTCGATCTACGAGCTGCACCCCGGGTCGTGGCGCTGCGAGCTCGATGAAGCGGGCGAAGTCGGGCGCTATTACAACTGGCGCGAACTGGCCGAGCGCCTGGTGCCTTACGTGCAGCAACTGGGCTTCACCCACATCGAACTGCTGCCGATCATGGAGCACCCGTTCGGCGGCTCCTGGGGCTACCAGCCGCTGTCGATGTTCGCGCCTACTTCTCGCTACGGCAGTGCCGAGGACTTCGCCGCCTTCGTCGATGCCTGCCACCAGGGCGGCATTGGCGTGCTGCTGGACTGGGTGCCCGCGCATTTCCCCACCGATGAACACGGCCTGGCGCGCTTCGACGGCACCGCCCTGTACGAATACGACAACCCCCTGGAAGGCTACCACCAGGACTGGAACACCCTGATCTACAACCTGGGCCGCAACGAAGTGCGCGGCTTTATGATGGCCTCGGCCCTGCACTGGTTGAAGCACTTCCACATCGACGGCCTGCGGGTCGATGCGGTGGCTTCCATGTTGTACCGCGATTACTCGCGCAAGGCCGGCGAGTGGGTGCCCAACCGCTACGGCGGGCGCGAGAACCTGGAAGCCATCGACTTCATCCGCCACCTCAACGGCGTGGCTGCCCACGAGGCCCCGGGCGCGCTCATCATCGCCGAGGAATCCACCGCCTGGCCTGGTGTCAGCCAGCCGACCCAGCAAGGCGGGCTGGGCTTTGCCTACAAGTGGAACATGGGCTGGATGCACGACACCCTGCATTACATCCAGAACGACCCGGTGCACCGCACCTACCACCACAACGAGATGAGCTTCGGGCTGATCTATGCCTACTCCGAGCACTTCATCCTGCCCATCTCCCACGACGAAGTGGTGCATGGCAAGCATTCGCTGATCGACAAGATGCCCGGCGACCGCTGGCAGAAGTTCGCCAACCTGCGTGCCTACCTCACCTTCATGTGGGCGCACCCGGGCAAGAAGCTGCTGTTCATGGGCTGCGAGTTCGGCCAGTGGCGTGAGTGGAACCATGACAGCGAACTGGACTGGTATCTGTTGCAGTACCCCGAGCACCAAGGTGTGCAGCGGCTGGTAAGCGATCTGAACCGGCTGTACCGCGAGGTGCCCGCACTGCATGAGCAGGACTGTCAGCCGCAGGGCTTCCAGTGGTTGATCGGTGATGATGCGCAGAACAGCGTGTACGCCTGGCTGCGCTGGAGCAGCAGTGGCGAGCCGGTGCTGGTGGTGGCCAACTTCACCCCGGTGCCGCGTGAGGGGTATCGGATTGGCGTGCCGTTTGGCGAGCGTTGGCAGGAGTTGTTGAACAGTGATGCCGAGCTGTATGCCGGGTCGAATGTGGGCAATCTGGGGGCGGTGGCCAGTGATGAGGTGGCTAGCCATGGGCAGCCATTGTCATTGGCTCTCAACTTGCCGCCGCTCGGGGTATTGGTAATGAAGCCCGCTTGATCTGTCGTTGGTACTGGCCCTTTCGCAGGCATGCCCGCGAAAGGGCCGGGCCTGCCTACCACCGCATCCGCACCCCAAGGCTACCAATCAACCCGTTCAGGTCATTGTCATCCACATCGCTGCTGTAATCTGCACTCACAAACAAGGCCACCGAAGGCGTCACCCGCGCCACCAGCCCCAACCCCAATTCCACCGTGGTCGAGTAGCGCGAGCTGGAGATCTTGTCGACCTGGTCCAGCTTCACCTCGTCGGCATTGCTGAAGTCATACCACACGTTGGTCCGCACATAGGGTTCGATCGGCATGCCGCGCACTTCGTAACGCCCGGACAATTTCGCACCCACCCGGCCACTCCAGCTCGGCTGGCTGTCAAAGGCCTGCAGGGTTTCTTCCTGCACCTGGTTCCCGGGGAAGAACTGTTGGTTGATCAACTGTGCCTGGGGTTCGATCACCCAGTTGCCGCCCAGGCGAATCGGGTAACCACCTTCCACCGAAAAGGTCATCGCGTGGCCGTTGTCGTCCACGCGCTGGCCGTTTTCGCCACGCCCCAGCACATCGATGCGCGAGCCCATGGCCACGGCGTCCAGGTGCCAGCCCTGTTCATGGGTCATGCTCCAGTAAACGCCCAGGCTTTCCCCGCTCAGGTTCACCGCATTGCGCTGCTTGTCGCCCAACAGTGGGCGCATGCCGTTGAAGCTGCTTTGCAGGTTGTTGTGCCCCACGAAAATCCCTGCGCGGTGCACATTACCCGCAGCCGTTTCACGCACGAACAGGTCCGGGCCGATCATCAGTTGCTGGCTGGGCGCCTCAAGCTGCTCCGGGGGTTGTGCGCCGTTGCGCGAGGTGCTCGGGAAAAACTGCGCCCACTGGCTGGCAACCAGGTCCGGTGCCGCCTGCCCGTGGCGTTCGCTCATCTTCTGTGAAAAGGCATTCAGCGTGCCGATGCTCAGGCCACTGGCGCTGACCGGGTCAAGCGACAGCTGCGGCACCGCAGCCTGCTGCAAAAAGCCGGGCGAGGTGGGGTCTCCCTGCAATTCGTACGCGAACGTTTCCACCGGGGTTGCCAGAAGCAGCGACGTGGAAACCGCGTAGAAAATGCTGTCGAAGCGCAAGGGGTTCGAGGTGCATTTCATGGCGGATCTCCTTTGTTTTTGAGAGTTACAGCCCGAGGACCTGGCCTGTTGTCACGAGCTGTACGGCAAAAACAGGGGGCGACCCAAACCAGCACGCCAGCCTTCGCAAGCGCGCACAAAGGCGCGAGCTAGAGGCCCGGCGCGAGATCTTTACTGCTAGATAATCTTCAGCTAAGGAGACGACGCCGCTTGCGTCAAGAAAGCGTGAAAGAACTGTTCACGCTTCGTGGTTGGGCTCAAACCCTTGATTTTTTGAGCAAAGAAGTAGGGCATAGCCGGGTTAGCTATTTGCCGCGCCCCGGCTATGACGAATGATTGCTAGCGCTCACCTGCACTGCCAGGTGATTCAGTCTTCCTCGTGCTGCAACACCATCAGCAGCATCGACCGCCCTTTGACCTCGAACGTGCTGTCGAACTGCAAGTGCTGCCCCTTGCGCAGCTCCGGCCGGTCGGTATCGACCAGGCAGCTCCAGTATTCGCCCTCGGGCACTGCCGGCAACTTGAACGGCACGATGTCATGGTGAGCATTGACGATCAGCAATACCGTGGCCTCGGCACCGGGCCGGGCAATACCGCTGACCTGCGCACGGCCGTCGATGAGCATGCCCAGGCAACGCCCGTGCGGATCTTCCCACTGCTCCACGCTCATTTCGCTGCCATCGGGCGCCAGCCAAGTCACGTCCTTGACCCCGATGGCCTCATTGTAGTCGCCTACCAGAAAGCGCGAGCGGCGCAGCACCGGGTAGGCCAGGCGCAGGCGGGTGAGGCGTTTGACGAAGGCCAGCAGCTCCTCGCCGTCCTGGTCCAGGTCCCAGTTCACCCAGCCGATCTCGCTGTCCTGGCAGTAGGCGTTGTTGTTGCCGTGCTGGGTACGGCTGAACTCGTCGCCGGCAACGATCATCGGCGTGCCTTGGGCCAGCAGCAAGGTGGCGAAGTAGTTGCGCATCTGGCGCATGCGCAAGGCATTGATGCCCGGGTCGTCGGTCGGCCCTTCCACGCCGCAGTTCCACGACAGGTTGTTGTCGGTGCCGTCCTGATTGTTCTCGTCGTTGTCTTCGTTGTGCTTGTGGTTGTACGACACCAGGTCGCGCAGGGTGAAACCATCGTGGGCGGTGACGAAGTTGACCGAGGCATACGGGCGCCGGCCACGGTTGTTGAACATATCGCCCGAGGCGGTCATGCGCGAGGCAAAGTCGGCCAGCTGGCCTTCGTCGCCTTTCCAGAACGCCCGCACGGTGTCGCGGAAGCGGTCGTTCCATTCGGCCCAGCCCGGAGCGAAATTGCCCACCTGATAGCCGCCGGGGCCGCAGTCCCAAGGTTCGGCAATCAGCTTGACCTGGCTCAGCATCGGGTCTTGTCGGCAGGCAACGAGGAAACCGTGGCGCTCGCTGTAGCCTTCGCGGTAACGGCCCAGGATGGTTGCCAGGTCGAAGCGGAAGCCATCCACATGCATTTCGCCGGCCCAGTAGCGCAGCGAGTCGGTGACCAGTTGCAACACGCAGGGGTGGCTCAGGTCCAGGGTGTTGCCGGTGCCGGAATCGTTGATGTAGTAGCGCTTGTCGTCCGGCATCAGGCGGTAGTACGAGGCGTTGTCGATGCCGCGCATCGACAGGGTGGGGCCACGCTCGTTACCTTCGGCGGTGTGGTTGTAGACCACGTCCAGAATCACCTCCAGCCCGGCGTCGTGCAGGTGCGCGACCATTTCCTTGAACTCGGCGATCTTGCCGCTGGCCAGGTAGCGCGGGTGGGGGGCGAAGAAGGCGATGCTGTTGTAGCCCCAGTAGTTGTTCAGGCCTTTGTCCAGCAGGTGCTGGTCGTTGACGAAGGCGTGGATTGGCAGCAACTCGATGCTGGAAACGCCCAGTTCCTTGATGTGCTTGAGCAACTCGTCATTGGCCAGGCCAGCAAAGGTGCCACGTAGCTCTTCCGGTACGGCCGGGTGGCGCATGCTGATGCCGCGGGTGTGCGCTTCGTAGATGATGGTGCGTTCCCAGGGGATGAGCACGCGCTGGTCGCGGCCCCAGGTGAACGCGGGGTCGATCACCTTGCATTTGGGCACGAAGGGCGCGCTGTCGCGTTCGTCGAACGACAGGTCGCCGTCGGGGTGGCCGATGGTGTAGCCGAACAGCGCCTCGGACCATTTCAGGCTGCCGACCAGCTGCTTGGCGTAGGGGTCGATCAGCAGTTTGTTGGGGTTGAAGCGGTGGCCGTTCTCTGGCTCGTAGGGGCCGTATACCCGGTAGCCATACACAAGCCCGGGGTGAGCGTCGGGCAAGTAGCCGTGGTAGATCTCGTCAGTGTACTCGGGCAGTTCAATGCGCTCGATTTCCTGTTCGCCGGTGGAGTCGAACAGGCACAGCTCGACCTTGGTGGCGTTGGCCGAGAACAGGGCGAAATTCACCCCAAGGCCATCCCAGGTGGCGCCAAGGGGGAAGGGCAGGCCTTCGCGGATGCGCGATGGGGCAACTGAGCGGGTTTTCTTTGGGGTGCGAGGGCTCATGGCAATCCTCAGGGGCCTTGGTGGAAGGGGAATTGTTTAGTCCTGCACCGGCCTCTTCGCGGGCTTGCCCGCTCCCACAGTACCTCCACAGCGCAGGAGGTTGATGCTGTACGTGTGGGAGCGGGCGAGCCCGCGAGGAGGCCGGTGCAGGCTTAACCGGCAGCCGGTTTTTTCGCCGCCCGGGGCTTTTTCGCCGCAGCGGGTTTGACGCCCGGAAGGGCAGCTACCTTGGGGTCGGCAGGCGCTTTGGGCTCAGCTGCTACCTTGGGCTTGGCCGGCGCCCGCTTGCGCGGCTCCGCCTTCGGTGCCAGTGCCTCAGCCTCGGCTAGCTTGCGGGCCATGTCCCAGTGGCGCTCTTCCTCGCCTACAGGCTTACCCTCGGACTCCCAGATCTGGTAGGCGAATTCGCGAATACGTTTTTCATCGACACTCATCATGACGCTCCTGATGCTCAAGATTGTTGTATCAACAGGTTGACCGGAAACTCTGCCAGCACAGCGCTCAACATCAGCTCCCTAGAAGGGCTGACCGCCGCACAGGGGAAAAGTCCCGTCGAGTTGGCAGGCGACAAGGCAAACGGCAGTACCAGCCGGGTGTCGTCCCAGTTCTGCGCCGGGATCAACGGGGTTGCAGCGCCGCCCAGCAGGCCACTGGTCAGGCGTGGGGCGACGACGATGGCGCGTTCGCCTTCACCCAGACGGGCAAAGGCGATCACATGGTCTGCATGCCGGCCTTGCACCGTCAGCGGCAGGTAGGCGCCGCGGCGGAACAGGTCGGCGTGGGCCTGGCGGCAGTCCAGTAGCCGGGCGATCAAGGCCTGCTTGATACGGCCGTCGCGCCAGTGTGCCAGCAGCTCAGTGGTGGGCGTTGCATCGTCCAGAGTGGCCCGCCTGCAAGCGTAGTCCACGGCGCGGCGGTTGTCCGGATCGACCAGGCTGAAGTCCCAGTATTCGTTGCCCTGGTACAGGTCGGGTACGCCGGGCGTGGTCATGCGTAGCAAGGCCTGCACCAGGCCATTGAGGGCGCCGGGGCAGGCCAGCAGTTGCGCGGCATCGGCCACGGATTTGCGCAGCTGCTGGTTCTCGTTGTCCAGCAACAGGCTGTCGATGTAGCGGGCACAGGCACTTTCGTAGCCTTCGTTCGGGGCGCTCCAGCTGCTGCGCAACTTGGCTTCGCGCAGGGCTTTCTGCTGCCACTGGCGAATGCGCTCCGCATACTGGCGCAGGGCATTGCCATCGTGGAGGTCGAGGTCCAGCGGCCAGCTGCCGAGCAGGGTTTGCAGCAACATCAGTTCGTCGCCGGGGCTGGGGGCCTGACCATCTTCCAGCTGCGTACGTAGCGGTTCGGCCAGCTCGCGCCAATGTTCTACCCGGCTGGCCAGCCACGGGCCACGCTCGCTGAGCACGGCCAGGCGTGCGCGGGTGTCTTCGCCGCGCTTGTGGTCGTGCGTGGCGGTGGCCAGCAGGTTGTCGGGGAAGTCGCGCAGGCGCCGTTGGGCTTCGTTGTGGAAGTGCATGGGCGAGGCGCTGAAACGTTCGGCCTCGAAGCCGACGTCGTTGCGCGACAGCAGCCGGGCACTGCGGTAGAAGGCGGTGTCCTCCACGGCTTTGGCAGCACTGGGTGCGGTCAGCTGCTGGAAGCGCACGCAGGCGTGACGCAACTGTTTACGGGCGCGGCCCGGTGGCAGGTGCCGCCAGCCTTGCCCGCCCAGCCATTGCTCAAGCTGCTCCAGCAGCGGCCAGTCGGCTTCGCCCAGGTCCTGCCGGGCATTGGCCAACGCTTGCTGGAAAAACCCTTCGTCTTCAGCCGGGCGCCCACAGGCGTTGAAGTAGGTGCGGTACACCGGGTAATGCGCCACCAGTGCCTGCAGGGCCCGGCGAATCGCACCCAGGGTCAGGTCGCGGGTCATCAGGTCGTTGCGGGCAACCTGCAATAGCGCTTGGGCCACCGATTCGCAGTCCCCTGCCAGGCTGGCGTTGAGCACCAGGTGGCGCGCCTGACGCACTTCTTCAGGGAAGTCCGGGCGCTCGGTCACGTTGGCCCACAGTTCCGTCAGCGGCGTTTCGCCGGTCGGGTCGTGTTGCAGCAGCGAGACCTGGTTCATGAACTCGTAGCCGGTGGTGCCGTCGGTGAGCCAGTCGCGGTGCAGGTGTTCGTTGGCGCCGAGGATTTTCTCCACGTAGATCGGGAAGTGCTCCAGGGCAGCCTGCAAAGGCCGGCGTGCCAACAGGCCATCGACGCGCCGGCGCAGCTTGCGGCAGTAGCCACGTGGGTCGGCAAGGCCGTCGATATGGTCGATGCGCAGGCCGTCCACCAGGCCGCGTTCGATCAGTTCGAACAGCTTGGCGTGGGTGGCCTCGAACACCGCCGCGCGCTCCACCCGCAGCCCGCCCAGCTCGTTGATGTCGAAAAAGCGCCGCCAGTTGATGTCGTCGGCGGCGGTGCGCCAGCTGGCCAGGCGGTAGGTCTGGCGCTCCAGCAGCAGGTGCAGGCGCTTGAAGCCGACCTCGCTGCGGCTGTCGAACGCCAGCAGGGCCGAGTCGAAGTCGGCGCCCTCGCGTGCCAGGCGGGCCAGCTCGGCTTGCAGCGGGAGGGCATCGGCAAGCGGCGTGGCCGAGTCGCTCAAGGCGGTGAAGTGCTCGGCCAGGGCTTTCAGGGCCGGCTCCGGGCTGAGCGCCAGGATCCAGCCATAGTCGACCGGGCAGATCGGGAAGCGGTGCTCGTAATGCGCCACTTGCAGCAGGCCGTGATGCTTGTCGAATTCCAGCGGTATCTCGCCATGCTTCAAGGCCACGCCATAGTCGCTGCCCAGGAACGGCAGCAGCAGTTGCCCGGCCAGCAGCGGGTCGCTGGAATGCCACTGGATGTCGAAGAATTCTGCATACGGGCTGCGCCGGCCCCAGGCCAGCACGCTCTGCCACCAGGGGTTGTCGGCGCCGCCCACAGCCATGTGGTTGGACACCGTGTCGAGGATCAGCCCCATGCCATGCTGGCGCAGCGCGGCGACCAGCCGCTCCAGTGCCGCCTCGCCGCCCAGCTCGGGGTTGACGCAGGTCGGGTCGACCACGTCGTAGCCATGGCGCGAGCCAGCACGGGCTTTGAGGATGGGCGATGCATACAGGTGGCTGATGCCCAACTGGGCGAAGTACGGCACCAGCGGCACGGCATGGTCAAGGGTGAAGTCGCTGTGAAATTGCAGGCGCAGGGTCGCGGTCAGCGGCTTCATTGGTCACGCTCCCAGGCCTGTTCGCGGGCTTGGGCCAGCAATTCCAGGCGGCGTGCGGCATCTTCGTCATCGAGCAGATCGCGCACTGGCAAGGCGAAGCGCCGGCGCCAGTTGGGATGCCCGGCGGTGGTGCCCGGCAGGTTGGGCTGCTCGTCACAGCCGAGGAGGTCTTCCAAAGGCACCAGCACCAGTGGTGCGCGGGTATGGCCGACGTAGCGGATGGCGGCATCGATCAGCGCGTCGTTGTCCTTCAACGCACCGTAGTTGGCTTCCAGGGTGCGGCGCAGGCCGTCGTGCTCTTTCTGGCGGTCGTGGCGCCAGTGCAATTCGGTGGCGGCATCGATCAGCTGCAAGCGGTGGCTCCAGTCGATGTCGCGGTTTTCCAGCCAGCCGGCCAGGGGCGCCAGGTCGTGTGTGCCGGTGGTGGCCAGCGCGTTTTCCGGCCAGTCGAGAATCGGCTTGAACTGGCCGGGCTGGGTTTGCTCGAAGGGCAGCACGCGCATGCCCAGCACGGCTTTCTCTGCCAGGGTTTCGCGCAGGCCATCGGGCACGGTGCCCAGGTCTTCGCCGAGAATGATCGCCTGGTGGCGCACCGACTCCAGCGCCAGCAGGCGCAGCAGGTCGTCCAGTGGGTAGTTGAGGTAGGCACCTTCACTGGGCTTGGCGCCCTGTGGGATCAGCCACAGCCGGCGCAGGCCCATCACATGGTCGATGCGCAGCCCGCCCGCGTGGGCGAGGTTGGCCCGCAGCATTTCGATGAAGGCGCGGTAGCCATTGCGCTTGAGGCCTTCGGGCGAGAACGCGCAGATGCCCCAGTCCTGCCCGGCGCGGTTGAGGATGTCGGGCGGCGCACCCACCTTGAGGCCCGCCAGCAGTTCGTCCTGGCGGCTCCAGGCCTGGCTGCCGGCACCGTCGGCACCCACGGCCAGGTCGGCGATCAGGCCAACGCTCATGCCGTTGCTGCGGGCGGCTTCCTGCGCTCGCTGCAGGCCCCGTTCGGTCAGCCATTGGCAAAAGGCATGGAACTCGACCTTGGCCGGGTAGGCGTTGGCAAAGGCTTCAACTTCAGGGTGGTACGGGTCGTGCCAGGCCTTGGGCCAGTTGCGCCAGTCGGCGCCCAGGCCATGCTCTACCGCCTGTGCTTGCAGTACCTCGAAGCGGCAGTGGTGCTCAAGCGCCTGGCCGCCGGCTTCGCGGAAGCTGTCGAAATCCGCGCGCAGTGGATGGTTGCCCTGGCTAAAGCCTTGGTACAGCGCTTCGAGCAGGCGCAGTCGGGCGCTGGCGGCGCGTGGCCAATCGACCAGTGAGCGTTGTTCCAGCTCTTCCAGTTGCTGCTCCAGGCCGCAGGCTTCGATGGCCATGCGCACCTCCCGTTCACCCAGCAGCGCAGCGGGGCTGGCGTACAGGGTGTTGAGCAGCAGGCGGCTGGAGGGCGAGTAGGGGCTGTAGTGCTCCTGGTCGATGGCCGACAGGGCGTGGATCGGGCTGATGGCCAAGGCATCGGCGCCGCGTTCGGCAGCGGACCGGGCCAGTTGTTCCAGGGCCAGGCAATCGCCGTAGCCGCCGTCGCCGGGGCGGCGCAGGCTGTACAGCTGCACGGCCAGGCCCCAGCAGCGCGGCGGGGGTTGCGGCACCTTGTCTTCCAGGCTGTGACAGCGCGGCGGTGCCACGGCCACGGTGAAGCGGCGGCTGTCGATTTCAACGTGGTGGTAGCCGATGGGTAGCTCGCCGGGCAGGCGCGCCTGATCGTCGAGGCTGAGGGTACGCGAGGTGTGGTCTTCCAGGGTGCAGTGCGCGACGCTGGCCGCACTGAAGTAGCGTGCCAGCGCCAGTGGCTGGCCAAGGTCGGCGGTCAGCAGTGGTGGCAGGTGCTCGCTGTCTTCTGCTGCCTCCACAGCGCGCAGGCTGGCGGCAATCGCGGTGTCATCGGCGGCGGGGTGGCCCAGGCCTTCCAGAATATTGCGCAGCACTTCATCACTGACGCGCTGGGGCCGGGCGTTGGCGTCGACCCAGTCGCGGCTCAGCCCGACGCGGTTTGCCAAGCGGTGCAGGGCGGTTTCGCTCATGGACGCTCCAGATCAGGGGGAAGCAGGCTGACCACACAGCTGTAGGCCGCCAGTTGGCTATCGGGGTGTCGGGTGTCGCTGCTGTCGAACAGCCGAGTGGAGGCTGCGGGTAATTCGATGGACTGCGGTGTGTCGCCCAGGTTCAGGTCGATACGCAGGGTGTTGCCATCGCCCAGGCGCCAGCGTGCGGTCAGCGCCTTTTCGCCGTGCACCTCGGTGCCCAGTGAACGGCTACCGGGCAGGTGCGGGATGACATGGCGGTGGCGCAGGTCGAGCAGTTGCTGGTACAGGCCGTGCCAGCCGGCGATCACTTCCTTGTTTTGCGGGCGTGACGCTTCGAAGGTCTGTTCGGCGTTGGGGTCGGGAATGCGTGCGCGTTGCTCGGGGTCGGCGAACGCGTTGAAGTGAGCGAATTCGCCGCGCCGGCCTTCGCGCACGGCGTCAGCCAGCTGATCATGAAAGTCGGTGAAAAACAGGAACGGCCGGCAGCTGCCATCGTCATCGCCCATGAACAGCAGCGGGATCATCGGTGCCAACAGCAGCAGGCCAGTGGCCGCCCGCAAGGCCGGCGGCGGGCACAGGCGGGTCAGGCGTTCGCCCAAGGCGCGGTTGCCGACCTGGTCGTGGTTCTGCAGGAACAACACAAAGGCACTGGGCGCCAGGTGCCCGCTGGGTTCACCGCGTGGCGTGCCATGGCGGTTGGCCTGGCCCTGGAACACGAAGCCTTCGGCCAGGCAGCGCGCCAGCTGGTCGATGGGGCGTTGCTGGTAATCGGCGTAGTAGCCTTCGGTTTCGCCGGTCAGCAGCACATGCAGGGCATTGTGGCCGTCGTCGTTCCACTGGGCGTCGAAGCCCTGCTCAAGCAGGCCGGCCTGGTTGTGCTCGTTCTCCAGCACCAGCCACACCTGGCGGCCAGGTTCCACGGCGGCGCGCACGCGTTGCGCCAGCTCGATCAGGAAATCGGGCTGGTCGATGGCATGCACGGCATCCAGGCGCAGGCCATCGCAACGGTAATCGCACAGCCACATCAGGGCGTTCTGGATGAAGTACTCGCGCACCTGCGGGCGGCGGAAGTCGATGGCGGCGCCCCAGGGCGTCTGCCGGTCTTCGCGGAAGAACGGGCTGGCGTACTGGTGCAGGTAATTGCCGTCGGGGCCGAAGTGGTTGTACACCACGTCCACCAGCACCATCAGCCCCAGGCCGTGGGCCTGGTCGACCAGTGCACACAGCTGCTCGGGGGTGCCGTAGGTGTTTTGTGGCGCGAACGGCAGCACGCCGTCGTACCCCCAGTTGCGCTCGCCGGGGAACTGCCCCAGCGGCATCAGCTCAATGGCACTGATGCCCAGCTCGGCCAAGCGTGGCAACTGTCGGGCAACCCCGGTGTAACCCTCGAGCAGGCCGACATGCAGCTCCTGGATAACCGCTTCGTGCCAGGGGCGACCTTGCCACGGGTGTTGCCAGGCGTAACCGGCCACATCCACCACCTGGCTCGGCCCCTGTACTCCTTCAGGCTGGTAGCGCGAGGCCGGGTCGGCAACCCGCAGTTCGCCGTCGATGCGGTAGTGGTAACGGTCACCGGCCTGACACGGTGCAACGCCGGTGTACCAGCCATCTTCATCCGGCAGCAGCGCGATGGCCGGCTGCTGCTCCAGTTCCACGCTCACGCTGCGCGCATCGGGTGCCCAGAGGGCGAAGCGCGCCGACGTGGCGTCCAGCAAGTGTGCGCCATGCCTGTGCATCTTCTGACCCTCGCTCAGTAATGGCTCAACTGTGCCTGCTTGACCAGGTCCTCGTAGAGGCGGGCGTAGGGTTCCACCGCCTGGCACCAGTTGAACGGCTGAGTCATCGACAGGCAGCGCATGGCGTTCAGCAGGTCCTTCTTGCCGTACACATAGAAGGCGCGGCTGAGTGCCTGGCGGTAGCTCTCGACGGTGGACTCGTTGAACAGGAAGCCGGTAACGCCACACTCGATGGTGTCGGCCAGCCCGCCAGTGTTGCGCGCCACCGGCAGCGAGCCGAAGCGCTGTGCATACATCTGGCTGAGGCCACACGGCTCGTAGCGCGACGGCATCAGCAAGAAGTCGCTGCCGGCGAACATGCGCCGGGCGTCGGTTTCGTTGAAGCCGATGCGCACGCCGATGCGGCCCGGGTGGCGCAGCGCCAGCTCGCGCATGGCCTGTTCCTCTTCGGGCTCGCCACGGCCGATGATCGCAATCTGCCCGCCTTGCTCGACGATGTAGTCGGCCACGCCCAAAGTCAGGTCCAGGCCTTTCTGGTAGACCAGCCGCGATACCACGGCGAACAGCGGACCGTCAGAATCCTCCAGGCCGAACAGCTCGCGCACTTCATGGGCGTTACGCGCCTTGCCTTCCCAGTCGTTGATGCTGAAGTTGTGCTGCAGGTGCTTGTCGGTGGCCGAGTCCCAGCTTTCATCGATACCGTTGGGAATACCCCCGAGCAGACCTTGCTGGGCCTTGCTGGCGAGGAAGCCGTCAAGGCCGCAGCCAAATTCGGGTGTGGTGATTTCCCGGGCATAGGTGGCGCTGACCGTGGTGATGTGGCTGGAGTAGGCCAGGCCCGCCTTGAGGAACGACAGCTTGCCGTAGAACTCCATGCCTTCCTGCTGCATGGCGTGGTCGGGAATCGCCAGCTCCGGGCTGCATCCCCGGCTGTACACACCCTGGTAGGCCAGGTTGTGAATGGTGAACAGGGTAGGCGTGCTTAGCCCGCGCCAGTGCATGTAGGCCGGGGCCAGGCCGGCGGGCCAGTCATGGGCGTGCACCACTTCGGGTGTCCAGTGGATCTTGCCTTCGCCTGCGGCGATTTCGGCCGCAGCCAGGCCCAGGCGGGCGAAGCGGATGTGGTTGTCGGGCCAGTCGCGGCCATTGTTGGCACCATAGGGCGTGCCGTCGCGCTGGTACAGTTCGGGGCAGATCAGCACATAGATCACCAGGCCGTCGGCCATGTCCATGCGCCCGATCTTGCACGGCGGCAGTGCCGCGTGGCCGCCCAGTTCACCGACGATGTGGATGGGGTTGTCGCTATCCATCACCTGGCGGTAGCCGGGGATCAGCACCCGCACATCGTGCAGGTGCGCCAGGGCGCGGGGCAGGGCGGCAGATACGTCACCCAAGCCACCGGTTTTCACCAGGTCGGCGATTTCCGACGTCACGAACAGGATCTTGCGCTTGTTGGGGTTGTGCTGGCGCTGGGCGCCGGGTGCCGTGCCTGTCTTGGCGAAGTCCGGGGTTAGCGGCTCGCGGTTGTCCGGGTTGAATGAATCTACGTGAGGCTCGACAGCGGCACTGATCATACTTCTCTCCGTCCCTATGCTTTGGCCGGGTGCTGGCACCCGTGGCGATATATCGTGTGAGTTCTCTCTAATTCGGATCTGCGTAGTGCGTTCCATGCCCCTGAGTCGTGCGCGCAGGCACTGCGCTGTCGGCATTCCGGCCGCAGGCGAGTGGACTGGTTGGGGTGGGTGGGCCGTGGCTGGGAGTGCCCCATCCGTTTGGCCTACTTAATTCCTGACCTACCGGCTTTCCTTAAAGTTCGACTTTTTTACGTCACTCTTCCCTTGAGCAAATGGCGGGCCGAAAACCGAGTGTAGGAGAGAACGCGATAAAAATGTGACCCACTGGTCATTAATGTGAGGTGCGAAATAGACGCAAACGTTGGCGTATGTGGCTGGATGTGAAAAGGTTTGCCCGAGGCGTTTTGCGGGTGCGCCAAATTGTGGCTGGAATGGGAGCTTGCACCATAGTGGGGCGATGGAAGGGTGTTTGCGTCTTTGCCAGTGACCCGCGTAGGGGCCTGACCTGGAAAAGTAGAGTCAGCAGGTGGGAGCCCTACAGCCCCCACTGAGAGGAAGGAAAGATCAGAGGCTGACGGCCTTGCCGTCGGTACGCGCTTGCGCCAGCAGCAGGTTCAGTTGGGCGACCTGCTGGCGCAGCTGGTCACATTCGTCTTTCAGTTTACGCAGCTCATCACGGCGCACGGAGACATAGAGTGTCTGGGTTGGGGTTGCAGGCATCAAGGTACCCATGAGCACACCTCGCGGTTTTGGCTGGTGACAAGTCAAAGCGTAGACGCTTCACGCGGGGCGCATTCTGAATTCTTTTGCAGGGCTTGGGAACTTTTTTGTTTATCGTGGTCTCGCCGTTCGTCGCTGAACCCTCATGCGGTACGCTGGACTAATCTGGAAAGCTGGACTGTGTCGTCAACCATTTCGTAAGGGGAGCATCGGCTCATGCAACTGGGAATCGTCGGGCTGGGCCGCATGGGCGGCAATATCGCAAGGCGCCTGATGCGCGCCGGCCACCGCACCGTGGTACACGACCGCAACCGAGAGGCCATCACCGGGCTGGAAGGCGAGGGTGCTCAAGGCGCACACGACCTCGGTGCGCTGGTACAAAAACTGAAAGCGCCGCGCGCAGTGTGGGTCATGCTGCCGGCCGGCGAGCCGACCGAGCAGACCATCGCCCAGCTGGCCGAACTGCTGGAGCCGGGCGATGCGATCATCGACGGCGGCAACACCTTCTACAAGGACGACATGCGCCGCGCCGCTGAACTGGCCAAGCGCGGCCTGCATTACCTGGACGTGGGCACCTCCGGCGGTGTGTGGGGCCTGGACCGTGGCTACTGCATGATGATCGGTGGTGAAAAGGACGTGTTCGAGCGCCTGGAGCCTTTGTTCAAGGCGTTGGCGCCGGGCGTGGGCGACATCCCGCGTACTCATGGCCGCAGCGGTGAGCATCAGCGTGCCGAACACGGGTATATCCACGCCGGCCCACCTGGCGCCGGGCACTACGTGAAAATGGTGCACAACGGCATCGAATACGGCCTGATGCAGGCCTACGCCGAAGGCTTCGACCTGTTGCGCAGCAAAGGCGGCAACGAGCTGCCCGAAGAACAGCGCTTCGACCTGAACGTGGCCGAGATCGCTGAAGTGTGGCGGCGCGGCAGCGTGGTCACTTCGTGGTTGCTCGACCTCACCGCCGATGCCTTGGTCGCCGACCCGCAGCTGTCGCAGTTCAGCGGCTCGGTGTCCGACAGTGGCGAGGGCCGTTGGACCATCGACGCCGCTGTGGAACAGGCAGTGCCGGTGCCGGTTTTGTCCAGCGCGCTGTTCGCCCGCTTCCGCTCGCGCCAGCAACAGGGCACCTACGGTGACAAGATCCTCTCGGCCATGCGCCTGGGCTTTGGTGGCCATGTCGAGAAGAAAGCCGAATGACCAAACAGACCATTCCTGCTGCACCGCCTTGCACCCTGTTTCTGTTCGGCGCCAATGGCGACCTGGTCAAGCGCCTGCTGATGCCGGCGCTTTACAACCTTAGCCGCGACGGTTTGCTGGACCGCAACCTGCGCATTGTCGGCGTCGACCATAATCCGGCCAGCGCCGAGGATTTTGCCGCGCGCCTGCATGCGTTCATGGTCGAGCGGGACAAGGGCACGGCCAAATGCCTGGACGAGAAACTGTGGGCCCGCCTGGCCAAGCGCCTGGATTACCAGACTGGCGATTTCCTTGACCCGGCGACCTACCAGGCCATCGCCAAGCGTATCGAGAAGACCAGCCACGGCAATGCGATCTTCTACCTGGCAACCTCGCCGCGCTTCTTCCCCGAAGTAGCCCAGCGCCTGGGGCAGGCCGGGTTGCTCGACGAGTCTGCAGGGGGCTTTCGCCGTGTGGTGGTCGAAAAGCCGTTCGGCACCGACCTGGCCAGCGCCGAGGCGCTCAACGCCTGCCTGCTGAAGGTGATGGGCGAGCGGCAGATTTACCGCATCGATCATTACCTGGGCAAAGAAACGGTGCAGAACATTCTGGTCAGCCGTTTTTCCAATGGCTTGTTCGAATCGTTCTGGAACAACCACTACATCGACCATGTGCAGATCACCGCTGCGGAAACCGTCGGCGTCGAAACCCGGGGCGCGTTCTACGACAGCACCGGGGCCTTGCGCGACATGGTCCCCAACCACTTGTTCCAGTTGCTGGCGATGGTAGCCATGGAGCCACCCGCAGCGTTCGGCGCCGATGCCGTGCGCAGTGAAAAGGCCAAGGTGGTCGGCGCCATCCGCCCGTGGTCGGCGAAAATGGCCCTGAAAAACTCCGTGCGCGGCCAGTACGTCGCCGGCAAGCAGGGGCGCAAGCCGCTGCCCGGCTACCGCCAGGAGGCCAACGTCGCTGCCGACAGCCAGACCGAAACCTTCGTGGCACTGAAGGTCATGATCGACAACTGGCGCTGGGCTGGCGTGCCATTCTACCTGCGTACCGGCAAGCGCATGAGCGTGCGCGATACGGAAATCGCCATCTGCTTCAAGCCCGCGCCCTATGCGCAGTTTCGCGAGTCGGAGCTGGAGCGCCCCAAGCCCAACTACCTGAAAATCCAGATTCAGCCCAACGAAGGCATGTGGTTCGACCTGCAGGCCAAGCGGCCGGGGCCGGAGCTGGTGATGGAGAACGTCGAGCTGGGCTTTGCCTACAAGGACTTCTTCAAGATGACCCCGGCGACCGGCTACGAGACCTTGATCTACGACTGCCTGACCGGTGATCAGACCCTGTTTCAGCGCGCCGACAACATCGAGAACGGTTGGCGCGCGGTGCAGCCGTTTCTCGATGCCTGGGCGCAGGATGGCGAGGTGCATGAGTACCCGGCGGGTGAAGATGGGCCCGAGGCTGGCAATGAACTGCTGGCGCGGGACAAGCGCGAGTGGCATCGGCTGGGGTGAGGTTCTTGTTATGCCTGTGCTGGCCCTTTCGCGGGCGAGCCCGCGAAAGGGCCAGCACAGGCAACCACATCAAGGAGGTTGAATGCCCGCCCACATCGAAGACTACGCGCTGCTGGGCAACTGCCGCAGCGCTGCCCTGGTCAGCCGTGATGGCTCGCTCGACTGGCTGTGCCTGCCACGCTTCGACGCCCCAGCCGTATTCGCCGCACTGCTGGGCAACGAAGAAAACGGCCGCTGGCGCCTGGCCCCCAGCGACCCGGTCGAGCACAGTAGCCGGCTTTATCTGGACGATACCCTGGTGCTGGAAACCACCTGGGTCACCGCCACTGGCCGTGCCCGCGTGCTCGACTTCATGCCCTTGGGCGAGGTCAATTCGGTGGTGCGAATCGTCGAGGGCATCTCTGGTGAAACCAACTTCGAAATGGACCTGGTCATGCGCTTCGACTACGGGCGCAGCGTGCCCTGGGTGGAACGGCTCGACCCACTCACCCTCAGCGCTGTCGCCGGCCCTGACCGGCTGATCCTGTGCAGCACCGTGCCGCCGCATGCCCGCGACCACCATACCGTCGCCCGTTTTCGCGTTGGTACAGGTGAGCGGCATATCTTCAGCCTGCGCCATCAGCCCTCGCACCTGCCAGTGCAACCCGACCGCGACAGTGACCAGGCCCTGGCCCACACCATCGATCAATGGCAGGCCTTCGCCGCCCGTTGCCCGCAGGTAGGCCCCTACACGGCCTTGGTGCGCCGTTCGTTGCTTACCCTCAAGGCAATGACCTACGCGCCTACCGGCGGCATCGTCGCCGCCGTTACCACCTCGCTGCCCGAGCGCCTGGGTGGGGAGCGTAACTGGGACTACCGCTTCTGCTGGCTGCGCGACGCCACCATGACCCTGCTGGCGTTCATGAACCTGGGCTATTTCGACGAAGCCCAGGCCTGGCGGGAATGGCTGCTGCGTTCGGTGGCTGGCAACCCTGAACAGATGCAGATCATGTACGGCCTGGCTGGCGAGCGCGACTTGCAGGAATACACGTTGCCGTGGCTGGCCGGTTACGAGCATTCGCAACCCGTGCGGGTGGGCAACGCCGCTTCGCAGCAGATGCAGCTGGACATCTACGGCGAACTGGCCGATGCCATGACCCAGGCGATCAAGGGCGGCTTGCCGCGCCACCCGCGCAGCGCTGCCATTTCCCGCCTGATCCTGCCTTACGTCGAGCGCATCTGGCGCGAGCCGGACGAAGGCATCTGGGAAGTACGCGGTGGCCGGCAGCAGTTCGTGCACTCCAAAGTGATGGCGTGGGTCGCCTTCGACCGTGCTGCGGGGCTGGCCGACACCACGGAGGAAGGCCGCGAGCGTGGGCGGCATTATCGCCAGGTGGCCGATGAGATTCACCGTGAAGTCTGCGAGCGCGGCCTTGATGCCAGCGGTCTTTATTTCGTCCAGGCCTACGGTTCTTCAGAAATGGACGCCAGCCTGTTGCAGGTCGCCCTGACCGGATTTCTGCCGGCAGATGATCCACGCTTTTTACGCACGCTTGAACAGATCGAACAGCGCTTGCTGAAGAACGGCCTGCTGTTGCGTTACGACAGCGACAGTTGCAGTGATGGCCTGACGCCCGGGGAGGGTACTTTCCTGGTGTGCTCGTTCTGGCTGGCTGACGTGTATGTATTACTCGGGCGCCAGGCAGAGGCGCAGGCGCTGTATGAACGCCTGACCGGCCTGTGCAACGACCTTGGCCTGCTGGCCGAGCAATATGAACCGGCCGGCCAGCGCATGCTTGGCAACTACCCTCAGGCGTTCAGTCATATCGGCATCATCAACACTGCGCTCAACTTGCACCGGGCACAGTGCCCGGTGCGTGACCGGGCGAGTTGCAGATAGGTGCGACGTGCACCAAGGGATTGCACCACGTTGGAGCAAGCGGAGTAGACTAGGCCAAACCCCTTAGGCACGGAGCACCCATGGGCATTCGCGGTACTGATCGGCAGATCGACAACATCGAGTTCAATGTCAGCGACATCGCACGGAGCAAGGCCTTCTACGGCAGCGTGTTCGGCTGGGCGTTCACCGATTACGGGCCCACCTACACCGAGTTCAGCGATGGTCGCCTTACCGGGGGCTTCACCACCGGCGAGCCGGTACGCCCGGGTGGTCCGCTGGTCATTTTGTACGCTGACGACCTGGAGGCCACGCAGCAGCGGGTCGAGGCGGCGGGGGCGAAAATCAGCCGGGCAACTTTTGCCTTCCCCGGCGGGCGACGCTTCCACTTCATCGACCCGGACGGTTATGAACTGGCGGTGTGGACGGCCCAGGGCTGATGGCCAACCACAAGATCGAAATCCGCCGGCGCAATATCGAGAAGATTCTGCAGGCGGCGGAAAAGGTGTTCGCCGAAAAAGGCTATGGCGCCACGTCCATGGGCGATATTGCCGAACAGGCCGAGTTGCCGCGCTCCAACCTGCACTATTACTTCAGCACCAAGGACGACCTGTTCCGCGCCGTACTGCAAGACTTGCTGGACGTGTGGAAGCAGGACGCGCTGTGCTTCGAGAACTTCGACGACCCCCGCGTGGTGTTGACCAGTTACATCCGCGCGAAGATGGGGCATTCGCGTTCGCGGCCGCTGGGTTCGAAGATCTGGGCCGAAGAAATGCTGCACGGGGCGCCGGTGCTGGGGGTGAACCTGGATGAAAGCCTGGTGCCCTGGGCCAAGTTGAAAGAGAACAAGATCCGCCGCTGGGTAGAGGAGGGGCGCATTCTGCCGGTGGAGCCGTCGGCGTTGCTGTACATGATCTGGGCTTCGACTCAGCATTACGCCGACTTTGGTTACCAGGTTGAATTGCTCAATGGCGGGGAGATGCTCTCGGACATGGCGTTCGAGAGTGCGGTGCAGACGGTGACCAGCGTGATCTTGCGGGGGATTGGGCTAGAGCCCTGAACCGGAAAATGGGGCCGCTGTGCGGCCCCAATTGCTCAGCTGGCCTCGCGATAGGGATTACGCGGATCCTGCGTCCAGTTCATGTACGGCTTGCCCGTATCCTGCGCCTGCATCTCGATGCAGCTTTCCACCGGGCAAGTGATCTGGCACAGGTTGCAGCCCACGCATTCCTCCTCGATCACACTGTAGGCATGCGTGCCGTCAGCCTTCAGCGTGCTGGCAATGGCCTGGTGAGACGTATCCTCACAGGCTATGTGGCAGCGCCCGCAACCAATGCAGGCCTCCTGGTCGATATGCGCCACCGATTTATAGTTGATGTCCAGGTACTTCCAGTCGGTGGTATGACCCACCGCTTGCCCGCGAAATGCTTCGATGTTGGCATGCCCATGCTGGTCCATCCAGCGCGCCAGGCCGTCCTTCATGTCCTCGACAATGCGGAACCCATGCAGCATCGCCGCCGTGCACACCTGCACGGCGCCGCTGCCCAGGGCCATGAACTCCGCCGCATCACGCCAGTTGCCAATGCCGCCAATGCCGCAGATTGGCAAACCGCGTGTTTCCGGGTCGCGGGCGATCTCCGCCACCATGTTCAGCGCAATCGGCTTGACCGCCGAGCCACAGTAACCGCCGTGGGTGCTCTGGTCCCCCACGATGGGGTGGGCGACCATGCGGTCGAGGTCGACACTGGTGATGGAGTTGATGGTGTTGATCAGCGACACCGCATCGGCCCCGCCCCGGTGCGCGGCACGGGCCGATTGGCGGATGTCGGTGATGTTCGGCGTAAGCTTCACGATCACCGGCAGCGAGCAGTGCGTCTTGCACCAGCGGGTGACCATTTCCACGTACTCCGGCACCTGGCCGACCGCCGCGCCCATGCCCCGTTCAGGCATGCCGTGCGGGCAGCCGAAGTTAAGCTCGATGCCGTCGGCCCCGGTGGCTTCCACCAGTGGCAGGATGAACTTCCACGATTCTTCCACGCACGGCACCATCAGTGACACGATCAGTGCACGGTCAGGCCAGTCCTTCTTCACCTGGGTGATTTCGCGCAGGTTGATGTCCAGCGAACGGTCGGTGATCAACTCGATGTTGTTGATGCCCTGCACCTGGCGGTTGGCGCCGTAGTGTGCTGAGTAACGCGACGACACGTTGACCGCCGCCGGGTCCTCGCCCAGGGTTTTCCACACCACGCCGCCCCAGCCGGCCTCGAAGGCGCGGACCACGTTGTAGGCTTTGTCGGTGGGCGGCGCGGAAGCCAGCCAGAACGGGTTCGGTGCCTTGATGCCGGCAAACACAATAGACAAGTCGGCCATTTACGCTGCCTCCACGTTGAGCATGAGTCGGGCATGGATGGCTTCGGCGGCCAGCTTGCCGTGCTGTACGGCCTGGACGGTAAGGTCCTGGCCCAGGGCGGTGCAGTCACCGCCGGCATACACGCCCGGCAGGCTGGTTTGCAGGGTTTCGTCGACACGGATGCGCTCACCCTCGCGGACCAGCTGTGCAGCCACCGGGTCGCCGAGGCTGGCATCGTCGAAGCGTTGGCCGATGGCCTTGAAGATGGCATCGGCGGCCAGCTCGAAGGTTTCGCCAGTGTCGCGCAGGCGGCCGTCGGCCAGCTCGGTACGGGCGAAGCGCATGCCGCGCACCTTGCCAGCGTCATCCAGCAGTACGGCATCGGGGCGGGCCCAGGTGTGCAGGCGCACCTGGTTGGCCTTGGCAATGTCTTGCTCGTGGCCGGTGGCGCCCATGTCGGCATTGCCACGGCGGTACACGAGGTTGACGTCGCGGGCGCCCAGGCGGCTCATCTGCACGGCCATGTCGATGGCGGTGTTGCCGGCACCGATCACCAGGCAGCGGTCGGCCAAGGGCAGTTGGCTCAGGTCATCGGCCTGGCGCAGTTCGCGGATGTATGCGGTGGCGGCGAGCAGGCCGGGGGCTTCTTCATCGGGCAGGCCCAACTGGCGCACGGCATTCAGGCCGATGCCAAGGAATACCGCGTCGTACTGGTCGCGCAGTTCGCCCAGACTGAGGTTGCCGCCCAGGCGCTGGCCATGGCGAATTTCGATGCCACCGATGCCCAGCAGGAATTCCACTTCACGTTGCGCATAGTCGTCGACCAGTTTGTAGCGGGCGATGCCGTACTCGTTGAGGCCGCCAGCCTTGTCACAGGCCTCGAACACCACCACGTCATGCCCGTGCATGGCCAGGCGATGGGCACAGGACAGCCCGGCAGGCCCGGCACCGACCACGGCGATGCGCTTGCCGGTAGCCGGGGAACGCTTGAACGGGTGTTCGGTGAAGTGGGCGTTGTCCAGGGCGTAGCGCTGAAGCTGGCCGATCAGTACCGGCGCACACTCCTGCGCGTTGTTGCGCACGCAGGCTTGCTGGCAGAGGATTTCGGTGGGGCATACACGGGCGCAACTGCCGCCGAGGATGTTGGCGGAGAGGATGCGCTCGGCGGCGCCTTGCAGGTTTTCGTCACTGATGCGGTGGATGAACGAGGGGATGTCGATGTCGCTGGGGCACGCATTGACGCAGGGCGCGTCGTAGCAGTACAGGCAGCGCGCGCTTTCGACGGCGGCCTGGCGAGCGGTGAGGGGTGGGGCCAGGTCGCTGAAGCGCTCGGCCAACTGGTCGGCACCGGCCCTTGGGCGCGGCAAGTGTTTCAGGGCGTCGATCACGGTTGTAGCCTCTCTATTTTTATGGGGGCAGGCGACAGGGGCCGCTTCGCAGCCCCAAGGGCCTTAACGCTGCACGGGCGTCGGGCGCTGATGCTCGGCCCTGCGTTCCAGCACCTCATACACCGACGGGTACGCCGGCCGTTCCACATACCGCCCCGCGCCCGCTTCGGCACGCAGGTCGCCATCGGCCCACAGCACCTTGCCCTGGCTGATGGTGTGGCTGGGGATGCCACGCACGGTGCGGCCTTCGAAGATGTTGAAGTCCACCCGCTGGTGGTGGGTCTGGGCGGAGATGGTGCGGGTGCCCTGCGGGTCCCACAGCACCAGGTCGGCGTCGGCGCCAACGCGGATGGCACCCTTGCGCGGGAACAGGTTGAAGATCTTCGCCGTGTTGGTAGAGGTGAGGGCAACGAACTCATGCATCGACAAGCGCCCGCTGTTCACCCCGGCATCCCACAGCACCGCCATGCGATCCTCGATGCCGGCGGTGCCGTTGGGAATACGGCTGAAGTCGTCGCGGCCCATGGCTTTCTGCTCGGCGCAGAAGCAGCAGTGGTCGGTGGCGGTGGTGTGCAGGTTGCCCGACTGCAAGCCGCGCCACAGGGCTTCCTGGTGTTCACGCGGGCGGAACGGCGGGCTCATCACGTAGCCGGCCGCAGTGGCCCAGTCCGGGTCACGGTAGACGCTGTCATCCAGCAGCAGGTGGCCGGGCAGCACTTCGCCATACACCGGCTGGCCCTTGCCCCGCGCATAGGCAATTTCATCCAGTGCCTCGCGGCTGGAAACATGCACCAGGTACAGCGGCGTGCCGAGGGTTTCGGCAATGCGGATGGCGCGGCTGGCCGCCTCGCCCTCGACCTGGGACGGGCGCGACAGCGGGTGGGCTTCCGGCCCGGTCAGGCCCTGGGCCAGCAGTTTTTTCTGCAGGTGGTACACCAGCTCGCCGTTTTCGGCATGCACGGTAGGCACGGCACCCAGTTGCAGGCAGCGCTCGAAGCTGGCCACCAGGGTGTCGTCGGCGGCCATGATGGCGTTCTTGTAGGCCATGAAGTGCTTGAAACTGTTCACACCGTGCTTGGCCACCAGCTCGCCCATCTCTTCGGCCACCTGCTCGCTCCACCAGGTGATGGCGACGTGGAAGCCATAGTCGCTGGCGCTTTTCTGTGCCCAGCCGCGCCAGGTGTGGAAGGCCTCCAGCAGCGATTGCTGCGGATTGGGGATGACGAAATCGATGATCGAGGTGGTGCCACCAGCAAGACCCGCAGCGGTGCCGCTGAAGAAGTCCTCGCTGGCCACGGTGCCCATGAACGGCAACTGCATGTGGGTGTGCGGGTCGATGCCGCCGGGCATCAGGTACTGGCCACTGCCGTCAAGGATCTCGCAGTCGGTCGGGGGTTCGAGGTTTTGCCCGATGGCGCGGATCAGGCCATCGGCACACAGGACATCGGCGGGGTAACTCTCTTCGTGGGTAACCACGGTGGCGCCACGGATCAACAGGGACATGCCGTTTTCCTCGCAGGCTGACCGGTCTGGGCCGGTTCTTGGAATTGTCACGGGTGCAGGGCGGGCAGGGCGGTTAATCCTGTCAGTCCTGACAAGATTCGAGGCTAGATGCTGATTGGTGATTCATCAAGAAAATTTTCCTATTATTTTTGTGGTTTTTAAGTGACTGATATTTAAAGATTAATTATTTAGTTAGCGCTGGTTTCGGGGCTTTCGGAGGTTTTTGACTTACTTGACAAGATGAAAATCTGGTCGAGATTTTTAAGCACGATTACGCGTGCGTACTCCGGCCATCGAGTTAGCCCGATGAGCAAACAACTAAAAGAAAATCTGGAGAAGGGCCCATGCAACAGAGCAGATCGGAAGTGGTCGAGCAAGATGGCCTGTTCGAACTGTCCGAGGGCAGTGATGTCCTCGACAGCCCGCGCTATAACCACGACATCGCGCCCACCAAAGTGCACCAGCGCACCTGGAACAAATGGCACATCACAGCCCTCTGGGTAGGCATGTCCATCTGCGTGCCCACCTACACTTTGGGCGGCGTGCTCACGGCTTACTTCGGCCTCAGCGTGGGCGAGGCGTTGCTGGCTATCCTGCTGGCCAACGTGATCGTGCTTATTCCGCTTACCCTCAACGCGTTCCCCGGCACCAAGTACGGCATCCCGTTTCCGGTGTTGTTGCGCTCGTCCTTTGGCATCCTCGGCTCCAACGTCCCGTGTCTGATCCGCGCGGTGGTCGCGTGCGGCTGGTTTGGTATCCAGACGATGTTTGGCGGGCTGGCCATTCACCTGTTCCTCGGGTCGGTGTTCGATGACTGGAAAGCACTGGGCGGCACCGGCGAGGTGATCGGCTTCATGATCTTCTGGTGTCTGAACCTGTGGGTGGTGCTGCGCGGCGCCGAGTCGATCAAGTGGCTGGAAACACTGTCGGCACCGCTGCTGGTGGCGGTGGGCGTCGGGCTGCTGTTCTGGGCGTTGCCGCACATGTCGATGACCGAACTGCTGGCCCAGCCACCCAAGCGTCCGGAAGGGGCGAGCGTGGTCAGTTACTTCTGCGCCGGGCTTACCGCCATGGTCGGCTTCTGGGCCACGTTGTCGCTGAACATTCCCGACTTCAGCCGCTACGCCCGCAGCCAAAAAGACCAGATTCTGGGGCAGATCTTCGGCCTGCCGCTGACCATGTTCCTGTTCGCTTCGCTGGGTGTGGTGCTGACCGCTGCCTCGGCATCGCTGGTGGGCGAAACGGTGTCCGACCCGGTCAGCCTGATCGGCAAAATCCACAGCCCGTTCTGGGTGGCCCTGGCCATGGCACTGATCGTGATCGCCACGCTGTCGACCAACACCGCCGCCAACATCGTGTCACCGACCAACGACTTCCAGAACATTGCCCCTCGCCTGATCGGACGCAGCCGTGCCGTATGGCTGACCGGCTTCATCGGTTTGGCGTTGATGGGGCATGAGCTGCTGAAAAAACTGGGCTGGATCGTGTCCGACCTGAGCCTGGAGAGCGTGTACTCCAACTGGTTGCTTGGCTATTCCAGCCTGCTCGGGCCGATTGCCGGGATCATGGTGGTGGACTACTTCATGATCCGTCGGCAGCAGCTGGACCTGGCCGGGCTGTACCGGGATGACGTGTATCCCGCGTGGAACTGGGCCGGGTTTGCCGCCTTTGCGTTGCCGGTGGCGCTTACCGTGATGGCCATTGGCAACAGCAGTTTCAGCTGGTTTTACGACTACGGCTGGTTCACCGGCTCGCTGCTGGGTGGGGGGCTGTATTACGTCTTCGCCAGCGTGGCGGCGCGCAATCCGGCGCGGCTGGCCAAGCCCTTGCCTTGAGACCCAGTCTGCCTCTTCGCGGGCGCGCCCGCGAAGAGGCCCGAACAGACAACAAAAAAGCCTGAAGGAGAAACCCGTGACTCCAGTTCAAGACATCCTGAAAACCAATGCCCACCACGTCGACAGCACCCGCCTGTGGCAATCGCTGATGGACCTGGCCCGCCTCGGCGCCACCGCGAAAGGGGGCGTTTGCCGCCTGGCCCTGACCGACCTCGACCGCCAGGCCCGCGACCTGTTCGTGCAGTGGTGCGAGGCCGCCGGTTGCACGGTCGGCATCGACGCCGTCGGCAACATCTTTGCCCGCCGCCCCGGGCGTAACCCCAAGCTGCCCCCGGTGATGACCGGCAGCCATATCGACACCCAGCCCACCGGCGGCAAGTTCGATGGCTGCTTCGGGGTGATGGCCGGGCTGGAGGTGATCCGCACCCTCAACGACCTGGGCGTGGAAACCGAAGCGCCGCTGGAAGTCGTGGTGTGGACCAACGAAGAAGGTTCGCGATTTGCGCCGTGCATGATGGGTTCAGGGGTGTTCGCCGGCAAGTTCACCCTGGAGGATACCCTGGCCAAGCGAGATGCCCAGGGTGTCAGCGTTGGCGAGGCGTTGAACGCCATCGGCTATGCCGGTCCGCGTGCGGTGCTGGGCCACCCGGTGGGGGCGTATTTCGAAGCGCATATCGAGCAGGGGCCAATCCTCGAAGATCAGGCCAAGACCATCGGCGTGGTGCTGGGTGCCCTCGGCCAGAAGTGGTTCGATCTGACACTGCGTGGTGTCGAGGCCCATGCCGGCCCGACGCCCATGCACCTGCGCAAGGATGCATTGGTCGGTGCCGCTGCGGTAGTGGAAGCGGTCAACCGCACCGCCCTCGGCCATCAGCCCCATGCCTGCGGCACCGTAGGATGCCTGCAGGCGTACCCCGGGTCGCGTAACGTGATCCCGGGTGAAGTGCGCATGACCCTGGACTTCCGCCACCTGGAGGGCGAGCAGCTGAATGCGATGATTGCCGAGGTGCGCGGGGTGATCGAAGCCACCTGTGCCAAGCATGGCCTGAGCCATGAACTGGTCCCCACGGCTGACTTCCCGGCGCTGTACTTCGACAAGGGCTGTGTCGATGCGGTGCGCGAGTCGGCCAAGGCATTGGGCCTGCCGCACATGGACATCGTCAGCGGTGCGGGGCATGACGCGATCTTCCTGGCCGAGCTAGGGCCGGCGGGGATGATTTTCGTGCCGTGTGAAAACGGCATCAGCCACAACGAGATCGAGAACGCCACGCCGGGTGACCTGGCGGCAGGGTGTGCGGTATTGCTGCGGGCGATGCTGGCGGCATCGGAGGCCATTGCCAGCGGGCGCTTGGCGGCCTAGCCTGGCGTGGGTTATGTGGCGTCTTTGAGATCGAGCGCCGGCCGCGCGGCGCTCGGTTTACGCGCCACCTCAAAATTCAAGGCTGGCACCTGTCAGCACCACGCCTATCTCTTGGCATAAATCACCCAACAGCTACAAGACAGCCATCGCGGCCTATGTGATAGCGCTGCAGGTCCTGCGCCAGGGTCAGTTGCCCGTGGTAGTGGGCGAGGGCTTCGTCACGCACGTTATCGATATTCGGGGTGCGTCTGGGATCGCTCTGGTAGCGGGCGCTGAAGTGCGTCAGCATCAGGTTGCGCACGCCTGCCGCTTCGGCAAAGCGCGCTACCGCTGCTGCGGTGCTGTGACCGAAGGTAACCCCGGTGCGCTCGACCACTGCCTGGGTGAACGTGGCTTCGTGCACCAGCACATCCGCGCCTTTGGCGGCATCGGCCAGCAATTCGGGGTTGTCGTTGTCCCCGCACACGATCACCCGGCGCGGCGGGCGCGAAGGGCGCAAGTAGTCGTTACCGTCGAGCCACTGCCCGCCATGCTGCGTCTTCAGGCCTTTGGCCAGCTCGCCCCACAGTGGACCGCGTGGAATGCCTTCGGCTTCCAGGCGCTGGATGTCCAGGCGCGGCTCGGGGTTGAGTTCGGTGAACACGAAAGCGACGCTCGGTACCCGGTGTGACAACTGCACGGTGGTCACTTGCAGGGTCTCGCTGCGCCATTCGGCCACGTCCTCCACGGCCAGCAGGCGCAGTTCGAAGGGCAGGAAGGTGTCGCTGGCCAACAGGCCCTGACGTAACCAGTCATGCAGTGCGGCGGGCAAAATCAGCTCCAGCGGCCGGGTGCGCCCGCTCATCCCGGCACTGGCCAGCAAGCCTGGCAGGCCAAAGCAATGGTCGCCGTGCACATGGGTGATGAAAATGGCACGCAAGTCACGGATCGACAGCGGCGTGTGCAGCAGTTGATGCTGGGTGCCTTCGCCACAGTCGACCAGGTACCAGTGGCTGCCACTGGCTTCGATCACGGCAGTGGCGCTGACGTTGCGCGCCTTGGTCGGCACCCCGGCAGAGGTGCCCAGGAACAGCAGGTCCATGCTCAGGGCTCCTTGCTCGTACAGGCTGGCGTCATCGAAGCGCGCATCCTTCGAGTCGATAAAGGGCGCACACCTTAACCGGATTGCCGCAGGCCGTCGATGGTGAGCTAGTCTGCCTGCCGCCAGATGAGCTTGCTGGTGTCATAGCCTTGCTCCCGCGCGATGCTCAGCAGTTGCTCGCGTTGCTGGTCGGTGACCGCCGGCGTGCGCGACAGCAGCCACAGGTACTCACGGTTGGGGTGGCCGACCAACGCCACGCGGTAGTCCTTGTCGTGGTACAGCACCCAGTATTCGCCCTTGGTCAGGCCGGGGGCCAGGCGGCTGAACCAGTTGTCGAAGCGTACCCACAGCTTGTCGGTACTGCCCGGTTGTTGGGCTTCGGCGACACCTTTGGCTTCATTCCACTGGCCGTCCTTTTCCTGGCAACGGTTGGTCACGTCGATGCGGCCATCGGTACGCAGGCCATAGTGCGCCTCGGACTGCACGCAGTTGCGCTGGAAGAACATCGGTAGCCGCGCCAGTTCGTACCAGGTGCCCTGGTAGCGTTGCAGGTCGACCTGCTGGGTATGCGGCGGTGCCGGGTGATCGTTACCGGCGCAACCGAGCAGGGCCAGGGTGATGCAGGACAGCAGCAACGGGGTGCGTAGTGCCATGGCGAAACTCCTTGGAACGGATGGGGGCTTACCTGTGCTTCGATGCGGGCGCAGGGCAAAAGTTGTACGGGATTGTGGCGGAGGGTGTACATAAGTCCCCGTCGAACGATTACAACCAGTAGGTCACCGCCCACCACCCCAGCCCACCCATGACCACTGTGTAAGGCAAGGCCATCCACACCATCCGCCCATACGACAGCCGGATTAACGGCGCAATCGCCGAGGTCAGCAGGAACAGGAACGCAGCCTGGCCATTCGGTGTCGCCACGCTGGGCAGGTTGGTACCGGTATTGATCGCCACCGCCAGCGTCTCGAAATGCTCGCGGCTCATGCCGCCATTGAGAAACGCCTGCTTCACTTCGGTGATGTAGATGGTGGCAACGAACACGTTGTCGCTGATTGCCGACAGCAGGCCGTTGGCCAGGTACAGCATGCCCGGCTGTTGCTCGGCAGGCAGCGTCAGCACCCAGCTGATCAAGGGGCTGAACAGTTGCTGCTGATGAATCACTGCCACCACGGCGAAGAACACCACCAGCAAGGATGTGAACGGCATGGCGTCCTGGAAGGCACGGCCCAGGCGGTGCTCATCGGTGATGCCGGTAAAGGCCGTGATCAGCACAATCACCATCAGGCCGATCAGACCAACCTCGGCCACATGCAGCCCCAGGCATACGATCAGGATCAGCGCAGCCAACCCTTGCACCCACAGCGCCAGGCGCTGGGCCTGGGTGCGCGCGTCGTCGTCTTCGGCGGCATAGGTGGCCAGCACCTGACGCACGGGTTCAGGCATCAGCGTGCCGTAGCCGAAAAGGCGAAGCTTCTCCAGCAGCACGCAAGTGAGCAGGCCGGCACCCAGTACCGGCAGCGACACGGGCGCCACCTTGAAGAAGAAGTCGGCGAAGTGCCAGCCCATTTCATGGCCGATCAGCAGGTTCTGCGGCTCGCCCACCAGCGTGCAAACACCGCCCAGGGCAGTACCCACCGCGCCGTGCATCAGCAGGCTGCGCAGGAAGGCGCGGAACTGGTCGAGGTCTTCGCGGTGCAATTGTGCCACTTGCTGATCGCTATCGAGCGCGCTGTCTTCACGCGGGTTGGCCCCGGAGGCGACACGGTGGTAAACGGCGTAAAAGCCAACCGCAGCGCTGATGATCACCGCCGTCACGGTCAGCGCATCGAGAAACGCCGAGAGGAATGCCGACAGCACGCAGAACAGCAGGGACAGGACTGCCTTCGAGCGAACGCCCAGCAGGATGCGTGAGAACAGGAACAGCAGCAGTTCCTTCATGAAGTGGATACCGGCAACCATGAACATCAGCAGCAGAATCACCGGGAAGTTGTGCTGCAGTTCCTCGTACAGCGCCTGTGGCGTGGTCATCTGCAGCAGCAGGGCTTCGATCAGCAACAGGCCGCCGGGCATCAGCGGGTAGCACTTCAGCGCCATGCCCAGGGTAAAGATGAACTCGAGTACCAGCGCCCACCCGGCCGCAACCGGGCCTACGGTTACCAGGAGCAGGGGGTTGAGCACCAGGAACAGGCAGATGACCGCCTTGTACCAAAGCGGCGACTGGCCCAGAAAACTGTGGGCGAGGGCGCCGGTCGGGGAGCGTGACATGTATTTGTATCCTTATAATTCGGCGATGGCGCACGGTGCCGGAACGGCGCGTCTTAGGCAAGGCGTGCAGTCCCGTTTTTGGCACAAGTGCGGTCATCGGGCTGGGTTACCATTCCGAGCCATGAACCCTTCACCCGCAGGAGTGCCGCCCGTGACCGAGTACAGCGCATTCAAGGTCGAACTGACCGATAACATTGCCCACGTTCAGATCAACCGCCCGGAAAAGGTCAACGCGATGAACGCCGCCTTCTGGGAGGAGATCATCGACATCTTCCAGTGGATCGACGACACCGATGCGGTGCGCGCGGTGGTGATCAGCGGTGCCGGCAAGCATTTCTCCGCCGGTATCGACCTGATGATGCTGGCGTCGCTGGCCGGGCAGATGGGCAAGGATGTGGGCCGCAATGCGCGCTTCCTGCGCAAGACCATCCAGCGCCTGCAGGCCTCGTTCACTGCCGTGGACAAGTGCCGCAAGCCGGTGCTGGCTGCCGTGCAAGGCTACTGCATCGGTGGTGCCATCGACCTCATCTCGGCCTGCGACATGCGCTACTGCAGCAACGATGTCCAGTTCTCGATCAAGGAAATCGACATGGGCATGGCCGCCGATGTCGGCACACTGCAACGTTTGCCACGTATCATCGGTGACGGCATGATGCGTGAGCTGGCCTTCACCGGGCGCAACGTTGCGGCGGACGAAGCCCTGCGCATCGGCTTGGTCAACCGGGTCTATGATGATCAGGCCGCATTGCTTGACGGGGTCTTTGCCATCGCCCGCGAGATTGCCGCAAAATCGCCGATCGCCGTGGCCGGCACCAAGGAAATGCTCAGCTACATGCGTGACCATCGCATTGACGATGGCCTGGACTACATCGCCACCTGGAACGCCGCGATGTTGCAGTCCGAAGACCTGCGTGTGGCCGTGACGGCACACATGAGCAAACAGAAACCGACGTTCGCCGACTGATCGGGCCGGGGGACGTGCAGTAAAGGAACCCCCGATATGTCAGCACGCTGGACAACTGCAGTACTCGACCCGCAGATAACCGGGGGCGTGGCCGTGGCCCGCAGTCCGGAAGGGTTCCTGGTGGACGACAACGGCGCGCTGTTCCCCCGCGACTGGCTCAAGCGCCAGGATCTCGATGTACTGTGCGAGCATGGCATCGGCCACTTCGACGGCCAACCGGTGTTCCTGCTGGAGCTGCGCAGCGCCACTGACGTGCCCGGTTGCCACTGGCGTGGCCTGCGCGCGTTCATGCTTGAAGGCGACTTCGACACCTACAAGGTGCTGGGTTATGCCGCGCAGATCGGTACCTGGGCCCGCGAGCACCGCTTTTGCGGCAGCTGTGGCCAGGCGATGACGCAAATCCGCTGGGAGCGGGCGATGTACTGCCAGCCCTGCGATCTGCGCAGCTACCCGCGCATTTCGCCGAGCATGATCGTGCTGGTGACCCGTGGCGACGAAATCCTGCTGGCGCGCTCGCCGCGCTTCGTCACCGGTGTGTACAGCACCCTGGCAGGCTTTGCCGAACCGGGCGAGTCGGCCGAAGACTGCCTGGTGCGCGAAGTACGAGAAGAGGTGGCGGTGGAGGTGCAGAACATCCAGTACGTCGGCAGCCAGTGCTGGCCGTTTCCGCATTCGATGATGCTGGGGTTCCATGCCGAGTACGCGGGGGGCGACATCGTCATGCAGCCGGACGAGATCGAGGACGCCCGGTGGTTCAGTGTCCACGACCTGCCGCCGCTGCCGGCCGGGCGCTCCATCGCCCGTTATCTGATCGATTTGTACGTTGCGCGTCGCTTAGGCCTGCCCGAACCAGTGCTGCCACGCTAGGCGCACGGTCAACGCCAGCACCACGGTGATGAACACCGGGCGGATGAACTTGCTGCCGCCGCTGATCGCCGTGCGTGCGCCGAAGAAGGCACCGACCATCACCGACAGGCCCATGCACAGGCCGACGATGTAGTCCACCTGCCCGGAAATGATGAACACCGTCAGCGCTGCGATGTTGCTGACGAAGTTCATGCTGCGCGCCACGCCGCTGGCGCGGACCAGGTCGATGGGGTAGAGCAGCAGGGTACTGACGGTCCAGAAGGCCCCGGTACCCGGCCCGGCCACGCCATCGTAGAAGCCCAAGGTGAAGCCTTGTGGCATCTGCCATTTCTTCTTGATCGGTGCATCGGCATCCAGCGGCGCTTTTGGCGTGCCGCCAAACAACAAGTAGATGCCGCAGGCGAAGACGATGACCGGCAGCATCTTGTTAAGCCATTCGGCCGGCATGTAGTGGGCAACCACTGCGCCAATCGATGCCCCGACCAAGGTGGCGAACAGCGCCGGGCGCCATTGTGCCGGGTGGAACAGCTTGCGTTTGTAGTAGGTGAAGCCGGCAGTGGCCGAGCCGAAGGTGGAGCTGAGCTTGTTGGTGCCCAGTACCAGGTGGGGCGGCATGCCGGCGGTGAGCAGGGCCGGGGTGGTCAGCAGGCCGCCGCCACCGGCGATGGCATCGATGAAACCGGCGACGAAGGCGACCAGGGCCAGGATCAGCAGGGTTAGGGGTTCTACGGTGAGTTCGAAGGGCATGGGAGGCTTCAGGCAGTTGGTGCAGTCAAGGCCGCTATAGTAATGCCGGAAGCCCGATTTTGTCAGTTAACATGTGTTCCCACTTGAGATGTTCTATTTTCAAAAGCTATTGTTTTCTTAGGTTTTTACTTTGTTCTGCAAGTGATAAAGATGAATGGGGTGTGGGTTCTCTGTTTCTTGAGTATGCAGGCAAAATGCTGTCTAGGGTTTTTATCAGAGACTCATAAGCACTAAGTGCTAGATGGTATTCATTGATGCCAAATTGATCTCCTATGCTGTCGTGTTTAATTTCCCCCGAGGGGTGGAGGTATTTATCTTGTTCGGTGGGTTTTAGGCTGCGTACGAATTCTTCGTTCTCGGCTTTGGCGGTGGTAATGGCCTTTATGCCTTTGCCTGCTTTTGATATCAATTTGAGTTCATGTTTGTTTAGGCTGTTGTCGGCGATGGGTTTATATTTGTCAAGCACTGGGTTTTCTTCGATTGCCTGAAGTGAGATATCGCGGCGTTCTGAAAGTGTTTTGCTCCTGAAGAGGTTCTTGAAGAACCTGCCATGGCCTGAAGGGTCCTGATAGTTAACTGGATCTCCGGAGCAGTAAGCATATGCGTTCAGGCCACCCCTTTCAAAAGGGCTAGCGCTATCAGGCGAGTGAAATCTCATTAATATGCAATTGTAAGCTCTATAGCCAATGCCAAGATGATAGTTTCCGGTTATAGGGTCAACAGTTTGCCCGTTGAAGCCGAGTGTTGGCATGGCTGGAGTTGACGCCTTGAAGCCATAGCACGAGTATGCATAGTGCTGCAGTTTGTTGTGGGAACGATTAACTGATCTGGTTGGGTTTTGGGTAAAGGCCATGGGCGTCACCGTGCCATGAAAAGGCAGTACACTGTCGGGCGTTCAGGGTAGAAGTGCAACTGGCAAAAATGATGGGTCTAGGGAGATTGCCAAAGGCTAGCGGCTGTTTTTTGTTGTGCGTTATTTATCTTTGCAGTGCAAACGGACCTCTGCGCGAAGGTGGGTCGTGTCGCGATGAGGTCCGGAATGGTAATGACATCAGCTACGTATAAACGCCAGCAGATCCGCATTGATCACATCGGCATGGGTAGTCGGCATGCCATGCGGGTAGCCCTTGTAAGTCTTCAGTGTGCCATTGGGCAGCAGCTTCGCTGACAACACCCCGGAATTCTCATACGGCACGATCTGGTCATCGTCCCCATGCATCACCAGCACCGGCTGCCGGATGCCCTTCAAATCCTCGGTGAAGTCCGTCTGGGAAAACGCCACGATGCCATCGTAATGGGCCTTGGCACTGCCGATCATGCCTTGGCGCCACCAGTTGCCGATGATTCCTTCGCTGGCTTCGACACCAGGGCGGTTGTAGCCATAGAACGGCCCGGCCGGCACATCCCGGTAGAACTGCGCCCGGTTACTGGCCACCTGGGCCTGGAAGCCGTCGAACACTGACTTGGGCAGGCCGCCGGGGTTGCCGGGGGTTTGCACCATCAGTGGCGGTACGGCAGCGATCAGCACGGCCTTCGCCACCTTGTCTTCCGGGTGCCGGGCTATGTAACGCACCACCTCGCCACCCCCGGTCGAGTGGCCGACATGCACGGCGCCCTGAGTGCCAAGGTGAGTAACCACGGCAGCCGTATCGTCGGCATAGTGGTCCATGTCATGGCCGTCCCATACCTGGCTGGAACGCCCATGGCCACGGCGGTCGTGGGCGACCACGCGGAAACCCTGGGCCAGGAAGAACAGCATCTGCGCGTCCCAGTCATCGGCGCTGAGCGGCCAGCCGTGGTGGAAGTGGATGACCGGTGCGTCGCGTGGGCCCCAATCCTTGTAGAAAATCTGCACCCCGTCCTTCGTGGTTACATAGCTCATGGTCGTGTCTCCTGTGTGCAGGAACCTAAGGGAGCTATTGAGAATAGGAGAGATTTTCGGGCAGCAAGCGCCGGCCGTCTTCAGGCGCGGTCGCGCATCCGGTACCAGGCCTTGGCGGCAGCTTCCAGCGGTGCTGCCAGCAGGTCGCCACCGGGGAAACGGCCGTTGTCGATGCCTTGGTACAGCGCCAGCAGGTCAGCGTCACCGAGGATTGCATCACTGACCGCCCGTGCCGCTGCCAGGGTTGGCAGCACGCCATGGCCGGAGAAACCTTGCAGCCAGTAGCGTTGGCCCTCGCGGCCGACGTCCGGGGTGCGCTGGATACTGCAGTCGATATGGCCGCCCCAGGCATAGTCGATGGCCACCCCGGCCAGTTGCGGGAAGACGCGCTCCAGGTAGGGCCGGGTGGCGCTGGCGACGTCCTTGGGGATGCCGCCCAGGTAGGTGCAGCCGCCACCAAACAGCAGGCGGTGGTCCGGCGTAAGGCGGAAGTAGTCGGGTACGAACTGGTTGTCGATCACGCAGCTGTTGCGCGGTAGCAGCGAACGGGCGAAGCCGGGGTCCAGTGGCGCGGTGGCCACCTGATAGGAGCCGACTGGCAACAGGCGGCGCGACAGGCTGCGGTCGAGGCGGTCGATGTAGGCGTTGCAGGCCAGCACCAACACGTTGCAGCGCACTTCGCCTTTGTCGGTTCGGGCAACGTAGCCATCGCCTGCCTGCAGGTAGCGGAGTACCTGGCTTTGTTCGTAGATATGGCCGCCAGCGGCTTCGATGGCGCTGGCCAGGCCTTGTGCCAGCTTCAGCGGGTTGAGGTGGGCACCTTTGGCATCATACAGCGCGGCCTGATAGCGCGGGCTGTCGATCCATTGCGGCAGCTCTTCACGGCCGATCAGGCGCAGGGCGTCGTAGCCCCATTTGTGCTCAGCCTCGTGCAGGGCTTCTTCAAGCAGTTTCACCCGGCGCGGTAGCACGGCGGTCCATAGGCTGCCCAGCCGGTAATCGATCTCGAAGCCGTGGCGCTGGGGGAGGTCGCGCATTTCGTCAGCGGCCCAGCACATGCTGGCCCACAGCCGTTGGGTACGTTCGATGCCCAAGGCCTTTTCCAGCGGCGGCATATCGCACGACCAGCCCAGTAGCGCCTGGCCGCCGTTGCGCCCGGAGGCGGCCCAGGCCACGCGGCTTGCTTCCAGCAGCGTCACGCGCTTGCCAGCCTGGGTAAGGCGCAGGGCGGTGTGCAGGCCACTGAAACCGGCGCCGATGATCAGCACATCGGTGTCGTGGGTGCCTTGCAGGGTTTGGCGTAGGGGGATGTTGGCGGGGTAGGTCTGGGCGTAGTAGCTGGCGACGTGCTGGGCGGACTGCTTGAACATGCATAGACCTCATGAAAATTATTGTGATTATTTTCATGAAAACTTAGCAGGTAAAATTCATGGTGCCAATCTGTCAGTCCAGTTTGTGGTTTACCCGCGAAGCGGCCAGTCCTGAAATGGCATAAACCTCAGGTTGTCGCTTTTCTCCGAGGCTGACGCGGCTTGCTGGCGGCCGACTTGCTGCCAGCCGTTTTGCTTTTCCCGCCACCGCGCCGCTTCTTCTTCCAAGGCGCCGCCGCCCCGGCAGCCGGCCCGCTGATGGTCATGCGCATGCCGCTGCACCGCTCGACCAGCTTGCCCATCCACGCCGACTGCCGGGCGACGAATTCTTCCAGGCTCATCTCGCCACTTTGCACCATGTCCAGCGCCTGCTCCCAGATCGCCGTGGTACCAGGGTCGGCGATGGCGCGGGGTACGGCATCGATCAGGCTGAAGGCCGCGGGCGTTGCGGCCAGTGCCTTGCCATTCTTCACCAGGTAGCCTCGGTCAAGCAGGCCCTGGATGATACTGGCGCGGGTGGCCTCGGTGCCGATGCCGGTGGTTTCCTTGAGCTTCTGCTTCAGCCGTGGATCATCCACCAGCTTGGCCACGTTCTTCATCGCCTTGATCAGGTCGCCTTCTGTGAAAGGCTTGGGCGGCTGGGTCCACAGATCTTTCAGTTGCAGGCCTTGTACATTGCAATCCTGGCCTTCGCGCAGTGCCGGCAGTACTTGGGCGGGTGGCGCTTCGCGGCCCTTGGCCGGGGTCAACGCCTCGGGCAGGGCGCGGCGCCAACCCGGCTCGACAATCTGCTTGCCCACCGCGCGCAGGGCATGGCCGGCACAGTCGAAGTCGGCCTGGGTGCGGTCATACTCATGGTTGGGCAGGAACTGCGCCAGGTAGCGGGCGCGGATCAGGGTATACACCGCCTTGTGCTTGGCCGGCAGGCGCGACGGGTCGCTGGCGGCGGCGGTGGGGATGATGCCGTGGTGGGCGCTGACCTTGGCGTCGTTCCATGCCCGCGAGCGGCGCTGCGGCTCCAGGTAGGGCTGTAGAGGCGCCAGGCTGGCATCGGCCCGTTGCAAGGCGGCGAGGATGGCCGGCGCTTCGGCGTGCTGGCTTTGCGGCAGGTAACCGCAGTCGCTGCGCGGGTAGGTGATCAGCTTGTGGGTTTCGTACAGGGCCTGGGCGATGTCGAGGGTTTCCTGGGCGCCGAGGCCGAACTTTTTCGAGCACAGCTCCTGCAGGGTGCCGAGGTCGAAGGGGAGTGGTGCGGCTTCACGCACGCGCTCGGTGGCAACCTTGACGGCGCGGGCCGTGCCGGCGTTACCGATGTCGGTGGCCGCTTGTTGTGCCAAGGCGTGCTTCAGGCAGCGGCCTTGGTCGTCGCAGGCGTCCTCGGGGGCGCGCCATTGGGCATTGAAGTGTTGGCCGGCGTGTTCCAGTTGCACATCGATGGCCCAGAACGGCACGGGCACGAAGTCGGCGATGCTGCGGTCGCGGTCGACCACCAGGCGCAAGGTGGGCGTTTGCACCCGGCCCACCGGCAACACGCCCTGGTAGCCGGATTGGCGGCCCAGCAGGGTGAACAGCCGGCTCATGTTCATGCCGATCAGCCAGTCGGCGCGCGAGCGGCCCAGCGCCGAGTGGTACAGGTTGAAGGTTTCGTGGCCGGGCAGCAGGCGGGCCAAGGCCTTGCGGATGGACGCGTCGTCCAGTGCCGACAGCCACAGGCGTTGCACCGGGCCGCGATAGCGGCAATGTTCGACCAGTTCGCGGGCGATCATTTCGCCTTCGCGGTCGGCGTCGGTGGCGATCACCAGTTCCCGCGCTTCGCCAAGCAGGCGTTTGACCGCCTTGAACTGGCTGGCGGTCTTGGGCTTGACCAGCATCTTCCACTTGTCCGGGATGATCGGCAGGTCGGCCAGGTTCCAGCGCTTGTAGCGTTCGTCGTAGCTGTCGGGCGGGGCGGTTTCCAGCAGGTGGCCGATGCACCAGGTGACGCAGACGTCGGTGCCTTGCCAGCAGCCGTCGCCCTTACGGTTGGCGCCGAGCACTTTGGCGATGTCTTTTGCCTGGGAGGGTTTTTCGCAGAGGAACAGGCGCATGGCCGGGAACGCTTCATCGGGGGTGATGGGCACTAGGATGCGCAAGCGGGGGCGCGGAGGCAAGTTTTATCTGGATGGATGTACAGGTTTTTGTCAGTGAGCGTGTCATTGACCTGTGCCGGCCTCTGCGCGGGCTTGCCCGCGCAGAGGCCGGTGCCGTTGTGGGTCAGGCGCGCGAGTCGCGCACCATGTCCACGTGCGGGATGCCGGCTTCGAGGAATTCCTCGCTGACTACGCGAAAGCCCAGGCGCTCGTAGAACGGCGTGGCATGCACCTGAGCGCTGAGCATCTGCTGCTTCAGGTCGCGGTTCTGCGCTTCGACGATGACTGCGTTCATGAGCGCGTCACCCACTTTCAAGCCGCGCCAGTCCTTCAGCACCGATACCCGGCCGATAGTCCCGTCTGGCAGCAGGCGGGCAGTGCCGATCGGGTAGTCGCCTTCCAGGGCCAGGAAGTGTGCAGCGGTCGGGTCATCCGAGTCCCACTCCAGCTCCGGCGGTACATGCTGTTCGGCAATGAACACCGCCTCACGGATACGGCGAATGTCGGCGTTGTCTTTGTGCCAGTCGGCGAGGCGAACGCTGATCTTATTCATTGGCGAATCCCAGGCTTCCTTGTTTGACCAGCTGCTGTACCAGCATAAGGCCATCTTCGTCTTGCAGCCAGTCTGCCAGGTTGTCGATATGCAGGGCATCGGCCGCGCACACCAGCTTCAGCAGCTCGCGCAGTTTGCCCGGCAGCGGGCAGCTGCGGCCGCTGGCGAACAGCAGCAGGTCGTCTTCGAATTCCGACCAGGCCAGGCGTGCGCTTGGGTTGCGGATCAGGATGGCGCCTTGTTCCAGGGCATCGATCAGCTCTTCTTCGCTCAGCTCTTCGCCAACGATCTGCTCGGGGTAACGCGGCTCGGTCATGAACTGACCGAACCAGGTCAGCAGCAGGTCCTTGTCGTTCATGTGCTTGTCGAGCAGCGCCTTGAGGCGGTCGAGGGCGTCGTGCTGGATCTGGTGCGGGTCGCTGGCCGGCTGGGCGTCGGCATCGCTGTAGCGCTCTTCGTCAGGCAGGAACTGGCCCAGGAAGTCGGTGAAGTGGGTCAGCACTTCGGCGGCGCTTGGGGCGCGGAAGCCGACCGAGTAGGTCAGGCAGTCGTCCACGGCCACGCCGTAGTGGGCCAGGCGCGGTGGCAGGTAGAGCATGTCGCCTGGCTCCAGGGTCCATTCTTCGCTCTGCTCGAACTCGGCCAGGATACGCAGGTCGGCGTGCTCCAGCAGCGGGCTGTCGCTGCTGCACATCTGGCCGATCTTCCAGTTACGCTGGCCGTGGCCCTGCAGCAGGAAGACGTCGTAGTTGTCGAAATGCGGGCCAACGCTGCCACCCGGGGCGGCGAAGCTGATCATCACGTCATCGATACGCCAGCTGGGCAGGAAGCGGAAGTTTTCCAGCAGTTCGGCCACTTCCGGGACGAACTGGTCCACGGCCTGTACCAGCAGGGTCCAGTCTTTTTCTGGCAGCTCGGCGAAGGTGTCTTCGTTGAACGGGCCGCGGCGCAGCTCCCACGGGTGGGCGCCGTGCTCCAGCACGATACGCGACTCGACTTCGTCTTCCAGGGCCAGGCCGGCCAGTTCGTCGGGGTCGATGGGGCTGATGAAGTCCGGGAAGGCCTGGCGCACCAGCAGCGGCTTCTTCTGCCAGTAGTCGCGCATGAATTCGCGGGCCGAGATGCCGCCGAGCAGCTGCAGTGGAGTATCAGGATTCATGTTCAACCTATTGAAAAAACGTAATTTTCGTACGGGAATAAAAACGCCCGGCCAGGCCGGGCGTTGTACGCGACGGTCAGCTTAGATGCGTTTGGCCTGTGCTGCCGCGTTACCGATGTAGGTAGCGGGGGTCAGCAGCTTGAGCTCGGCCTTGGCGTCGGCTGGCATGTCCAGGCCGTCGATGAAGGTCAGCAGTGCGTCCGGGGTGATGCCCTTGCCACGGGTCAGCTCTTTGAGCTTCTCGTAGGGGTTTTCGATGTTGAAGCGGCGCATCACGGTCTGGATCGGCTCGGCCAGCACTTCCCAGCAGGCGTCCAGGTCGGCGGCGATGCGGGCTTCGTTCACTTCCAGCTTGCCGATGCCTTTCAGGCTGGCTTCGTAGGCGATGACGCTGTGGGCAAAGCCCACGCCCAGGTTACGCAGCACGGTGGAGTCGGTCAGGTCACGCTGCCAGCGCGAGATCGGCAGCTTGCTGGCCAGGTGCTGGAACAGCGCGTTGGCGATACCCAGGTTGCCTTCGGAGTTTTCGAAGTCGATCGGGTTGACCTTGTGCGGCATGGTCGACGAGCCGATTTCGCCAGCGACGGTCTTCTGCTTGAAGTAGCCCAGCGAGATGTAGCCCCACACATCACGGTCGAAGTCGATCAGGATGGTGTTGAAGCGGGCAATGGCGTCGAACAGCTCGGCGATGTAGTCGTGCGGCTCGATCTGGGTGGTGTACGGGTTGAACTGCAGGCCCAGCTCGTCTTCGATGAAGGCGCGGGCGTTCTGCTCCCAGTCGATCTGCGAGTAGGCCGACAGGTGGGCGTTGTAGTTGCCCACGGCGCCGTTGATCTTGCCCAGCAGCGGCACGGCGGCAACCTGGGCGATCTGGCGCTCCAGGCGGTACACCACGTTGGCCAGTTCTTTGCCCAGGGTGGTCGGCGAGGCTGGCTGGCCGTGGGTGCGCGACAGCATCGGCACGTCGGCGTGGGCGTGGGCCAGGGCACGGATGGCGTCGGCGATCTGGCGCATCAGCGGCAGCAGCACGTCGTCACGGCCGGCGCGCAGCATCAGGGCGTGGGACAGGTTGTTGATGTCCTCGCTGGTGCAGGCGAAGTGGATGAATTCGCTGACCTTGGCCAGCTCAGGCAGCTTGGCGGCCTGCTCCTTGAGGAGGTATTCGATCGCCTTGACGTCGTGGTTGGTGGTGCGCTCGATTTCCTTGACCCGCTCGGCGTGTTCCAGCTTGAAATCGGTGGCCAGGCTGTCCAGCAGGGCGTTGGCTTCGGCGGAGAACGCCGGCACTTCGCCGATCTGCGGGTGGGCGGCCAGGCGCTGCAGCCAGCGCACTTCGACCAGGGCGCGGAAACGGATCAGGCCGAATTCGCTGAAAATGGGGCGCAAGGCCTGGGTTTTGCCGGCATATCGGCCGTCTACAGGGGAAACCGCAGTGAGCGAAGAAAGCTGCATGGGGTGTTCTCGGACAGTCAGGCTTTTGGAAGGGCGCATATCATACATGAAAATCGCGCCCGAGTCGGGTGGCTGACCAAAGGTCGGGCCTATAAAAGCGTCTTCAGGAAGGCGAACGCATCATGTCGTACAGTTCGTTCAGCAACTTGCGTCGGCTGAACACCAGCTGCCAGCGGTGCCCGCCCAGCTGGCGCCACAGGCGCGCGGCGCGGATGCCGGCCAGCAGCAGGGCACGGATCTTGGAAGCGTTGCTGGCCTGCTGCAGGAAACGCATGTCGCCATGCACCTGGATGCGCTGGCGCAAGGTGCTGAGCGTGTCCTGGTACAAGGCTCCACTGGAAGCAATGACGTTTTCATGAACCAGGCCGAAATGCTCGGCCTGGGACTGGATTTGCGGCAAACGGTTGCCGATGGTGTCGAGCAGGTCGCCACGCTTGTTCAGCTGACGCTCCAGGCCCAGCATCGACAGGGCATAGCGCAGCGGCTCGCGCTGCAGGCTGCTGGGGTCGCGCTCCAGGGCGCCTGCCAGTGCACGGTAGCCGTCGCGCAGGTTCAGGTCGTCGCCGCCGAACACCTCCAGGGTGTCCTTGGGGTCACGCACCAGCAAACTGCCGAGCATGCAGCCAATGTTGGCCTCGCTGGCCTGGCCGGTGCGGGCGATACGGTCAACCAGCACGGCAGCCTGGAATACACCGCCCAGGGCAATCAATTGCTCCTGCAGGTTGCTCATGCGCGCGGGCTCCACGGCTCGGCGGCTTCGATCACACCACCGCCCAGGCACACTTCGCCGTCGTAGAACACCACCGACTGGCCCGGGGTGACGGCGCGCTGCGGCTCGTCGAACACGGCGCGGTAGCCGGTTTCGGTCAGCTCAAGGGTGCATTGCTGGTCGCTCTGGCGGTAACGCACCTTGGCAGTCAGCTGGCGTGGGCGGCTGAGGTCGATCGGGTTGACCCAGAAAATTTCCGAGGCGAGCAGGGCGCGGGAGAACAGCCATGGGTGTTCGTTGCCCTGGCCGACCACCAGCACGTTGCGGGTCAGGTCCTTGTGCAGCACGTACCACGGCTCGTCACCGGCGTCTTTCAGGCCACCAATCCCCAGGCCCTGGCGCTGGCCGATGGTGTGGTACATCAGGCCATGGTGGCGGCCGATCACTTCACCTTCGGTGGTTTCGATATCGCCCGGCTGGGCCGGCAGATACTGCTTGAGGAAGTCGCTGAAACGGCGCTCGCCAATGAAGCAGATGCCGGTGGAGTCCTTTTTCTTGGCGGTGGCCAGGCCGTGCTTTTCGGCGATGGCGCGCACCTCGGGCTTTTCCAGTTCGCCGACCGGGAACAGGGTGCGGGCGATTTCCTTGCCGCCGACGGCGTGCAGGAAGTAGCTCTGGTCCTTGTTCGGGTCCAGGCCCTTGAGCAGTTCGGTGATCTCACCGGTGTCGCGGCGGCGTACGTAGTGGCCGGTGGCGATCAGGTCGGCACCCAGCGACAGGGCGTAGTCGAGAAACGCCTTGAACTTGATTTCGCGGTTGCAGAGGATGTCTGGGTTGGGCGTGCGGCCAGCCTTGTACTCTTCAAGGAAGTGCTCGAACACGTTGTCCCAGTATTCGGCGGCGAAGTTGGCGGTGTGCAGCTTGATGCCGATGCGGTCGCACACGGCCTGGGCATCGGCCAGGTCTTCGCGGGCGGTGCAGTATTCGGTGCCGTCGTCTTCTTCCCAGTTCTTCATGAACAGCCCTTCCACCTGGTAGCCCTGCTCCATGAGCAGAAGGGCGGAGACGGAAGAGTCCACGCCGCCGGACATGCCGACGATGACGCGGGTCTTGGCGGGGTCTTTGAGTGCTGGGCTGGTCATGGGTACCGGTGTGTATCAGAGGGGAAAAACGCCGATTCTATCAAACCCGCGACGTTGCGTCAGTCGCGTAGCAATTCGAGGCTGTGCAAGGGGCCTTTGAGGTAGTCGTCGAGGCAGCGCGGCACCAGCTCGCTGCGCCAGCGCGTGGGGTCGGCCAACAGTTCGTCTTGGCTCAGCCACACGGCGCGGACGATGTCGCTGTCCAGGGCCAGGTCGGCATGGTGGCGCACGGGGCGGGCGGCAAAGCAGATGCGCTGGTAGGTCACGCCGTTGCTGGGGGCGGTGTAGAGGTAGATGCCGACTACACCGGTGAGCTCGACTTCCCAGGCGGTTTCTTCCAGGGTTTCGCGCAGGGCGGCCTGGGGCAGGGTCTCGTTGGGTTCCAGGTGGCCGGCGGGTTGGTTGAAGACGTGCTGGTTGGCTTTGAATTCTTCGACGAAGAGGAACTTGCCTTCGTGTTCGACGATAGTGGCGACGGTGATGTGGGGTTGCCAGGTCATTGGTGAGTCCTTTTGCATGATTGGGCCGCAAAGCGGTCTCATTTCCCAGAAAGCACAAACCCCGGTGCGTGGCCGGGGTTTGCGTTGTTACTTCAAGCGAACCTTACAGGGCGGCAATGGCGCTGTTCAGGGTCTGGCTTGGGCGCATCACCTTGGCGGTCAGCTCGGCATCCGGGGCATAGTAGCCACCGATGTCGGCTGGCTTGCCCTGAACGGCGTTGAGCTCGGCGACGATAGTCTCCTCGTTCTCGGTCAGGGTTTTTGCCAGCGGGGCGAAGCGTGCCTGCAGGGCAGCGTCGTCAGTCTGGGCAGCCAGGGCCTGGGCCCAGTACAGGGTCAGGTAGAAGTGGCTGCCGCGGTTGTCGATACCGCCAACTTTGCGCGAAGGCGACTTGTTGGTGTCGAGGAACTTGCCGGTAGCCTGGTCCAGGGTGTTGGCCAGAACCTTGGCACGCGGGTTGTCGTAGGTGTTGCCCAGGTGCTCCAGGGAAGCGGCCAGGGCCAGGAACTCACCCAGCGAGTCCCAACGCAGGAAGTTCTCTTCAACCAGCTGCTGCACGTGCTTCGGAGCCGAACCGCCGGCGCCGGTTTCGAACAGACCACCGCCGTTCATCAGTGGCACGATCGACAGCATCTTGGCGCTGGTGCCCAGTTCCATGATCGGGAACAGGTCGGTCAGGTAGTCACGCAGCACGTTGCCGGTCACCGAGATGGTGTCCTTGCCTTCGCGGATGCGGGCCAGGGAGAACTTGATGGCGTCGACCGGAGCCAGAACGCGGATGTCCAGGCCGGTGGTGTCGTGATCTTTCAGGTACTTCTGCACCTTCTCGATCATCACGCCGTCGTGGGCGCGGGCCGGGTCCAGCCAGAACACCGCAGGGGTGTTGCTCAGGCGGGCACGGTTGACGGCCAGCTTGACCCAGTCCTGGATCGGCGCGTCTTTGGTCTGGCACATGCGGAAGATGTCGCCAGCTTCGACGTTCTGCTCAAGTACGACGTTACCTTTGCCATCGACCACGCGCACAACGCCGTCGGCCTTGATCTGGAAGGTCTTGTCGTGGGAGCCGTACTCTTCGGCCTTTTGCGCCATCAGGCCAACGTTCGGCACGCTGCCCATGGTGGTTGGGTCGAAGGCGCCGTTTTTCTTGCAGTCTTCGATGGTGGCCTGGTAGATGCCAGCGTAGCAACGGTCCGGGATCACGGCCTTGGCGTCTTGCAGTTCGCCAGCGGTGTTCCACATCTTGCCCGAGTCACGGATCATGGCCGGCATCGAAGCGTCGACGATGACGTCGCTCGGTACGTGCAGGTTGGTGATGCCTTTGTCGGAGTTGACCATGGCCAGGGCTGGGCGCTGGGCGTACAGGGCCTGGATGTCGGCTTCGATTTCGGCCTGCTTGTCGGCTGGCAGGTCCTTGATGCGGGCGTACAGGTCGCCGATGCCGTTGTTGGCGTTGAAGCCTACTTCAGCCAGTGCGGCGGCGTGTTTGGCCAGCACGTCGTTGTAGAACTCTTCTACGATGACGCCGAACATGATCGGGTCGGAAACCTTCATCATGGTCGCTTTCAGGTGCACCGACAGCAGTACGCCGGAGGCCTTGGCATCGGCGATCTGCTCGGCGATGAAGGCTTTCAGGGCCTTGCGGCTCATGGTGGCGCAGTCGATGATTTCGGCGGCCTTGACGGCGGTCTTTTCTTTCAGGACGGTGGTGTTGCCGTCTTTGGCAACCAGCTCGATGCGCAGGCTGTCGTCAGCTTCGATCAGGGCAGCTTTTTCGCTGCCGTAGAAGTCGCCCTGGGTCATGTGGGCAACGTGCGACTTGGAGTCGGCGGCCCAGGCGCCCATCTTGTGTGGGTGCTTGCGGGCGTAGTTCTTCACCGACAGCGGCGCGCGGCGGTCGGAGTTGCCTTCGCGCAGCACCGGGTTCACGGCGGAACCCTTGATGCGGTCGTAGCGGGCGCGGGACTCTTTCTCGTCCGCGGTGGCCGGCTCGTCGGCGTAGTCAGGAATGTTGAAGCCCTTGCCTTGCAGTTCCTTGATCGCGGCTTTGAGCTGCGGTACCGAGGCGCTGATGTTCGGCAGCTTGATGATGTTGGCTTCAGGGGTGGTAGCCAGCTGGCCCAGTTCCGCCAGGTGATCGCCTACTCGCTTCTCTGCGCCCAGTTGCTCCGGGAAGGCGGCAAGGATACGGCCGGCCAGGGAGATGTCGCGGGTTTCGACGGCGATGTCAGCCGAAGCGGTGAAGGCTTCGACGATCGGCAGCAGCGAGTAAGTGGCGAGGGCGGGGGCTTCGTCGGTGAAGGTATAGATGATCTTGGAACGGGTGGGCATGCGGGTTAACTCTCTGTGTGCTGAGCGTGCTCGAGTCTCGTGGTGCGCAGGGTAGGCGCATCGCCCTGGCAACGCCATGAGCGGAAAGTCGAGAGGCTGCGAGCGGTGATGGTGGATGCATCAGTCGAGCGTCAAGTGCTGAGCTGCGGTAACAGCCCAGGCTTTACGGCCATTCATGGCCTAGGGCGGTCCGCATTTTCCTGGGATTCGCCCCGATGACCCTTCGGTCGCGGCGGAGTATACCAAACCATTCGGGCTAATCAGCAAGGCCAAGTGATATCGGCCCATTTATAAGACCAAAGACTAAGCGGCAATGTGGCGGGTTGTCGCATGCCTTGCAGGTCGGCAGATGTGGTTTAGGCTCATTGCATCGCATGATGTCCAAACCACACCCGACAGCGGAGTAGTGCAAGCATGGGATACCAGAAAATCAAGGTTCCGACCGACGGCACCAAGATCACCGTCAATGCAGACCATTCGCTTAACGTGCCTGACCACCCGATCATTCCTTACATCGAAGGTGACGGGATCGGCGTCGATGTTTCGCCCGTGATGATCAAGGTGGTCGATGCCGCCGTGCAGAAGGCCTACGGCGGCAAGCGCAAGATTGCCTGGATGGAAGTGTACGCTGGCGAGAAGGCCACCCAGGTGTATGACCAGGACACCTGGCTGCCTCAGGAAACCCTCGACGCCGTGCGTGATTACGTGGTGTCGATCAAAGGCCCGCTGACTACTCCGGTGGGTGGCGGCATCCGCTCGCTCAACGTGGCGCTGCGCCAGCAACTGGACCTGTATGTGTGCCTGCGCCCGGTGCTGTGGTTCCAGGGTGTACCGAGCCCGGTGAAAAAGCCTGGCGACGTCGACATGGTGATCTTCCGTGAGAACTCCGAGGATATCTATGCCGGCATCGAGTGGAAGGCCGGCTCGCCCGAGGCCAACAAGGTGATCAAGTTCCTCAAGGAGGAAATGGGCGTCACCAAGATCCGCTTCGACCAGGACTGCGGCATTGGCGTGAAGCCGGTCTCGAAAGAAGGCACCAAGCGCCTGGTGCGCAAGGCCCTGCAATACGTGGTGGACAATGACCGCGAGTCGCTGACCCTGGTGCACAAAGGCAACATCATGAAGTTCACCGAAGGTGCCTTCAAAGACTGGGGGTACGAAGTGGCCCGGGATGAGTTTGGCGCCGAACTGCTCGATGGCGGCCCGTGGATGAAGTTCAAGAACCCCAAGACCGGCCGCGAGGTGATCGTCAAGGACGCCATCGCCGACGCCATGCTGCAGCAGATTCTGCTGCGCCCGGCCGAGTACGACGTGATCGCCACCCTCAACCTCAACGGTGACTACCTGTCCGACGCGCTGGCGGCGGAGGTAGGCGGTATCGGTATCGCGCCGGGCGCCAACCTGTCCGACACCGTGGCCATGTTCGAGGCCACCCACGGCACTGCGCCCAAGTATGCCGGGCAAGACAAGGTCAACCCGGGGTCGGTGATCCTGTCTGCAGAGATGATGTTGCGGCACATGGGCTGGACCGAGGCGGCCGACCTGATCATCAAGGGCACCAATGGCGCGATTGCGGCCAAGACCGTGACCTACGACTTCGAGCGGCTGATGGACGGGGCGACGCTGGTGAGCAGCTCAGGCTTTGGTGATGAAATGATCAAGCACATGTAAGGCAAGAGAAAACCGGTCGCCAGGGTAAAAGGGCGACCGGTTTTTTCGTACTACGACACGGGGCGGCGATCAGGCGCGTACGGTTTCGCTTGCGGCCTGGCCTTGGGCTTTGGCAGCCGCAGCGGCAGCGGCGTCCATTATCTTCACCGCGTGCAGGCCTTTGGGGCCCTGGATGATCTCGAACTCCACGGCCTGGCCCGCCTTCAGTGTCTTGTATCCGTCCATCTGGATGGCCGAGTAATGAGCGAAAAGGTCATCGGATTTACCTTCCTCGTTGATGAATCCGTAGCCCTTGGCATTGTTGAACCACTTGACTTTACCGCTTGCCATCCCTATGTCCCTCTGCAAAGGACTCCATCACTGGAGTATCATCCACTTCATCCGCATACGAACCTTGCGAAAAATCTGGTTGACTGCGCGGATCTTTATCGACCACGGTGGGTTCTTATTGGTTGTAACACCGTTTTACCGATAGTCAAGGTCGCCCGGCGCCTGCGCCATTCGTGGCCTGTGCGGTCAACCCACAACCTTAACCTGACGCTCATGATGAAATTCTTTCCATGCATGCACCTAGTGAGATTCGACTAACATTCAATCAGGATCGCCCGCAATCGAATGAGGACGACGGCTCAGGTCTTGCAGTTCAGGAAGCCAAGCCGATCCTGCAGGCGCCACCGATGTACAAGGTGGTTTTGTTCAACGATGACTACACGCCGATGGATTTCGTCGTCGAAGTGCTCGAGACGTTCTTCAATCTGAACCGCGAGCTGGCGACCAAGATCATGCTGACCGTCCACACCGAAGGGCGGGCAGTGTGCGGATTGTTTACCCGTGACATCGCCGAAACAAAGGCTATGCAGGTCAACCAATACGCCAGGGAAAGCCAGCATCCGCTACTCTGTGAAATCGAGAAGGACGGTTAATCGCCGACCACTTGGGTATGAGGTGAAGCTATGTTAAACCGCGAGCTCGAAGTCACCCTCAATCTTGCCTTCAAGGAGGCCCGTTCGAAGCGTCATGAGTTCATGACCGTCGAGCATCTGCTGCTGGCACTCCTTGACAATGAGGCTGCCGCGACCGTTCTGCGCGCCTGTGGCGCCAATCTCGACAAGCTCAAGCACGACCTGCAAGAGTTCATCGATTCCACTACGCCGCTGATTCCTGTCAACGACGAAGACCGTGAAACCCAGCCGACTCTGGGCTTCCAGCGGGTGCTGCAGCGTGCCGTGTTCCACGTGCAAAGCTCTGGCAAGCGCGAAGTGACCGGCGCCAACGTGCTGGTGGCGATCTTCAGCGAACAGGAAAGCCAGGCTGTGTTCCTGCTGAAGCAGCAGAGCGTGGCCCGCATCGACGTGGTCAACTACATCGCCCATGGCATCTCCAAGGTGCCGGGGCATGGTTCGCAATCTGAAAGCGACCAGGACATGCAGGACGACGAGGGTGGTGAAACCTCCTCTTCGAGTAATCCGCTCGACGCCTATGCCAGCAACCTGAACGAGCTGGCCCGTGCTGGTCGTATCGACCCGCTGGTGGGCCGCGAACAGGAAGTGGAGCGCGTGGCGCAAATCCTGGCACGCCGGCGCAAGAACAACCCGTTGCTGGTGGGTGAGGCGGGCGTCGGCAAGACGGCTATCGCCGAAGGCCTGGCCAAGCGCATTGTCGATGGCCAGGTGCCCGACCTGTTGGCACAAAGCGTGGTGTATTCCCTTGACCTGGGCGCGCTGCTGGCCGGTACCAAATACCGTGGCGACTTCGAGAAGCGCTTCAAGGCGCTGCTCGGCGAGCTGCGCAAGCGCCCGCAGGCGATCCTGTTCATCGACGAAATCCACACCATCATCGGTGCCGGTGCGGCATCGGGCGGGGTGATGGATGCCTCCAACCTGCTCAAGCCGCTGCTGTCGTCGGGTGAGATCCGTTGCATCGGCTCGACCACCTTCCAGGAATTCCGCGGCATCTTCGAGAAGGACCGCGCCCTGGCACGCCGCTTCCAGAAGGTGGATGTCAGCGAGCCGTCGGTCGAAGACACCGTGGGCATTCTGCGCGGCCTGAAAGGGCGCTTCGAGAGCCATCACAACATCGAGTACAGCGACGAAGCCCTGCGCGCCGCCGCGGAACTGGCCTCGCGCTACATCAATGACCGGCACATGCCGGACAAGGCCATCGATGTGATCGACGAAGCCGGTGCCTACCAGCGCCTGCAGCCGGAGGCCATGCGCGTCAAACGCATCGATGTGCCTCAAGTCGAGGACATCGTCGCCAAGATCGCGCGGATTCCGCCGAAGCACGTCACCAGCTCCGACAAGGAACTGCTGCGTAACCTTGAACGTGACCTGAAGCTGACCGTGTTCGGCCAGGACCAGGCCATCGACTCGCTGGCTACTGCCATCAAGCTGTCCCGTGCTGGCCTGAAGTCGCCAGACAAGCCTGTCGGTTCATTCCTGTTCGCCGGCCCTACCGGCGTCGGCAAGACCGAAGCGGCGCGCCAGCTGGCCAAGGCGCTGGGCGTTGAGTTGGTGCGGTTCGACATGTCCGAGTACATGGAGCGCCACACCGTATCGCGTCTGATCGGTGCGCCTCCTGGTTACGTAGGGTTCGACCAGGGTGGCTTGCTGACTGAGGCGATTACCAAGCAACCGCACTGCGTATTGCTGCTCGACGAAATCGAGAAGGCCCACCCGGAAGTCTTCAACCTGCTGCTGCAGGTGATGGACCACGGTACCTTGACCGACAACAACGGGCGCAAGGCCGACTTCCGTAACGTGATCCTGATCATGACCACCAACGCTGGCGCGGAAACGGCAGCGCGGGCCTCGATCGGCTTCACCCATCAGGACCATGCGTCCGATGCCATGGAAGTGATCCGCAAGAGCTTCACGCCAGAGTTCCGCAACCGCCTGGATACCATTATCCAGTTCGGCCGCCTGAGCACCGAGACGATCAAGAGCATCGTCGACAAGTTCCTTATCGAACTGCAGGCGCAGCTGGAAGACAAGCGTGTGCTGCTGGAAGTCAGCGATGCCGCACGCGGCTGGCTGGCGGTGTCGGGCTACGACGTGCAGATGGGGGCGCGGCCGATGGCGCGGCTGATCCAGGACAAGATCAAGCGGCCGCTGGCCGAGGAGATCCTGTTTGGCGAACTGGCCGAGCATGGTGGTGTGGTGCACGTCGACCTGCGCGATGGCGAACTGGTGTTCGACTTCGAGACCACGGCTGAGGTGGCGTGATACAAGGGCCGCTTTGCGGCCTATCGCGAGCTATGCTCGCTCCTGCGGGGGGTATCGCGACCCCATGTAGGAGCGAGCGCAGCTCGCGATGGCCGCGACGCGGTTCTGACAGGTACAAAAAAGCCCGGCACATGGCCGGGCTTTTTCATGGCTTGAGCTTAGCGCGCACGGTAAGTGATGCGGCCCTTGCTCAGGTCGTATGGGGTCAGTTCGACGCGGACCTTGTCGCCAGTGAGAATACGGATGTAGTTCTTGCGCATCTTTCCGGAGATGTGCGCGGTTACGACGTGCCCGTTTTCCAACTCCACGCGGAACATGGTGTTGGGCAGGGTGTCGACGACAGTACCTTCCATTTCGAAGCTGTCTTCTTTCGACATGCAGTAGAGCCCTCGGATCCAGTGTTGGCCCGACGCATATCCGCATCGGGCAAAAAAGTGGCGTGGATTATGCCCGAAAACTGCGTGTCAAGCCAATGCTTTCAGTTGAGGGTGACCCAGCGCTGGTTTATCAGCAATTCGATGGGCCGATACTGCGTCTTGTAGTTCATTTTCTTGCAGTTCTTGATCCAGTAACCCAGGTATACCGCCTCCAGGTCCTGGCGCAGGGCTTCGGTGATTTGCCACAGGATGGCAAAGCGGCCCAGGCTGCGTCGCTCTTCGTCCGGTTCGTAGAAGGTGTACACCGCCGACAGGCCGTTGGGCAGCAGGTCGCATACGGCCACTGCCATCAAGCGGCCTTCCAGGCGGAACTCGTAGAACCAGCAGAACGGCAGGTCGCGCACCAGAAAGGTGGAAAACTGGTCGCGGCTGGGCGGGTACATGTCACCGTCGGCGTGGCGTGTTTCGATATAGCGCCGGTACAGCTCGAAGTACTCTTCCTTGAACGTTGGGCGCGCCGCCGTCACGGTCAGGTCGGCATTGCGCTTGAGGATGCGCCGTTGCTGGCGGTTGGGGATAAAGCGCGCCGCCGGGATGCGTGCCGGCACGCAGGCGTTGCAGTTCTGGCAGTGCGGGCGGTACAGATGGTCACCACTGCGGCGGAAGCCCATTTCCGACAGGTCGGCGTACACGTTAACGTCCATCGGCTGGCTGGGGTCGAGGAACAGCGTGGTGGCCTGCTCCTCGGGCAGGTAGCTGCAGGAGTGGGGCTGAGTGGCATAAAACTTCAACCGCGCCAACTCTGTCATGATCAACCCCCTCGGTGAGACTTTGTTTTAAGTGTAAGCCAGCTACGGGAACTCGCCTAGGCAACCCACGTGGCGCTGTTGGGCTGGTCGAGGTGGCGTGCCAGGTAGCCGGCGAATTCGGCGCGGCTGATGGCGTGGGCGCCCAGGCTGTGCAGGTGGTTGGTGGGCATCTGGCAGTCGATCAGCACAAACCCGGCCTGGCGCAGGTGGTTGACCAAGGTCACGAAGCCGACCTTGGAGGCGTTGTCGGCGCGGCTGAACATCGATTCACCGAAGAACAGCTGGCCCATGGCCAGGCCATACAGGCCGCCGACCAGTTCGCCGTCCTGGCGCACTTCCACCGAGTGGGCAATGCCGCGTCGGTGCAGTTCGCAGTAGGCGTTGCGCATGGTGTCGGTGATCCAGGTGCCGTCGGCGTAGTCGCGTGGCGCGGCGCAGGCGGCGATTACAGCCGGGAAGTCGGTGTCGAAGCTGACCTGGTAGCGGCCTTGGCGCATCAGCTTGGCCAGTGAGCGTGATACGTGCAACTGGTCGGGCAACAGCACCGTGCGCGGGTCGGGTGACCACCACAGGATCGGTTGGCCATCCTGGTACCACGGGAAGCAACCGTGACGATAGGCCTGGACCAGGCGCTCGGGGGTAAGGTCGCCGCCGGCGGCCAGCAGGCCGTTGGGGTCGTGCAGGGCCTTTTCCAGGGGCGGGAAGGTCAGCGAGTCGCGGGTCAGCCAGGTAAGCATGGTCTATCGTGCGGTGGGGGAGGGGAGAGGGCAGCATGGCTTGCACGCATGGCAGGGTCAATGGTTGTGGCTTCTTTGCGGGGGATGAATTCAGGCAATTTCCTACACATTCATGAAACCGCAGGCACCATCCGCTACATTTGCTGTCACACCTGTGCAAAAACACAGCATAAGCCTTTGTCACAAAAGAAAATGCATGCTCAAATTGCAGGTATATGAAAGTCGCCCCCGGCCAAACCCCCATACGGCGTGCCGCCATGGCGGCTGTCGGGCAGTAATGTTAAAAGTAGTGGTTCATTGGCCGCACCGCCGGCCGATCACTATTGGACGCGCAGCACGCGCAGGAATAGACGCGTTTTGAAGAAATCCACCGCAACCCCAGCTCCCTTGCCCGTGCCCCTGTGGCGGCAGCAGCTGCATTATCGCCTCAAGGAAGGTGCGTTGATCGCTGTCGGCGCCCTGTGCCTGTACCTGTGGATGGCCCTGCTGACCTACGACACCTCGGACCCGGGCTTCAGCCACACCGCCACCGTCGACCAGGTGCAGAACGCCGCCGGGCGTGCTGGCGCCTACTTCGCCGATATCCTGTTCATGGTGCTGGGTTACTTCGCCTATATCTTCCCGCTGCTGCTGGCGGTGAAGACCTGGCAGATCTTCCGCGAACGCCACCAGCCGTGGGACTGGAGTGGCTGGCTGTTCTCCTGGCGGTTGATCGGCCTGGTGTTTCTGGTGTTGTCTGGGGCGGCGCTGGCGCATATCCACTTCCACCCGCCGGCGAGCCTGCCGTTCTCTGCAGGTGGCGCATTGGGCGAAAGCCTTGGTGACCTGGCGCGCAACCTGCTGAACGTGCAGGGCAGCACGCTGATGTTCATTGCCTTGTTCCTGTTCGGCCTGACGGTGTTCACCGACTTGTCGTGGTTCAAGGTGATGGACCTGACCGGCAAGATCACCCTCGACCTGTTCGAGCTGGTGCAGGGCGCCGCCAACCGTTGGTGGGAAGCCCGCAACGAGCGCAAACGCCTGGAGGCGCAACTGCGCGAGGATGAGCCGGTGATCAAGCCCGCGCCGATGGCTGCCGAGAAGCGTGAGCCGGCCAAGCCGGCGTTGCGTGAGCGCATTTTCAAACGTGAAGAAGCGCCGGCCCCAGTCGTTGAGCCCCGTGAGCCGACGCTTGGTCGTGAGCCTGTTGTGCCACCACGTGAGGCCGCCCGTGAGCCCGTAGTGCCCCGTGAAACCGTGGTCCCGCGCGAGCAGCACGCCGCCCCGACCATCGTGCCACCCGCCGCCGCCAAGGCCCCGGAGCCGAGCAAGCGGGTGATGAAGGAGAAGCAGGCACCGCTGTTCATCGACAGCGCGGTAGAAGGCACCTTGCCGTCGATTTCCATCCTCGACCCTGCCGAGCAGAAGAAGATCGAGTATTCGCCAGAGTCCCTGGCCGGTGTCGGCCAACTGCTGGAAATCAAACTCAAGGAATTCGGTGTAGAAGTGGCGGTGGACTCGATCCACCCCGGCCCGGTGATTACCCGTTACGAAATCCAGCCGGCCGCTGGCGTGAAGGTCAGCCGCATCGCCAACCTGGCCAAGGACCTGGCGCGCTCGCTGGCCGTGACCAGTGTGCGCGTGGTCGAGGTGATCCCCGGCAAGACCACCGTGGGTATCGAGATCCCCAACGAAAACCGGCAGATGGTGCGCTTCTCCGAGGTGCTGGCCACCCCGCAGTACGACGAGCAGAAGTCCCCGGTCACACTGGCCCTGGGCCACGACATCGGCGGCAAGCCGGTGATTACCGACCTGGCCAAGATGCCCCACCTGCTGGTGGCCGGTACTACCGGCTCCGGTAAGTCGGTGGGTGTGAACGCGATGATTCTGTCGATTCTGTTCAAGTCGAGCCCGGAAGACGCGCGGCTGATCATGATCGACCCGAAAATGCTCGAACTGTCGATCTACGAAGGCATCCCGCACCTGCTGTGCCCGGTGGTCACCGACATGAAGGACGCCGCCAACGCCCTGCGCTGGAGCGTGGCCGAGATGGAACGGCGCTACAAGCTGATGGCGGCCATGGGCGTGCGTAACCTGGCCGGCTTCAACCGCAAGATCAAGGACGCCCAGGAAGCTGGCGAAATCATCCACGACCCTCTGTACCGCCGCGAGAGCATGGACGACGAGCCGCCAGCGCTGAAAACCTTGCCGACCATCGTGGTGGTGGTGGACGAGTTCGCCGACATGATGATGATCGTCGGCAAGAAGGTCGAAGAGCTGATCGCCCGTATCGCCCAGAAGGCGCGGGCAGCCGGTATCCACCTGATTCTCGCCACCCAGCGCCCGTCGGTGGATGTCATTACCGGCCTGATCAAGGCCAACATCCCGACCCGCATGGCGTTCCAGGTGTCGAGCAAGATCGACTCACGCACCATCATCGACCAGGGTGGTGCAGAGCAGCTGTTGGGTCATGGTGACATGCTGTACATGCCACCGGGCACCAGCCTGCCAATCCGCGTCCACGGTGCGTTCGTTTCCGACGACGAAGTGCACCGTACGGTCGAGGCGTGGAAGCTGCGTGGCGCGCCGGATTACAACGACGACATCCTCAACGGTGTGGAAGAAGCCGGCAGTGGCTTCGATGGCGGCGGCGGTGGTGGTGGTGATGGTGAAGATTCGGAGAGCGACGCCCTGTATGATGAGGCCGTGCAATTCGTGCTGGAAAGCCGCCGCGCGTCCATCTCGGCAGTGCAGCGCAAGCTGAAAATCGGTTACAACCGCGCCGCCCGCATGATCGAAGCCATGGAAATGGCCGGTGTGGTCACCCCCATGAACAGCAACGGCTCGCGGGAAGTGATTGCCCCGGGCGGCCCGCGCGACTGAAGAACACCTTGCCGGGCGCCAACGGTGGCGCCCGGCCTTTTCAATGCTCAATGAGGATTCCCATGCGCGCGATTCGCATGCTGTTGGTTTCTGCCCTGACCCTGGGCTCGGTTACTGCTTATGCCGGTGAGCAAGACGTACAACGCCTGACCCAGCTGCTGGAAAAGTCGCAGACCATCGAGGCCAATTTCTCCCAGCTGACCCTCGGCGCCGATGGCACCAGCCTGCAGGAAACCTCGGGCAAGATGGCGGTCAAGCGCCCGGGCCTGTTCTACTGGCACACTGATGCGCCGCAGGAGCAGGTCGTGGTTTCGGACGGAAAGAACGTCACCCTGTGGGACCCGGATCTGGAACAGGCCACCATCAAGAAGCTCGATGTGCGACTGAACCAGACCCCTGCGCTGCTGCTGTCCGGTGATGTGTCGAAGATCAGCCAGAGTTTCGACATTGCTTCCAAGGAGCAGGGCGAGGTGATGGACTTCACCCTCAAGCCGAAGACCAAGGACACCCTGTTCGACTCGCTGCGCGTGTCGTTCCGCAAAGGCCTGATCAATGACATGCAGCTGATCGACAGTGTCGGCCAGCGCACCAACATCCTGTTCAATGGCGTCAAGGCCAACCAGGCGGTGCCGGACAGCCAGTTCAAGTTCGACATCCCCAAAGGCGCGGACGTGATCAAGGAGTAACCAGAGCCCGTCATGGACCTGTTTCGAAGCGAACCCGTCGCCCAGCCCCTGGCCGCTCGCCTGCGCCCGTCCAACCTGGACGAGTACGTGGGCCAGGAGCACCTGCTGGCGCGCGGTAAGCCGTTGCGCGAGGCGCTGGAGCAGGGTGCGCTGCACTCGATGATCTTCTGGGGGCCGCCGGGGGTGGGCAAGACCACCCTTGCGCGGCTGCTGGCGCAGTTTTGTGACGCGCATTTCGAAACCGTGTCGGCGGTACTGGCCGGGGTGAAAGAGATCCGCCAGGCCGTTGAAGTGGCCAAGCAGCAGGCCGGCCAATATGGCCGCCGCACCATCCTGTTCGTCGACGAAGTGCACCGCTTCAACAAGTCGCAGCAGGATGCCTTTTTGCCCTACGTGGAAGACGGCACGCTGCTGTTCATCGGTGCCACCACTGAAAACCCCTCCTTCGAGCTGAACAACGCGTTGCTGTCGCGGGCGCGGGTGTATGTGCTCAAAAGTCTGGACGAGGCGGCATTGCGCAAGCTGGTGAACCGTGCGCTGACCGAGGAGCGCGGGCTGGGCAAGCGCAACCTGCGGGTGGGCGACGACGCCTTCAAGATGCTGATGGCTGCCGCCGATGGCGATGGGCGGCGCATGCTCAACTTCCTTGAGAACGCCTCGGACCTGGCCGAAGACGGCAGCGAGATTGACGTCGAGATGCTGCAAAGCCTGCTCGGCGATAGCCGCCGTCGTTTCGACAAGGGGGGTGAGGCGTTCTACGACCAGATCTCCGCGCTGCACAAGTCGGTGCGCGGCTCCAACCCCGATGGCGCCCTGTACTGGTTTGCGCGCATGCTCGACGGCGGTTGCGACCCGCTGTACATCGCCCGCCGCGTGGTGCGCATGGCCAGCGAGGATATCGGTAACGCCGACCCGCGAGCCCTCAGCCTGTGCTTGGCGGCGTGGGACGTGCAGGAACGCCTGGGCAGTCCCGAAGGCGAGCTGGCCGTGGCCCAGGCCATCACCTACCTGGCCTGTGCGCCGAAGAGCAACGCGGTGTACATGGGCTTCAAGACCGCCCTGCGTGAAGCGGCCGAACATGGCTCGCTGGAGGTGCCACTGCACTTGCGCAACGCCCCGACCAAGCTGATGAAACAGCTGGGCTATGGTGACGAGTACCGCTACGCCCATGATGAACCCGACGCTTATGCCGCCGGTGAAGATTACTTCCCTGATGAACTGGAGCCGCGTCAGTACTACCAGCCAGTGCCCCGTGGCCTGGAACTGAAGATTGGCGAGAAGCTACGCCACCTGGCCGAGCTCGACCGCAACAGCCCCCGTCAACGGAGAAAACCGTGATTGCACTCATCGCTGCGGTCAGCGCGGGCGGTATCGCCGGTACCTTGTTGCGCTTCGCTACCGCCAACTGGGTAGCGGCCCACTGGCCACGGCACTTCTATGCCGGTACGCTGGCGGTCAACCTGGTTGGCTGCCTGCTGATCGGCCTGCTCTACGGCCTGTTCCTGCACAAGCCGCTGGCGCCGGTCGAGCTGCGCGCCGGCCTGATTGTCGGCTTCCTCGGCGGCCTGACAACCTTTTCCTCCTTCTCGCTCGATACCGTGCGCCTGATGGAAAGCGGGCAGGTGCCCCTTGCCTTGGGCTATACCAGTATCAGCGTGGTGGGCGGGCTGCTCGCGACCTGGGTCGGCCTGTCCCTGACCCGATTCTGAACCAACACCTACTTATAACGAGAGAACGATATGCTCGATTCCAAACTGTTACGCGGCCAACTTCAGGAAGTGGCGGATCGCCTGGCCTCCCGTGGCTTCAGCCTGGATGTCGCGCGCATCGAATCACTGGAAGAGCGCCGCAAGGCAGTGCAGACTCGCACCGAGCATCTGCAAGCCGAGCGCAACGCCCGTTCCAAGTCCATCGGACAGGCCAAGGCCAAGGGCGAAGACATCGCGCCATTGATGGCCGACGTCGAACGCATGGCCAATGAACTGGCTGCTGGCAAGACCGAACTGGACGCCATCCAGGCCGAACTGGACGGTATCCTGCTGACCATCCCCAACCTGCCGGACGCCAGCGTACCGGTCGGTGCCAGCGAAGACGACAACGTCGAAGTGCGCCGTTGGGGCACGCCGAAGGCCTTCGACTTCGAAATCAAGGACCACGTCGCCTTGGGCGAAGTCAGCGGTGGGCTGGACTTCGAAGCCGCTGCCAAGCTGTCTGGCGCCCGTTTTGCGGTGCTGCGTGGCCCTATCGCACGCCTGCACCGCGCCCTGGCGCAATTCATGATCAACCTGCACACCGGCGAGCACGGCTACGAGGAGCACTACACCCCGTACCTGGTGCAGGCCCCGGCCCTTCAAGGCACCGGCCAGCTACCGAAGTTCGAGGAAGACCTGTTCAAGATCACTCGCGAAGGTGAGGCGGACTTCTATCTGATCCCGACCGCCGAAGTGTCGCTGACTAACCTGGTGGCCGGTGAAATCCTCGACGCCAAGCAGCTGCCGCTGAAACTGGTTGCCCACACCCCGTGTTTCCGCAGTGAAGCCGGTGCTTCCGGCCGTGACACCCGCGGCATGATTCGCCAGCACCAGTTCGACAAGGTCGAGATGGTGCAGGTGGTAGAGCCGGCCAAGTCGATGGAAGCCCTGGAAGGCCTGACCGCCAACGCCGAGCGCGTACTGCAGCTGCTGGAGCTGCCATACCGCGTGCTGGCCCTGTGCACCGGCGACATGGGCTTTGGCGCCGTCAAAACCTACGACCTGGAAGTGTGGGTGCCGAGCCAGGACAAGTACCGCGAAATCAGCTCGTGCTCCAACTGCGGCGACTTCCAGGCGCGCCGCATGCAGGCCCGCTGGCGCAACCCGGAAACCGGCAAGCCAGAGCTGGTGCACACCCTCAACGGCTCCGGTCTGGCGGTAGGCCGTACCCTGGTTGCCGTGTTGGAAAATTACCAGCAGGCCGATGGTTCGATCCGGGTGCCGGAAGTGCTGAAACCGTACATGGGCGGCGTCGAGGTTATCCGCTAAATGGATTACCTGCCGCTGTTCCACAAGCTGCAAGGCGGCCGTGTGCTGGTCGTCGGTGGCGGTGAGATCGCTTTGCGCAAGGCGCGCTTGCTGGCGGATGCCGGTAGCGTGCTGCGCGTGGTGGCGCCGGATGTCGACGGCCAGTTGGCCGCGTTGGCCCGGGAAGGTGGCGGTGAGGTGCTGGTGCGTGGCTATCAGGCCGCCGACCTGGTCGGCTGCCGGTTGGTGATTGCGGCGACCGACGATCCTGGGCTGAACGCCCAGGTGTCGGCGGATGCGCAGGCCCTTAGCCTGCCAGTCAATGTGGTGGACGCACCGGCCCTGTGCACGGTGATCTTCCCGGCGATTGTCGACCGTTCACCCTTGGTGATTGCGGTTTCCAGTGGCGGTGACGCCCCGGTGCTGGCGCGGTTGATTCGCGCCAAGCTGGAGGCCTGGATTCCGTCGGCCTATGGTGAGCTGGCCGGGCTGGCAGCGCGTTTCCGGCACAAGGTCAAATCCTTGTACCCGGATGTCAACCAGCGCCGGGGCTTCTGGGAAACCGTGTTCCAGGGGCCGATTGCCGAGCGCCAGCTGGCTGGGCAGGGCGCTGAGGCCGAACGCCTGTTGCAGGCGATGGTCGACGGCGCGCCGGTGCAGCAGGGGGGGGAGGTGTACTTGGTAGGTGCGGGCCCGGGTGATCCGGACTTGCTTACCTTCCGTGCCTTGCGCCTGATGCAGCAGGCTGACGTGGTGCTTTACGACCGCCTGGTAGCCCCCGCGATCATCGAGATGTGCCGGCGTGATGCCGAGCGTATCTACGTGGGCAAGCGTCGCGCCGACCATGCCGTGCCGCAGGATCAGATCAACCGTCTGCTGGTCGATTTGGCTCAGCAGGGCAAGCGTGTGCTGCGGCTGAAAGGTGGCGATCCGTTCATCTTCGGCCGGGGTGGCGAAGAGATCGAAGAGCTGGCCGAGCATGGCATCCCGTTCCAGGTGGTGCCGGGCATTACCGCGGCCAGTGGCTGCTCCGCCTATGGCGGTATTCCGCTGACTCACCGCGACTACGCTCAGTCGGTGCGCTTCGTAACCGGCCACCTTAAGGATGGCACCAGCAACCTGCCGTGGAATGATCTGGTAGCGCCGGCACAGACCTTGGTGTTCTACATGGGGTTGGTGGGGTTGCCGACCATCTGTGCCGAGCTGATTCGTCATGGGCGGGCGGCCAGTACGCCGGCTGCGTTGGTTCAGCAGGGCACTACGCGTAATCAGCGGGTGTTCACCGGTACCCTGGCGGATTTGCCGGAGCTGGTGGCGCGGCATGAAGTGCATGCGCCGACCCTGGTAATTGTGGGGGAAGTGGTGCAACTGCGTGAAAAGCTGGCCTGGTTCGAAGGGGCGCAAAACAGCTGATATCGTTGGGGCTGCAAAGCAGCCCCGGCTATCTTAAGCCTGCCAAATCCCTTTACCTGCCAACCGCTCCCGATCATGTGCCAGGCTGAAGTCTTGCAACGGCCCTTTGGGCACGATCCCGGTCGGGTTGATGGTCTTGTGGCTCATGTAATAGTGCTTCTGGATATGCTCCATATCCACCGTGCCCGCCACCCCAGGCCACTGATACAGCTCGCGAAGCCAGTTCGACAGGTTGTGATAGTCGCTCAGACGGCGCAGGTTGCACTTGAAGTGCCCGTGGTACACGGCATCGAAGCGCACCAGCGTGGTAAACAGGCGCACATCGGCTTCGGTCAGGTATTCACCTGCCAGGTAGCGATTGCGGCTTAGCACGTCTTCCAGATAGTCCAGCTCATTGAACACATCGTCGAACGCCGCTTCGTACGCCTCCTGCGTGGTGGCAAAGCCTGCACGGTACACGCCGTTGTTCACGGCCGGGTAGATGCGCTCGTTAAGCGCCTCGATGGTTGGGCGCAGCGGTTCGGGGTACAGGTCCAGTGTATTGCCGGTCAGCTCGTTGAACGCGCTGTTGAAGATGCGGATGATTTCCGACGATTCATTGTTGACGATGCGCTTCTCTTTCTTGTCCCACAGCACGGGTACAGTCACGCGGCCGGTGTAGTGCGGGTCATCCTGGGTGTAGCGCTGGTGCAGGTACTGTAAGGCGTCGAGGTGGTCGCCCGTGGAGCCTTGCTGCACATCGAAGGTCCAGCCGTGATCCTGCATCAGCCAACTCACTACCGACACATCGAGCAAGGGCTCCAGGCCTTTGAGGGCGCGGACAATCAGGGTGCGGTGGGCCCATGGGCAGGCCAGCGAGACGTACAGGTGGTAGCGGCCGGCCTCAGGGGCGGGCAGTTGGTTACGGCGTTGGGCGTTTTCGCGTTTGAACGTGCCGTCCTTGCCGTTTTCATACCACTGATCATGCCAGCGGCCGTCGATCAAAAGGCCCATGAGTGAGCTCCTCGGAACAAAGGTGTTTGTCGTTGGAGCCCAGTCTAGGCCAAATCGTTCGAATAAATAGCGCAAATAACCGGGGGTTATGATCGGTTAAATCGATTTGTTGCGTGTCTCCCAATAGCCTTGGGCGGTTGTGAAGGCCTGCTCGCGGTCCTGCCCCAGGCCACGCAGGGCCAGGGCCATGGTGGCGATCAGGGCCTTCTCGCCATAACTGTCTTCAACTTCGCCCCGCCAGAACGCCAGCAAGTGTTCGGCTTGCAGGCTGGCCGGCTTCACATGGCGGCGTTCGCTCAGCGCTGGCCACTCTTCGTCCCACGCTTCGCCTGCCGTGGTGCCGTACAGGTGGCTGATGACATCGGGGTTTACTTCGATCTCGCCGCCATCGCCCTTGATTACCACCGCATGGTCGCCCAGCAGGCGGCTAGCCTCGCGGTGCACGGCCTGGTAGCCGGGGTGGAAGATACTTTGCAGGCCACAGCGTGCGCCCAGCGGGTTAAGCACACGCGCCAGTGAGTGGATGGGTGAGCGCAGGCCGAGGGTGTTGCGCAGGTCGATCATGCGCTGCAATTGCGGCGCCCAGTCGTGCAGCGGGAAAAACGCCAGCTGATGCTGGTCGAGGGTGCTGCCGACAGCGGCCCAGTTGCGGCACAGCGGGATTTGCAGCAGGTCGAGCAGTTGCTCGGTGTACATGCGCCCGGCGGTGTGTGCGCCGCCACCGTGCATCAGGATGCGCACGCCGTTGCCGGCCAGGCATTTGGCCGCCAGCAGGTACCAGGGCAGGTGGCGCTTTTTGCCGGCGTAGGTGGGCCAGTCCAGGTCTACCGCAATGTTCGGCGCGTGCAGGTGAGCGCGTAGCGCTTCGGTGAAGCCCGCCAGCTCTTCGGCGCTTTCTTCCTTGTGGCGCAGCAGCATCAGGAAGGCACCCAGCTGGGTGTCTTCGACCTTGCCTTCCAGCAACAGGGTCATGGCCGCGCGGGCTTCTTCACGGGTCAGGCCACGCGCGCCGCGTTTGCCTTTGCCGAGAATGCGCACGAATTCGGCGAACGGGTGTTCGGCCGGGGTTACCAGGGTAAGTGGGCGAGGTTCGTTCATATGCAATTGGTCGGCTTGGGCAGGCCCGCCAGCTTGGCGGCAAGTTTGGCGGGGGTGCCGTTGAACAGGCGATTCAGGTGGGGGCTGTTGCCCTTTTCCGGGCCCAGCTTCAGGGCTGTGTACTTGATCAGCGGGCGTGTGGCTGGAGACAGCTGGTACTCCTGGTAGAACTGGCGCAGTAGTTCGAGGATTTCCCAGTGGTCAGCGGTCAACGGGATGCCCTCGCGCTCGGCCAAGGCCTCGGCGGCAGCGTGGGACCAGTCTTGCAGGTCGACCAGGAAGCCGTCCTTGTCCAGGGCGATCGCTCGATCGCCGATGATGAGGTTATTCATAGCCAGCTGTTGACCTTGTCGTAGTGCAGCGACAGTTCGACGAACCCGGCGTAGTCCACGGACTTGGCCAGGTCGTTGCCGACTGCGCGGGCCTGCACGTCTTCTTCCAGGGCGTACAGGCGCTGGGCCAGGCCGGCAGCTTGCAGCAGGTGGTGCGGCTCGCTGCCGCTGCGCAAGGCATACACCGCATCGCCGCACAGCAGCAGCGCGTCGTCGGCACCGAGCAGGCGCAGGCAGCTGGCCAGGCGCTCGTCGCCGAACGGGGAGTGGGCAATTACATGCAGGGTCGTCATCAGAGCGTTACCACCTGGTCGAAACGGGCGATCAGCGCGGTTAGCGCTGCGTCATCGAGCACTTGCACCGGCAGCTTCAGGGCGTCGGCTGCCAGGCCTCGGCGGGTGAGGCTGTGACTACAAGCGAACAACTCTTCAACGCCAAACATGGGGAGTGCTTGCAGGTTGGCGGCAAGGTTCTTCTGCTGCACGGCGGTGGGTTGCTGGTCTAGGGCGAGCTGGAAAACGCCATCGTCGAGGAACAGCATGCCCAGCGGCAAGTCGAACGCGCCGCCGGCGAGAGCGATGTCCAGCGCTTCGCGGGCGGATGGGCCGTTCCACGGTGCCTGACGGCTGATGATCAGTAGAGATTTGGCCATTTCAGTCGCCTCCGAAGCAGACAAGGCGGTCGGCAACTTGCGCGGCCTCATGCAATTGGCCAAGCCCAGACAATTCCCAGGGTTTGGGCAGGTTCACGGCCGGGCGCTGGTAGCGGTTGGCCTCGGCCTCGTCGAGCACGCCACGGCGCAGGGCGGCAGCGATACACACCACGGCGTCCAGTTGGTGAGCCTCGATGAAGGCGCGCCACTGGCCCGCCACATCCAGTTCGTCCTGGGGCGCGACCACGTTGGCCGAGGCACTGTGCACCCCGTCCTGATAGAAGAACAACCGGGCAATCTCATGCCCGCTGGTCAGTACCGCCTCGGCATAGCGCAAGGCGCGCCGCGAGGAAGGCGCATGGGCCGGAGAGAACACCGCGATAGCGAATTTCATGGGTAACTCGTGCAAAGGAATGGTGCCATGATAAAACAAAAAAGCCCGCGCCCGCTTGTGCATGGCGGGGCGGGCTTTCTGTCAGGGCTGAAAGGCTCAGGCGTGTTCCTTGCTCTCCGGCAGGAACCAGTTCAATACCAGGGCACAGATACCGCCCGTGGCTACACCCGACTCCAGCACATTGCGGATCGCCGCCGGCATATGCGCCAGGAATTCCGGCACCTGTGCCACACCCAGGCCCAAGGCCAGCGAAACCGCAATAATCAGCAGTGCGCGGCGGTCCAGCCGAGTGCTAGCCAGAATATTGATCCCCGAAGCCGCAACTGCACCGAACATCACCATGGCCGCCCCACCCAGCACCGGCTCCGGCACCGCCTGAATCACCCCGGCAACGCTCGGGAACAGGCCCAGCAGTACCAGCATCACGGCAATCCAGATACCGATATGGCGGCTGGCAATACCGGTCAGCTGAATCACGCCGTTGTTCTGCGCAAAGATCGAGCTGGGGAAGGTGTTGAACAGGCCAGCCAGCAGTGAGTTGGCCCCGTTGACCAGCACGCCGCCCTTGATCCGCTGCATCCACACCGGCCCTTCGACCGGCTGGTGCGACACCTTGCTGGTGGCGGTAACGTCACCGATGGCTTCCAGCGACGTCACCAGGTAAATCACCAGCATTGGAATGAACAGCGCCCACGAGAAGCCCAAACCAAAGTGCAGTGGCGTAGGCACCTGGAACAGCGCGGCTTCATGCATGCCAGTGAAGTCCAGGCGGCCCATGTAACCGGCCAACGCATAACCAACCGCCAAGGCGATGACGATGGCGCAGCTGCGCATCCACACCACCGGGACTCGGTTGAGGATCACGATAATCGCCAGTACCACGCCCGACAGCAGCAGGTTATCGCCATTGGCGAAGGTGCCGTTGGCCATGGCGCCAAAACCGCCACCCATGCTGATCAGGCCGACCTTGATTAGCGTCAGGCCGATCATCAACACCACGATGCCGGTCACCAACGGGGTGATAAGACGCTTTACGAAGGGCAGGATGCGCGAAACGCCCATCTCCACGAACGAGCCTGCGATCACCACGCCGAAGATAGCCGCCATCACGCCTTCTACCGGCGTGCCTTGCTTGACCATCAGCGCACCGCCAGCAATCAGCGGCCCGACGAAGTTGAAGCTGGTGCCCTGAACAATCAGCAGCCCGGCGCCGAACGGCCCGAAGCGCTTGCACTGGACGAAGGTGGCAATCCCCGAGATCACCAGCGACATGGAAACGATCAGGTTGGTATCACGCGCCGAAACACCCAGCGCCTGGCAGATCAGCAGGCCAGGGGTCACGATCGGCACGATGATCGCCAGCAGGTGCTGCAGGGCCGCCAGCAGGCCGATCACCAGCCGTGGCTTGTCTTCTAGGCCAAGCACCAGTTCGTTGGCAGGCGCCGCCGCGCCTGGGCTGTGTTCGTGTGAGCTCATTGCTGGAAGCTGCCCCGGAAGAAAAAAGGAGCGCATTCTAAGGGGTGATGGCGGATTGCGGTAGAGAAAAGCACGATGGCGGCATGATCGGCGACCATACGTCTAATTATCTGACTTTTTGGTCAGTTATTGGTTGTGCTTTCCGGGGCTTGGTAGCGCCCACAAAAAAGCCCGCCGAAGCGGGCTTTCTCGCACATTCATCAATCAGTCATCACGGCCCATGATGCCGAACAGCTGCAGCAGGCTGACAAACAGGTTGTAGATCGACACATACAGGCTGATGGTCGCCATGATGTAGTTACGCTCGCCACCATGAATGATCGCGCTGGTCTGGAACAGGATGCACACCGACGAGAACAGCACGAAGCCAGCGCTGATCGCCAGTTGCAGGCCGCTGATCTGGAAGAAGAAGCTGGCCACGACAGCACCCAGCAGAACGAAGAAGCCAGCAGTGATGAAGCCACTGAGGAAGCTCATGTCCTTGCGGGTGATCAGCACATAGGCCGACAGACCACCAAACACCAGCGCAGTCATGGCAAACGCGGAGCTGACCACTTCAGCGCCACCGGCCATGCCCAGGTAGCGGTTGAGGATCGGGCCGAGGATGAAGCCCATGAAGCCGGTGAGAGCAAAGGTAGACACCAGGCCCCAGGCCGAATCACGCAGTTTGTTGGTGAGGAAGAACAGCCCGTAGAAGCCGATCAGCACCACGAACACGTTCGGGTAGCCGACGCGCATCTGCTGGGCGACGAAGGCCATGACACCGCTGAAGGCGAGGGTAAGTGCCAGCAGGCTGTACGTGTTGCGCAGGACCTTGCTGATCTCCTGCTGCTCGACCTGCTGGCCGTGGTGTACGGCGTAATCCTGTTCGCGCATGGCGACACTCCTTGGTAAAACCTGTGGTTTCGAACGTTCAGATGCTAGGAGTCTATCAGAGCTCCCGCAACCCGCGACACAGAGAGTTTGACAGCGTGTTTCATTACGGTATTATGGCGGCCGCAAAACGAGCTGGAAGCGTGGCCGAGTGGTTTAAGGCAACGGTCTTGAAAACCGTCGATGGGCAACTATCCTAGAGTTCGAATCTCTACGCTTCCGCCATATTCAAAGCCCTGATTATTCAGGGCTTTTTGCGTTTTTGGGGCCTGTAAAAAGGGCCTATGGAACAGGTCAATTCAAAGGAGTGAGTGGATGTACGTCGTGTCGTTTACCCGTTTGGTTGCAGCCCTTGGCATGATGATGAGCCTGGGGGCAGTTGCAGAAGACAGGGTGCCCGAGCCCAATAAAGCCAATTGCTCGGGTGAAACCTATGAGCAGATCCTGGCCAGCCTTTCCAAGGAATGGGACCGCAATGAGTTCATCGCGAACTGCAAGAGCTTCCATGCAGCCAGAAAGATGACCGAATGGAAGTTCGAAAAAAGTCCGCCTGACGACTTTTAAGTCGAGAGAAGCCCTGAGTTCATCAGGGTTTTCGCGTTATGGCTTGCGCAAAATCACATCAATTCGATGCCAGTTGACCGTTCCGGAATCGATGACCATGACTGGTTCGGTACCTTTCCATCCGTGTATGGCGCAAACCGTAATGCCAGAGGGTAGTAAATTGACGGGGCCCGATTGGTGGCTTGATTGTTTCCACGGGTTACCGGCCTGGTTACGAAAACCTCACCAGTGCTGGTACAGTCTCTGTGTAGGCTGTGCCTCCTCACAAATCCTGTCATTCGCACTCGGAAGCCGCTGTTCCTGAATCGTCTGGAGCATGGGTGGAATTACAAGGGCCATGTCATGCTGACCATCTCCAACAACGTGCATCTGCCGGATGCCGAAATCGAGCTGACCTACATCCGTGCGCAAGGCGCGGGTGGGCAGAATGTCAACAAGGTGTCCAGCGCCGTGCACCTGCGCTTCGACATCCCGGCCTCATCGTTGCCCGAGTTTTACAAAGAGCGGCTGCTGGCGCTGCGTGACAGTCGCATCACCGGTGACGGCGTGTTGATCATCAAGGCCCAGCAATACCGCACGCAGGAGCAGAACCGTGCTGACGCATTGGCGCGTCTTGCCGAGTTGGTCATCGCTGCCGGCAAGACCGAGAAGAAACGCCGCCCCACCAAGCCGACCCTCGGCTCGAAGACCCGCCGCCTTGAAGGCAAAGCCAGGCGGAGCACCGTCAAGGCGGGGCGGGGCAAGGTGGAGTTTTAGTGCGGGTGGTGGAACGTTGCTGGCAAGTGTCGGTATCGCCTGAGTGAACAATGACAGTGGCTGTTGGTTGGGGCCATGGGGCTGCTAGGCAGCCCATCGCAGGCAAGCCACCGAGATTGCGTCTTGCCAGAAGGTTTCGCCGATCACTTGATCAGCGGCACACCACTCAACGCCTGCAACTCGTCAAAGTCGATATCCGCACAGATCTCGACCACTTTCAGCCCTTCTGGCGTCACTTCCAGCACAGCCAAATCGGTGTAGATGCGGCTCACGCAACCAATACCCGTCAGCGGATAAGTGCACTCAGGTACCAGCTTGCTTTCGCCGCTCTTGGTCAGGTGGTCCATCATCACGAATACCTGGCGGGCGCCGGTGGCCAGGTCCATTGCGCCGCCTACGGCCGGGATCGAACCTTCGGCACCGGTGTGCCAGTTGGCCAGGTCGCCCTTCACCGACACCTGGAAGGCGCCCAGTACGGCGATGTCCAGGTGGCCGCCGCGCATCATCGAGAACGAGTCGGCATGGTGGAAGAAGGCACCGCCAGTCAGCAGGGTCACGTGCTGCTTGCCGGCGTTGATCAGGTCATCGTCTTCCTCGCCCGGCGCCGGGCTTGGGCCCATGCCCAGCAGGCCGTTTTCACTGTGCAGGAACACTTCCTTGTCGCCCAGGTAGTTGGCCACCAGGGTGGGTGCGCCAATGCCCAAGTTGACGTAGGCACCTTCCTGAATGTCTGCGGCCACGCGTTGGGCCATCTCGGTGCGGGAGAGCTTTTTGGTGATGGTCATGGCAGGCCTCAGACAGCGTTGGCGATCGAAGAAGCGGCAGCACCGGTAACGGCGACCACGCGCTGGACGAAGATACCCGGAGTGATGATGTGTTCCGGGTCCAGTTCACCGAGTTCGACAACCTGGTCGACCTGGGCGATGGCGGTCTTGGCGGCCATGGCCATGATCGGGCCGAAGTTGCGGGCGGCCTTGCGGTAGGTCAGGTTGCCCCAGCGGTCGCCCTTGTGCGCCTTGATCAGCGCGAAGTCGGCGTGCAGCGGCATTTCCAGCACGTACATGCGGCCGTCGATTTCACGGGTTTCCTTGCCTTCGGCCAGCAGGGTGCCGTAGCCGGTCGGCGAGAAGAACGCACCGATGCCCGAACCCGCTGCGCGGATGCGCTCGGCCAGGTTGCCTTGCGGCACCACTTCCAGCTCGATCTTGCCGGCGCGGTACAGTTCGTCGAACACGTAGGAGTCGGACTGGCGCGGGAACGAGCAGACCACCTTGCGCACGCTGCCCGCCATGAGCAGGGCGGCCAGGCCGATCTCGCCGTTACCGGCGTTGTTGCTGATGATGGTCAGGTCGCGGGCACCGGTGGCGATCAGGCCGTCGATCAGCTCGGACGGCATGCCCGCCGTGCCAAAGCCACCGACCATGATGGTCGAACCGTCGGTAATCCCTTCCACCGCGCTGGCGATGGACTCGTACGTTTTATTGATCAAGGCGAGCTCCTGGTTGTTCCTGGAGTTGTGGTTGTCGGGCTGGCCGGAGCGCATGACGCGATGGGGCCTGTCAGCGCTTGAAATGACTTGCTGACTTTCGCTATAGCGTGCCGCAAGATAGGGCAACAGTAGAGGGGGTTTGGCTGAATTTGTGCGATTATCGAACTGTTGTGCGATGTGCGAGCAGTTTCGGAAACTATTTGCCCCACTAAAATTGAACGTGTTATCCCTTTGTTGTTGCCCCTCGCTGGTGCGCTCTGCGCTTCTCTGCCACGGTTCTGCACTGATCAAGTGCAAACAGCTCGCGAAATCACCGAATAATCACCCCAGCCGCGTTGGCGTGCGACTTGCTATCAAATTGCCATTCGATGTCGCGTATGGTGAAAATAATGTCGCTTTCCAGTGGTTCGATGCAGTTGTCGTCGCGTGAGAAGGGCTGGCTGCCGTGGTTTGGTAAAACCGGCGAATTCAGCATGGGCTGGGCGTGCCGCCTTAACCGGGCCAGTTACCCGCAGCTCGAGCAAACCTTCGAAGCCATCGCCCACACCCGTGTGCAGTTGCTGCATGAGTGGGCGTGCGAGCAGTGGGAGCATCTGGCCGAGCTGGCCGATCAACTGGCGCCCGGGCTCGCTCAAGTCGATAGCGCGATGTTGCGCAGCACGCTGGCCCAGGCCGAGGACTTTTCCGAACTGTTTGTCGTCGATGCCCACGGCACTGTCATCGCTTCGACCTGGCCCCAGCGTGGCACGCCGCGTATCGAGCATATGTCAGCCCTGGCACAAGGGCTGAAAGCCCCCTTCCTGCACGGGCCCTACAGCGACCCACTGACCTTGCAGATCGGCCCGTCATCCTCGCGCTTTCACGACGAAGTCACGCTGATGTTCTACCAGCCCCTCAGGTACGCGGGCAAAGTGCTCGGTTGCCTGTGCGGCCGGGTGCCCAACGACGTGCTGGGCGATCTGATCCAGCGCGAGGCCGGGCATATTTACCCCGAGTCGGGTGACAACTACCTGTTCATGGCGCAATCGCGCTTCGACCTTGCCATTCAGCCTGGCACCGCGCTGTCCCGCTCGCGGTTCGAAGACGCCACCTTCACCCATGGCGAAAACCTCAAAAGCGGCGTGCGCACGCCCTGGACCACGGTGCAGGTGCAGCGCCATACCGAACTGGAACTGCGCTTCACCGACCCCTCCACGCGGGAACTGCACCCTGGCGTAAGGGAGACGATAAGGCGTGGTGAAAACCTGTTCGTGACCTACCCCGGTTATTCGGATTATCGCCACGTGCCGGTGGTGGGCAAGGGCGTAACGTTCCAGTTGCCGGGCTCACCCGACCGCTGGGGCATGATGTGCGAGGCAGACCTGGAGGAGGTCTACCGCAGGCGCTCGCTGAGCTACGGTTTGATGAAGCCCTATGTGGCGATCATGGCGGGCCTGTTCGGCTGCAACTACCTGGTGCAGCACTGTGCAGGCCTGCCGCAAGGGCTGAACGACGCGATCGAGGCCGCGAGCATGCTCGGCGCCACGTTGCTGTTCGGTGTGCTCGGGCCCAAGCGCCTGGCGGCCAGGCTGAATGGCATGAGCGGCGTGCTGCGCACCATCGCCGAGGGAGAAGGCAACCTGCGCCAGCGCCTGGACACCAGCACCTTGGCCAACGACGAAAGCGGCGACATGGCGCGCTGGATCAACAGCTTCATCGACCGCCTGGACGCGGTGGTGGGGCAGGTGGTCAAGGCCAGCCGTACCGTCGGCAGCACCAACCAGATGATGCTCGGGCGCAGCCAGGAAGCCAGCGTGAGCTCCGCCGATGTGGCCGACGCCGTGCACCAGATGATGATCATCATGGAAGAGCAGCTTGGCGAGTTGCAGCAGGCTTCGGTCAGTGCCGAGCAGATGAAGCAGGCCATGGACGAAGTGGTCAGCCGCGCGCGCGAGCAGTACCTGGCGGTGCAGGCGGGCACGCAGTCGATCCGCGATGTGGTGGCGCGCTCGTCGTCCAGTGTGCAGCGGCTCGACAGCCGCATGGTCGAGATCGACAACATTACCGGGTTGATCAGCGAAATCACCAACCAGACCAACCTGCTGGCGCTCAATGCCGCCATCGAGGCGGCGCGCGCCGGGGAGCATGGCCGTGGCTTTGCAGTGGTGGCCGACGAAGTGCGTAGCCTGGCCGCGCGTACCTCGCGTGCCGCCGACGATATTCGCCATATGGTCGAAAGCCTGCAGGGCGAAACCCGTCAGGCCGTAAGCTTCATGGAGCAGGGCGTGCAGGACGTCGACAACAGTCTGCGCCTCGCCGAGGACGCCTCTTCGGAAAATGTGCAACTGCACCAGGCGGTGGAGGGCATGTTCGCCATCATCCAGCAGCTCAACCGGCGCAGTGTGGAATACGGCAAGACCATCGACCAGGTCAACCAGTCCTCCAGCGAGATGCGCCAGACAGCAGTGGTGCTGCAGAGCAGTGCGCAGAAGGTGAAAGTGGATGCCGGCAAGTTGCAGAAGCTGGTGGGGCAGTTCGAAGTCAGCGATGATGGCGCACGGGGCGCTGTCCCGATCTCTGCTTAGTACACCTGGAAGACTACATGAACAAACTGATCCTCCCTGTCGCCATCTTCGTAAGCGTAATTGCCGCTGGGAAGGCATCCGAGCACTTCGGCCTGGAAGGGGGCTGGAAAATAGGCGTGTTGTGTCTGGTGGCAGGTGCTGTTCAAATCGTGGTGACGCGTTTTCAACGCGCACCCCGCAAAAACGCTCAATCGTAAGCCCTGGACATCACTCGTGCGCACGCACAAAGCGCACCTCGCATCAGGGCAATGCCTAATGCACGCCTGCTTCAGGCATCATGCAGCAAGCCCCATTCCAAAAGCTGAACCCGCCAAATGTCAGAATCCACCAACCCTAATCGCGCCATCTACGACCTGGACATGCTCCGCACCGTGGTCATGGTGGCCGACTGCGGCAGTTTCACCACCGCCGCAGCCCGCCTGCATTCCACCCAGTCCACGGTCAGCCAGAAGGTGCGCCGGCTGGAGGAACTGGTCGGCCAGCAACTGCTAGACCGCAGCAACCGCGAAGTGCACCCGACCGACGCCGGTGAAACCCTGCTGCGTTACGCACGGCATTTGCTGGCGGTGAGTAATCAGCTGACCGAGGCCATGTCGGGCGGGGTGACGGTGACCGTGCGGATCGGCCTGCCGGACGATTTTGTCGCGGGCAAGACGATGCAGGCGCTGGCAGCATTCAACCGGCGCAACCCGACGGTGAAGCTGGAGATTACCGGTGGGTTGAGCCGCGATTTGATGAGCACCTACGACCGTGGCGAGCTGGACCTGGTGTTGATCAAGCAGCGGCGCCACAGCCGCGAGGCGAATGCCTGCCAGCCGGAGCGCATCGAGTGGATCGACAGCGCGCAGTACCCGTGTTTTGCCCAGGACCCGATTCCGCTGGTGACCTTTCCGCCACGCGGGTTGTACCGGGATGACATGATCAGTGCGGTCGAGGCCATGGGGCGCAGTTGGCGCATTGCATTCACCAGTTCGAGCCTGGCAGGGATTCAGGAGGCGGTGGCCAATGGGCTGGGGGTGAGCCTGTTGCCATCGCGGGTGGTGACGGCGGGGCATCGGGTGCTGGGGGTGGAAGAAGGGTTCAAGCCGATCAAAGTGTTTGAGGCGGCGATTTTTCATCGGCCTACGGCGGATCCGATGGTTATGGCGTTGGCCGAAATTCTGATAGGTATTTTGCGGGCAGAAGCAGAGGAAATCTTGGTCTAGTGGCTGTCAGTCAGGGCCATGGGGCTGCATGGCAGCCCCAGGATTTTTGCCTGTCAGTGGCGGCGCAGTTCGGCAGCAAACTGCGCAGCCTCCAACTGCAACTGCGCAGGCCCGCCCCAGAACGCCCCGTGGCGCACGATCACCCGCTCATGAATGGCAGCCGCCACCGCCGCAGCGGCATTCGGTGCCTTGAACAGGATGAAGCTGGCTTCATTGCCCACCTTCAAGCCGTAGTCCTGTTTACCCATCACGCCGGCACCCGCCTCGGTCGCCATGTGCAACGCTACCCGCAGTTCCTCGTCGGTGTTGAAGCCTGAGCGGTAGCTGACCAGCATGGCCCGTTGCAGCATGTCGCCGTTGCCGTAGGGCCACCAGGCATCCTGGATGTTGTCGTTGCCGGTAAACACCCGCACGCCGCCGTTACGCAGGCGCAGGACGGGGGGAAAAGCATGCTCGCCGGGGGCGTTGGTCATGATGGAAATGCCGGCGCCAGCCAGCACTTCGGCGGTGCGGTCGACCACGGCATCGGATACGTCGCCCAGCCCATAGGCGTGGCTGACCGCCACCAGGCCTTGCATGCCCAGTGCCTGGGTGCGGGCAGCGATGCGTTCGAGTTGGGCGATACAGATATCGCCAGGCTCATGCAGGTGGATGTCGACCTTCACCCCATGTCGGTCGGCGATGCCGAACACGATGTCGAGCTGGCCATCGGCATCGCCATCAAGGGTGGTCGGGTCGATGCCGCCGACCACCTGCACGCCTTCGCGGATGGCCGCTTCCATCACTTCAGCAGTGCCGGGGCAGGTCACCACGCCGGCCTGGGGGAAGGCCACCAGTTGGATGTCGATCAGGTCTTTCCACATGTCCCGGGCTTCGAGCATGGCATGCAGGTTGGTAAGGCCGGTGGTGGCGTCCACGTCCACATGGCAACGCATGGCCAGGGTGCCAAACGAGGCTGCCTGGCGCATCAGCGCATCGGCGCGCTCGACGATGGGCGGGGCGCTGGCCAGTTCGCGTTTTTCCACGGCCAGGCGTTCGCGCAGGCTGGCCACGGGTTGGTGCGGGTGCCAGCGGTCACCGACGAAGCTTTTATCCAGGTGGATGTGGCCATCGACAAAGCCCGGCAGCGCCAGCAGGCCTTCGAGGTCGATGGTTTCGCGGGCGGGCGTGCTGGCGCGTTGCGGGCCGATGTGGCTGATGCGGCCATTGCTTACGGCAATGTTCAGAGGCAGGCCATCGGCGTCGATGGCGTTGATGAACTCACGGTCGTTCATGGTTGGGCCTTTTTTACTAACGGCTTGGGTGACGTACCACGGTAGGGCGGATGCGGGCATGTCTCCAATTAATTATCAGGATCGACAGCAGTGCGTTTCTGGATACAGGCAGTGGAGGTTGGCCTGCATTAAAAAGCCCACTGAAGTGGATTCCGATAATTAACTTTCAAAGCCTTCGATCTCGGCACAGGATTGATCGCGTGACCCGTCCGACCGCTTGCTGCGGCGTGTTCCGGGCACGTCATCACACACAATAAAAAAACAAATGCCGTGTCGGAGTCCTTCCATGATCAATGATTCCAAGCTGCTGCGTGCCGCCTTGATTTTCATTGCCTGTACTTCATTCATCGTCTGTGGTGTGCAACCCATTTTCATGGGTTTGGTCACGGAACAACTGAGCCTGTCGCTCGATCAGCAGGGCTGGGTGGTGTCGGTCGAGATGATCGGCATGGCCCTGGGCACCTTGCTATGCCCGCTGCTGATGAAGCGCCATGGCGGGCGTAGCCTTTGCCTGTTCGTGGGGGCGCTGTGCGTGGTGTTGAGCATTGCGACCGCCTTTGCCACCACCCATAACGTGTTGCTGATTGTGCGCCTGGCCGCAGGCACCTGTGCGGGGCTGGTGTATGCCTACGCGGTGTCTACGCTGGGACGTTTGCCCAATCAGGACCGATCGTTCGGGTTGATGCTGTTGCTGCAAACCCCCGAGTACTCGCTGTTTTCCGCTGCATTGCCGTTGCTGGCCGCGCAGAGCGGCACGGTGACCGCTTTGTGCGCGTTCGGCTTGTGGTACTTGCTGATCTGCGGCGCCAGCCTGGTATTGCCGCGCCGTCCCACGGCGTTGCTGGCCAGTGGCGAAGGCTCACCTGCCCAGGGCGGTTCAGCGCGTACAGGGCGTACGGCGCTGGTGGGCATGCTGTTCATGCAGATCGCCATTTACTGTGTGTGGGGCTTCATCGACCAGCTGGCGCGAGACCAAGGCATCAGCGGCGTCGACATCGGTTGGGCGTTCGGCCTGTCGGCCATTGGCGGCCTGCCAGGGGCAGGGCTGCCAAGCCTGCTGGGGGCGCGGGTCAACCGCCAACTGATGATTGCTGTGGGGCTGGTGGCGGTATTCATTTCCATCGCCATGCTCACGGGCCATACCCGCACACCGATGCAGTTGTTCGTGGCGTTGTTGCTGATCAACTTTGGCTGGGTGCTGTCACTGTCGTACTACATGGCGCTGATCACCACCAACGACCCGACCGGCAAGCTGACGCCGCTGGTCAGTATTACGTTGATGGGGGCGGCTGCCGCGACGCCGGCACTGATTGCCACGCTGGTGGAGGGCTCAAACCAGCAGTTGATATTCCTGTTGGGGACGGGGGCGCTGGTCATTGCCTTTGCTGTGACGTGCCTGGGGGCAGGGAGCAAGGGGTTGCGCAGCAAGGTAGCTTGCTGAGCATCGCCCCTGAAACAGCACTGCCAGGCTTCAGCCCCTGGCAATGGGCTCCGGCAAACCTTTCACGCCTGGGTTCAATGCGAACACGCCGCCGGCCAGTGGCTGGTCGCTCAGATCGATGCCTTGTGGGCAAATCGACGTCACGAACAGCGTATCCAGCTGCGGGCCGCCGAATGCGCACATGGTCGGTTTCTTCACCGGTAGCGGCAGGGCGCGGTCCAGTTTCCCTTCGGGGGTGAAGCGCAGTACCTGGCCGGCATCGATCGCGCAGATCCAATAGCAACCTTCGGCATCCACCGCGGCCCCGTCCGGTCGGCCCGCGTGCTGGTTCATGTCGACGAAGATTCGGCGGTTGTGCGGTGTGCCGCTGTCGATGTCGTAGTCGAAGGCCCAGATCAGCTGGACGCTTGGGTGTGAGTCGGAGATATACAGTGTTTTGCCGTCCGGGCTGAAGGCCATGCCGTTGGGCACGATCAGCTTGTCCAGTCGTGCTTGCAATGGTTTTACTGTTGCGTCTGCCGTCGCGTCATATCGGTAAAGTGCTCCCACCGGCTCGGCGCCCATGTTTGTTTGCATCGTACCGGCCCAGAAGCGCCCTTGGCGGTCACAGCGCCCGTCATTGAAGCGCATGCCGGGCCTGGCGTGTTCGACACTGGCACGTTTGTCGGCCAGCAGGCGGCCGTCTGCCTGAGGGGTGAGGTGGAAGATCCCGCTCTCCTGAGCCCCCAGCCAATGGCCTTGGTGGCTGCGGACAATGCAGCCCAGCATTTCGTCTGCGGTCCAGTGAGTTGTCTGGCCGTCTATCTGCCAGCGGTGCAGGCGACCTGCCGGTATATCCACCCAGTACAAGGCATTTTCCTGCGGGTGCCAGACCGGGCTCTCGCCCGTGGCATTGCGTACGTCGATGATCAGTTCGGCTGTCATGGAAGCAGTCTGCGCTCTATCAGGGTTCAGTCGCCAAAAGGGCCGGCAGCGGTGAAGGCGCCACCTTGCAGCTGGGCCGTCGGGTCATTTGCTGCGGGTTTTGGCTGCTGCTCCAGGGCCGGGCGGAAGCGTTCGGCGCTGTCCTTGGGGTTGAAACCCAGGTGTGCGGCATGGCGGTTGCTCCACCACAGGTCGCGGTTGGCCGAGACGCCATACACCACGGTGTGGCCAACGTTCTCGGCCAGCAATGCGCGCTCCACCAGGTGTGCCAGGTCTCCGTAGCTCAGCCAGGTGGACAACATGCGCACATTGCGGGGTTCGGGGAATGAAGAGCCGATGCGCAGGCTGACCGTTTCGATGCCGTAGCGATGGAAGTAGAACGTCGCCAGGTCTTCGCCGTAGGCCTTCGACAGTCCGTAATAGCAGTCTGGCCGGCGCGGCGAATGCGCATCCACTTGTTCGTCCTGGGGGTAAAAGCCGGTGACATGGTTGGAGCTGGCAAACACCACGCGTTTTATGCCGTGCTTACGGGCGGCCTCATAGATGTGGAAGGTGCCAACGATGTTGGCTTGCAGAATCTCTTCGAAGGCACGCTCGGTGGAGATGCCGCCCAGGTGCACGATGGCGTCCACATCCTTGGCCAGGGCCAGTACGCCGGCCTTGTCCGCCAGGTCGCAATTGATGGTTTCTTCATGCTCGCCCGTAGCTGTTGCCATGGGGCTGATGTCCGATGCGCGCACGATGGTGGCGTGCGCTTGCAGTGCTTCGCGAAGCACTAGCCCGAGCCCGCCGGCGGCACCGGTGAGCAGCAGGCGGTTGAAGGGTTTGCGTGTAGTCGTGGTCATTGTATAGCGGCCTTTTACTGAAACGGCATCAAGGTGCCGTGCAAGAACGACACCGGCATGGGCGGGCGGTTGCCCTTACAGGAAGTTGTACTGGATACCGAGGCGCCAACGGGCCTGGCGATCGTCCGTGTAGCTGTTGACCTTGATGTCACCCACTTCCATGAACGGTGCCCACTGCTTGTTGAGCTTGTACTTGATGATCAGGTTCTGCTCGTAGTCGCGCTTCTTGTTGTCGTAGCGGATGTAGTCGGTGGTGAAGTGGATGTACTGGTACTCGAATGCCCACGGGCCGCTGGGGGTATAGCCGAGCCAGCCTTCAAGGCGGGTGGTGTTCTGGTCGTCCTTGGCGCGGTCAGCCTTGCTGTGGTCGACCTGATCCCGGTCGAGGCTACGTGCATCGTGGCGCACGCGGGTGGCGACATACCAGGTGTCGCTGAGCTTGTAGCTGTACTTCAAGCCGAATTTGTAGGTAGTCGCATCCTTGGAACTGTCCATCTGGAAGGCGGGGGTCCAGGTCGACTTGGGGCTGGTCTTGTAGTTGTAGTCCACGGTGAACTCGTGGCCGTTGTTGACCATGTTGTCGTAGGCGACGTCTTCGCGGTCGCCGGCAGTCTTGTATTTGATTTCTGCGGCAAACCCCAGGCCGCTGTCCTTGCGGTAACTCAGCTTTATCCGGTCGGAGTGAATGCTGTCGTCTTCGGTGAAGCCGTGCCGGTAGTTGATGCTGGCGGAGTCCGCGCAGGCGTAGAACGACAAGCCGAGCGTACTGGCGGCGATGAGGCGGCGAAGTGTGATGTTCATGCGATCTCTTTTTTTGTTTTTGTTGAGGACGTGATGAGGCGTGTGAGCAAGGTGGGGTGAGGTGGTGAGCGCTCCGTGATTTTTCAAATAAGTTATCGTACGACTGTGAGACTGTCTACGAATTATTGAAATGTTGTCTGATCACTTGCTTGGATAGCTCTATTTCGGTGTTTTCGGCCATTGAAAAGCCTCTTGATGGGGGGCTCATGATTGCCATGAGCATCATGAATCGGGGCTTTTCGCGACTGTAAAGTCGTGCTTTTCAAATGTTGTATGATGACGTAGGATGGCCTCCAGAGCGTGACTCACCCGCCACAAATCCAATAAGAAGGCTCAGACGTCCATGATCATTACTGCTGTAAACGTCCAGGTGTTTTCCTACCCCACGCGCCGCGCCGTAGACAGCGCCGGCCATGCCCACCCAGGTGATGTGACCCAGGCCAGAATGGCCCTGCTGCGCATCAGGACCGAGTGCGGCAGCGAAGGCTATGCGCTGGGTGCGCCCGAACTCATTCGCCCTTATGTGCTGGATAACTTCGTGCGCAAGGTGCTGGTTGGCGCCAATGCCTTCGACCGAGAAAAAATCTGGCACGACCTGGCCCACTGGCAGCGCGGCAGCGCCAGCCAGCTGACTGACCGCGCCCTGGCGCTGGTCGAGCAGGCACTGTGGGACTGGGCCGGGCGCAAGCTGAACCTGCCGGTGCACAAGCTGATTGGTGGCTACCGCGACAAGGTGCCGGCCTATGGCTCGACCATGTGCGGTGATGAGTTGCCGGGCGGCCTGTCGACGCCGGAGGAGTACGGTCGCTTCGCCGAAACCCTGGTCAAGCGCGGCTACAAGGCCATCAAGCTGCACACCTGGATGCCACCGGTGTCGTTCGCGCCCAGCGTGAGCATGGACATCAAGGCATGCGCCGCCGTACGCGAGGCCGTGGGGCCGGACATCGCGCTGATGATCGATGGTTATCACTGGTACAGCCGTACCGAAGCCCTCACCATCGGCCGCGCCCTGGAAAAGCTCGACTTCGCCTGGTTCGAAGAGCCGATGATGGAAGATTCCGCCGAGTCCTACGCCTGGCTGGCCGGGCAGCTGGACATCCCGGTGCTTGGCCCGGAAAGCCTCGGTGGCAAGCACCTGAGCCGGGCCAGCTGGGTGAAGAACGATGTGTGCGACATCCTGCGAGCGGGGGTTGCCGGTGTGGGGGGCATTGCACCGTGCCTGAAGGTTGCGCACATGGCCGAATCGTTCGGCATGGATTGCGAGATCCATGGCAACGGTGCCGCCAACCTGGCGGTCGTGGGGGCGATCAAGAACTGCACTTGGTACGAGCGCGGCCTGCTGCACCCGTACCTTGACTATGACGAGGTACCTGCCTACCTCAAACGCCTGGTCGACCCGATGGACGAAGACGGTTTCGTGCACCTGTCGAACTTGCCGGGCCTGGGTGAGGACATCGACTTCGACTACGTCGAAACCAATACGCTGCAGAGCTTCTGATTCGTCATGGCGGCACGCGTCGCTGCGTGCCGCCCGAGCGTCCAATAACTATAAGAAGGCGATCTCACATGAGCGTTATCCCCACACTCTGGGCGGGGGTCTTTGCTGCGTCTCTGGCGCTGACCTCGGTACCTGCTGCTTTCGCGAAAACCCCGGCAGATCAGTTGATCGTCGGCATGAGCATGATCAATCTGCTGTCTCTCGACCCGGCGGCGGCCACCGGGCTGGATGTATCCGAGGTCAATGCCAACCTCTACGACATGCTGCTGGTGCAGGACGTGCGTCAGCCGGACCGACTGCTGCCGGCGCTGGCTGAAAGCTGGCAGGTCAGCGATGACCGCAAGACCCTCACGTTCAACCTGCGCAAGGGCGTGACGTTCCAGTCCGGTAACCCGCTAAGTGCCGAGGATGTCGCCTGGTCGCTGCAGCGTGTACTCAAACTCAACCTGGCCTTGGCGTCGACCTGGAAGGCCTACGGGTTTTCGGCGGACAATGTCGACCAGCACATGCGCGCTGTCGATGACGCTACTTTCGTCATCGAGCTGCCACGGCCGACTGACCCGTTGCTGGTGCTCAATACCCTGGCTACCTCGCCCAGCGCTTTCATCCTCGACCGCAAGGTGGTGCAGCAGCACCAGAAGGGCGATGACATGGGCGGTGCCTGGCTGACCACCCACGCGGCGGGCAGCGGGCCGTTCGCGCTCAAGGAGTGGCGCGCCAACGATGTCATCCTGATGAACCGTTTTGACGGGTACTGGGGCGGCCCGGCCAAGCTCAAGCGCATCGTCATGCGCAACATGACCGAGTCGCAGTCACTGCGCTTGATGGTGGAGCGGGGTGACCTGGACCTGGCCAAGGGCATGTCCGCGCCAGACATCGAGGCGCTGGAGAAGTCTGACAACGTTCGCACCCAGACCGTGCAGCGCGGGACCCTGTACTACGTGGCCCTCAGCGTGAAGAACAAGCCCTACGACGATGTGCGCGTGCGCCGAGCGGTGCGTTCGCTGATCGACTATCAAGGCATCAACCAGACGGTGATGCCGCACTATGGCCAGCTCAATCAGCGCCCGCTACCGCTTGGCCTGCCAGCACGGCTGGATGATCCGGGCTATGCCCTGAACGTGGCCGAAGCGAAAAAGCTGCTGGCCGAAGCCGGTTACCCCGAGGGTTTCAAGACCACCATCCGCGTGCTCACCGAGCCGCCCTTCATCAACATTGCGTCCAGCCTGCAGTCGACCCTGGCCCAGGCCGGTATCAAGGCCACCATCGTCACCGGTACCGGCAACCAGATCTACGGCGCCATGCGTGAGCGCAGCTTCGACATCCTGGTCGGGCGCGGTGGTGGTGGCGCTGAGCGGCACCCGCATTCAAGCCTGCGCACCCTGGTGTACAACCCGGACAACCGTGACGAAGCCAAGCTGAGCAACTTCCAGGGCTGGCGTACCTCGTTCTACAGCCCCGAGCTGAACCGCCTGATCGAGCAGGCGGAAGTCGAGCCCGACAAGGCGCAGCAGCTGGCTCAGTACCAGCAAATCCAGAAAACCCTGGACGAGCAGGTGGGGGGCATCCTGCCTGTGTCGCAGATGACCGACACCGTGGTGCTCTACCACGATGTGCAGGACTACCAGGGCCATACCGCGGCCACCACCCGTTACAAAGACGTCTACAAGTCGCGTTGAGGCAAAGCCTGCGTGATTGGTGAATGCTTTTTCAGGAGCTTGTTATGTTTGCTTCGACTGCCTCTGTAATGGGTGCCCGTGTCTCGGGCACCGCTCGCCGGGCCAGCACGGTGCTGGTGACTTTGCTTGGCCTGCTGGCGCTGACGTTCTTCATCGGACGGGTCATGCCGCTGGACCCGGTGCTGGCAGTGGTCGGCCCGGATGCCGACAGCTCCACCTACGACCAGGTATACCGGGCGATGGGCCTGGACAAACCGATCTGGGTCCAGTTCGGGCTGTACCTGAACGACTTGCTACACGGTGATTTCGGCAATGCGCTGCTCACCGGCCACCCGGTGCTCGAAGACATCAAACGCGTCTTCCCGGCCACCATTGAACTGGCGACCCTGGCAATCCTGTTCGGCGTGCTGATCGGCCTGCCGTTGGGGGTGGTCGCGGCCAGTAACCAGGGCCGGGTCGGCGACCACGTGGCGCGGGTGATTACCCTGTTCGGCTATTCCACGCCCATCTTCTGGGTCGGCATGATGGGGCTGCTGGTGTTCTACGCCTGGTTGGGCTGGGCAGGTGGGGCAGGGCGTATCGACCTGGCCTATGACGGCATGGTCGATGAGGTTACCGGCCTGCTGCTGATCGACACGGCGCTGGCGCGTGACTGGGAGGCCTTCACCAGCGCGTTGCGCCATATCGTCCTGCCGGCGTTGATCCTGGGGCTGAACTCGGTGGCCTACATCAGCCGCATGACCCGCAGCTTCATGCTCGAGCAGCTGTCGCAGGAATACATCATCACCGCCAGGGTCAAGGGGCTGTCACGCCGCCAGGTGGTCTGGAACCACGCGTTCCGCAACATCCTCGTGCAGTTGCTCACGGTGGTCGCCCTGGCCTATGGCTCGTTGCTGGAGGGGGCGGTGCTGATCGAAACCGTATTTGCCTGGCCCGGTTTCGGTCAGTACCTCACCAGCAGCCTGATGCTCGGTGACATGAACGCGGTGATGGGCTGCGTGTTGATCATCGGCCTGATCTTCGTCGCACTCAACCTGATCAGCGATGCCCTGTACAAGGTGTTCGACCCCAGGACCCGCTAGCCCCCAATCAGCGTGAACACATTGAATAACTATAAAAAGAAGGATGCCCCATGAAGACTGTATTCCCGCCGCTGCGCATGGCTGTGCTGGGCGCGGTGCTGCTGCTCGGCCCGCTCGCTGCGGTGCAGGCGAAAACCCCTGCCGACCAGTTGATCGTCGGCATGAGCATGGTCAACCTGTTCTCCATCGACCCGGCCAACGCGCCCGGCCTGGATGCCTCTGGCATCAATGCCAACCTCTACGACACGCTCATCAAGCGCGACCAGGGCAACCCGGAGAAGCACCTGCCACAACTGGCCGAACGCTGGGACGTCAGTGAAGACGGCAAGCAGATTACCTTCCGCCTGCGCACTGATGTCACGTTCCATTCCGGCAACCCGCTCACTGCCGAGGATGTGGCCTGGTCGCTGTACCGGGTGATGAAGCTCAACTATGGCTTGGCCACCACTTGGAAGGCCTACGGCTACAGTGTCGAAAACATTCAAACGCTGATCCGCGCGACCGACAGCCATACCTTGGTGGTCGACCTGCCGCAGCCGGTAGACCCTTTGCTGGTGATCGACTCGTTGGCCGTGTCACCCAGCGCTGTGGTGGTCGACCGCCAGCAAGTGCTCGAGCATGAGAAGAATGGTGACCTGGGCGCGGCCTGGCTGGTCACCAACGAAGCCGGCAGCGGGCCGTTCACCCTGACCAAATGGAGCGCCAACGATGCGCTGGTGATGACCCGCTTCGACGGTTACTGGGCAGGCCCGGCCAAGATGAAACGGGTGCTGGTGCGTCACATGACCGAGTCGCAGTCGCTGCGCCTGATGCTCGAACGCGGCGACCTGGACCTGGCCTACGGCATGGCGGCGCCGGATATCAAGGCCATTGAAAGCTCGGACCAACTCCAGGTGCAGGCTCTGCAGCGCGGCACCCTGTACTACGTGGCAATGAGCATGAAGCAGCCGGAGTTTGCCAACCGCAAAGTCCGCGAAGCGGTGCGCAACCTGATCGACTACCAGGGCCTGGACCAGCAGGTGATGCCGCATTACGGCAAGCTCAACCAGCAACCGATGCAGCTTGGGCTCGAGGCTCGGTTGCCAGACCCTGGCTACAAGCTGGATGTTGCCAAAGCCAAGGCGCTGTTGGCCGAGGCGGGCTACCCACAAGGTTTCAGCACAACCATCCGCACGCTGTCCGAACCGCCCTTCATCGATATCGCCGCACGCATGCAGTCGACCCTGGCCGAAGGTGGCATCAAGGCCAGTATCGTCACCGGTACCGGCAACCAGGTGTATGGCGCCATGCGCGCCCGCAACTTTGAAATGATCGTGGCGCGGGGCGCCGAGCGTTACCCGCACCCGTATTTCAGCCTGCGCACCTTCGTCTACAACCCCGACAACAGTGACAGCGCTGGCTTGCCCAACTTCCAGGGCTGGCGCGCGTCGTTCTTCAGCCCCCCGCTGAATGACCTGATCGACCGGGTAGGTGTCGAGCGCGATGCGGCCAAACGCCTGGGCATGTACCAGCAGGCGCAGAAGCTGTACGACGAGGAGGTGGGGCCAATCATGATGATTTCCCAGATGACCGACACCGCCGTGAGCGCAGCCGACGTCAAGGGCTTCAGCGGCGATGACGCCGAAGCCACCCGCTACCTGGGCGTCTACAAGCAACGTTGAGAACCGCCTGGGGCACCTGCGGGTACCCCGAGTGGCCATGATTCCACATCGAGAACATGCCGATGATTGCCAACATCTCTTCTACCGAAACCACCGCCAAGCGGCAGGCCGACGCCCCCGCGTCCAGCCTTGAGGCCCTTGGCAAAAGCAGCCTTCGGGTGCTGCGCCTGCTGGTGCGCAACCCGATGACCCTGGCAGGCCTGCTGGTGGCCTTGCTGCTGGTCGTGGTGGCGGCGTTCGCGCCGTGGATCGCCACCCACGACCCGGTCATCCAGAACCTGGCCAACGCCTTGCAGGCACCCAGCGCCGCGCACTGGTTCGGCACCGACGAATACGGCCGGGACATCTTCAGTCGGCTGGTCTACGGTGCCCGCATCACCCTCTACATCATCGCCCTGGTGACGATCATCGTCGGCCCCATCGGGCTGTTCATCGGCACGGTGTCGGGCTATTTCGGCGGCATTGTCGATACCGTGTTCATGCGCGTCACCGACATTTTCATTTCGTTCCCCAGCCTGGTGCTGGCGCTGGCCTTCATCGCTGCACTGGGCCCTGGCCTTGAGCATGCGGTGGTGGCTATCGCGTTAACCTCCTGGCCACCGATCGCACGGCTGGCCCGCGCCGAAACCCTGTCGCTGCGCAAGGCCGACTTCGTGGTGGCCGTCGAGCTGCAGGGCGCGTCGTCGACCCGCATCATCCTGCGCCACATCGTGCCGATGTGCCTGTCGTCGGTGATCATCCGCCTGACCATGAACATGGCCGGCATCATCCTCACGGCGGCGGCGCTGGGCTTCCTCGGCCTGGGTGCGCAGGCGCCGTTGCCGGAGTGGGGGGCGATGATCTCCACGGGGCGGCGCTACATGCTCGAGTGCTGGTGGCTGGTAGCGGTACCCGGTGCGGCAATCATGCTGGTGAGCCTGGCGTTCAACCTGCTGGGCGATGGCCTGCGGGACATTCTCGACCCGCGTAGCGAATAACCGGAGGCTTTATGTCAGCGCTCAAACTCAATGTCGAATCGCTCAATGTGCGCTTCGTCAACGGCAAGAAAGTGATGCACGCGGTGCGTGACGTGTCGTTCACCCTGGGCCGGGAAAAGCTCGCCATCGTCGGTGAGTCCGGCTCGGGCAAGTCCACGGTTGGCCGCAGCTTGCTCAAGCTGCACCCTGGCAGCGCGCAGATCACCGCAAACGCCCTGCAGTTCGGCGATGTCGACCTGCTCAGTGCCAGCGAAAAGGCCATGCAGAAAATCCGCGGCCAGCGTATTTCGATGATCATGCAAGACCCCAAGTACTCGCTCAATCCGGTGGTGCGCGTTGGCGACCAGATTGCCGAGGCCTACCTGGCACACCACAAGGCCAGCCGCAGCGAGGCCCGTGAACGGGTGCTGCAGATGCTCGACAAGGTGCATATCCGCGACCCGAAGCGCGTCTACAACCTTTATCCGCATGAGGTGAGCGGCGGCATGGGCCAGCGCATCATGATCGCGATGATGGTCATCACCAACCCGGAAGTGATCATTGCCGACGAACCGACCTCGGCGCTGGATGTGTCGGTACGCCAGCAGGTGCTCAACGTGCTCGAAGAGCTGGTGGTAGAGCAGCAGATGGGGCTGATTTTCGTCAGCCACGACCTGAACCTGGTGCGCAATTACTGTGACCGGGTGCTGGTGATGTATGCCGGGCGCGTGGTGGAGTCGCTGGCGGCCAGTGACCTGCACCGTGCCGAACACCCCTACACCCGAGGCCTGCTGGCCGCCTTGCCAAGCATGGACAACCGCCGCCCGCGTTTGCCTGTGTTGCAACGCGACCCGCTGTGGCTCTCCTGCTGAGGTAACTGACCATGTCCATGATCCAAGCACACGCGTTGAACCTGAGCTTTGGCGTTGGCGCCGCGCTCAACCAGGTGCTGCACAATGTCGACCTGAGTGTCGAAGATGGCGAGTCCTTTGGCCTGGTAGGGGAGTCCGGCTCTGGCAAGACCACGGTGCTGCGCTGCCTGGCCGGCCAGTACCGGCACTGGAGCGGGGCCCTGAGCATCGACGGTGTACCGTTGCAGCACAAGCTTCCCAAGGAGCACTTTCGCAAGGTGCAGATGGTGTTCCAGGATCCCTATGGCTCGCTGCACCCGCGCCATACCATCGACACTGCACTGCGCGAGCCGTTGGTGATCCACGGCATGGATGAGCGCAACGATCGCATCAACGACATCCTCATCAAGGTAGGCCTCAACGACAGCTACCGTTACCGCTACCCGCACCAGTTGTCTGGCGGCCAGCGTCAGCGGGTGGCTATCGCCCGGGCGTTGATCCTTGAGCCCAGGGTGCTGTTGCTCGATGAGCCCACGTCGGCCCTCGATGTGTCGGTGCAGGCAGAGATCCTCAACCTGCTGTCGGACCTGCGTCAGCGCGAGAAGCTTACCTACCTGATGGTGACTCACGACCTGGGCGTGGTCAGCCACCTGTGCGACAAGGTCGCGGTGATGCAGCAGGGGCGTATCGTCGAGCAACTGGACTGTCGGGCACTGAGCCAGGACCAGGCCACCCACGATTACACCCGAATGCTGGTGCAAGCCAGCCGCGACTTCAGCGCGGACGCCGCCCCGGCCCTGTCGGCCTGAACCCGGCAATTACAAGGAAGACAAGAACATGCCGAATGCCAACCCTGCGCCCGTTTGGCGGGTGCGTGCTGCCGTGGCTGCCCTGGCCATGGGCAGCAGCTTGCCACTGTGGGCCGTAGAGGCCCCTGCAAAGGTCCAGGTGCCGACGCTGGCCTACGACGACCGGCAGATCATCCTGGTGTGGGAAAAGCCCGCCAGCCATGCCGAAATCGTCGACTACCACGTGTATGCCAATGGCAGATTGCTGGGGGCCAGCAACGCCAACAACGATCAGGTGTCACCGGCCAAACCCTACATTGACCGGTTCTACGAGCAGGACCTGCACAACTTCCACCACCGCATCGCCATTCACAGCTTCACCGCCCAGGGGCTTGCACCCGATACCGAGTACCGCTTCACCGTGCGCTCGGTCGATCGCCATGGCAAAGAGTCTGCTGACAGCCCCGTGGTGGTGCAGCGAACCACCGACGTACCGGCACTGTTCAACGTGCAGCGCTACGGCGCCAAGGGCGATGGCAAGGCGCTCGACACGGCTGCCATTCAGCGCGCCATCGATGCGTGCAGCAAGGGCTGCAAGGTGTTGCTGCCTGCCGGTACGTACAAGAGCGGGGCGCTCTACCTCAAGAGCGACATGACCCTGGAAATCGCCGAGGGCGCTACCCTGTTGGGTTCCGAACGTGCCGAGGACTACCCACGCCAGGGCTATATCCAGTACCCGTATTCCACCACCGTGCGCCCGGCTTCGCTGATCAATGCCTTACCGCGCGACCCGCATGCGCACCAGGCCTTCGAGAACATCCGCATCGTCGGCAAGGGCACCATCGACGGCAATGGCTGGAAGCGTAACCCGGACGTGGTCGACGAGCGCGGGCGAGCCTTGCCCTTCTACCTGCCCAGCGACAACACCCGCTATATGCACGATGGCGTGCTGGCCAAGGCGCAGGTGGCGCGGGCGGTGGCCGAGGGCATGAACGTCAAGGATGCCTACGGGCAGATGCGCTCGTCGCTGATCACCCTGCGCAATGTGACAAACGTGTTCTATGGCGGCTTCACGGTGGTGAACCCGGCCTATCACGGCATCATGAACCTGGAAACGCAGAATGTGGTGCTGGCCAACACCACGCACCGTACTTACGACGCCAACAACGGCGACGGTATCGAGTTTGCCAACAGTCGTGGCGCGCTGGTATTCAACAACTTCTTCGACACCGGTGACGACTGCGTCAACTTCGCCGCCGGTACCGGGGCGGATGCGGTCCACCAGAAGGCGCAGGAGGATGCCTGGATCTTCAACAACTATTTCCGCAAAGGCCATGGCATGGTCGTGGCGGGCAGCCATACCGGCGCGTGGATTCAGAACATCCTGGCAGAGGACAACGTCTCGGATGGTACCGATGCCGGGCTGCGCATGAAAAGCACCAACTTCATGGGCGGTGGTGCGCGTTACGTCACCTTCCGTGATTCGGCCATCCGCAACACAGCGAAACAGGCCTTCATCTTCACCCTGGATTACAACGACCCGAATGCCAAGCTCGATTACAAACGTTCGACGGTGGCGGGGCAGTTTCGGGATATCACGGTCAGTGACGTAAGCGTGGAAAACGCCCGCACCGCCGCCATCGAGGTGAAAGGCGATAGCGGTCATGGCGCCTGGCACCAGGGGTTGGTGTTCGAGCGGGTGCGCTTCAGTGGGCCGGCCCCGGTGAAGATCGATGGCCTGAAGGATTCGCGCTTCGACGGGCTGCGCTTCACCGAGACCGGTGGCGCCAACCCTTGGCAGGTACAGGGCAGCCAAGGGCTTGCCTACACGGACGTAGAGCCCGCACCGTAGCCTCAGGCCTCGCTGTAGAATGCCTGTAGCCGTTGCGCCTCCCGCAGGCGCATACGGCTGTTGCTCAGGTGCAGGTACATGGCGGCGCGCGCCGCGTCGACCTGGCGGCTGGCAATGGCGTCGTAGATCTGCTGATGTTCGGCGTTGATGCCGGCCAGGTAGGTGCTGCGGTTGCTCTGCCCGGTGTAGGCAGAGTTCATGCGCGTGCGGGGGATCATCTTGGTGCCCAGATGCTTCATGATGTCGATCAGGTACTGGTTGCCTGCGGCCTTGGCGATTTTAAGGTGGAACTGGAAATCGGCGTTGGTCGTGCTGCCGGACTTTTCCGGGCCTTGCATCAGCGCCTCCAATGCTTGCTGCAATTCTTCGAGCGCTTGCGGCGTGGCCCGTTCGGCGGCCATGCCGGCGGCTTGCACTTCAAGGCTGAGGCGGTATTCCAGCAGGTCGAGCACATCGGACAGCAGGCTGATGGTTGCCGGCCCTACGTTGAAGCTCTCCGGTGCCGGCATGTCCAGCACGAAGGTGCCCACACCGTGGCGGGTCTCGACCAGGCCCGCTGCCTGCATGCGCGACAACGCTTCGCGTACTACCGAGCGGCTGACACCTTCGGTTTCGATCAGCGTCGCTTCGGTTGGCAGTTTGTCACCACGCTTGAGTGTGCCCTCGCGCATGCGTTGGGCAAAGCGTTCGACCAGCGCTTCAGCTAGGCGGCGGGGCGGTTGGGTGGGGCGGGTGGTAGGGTCCGGCATTGCTGTGCTCTTGTGTGGGCAGCGGCCAGTATAGTGCGTTTTGGCCCCGGGCAGCGGGTATACTCCGGGCTCTTCCGTATTGCAAAGGTTCGCCCAATGGCTGCTGCCCCCCCGGAAAAACGCCTGAATCTCGCACAGCAACTGGTGCATGACCTGTCGAAGCAGATTCTCTCGGGTGAATTGCCGGCGGGCAGCAAATTGCCCACCGAAGAAGCCGTGACCAAAGCGCGGGGCGTAAGCCGTACCGTGGTGCGCGAGGCCATGTCACGGTTGCAGGCCGAAGGCCTGGTAGAAACCCGCCGTGGTATCGGCACCTTCGTGGTAGACGCCATCCCGGCAGGTGACTTCCAGAGTGCCAGCCCCGGAATGGGCGGTGCATACAACGCGGTGGCGATCATCGAGTTGCGGCTTTGCCTTGAGGTCGAGGCGGCCGCCATTGCTGCCCAGCGTGCAACCCCGGAGCAACTGGCTGCCATGCGTGCGGCGCTCGATGGGGCCGTCGATACGCAGTCTGTGCCCTGCATGCGTACCGACTTCGAGTTTCACTTGCAGATAGCCCAATGCACGGGCAACAGCTTTTTCATCGACACCATGACCCACCTTGGGCATACCTTGCTGGCGGCGGCCCCGCCAGCAGTATCAGGGGGTGATGCCGAGCAGCGGGCACTGGAAGCGCGGGAGCGCGAGCAAGTGCATGCCGCGATCACCCGCAAGGATGCCGGTGCTGCCCGTGCTGCCATGCGGCTGCACCTGATGAACTGCCTGACACGCGCTCACCAGAGGGATAAGGATTTTTACAAGTGATCAAAGTTACAACAGGTTCATTCTATGCAGTGGTTGCGTAAACTGTTACGCCTATGCTGGCGTGCATATGCGAGTCTACCCATCTCGTTTAGTGCCGCTCACAGCGCATCCCGCGCCTTGCCCCGGTACACCCTCAGCACATCCGCCATCACCGCCAGCGCGATCTCCGCTGGCGACTTGCTGCCCAGGTCCAGCCCGATAGGCATGTGCAGTCGCTCTATCTGCTTGGCGGTCAACCCGCCTATCCGCTGTAACCGCTCGGCACGCCGGGCCGAGGTGGCCGCCGAGCCCATCGCCCCGATGTAGAACGCCGGGGTATGCACCGCCTCCATCAACGCCAGGTCATCGATTTTCGGGTCGTGGGTCAGCGCCACCACGGCTGTCGCTGCATGGCAACCACCCGCCGCGATAAACAGTGAGGGCAGCACCCGATGCATCTGTGCGCCCTCTATCTCGACATGCGCCATCTCCTCACGCGGGTCGCAGGCGATGACTTCGCAGCCCAGCGTGCGGGCAATGTCAGCGCAGGCTTCGGCGACGGGCGACAGCCCGGCCAGCACCAGCCGTAGTACGGGGCCGACGCCAATATGCACGGCGCTTTCGTCCATGCGCACGGCCACGCTGTTGTCGCCATGCAAGCTGAAATCACCTGCCGGCAAACTGACCTTGCGCGTCACCCGCTGCTGGCCCAACAGCGCCCCTTGCAGCGATTGCAGGTGTTCCAGCCATGCGCCGTCCGCCTGTCGCCGCTCCACCAGCACCACCAATACGCCACCGCAAGGTAGGCGCAAGCGCCGGCTCTGCTCCTGGCCATCGCCATAGCGCACCACCTGTGCCTGCTGGGTAAATGCACCTTGCGCCAGGTTGCCGAGAAATTCCTCTTCGACACAGCCGCCAGACAATGAACCGACCCAATCCTGCGCGCTGCGGCAAGCCAGCATCGCCCCAGGCGAGCGAGGGGCCGAGCCATAAGTGGACAACACCGTGCACAGCCACACCGTGTCCCCGGCCCTGGCCCATTGCAGGGCTTTGTCGATCACCTGCAGGTCGAGATGCTGCATGCTCCGTTACCTCGCTCATATCGTCTCAGCCCAGCCGAAAAAGCCGCGCAATGGCCCAACGTCTGTGGCAGTGTTGGGTATCTGGCCAGCCCCACAGGGACCGACATGCAAACTCGCAAAACCGGTGTACGCGCCCAACAGGCCGACCGCACCCGGGACAACATCCTCAAGGCCGCGGTGAAGGTCTTCAGCAAGGAAGGCTTCACCGGTGGGCGTATCGAGCAGATCTCCACGCTGGCCAAGTCCAACGACCGGATGATCTATTACTACTTCGGCAACAAGGAGAAGCTGTTCATCAGTGTACTGGAGCACATCTACGCCAGCTTCAACCAGGCCGAAGCCAAGCTGCGCATCGACCTCGACGACCCGGAAAAAGCCCTGCGTGAGCTAGTGGCGTTCATCTGGGATTACTACGTGCGCCACCCCGAATTCGTCACCATTCTTGCCACCGAGAACCTTCACCAGGGCCAGCACGCGCGCAAGTCGCAAAACCTCAAGGCATTGTCTGGCGAGGCGGTCGGCGTGCTGCGGCCGATCATCGAGGCGGGCCAGGCCAAGGGCCTGTTCCGCAACGACATCGACATCACCCACGCCTACCTGATGATTGCCTCGCTCTGCTATTTCTATAATTCCAACCGCCATACCCTCAGCTCGTTCCTGGCCGTGGACCTGGCCGACCAGCAGGCCAAGGCCGATTGGCTGGCCTTCATCAGCGACCTGGCCCTGCGCGGGTTGCGCCGCTGACCCTCAGTGGCTGCCAGGGTTGGCGCGTATGTGCGCGGCCTTGGCTGCCAGCCCTTGCCAGGCCGGTTTGTCGGCGGCGAAGCGCTGGCGCAGGTAGGCCGCCAGGTCGGCGACCTGGCGGTCCGACAGGCTGTCCTTGAAGCCGGGCATGTAGCCAAGGTCTCGGGTTGCCGGGGTGGGTATGCCGTGCAGTACCACGCGCAGCAGGTTGTCCGGCAGGTCGCTGTGGACGTTGCTGTTCACCGCCATCGACGGGCTGACACCCAACAGCTTCGGCCCCAGGCCATCGCTGTGGCAGGCCAGGCACGCGCCCTTGAATACCCGCTCACCGTTGCTCAGCGACACCTGGATATCCGTTTGCGGTGCAGCGTTGGCTGCAAGCGTCGCAGGCTCGCCGTCGAGCGAGCTGAGGTAATGGGCGATGGCGCGTACATCGCTTTTGGGCAATGTGGCCAGCTCGCTGACCACTGGCCCCATCGGGCCTGCCGCCACACCGTGCTTTTCGGAAAAACCGGTGCTCAGGTAGGTGAACAGTTCGTCTTCGCTCCAAGGCGTTGCCGACTTGCCCAGGGCATTCAGTGCCGGGGCTTCCCAGCCGTCGACCCTGCCGCCGGCAAGGTAGCTGCCGCCGCCTTTCTCCGCCCCCATCAAATTGCGTGGCGAGTGGCAGGCCGTGCAATGGCCCAGTCCGTCGACCAGATAAGCGCCACGGTTCCACTGCGCACTGCGTTGCGGGTCGGGCTGGTACTCGCCGCGTTGCAAAAACAGCGCATTCCAGCCCGCCATCAGCGGCCGCTGGTTGAACGGGAAGCGCATGTCGTTGGCGGGCGCCGCTTGGCGTACCGGGGTTTGCGACATCAGGTAGGCGTACAGCGCCTGCATGTCGGCATCGTTGATGTTGCGAAACGAGGTGTAGGGGAAGGCCGGGTAGAGGTGCCGGCCATCGCGGCTGATGCCTTCGCGCATGGCCCGCTCGAAGGCGGCGAATGACCAGCGACCAATACCGGTTTCCGGGTCGGGGGTGATGTTGGTGCTGTACAGCGTCCCGAACGGCGTTTCCATCGCCAGCCCCCCCGCATTGACCTTGCCGCCGCTGACCGTGTGGCACACGGCGCAGTCACCGGCTGCCGCCACCTGGCGCCCGCGTTCGAGCATCGCCGCGCTCCAGCTGCCGGCACCAGGCGGGGTTACCGGGGCGATTTCAGCGCGCCAGGGCAGGGCGGTGGCGAGCATGCCCAGGGCTGCGCCGAATACCCCGGCCAGCGAGCCGAACCACCACTTCGAGCGCTTCTTTGTGGGGTGTTCCTGTGTGGGGGCATCAGGCTCCTGGCCCTCGCCACCGAGCGCTGCGCGCACCCGTTCCGCCGTAATCGGCAGTTCGCGAAAGCGGATGCCGGTGGCGTCGAAAATAGCGTTGGCGATGGCGGCCGCGCTGGGTACCGAGGCCGACTCGCCACTGCCCATCGGCGGTTCGTGCTGGCGCGGCAGCATCATCACGTCAATGGCTGGCAACTCGGGGAAGGTCAGGATCGGGTAGCCGCCCCATTCCTTGCTGGCCACCGTCGACTCCTCAAAGCTGACTTGTTCCTTGAGCACGCGGCTGGTGGACTGGATGACGTTGCCGTGTATCTGGTGTCGCACGCCCTCCGGGTTGACCATCATCCCGGCATCGTGGCCAATCACCACACGGGTGACGGCGACCTCGCCGGTGCGCCGGTCTACCGCGACATCAGCCACCCACGCTGCCCAGGCCGCGCCGAAGCCGGGAAACTTGCTGTGGATGTAGCGTGCATAGGCAAAGCCCCTGCCACGCAGTACGTCACCTTCGGCTTGCGTTTGCATGGGCTGGGTATGCGGCTGCCATGCGGCGCGTTCGGCGGTGGCCTTGATCAGGTCGATGGCGCGCGGGTCGGACAGGTGCTTGAGGCGGTATTCGACCGGGTCTACACCCGCCGCGAAGGCCAGCTCATCGATGTACGACTCGTGGGCGAAGCTGTTGGGCATGGCCGATACACCGCGCATCCACGAGGCGCGCACCAGCGGCGTCATGTCGTTGATGGTGACGCGCATGTGCTCGTAGTCATACGGCGGGATCGAGGTACGGTCGCCCATCTCGAACAGTGCCGGCACCGGTTCCACGGCGCCGGTCAGTAGCAGCGCCAGGGTTGGGGCGCCGTTGGACGGGTAGCTGGTCTGGAAGTCGTAGGCGGCCACGCTGCCATCGGCGTTCAGGCCGCCGTCGATCTCCATCAGCTGCGCGGTACCTTTGGGCTCCCACACATGTTCCTGCTCGCGCGTCAGCTGCACCCGCACCGGGCGCTGCACGGCACGCGACAGCAGCACCGCATCGGCACACACATCGTCGGCGCAGTTGCGGCCATAGCAGCCAGCAGCCTCCATGCGGATGATTTCGATGCGGTCTTCGGCGCATTCCAGCAGCCAGGCCAGGTCGGCGCGCAGCAGGTGCGGGTTTTGCGTGCCGGACCACACGCGGATCTGGTTATCGGTGAAGTCGGCCAGCGCGCACGACGGGCCAATAGAAGCATGCAACTGGTACGGCCACAGGTAGCTGCGGCTCAGGCGTTGGCTGGCATTGGCGATGCCGCCGTCGACATCGCCCTTGTCCAGCACGGTGCGCTGCACCCGCGGGTTGTCGCGGATGGCCTGGGCAACATCGCTGAGGTCAGGCAGCTTGGCGGTAAAGGGCTTCCAGCTGACCTTCAGGTCATGGGCGGCGCGAATGGCCTGCTCCTCGCGCTCGGCCACCACACCGACAAAGTCACGGATGACCACCACCGCGACCACACCGGGCACGTGGGCGATGGAGGCTTCATCGACCGCCAGCAGGCTGTTGCCGACGAAGTCGCCGCTGTCGTGGCCGGCGTAGGGTGGGCGGATGACCCGGCCGTGCAGCATGTCGGGCAGGCGCATGTCATGCACGTAGGTCAGCTCGCCAGTGGCCTTGCCGGGGATGTCCACCCGTGCGGCACTGCGCCCGACCAGGCGGTAGTCCTCAATGGCCTTGAGCGGCGCATCGTCGGCGATGTACAGCTGGTGGTTTTCGCCTTGCACCAGTTCGGCAAAGCTCAGCGTGCTGCCGTTGCTGGCGATTACCGCGCCTTCTTCAATGCGCAGGGCTTCGGGGGCGCAAGCAAGCCGTTGCGCGGCCTGTTGCAGCAAGAAGCGCCGCGCCGTGGCCGCGGCCTTGCGCAAAGGTACGGCGGAAATCTGCAAGGTGGCGCTGGCAATGGTTGCGCCCTGGTTCGGCGCCCGTTCGGTGTCACCCAAAACCATGTGAACCTGGTCCATGCGCAGGTCCAGCTCTTCAGCAACGATCTGTGCCAGTGAGGTGCGAATGCCGGTGCCCAGGTCGACGTGGCCGTTGAAGGCGTAGACCAGGCCGTCGTCGCTGACGGCGATGAACAATGCCAGTTCGCGTTCCTTGACCACGGGCGTCACGCCCTTGGCCACGGGGCCGGAAGGCGGGGTGATCTGGTCGACGATCAGCAACACGCCGGTCTTGGCCAGCAACTGGTCGCGGCTGGGCACCTGTTGAGAGTGGTTCATGCTTTGCTCCGGGTCTGGGCAGCGCGGCGCACGGCGCGCAGGATTTCGACGTGGGTGCCGCAGCGGCACAGATTGCCGCGCAGTTCATTGCGGATCTGTTCGTCGCTGGGGTTCGGGATGCGGTCGAGCAAGGCCTTGGCGGTCATGATCATGCCGTTCATGCAGTAACCGCACTGGGCGGCCTGTTCGTCGATGAACGCCTGTTGCACTGCGTGCGGCGCGGCCTTGCTGCCCAGCCCTTCGAGGGTGGTGATGTCACGGCCCTCGGCGCCGGCCAAGGGGATGACACACGAGCGTGCAGCCACGCCGTCGATGATCACCGTGCACGCCCCGCATTCGCCCAGGCCGCAGCCGTACTTGGGGCCGTTCAGGCACAGGTCGTTGCGCAGGACCAGCAGCAGCGGTGTGTCGGGCGCGGCGCTGGTTTCGACGGCTTGGCCGTTGACCCGCAGGGAGAGGGTTGTTTGCATTATTGGCTCATCTCTGGAGGTTGCTTGCGCTACCGAAGGACACAAACGGGGAGAGAAGTTCGGTAAGTACTCACTACATGAAATGAGTGAGCAAGAAGCAGGCCAGGGATGATTTTTTGGGGGGCAGTTGTGACTGGGGCTGCGTAGCAGCCCCAAAGCTTGAGGTCAGCCGGCGTTCTCGCCGCTGTCGATCATCTTGCGCAGCAGGTACAGGATGGCCACACGCTCACCGGCATTCAGGCTGCCCATGCTCAACTCGCTGATCTGCCGGGCGCAGGGGATCATTTCGTCCAGCAAGGCAGCGCCATTGTCGGTGAGCTCGACGATAACCTTGCGCCGGTCGCTGGGATCTGGCGACAACTGCACCAGTTCGCGTGCCTTCAAACGGTCGACGATGCCGCGGATGGTTGCCTGGTCCACCGCAGTCGCCTTGATCAGCTCGGCCTGGGAGCTGGGGCCGTGGTCGCGCAGGGCGCACAGGGTGACGAACTGGATCGAGGTCAGCTGCGGGTCGCAAGCCTGCTGCTGGAAGATCGCCGTGTGCCGCTGGTAGGCCTTGCGCAGCAAGTGGCCGACCTGTTCGGTAACGTCATAGGGTGTGTTGTCGAGCGGGGCGCTGCTGGGGGTGGTTTTTATCGACATAGAATGGCTTGGGCTGGGTGGAAAGAGGCTGGCCGGCCGCCAAGAGCGGAGCGCCCGGCCAGTATAACCCCTATCGCGCCCGCGACTCCTCTGGTGCGACCACGTCGCCGGCCAGGACCACGGCTTGGTCATCCAGGTAGATGTCGCAATTGCGCAGCGGAATGTCCAGGTGGCACGGGGTCTTGCGCTTGCCGCCGACCTCGGTGTTGGGGCCGGTGGAGAACAGGAAGTTGCCGTAGAAGGCCCGGGCGTCCATGCACATGCCATCGTTGCGGTCGTGCAGGCCCATGGCCGTCCACTGCGCGCGTGGCTGCAGGCCCCAGCCGATGTGCGAAATGCCATACACCTCGGGGTCGTTGAAGTACTTCATGTAGTCGCGCAGGTACTCGGCCTCGAAGCCGCCATGAATGCCGGTGATGAAGCCTTTCTCTATCTCCAGGGTGATGCGCTCGCGGCAGTAGTTCTTGAACGGCAGGATGATGTCGCCCACGTCCAGCACCAGTGTGCCCTCGGCGCTGTCCTCGTTCGGCCAGGTGAACAGAAAGCCGCTCGGCCAGTGGTCCCAGCGCCCCGGCTCGTCGGCATAGCCGTATTCGGTCACGGCCGGGTACTGGCCAAGCGGGGCGTGGAAGTCGCTGCCGGCCTTGGACCGCACATGCAGGCTGCGCGCCTGCTTCAGCAGGGTTTCGGCAGCCAGCACGCGGCGTTTATCGTCCTCGGTGGGCAGCATGCGCGCCAGCACTTCCGGCGGCTCCACAGCCAGCAGAATACGCGTGCCGGTCTTGAGGATCTGCTCCTGCTCGGGGGAGTGCAGCAACATCATGGTGTCGACGATCAGGTCTGCCGCCTCCAGTGCCCGTTGCGCCGCCAGGTTGCCGGTAAGTGCGGTGTCGCCGCAGTAGGCGGTCATGTCGTTGCCCATCGCCGTGGGGTGGTTGAACGCGGGCAGCTCCACCGCATACACCTTGGCCTTCAGGCGCTGCGCAGCTTCCATCGCCGCGTTGACCGTGCGCGGGTCGGAGTAGTGGCTCTTGAGCACGGCGACGCTCTGCGTCTCGTCCACGCGGGAAAGCTTCAGTACGTGCTCGAACATCTGGGTCAGTTGCGCATTGCTCACCGGCATCGGGGTTCTCCTGGGCGGCGTTGATGGGGGAGAGGTGTTGCACCAAGGCAGTGCCCGGCGCTTCATCTCAGTGCAAATTAATAGTGTGTACACCCTACTTTTGCAGATGAAAGCGCATCCCGCCGGTAAGCGCAAGTTATCTGTAAAACGTTACCTATCCACACATACGCCCAGTTATTACGGTAACAGGGCTTTGGCTGCACGTTTCGATCAGCTGTTTGAAAAATATTTGCCTGCCCCTCTTTTCAAAATTCAATTGCAGCGTATACGCTCTAAATCGTCAGGCGGTCGAACCGCTGGCCACACATCAGAACAAGAGGAGAGATACCCATGCGGGGTAGGCAGAAAATCGCAATCGTCGGTGCGGGTCTGGGTGGGGCAGCCGCCGCCACGTTGCTGCAACAGGCCGGGTTCGATGTCGAGGTGTTCGAACAGGCGCCGGAATTCACCCGCCTTGGCGCGGGCATTCATATCGGCCCTAACGTGATGAAAATCTTCCGCCGCATGGGGCTGGAGCAGAAGCTGGAGCTGATGGGCTCGCACCCGGACTTCTGGTTCAGCCGCGACGGCAATACCGGTGATTACCTGTCGCGCATTCCGCTGGGCGAATACGCCCGTCGCGAGTACGGCGCCGCCTACATCACCATTCACCGTGGCGACCTGCACGCGCTGCAGATCGACGCGATCAAACCGGGCACCGTGCACTTCGGCAAGCGCCTGCAAAAGATTGTCGACGAAGGCGACCAGGTGCGCCTGGACTTCGCCGACGGCACGCACACCGTGGCTGATATCGTCATCGGTGCCGATGGCATCCACTCGAAAATCCGCGAAGAGCTGCTAGGCGCCGAAGCGCCGAACTACAGCGGCTGGGTCGCGCACCGGGCACTGATCCGCGGGGTGAACCTGGCGCAGCATGCCGATGTGTTCGAGCCCTGCGTGAAGTGGTGGTCCGAAGACCGCCACATGATGGTCTACTACACCACCGGCAAGCGTGACGAGTATTACTTCGTCACCGGTGTGCCGCATGAAGCCTGGGACTTCCAGGGCGCCTACGTGGACAGCAGCCAGGAGGAAATGCGCGCCGCCTTCGAGGGCTACCATCCCACTGTGCAAAAGCTGATCGACGCGACCGAATCGATCACCAAGTGGCCACTGCGCAACCGCAACCCGTTGCCGCTGTGGAGCCGTGGCCGGCTGGTCATGCTGGGTGACGCCTGCCACCCGATGAAGCCGCACATGGCCCAGGGCGCCTGCATGGCTATCGAGGATGCGGCCATGCTGACCCGCTGCCTGCAAGAGACCGGGCTGTCCGACCACCGCACTGCGTTCGCCCTGTACGAGGCCAACCGCAAGGAGCGGGCATCGCAGGTGCAGTCGGTATCCAACGCCAACACCTGGCTCTACACCCAGGAAGACCCGGCCTGGGTCTATGGCTACGACCTCTACGGGCAGCCGCTTAAAAGCGGGGAGGCGGCATGAGTACCTTCGTCGCCGGCGGCAACGTCAGCGCCAATGGCATCCGCCAGCATTTTCTGCGCTACGGCGGCAAGGGCCAGGCGCTGATCCTGGTGCCGGGCATCACCAGCCCGGCGGTTACCTGGGGCTTCGTGGCCGAGCGCCTTGGCCAGTACTTCGATACCTATGTGCTGGATGTGCGTGGGCGTGGGTTGTCGGAGAGCGGGCCTGGGCTGGATTACGGCACCGACGCCTGTGCCGCAGACATCCCCGCGTTTGCTGCTGCGCTGGGCCTGGGCAGCTATCACCTGGTCGGGCATTCGATGGGGGCGCGCTTTGCCATTCGTGCTGCTGCCCAAGGGGCGCCGGGGTTGCAGCGGCTGGTGCTGGTCGACCCGCCGGTTTCCGGGCCGGGGCGCCGCGCCTACCCGAGCAAGTTGCCGTGGTATGTCGACTCGATCCGCCTGGCCACGGTTGGCATGAGCGGCGACGACATGCGCGCCTTCTGTGCCACCTGGAGCGACGAGCAACTGGCCCTGCGCGCCGAGTGGCTGCACACCTGTTACGAGCCGGCAATCGTGCGCGCCTTCGATGACTTCCACGAGGTGGATATCCACCAGGACCTGCCTGCCGTGCGCCAGCCGACGCTGCTGATGGTGGCGGGGCGCGGCGGGGTGATCGAGCCCCGCGACATAGCCGAAATCCGCGAGCTGAAGCCGGATATCCAGGTGGTACGGGTAGACAACGCCGGCCACATGATCCCTTGGGATGACCTTGAAGGCTTCTTCGCCGCCTTTGGCGACTTCCTCGACCAACCCCTTGTCTGACGGAGCACGAGACATGACCCAGCTATACCGCATCGGCCAGATCGTGCCGAGTTCCAACACCACCATGGAAACCGAGATCCCGGCGATGCTCAATGCACGCCAGGCCATCCGCCCCGAGCGCTTCACCTTCCATTCCAGCCGCATGCGCATGAAGCAGGTGAAGAAGGAAGAGCTGGCCGCGATGGACGCCGAGTCCGACCGCTGCGCCGTGGAGCTGTCCGACGCCAAGGTCGATGTGCTGGGCTACGCCTGCCTGGTGGCGATCATGGCCATGGGCCTGGGTTACCACCGCCAATCGGAAAAACGCCTGCAGCAGGCCACCGCCGACAATGATGCGTTGGCGCCGGTCATCACCAGTGCCGGTGCGCTGGTAGAAGCGTTGCATGTGATGAAGGCCAAGCGCATTGCCATCGTCGCCCCGTACATGAAACCGCTGACCGAACTGGTGGTGAACTACATCCGCGAGGAAGGCTTTGACGTGCAGGACTGGCGCGCGCTGGAAATCCCCGACAACCTCGCCGTGGCTCGCCACGACCCGGCCAACCTGCCAGGCATCGTCGCCGGCATGAACCTGGAAGGCGTGGATGTGGTGGTGCTTTCGGCCTGCGTGCAGATGCAGTCGCTGCCAGCTGTGGCCAAGGTCGAGGCGCAAACCGGCAAGCCAGTGGTTACCGCGGCCATCGCCACCACCTACGCCATGCTCAAGGCGCTGGACCTGGAGCCGATCGTGCCGGGTGCTGGTGCCTTGCTGTCGGGTGCTTACTGAAACCGGGAGGCGGACATGAGCGACACACAAAGCGCCCGTGACAACTATCAAGGGGTCTGGGGCCAGCGCATTGGCTTCGGCCGCAAGCCAGCCCTGTTGATGATCGACTTCATGCAGGGTTACACCACGCCTGGCGCTCCGCTGTATGCCCCGGGTGTTGTCGCGGCGGTCGAGCAGGCTGCCGGCCTGCTGGCGCTGGCCCGCGACTGCGGTACCCTGGTGGTGCACACCAACATTCGCTACCAGCCGCCACATTTTGCCGACGGCGGTGTGTGGGTGCGCAAGGCGCCAGTGATGAAGGACATGGTCGAAGGCAACCCGCTGGCTGCCTTCTGCGAGGCCGTCGCACCGCAGGCGGGGGAGGTGGTGTTGAGCAAGCAGTACGCCAGTGCCTTCTTCGGCACTAGCCTGGCCCCGCTGCTGCATGCACAAGGGATCGATACCGTGGTGCTGGCCGGCTGCTCCACCAGCGGCTGCATCCGTGCCAGTGCGGTTGACGCCATGCAGCACGGCTTTCGAACCATCGTGGTGCGCGAGTGCGTAGGTGACCGCCACAACGACCCGCATGAAGCCAACCTGTTCGACATCGACAGCAAGTATGGGGACGTCGTCACCCGGCAGGACGCCATGCAACACCTGCGGCACCTGGCCGGCTGAACGCCGGGCAGCCCTTACCCAATAACAATCAAGGAACGGTGCCGGAAGCCCGTCCATGACCGCCTGCTGTCCGGGCGGTCGCCCCGCAGGAGCACTCGGGGTCTTCAGGCGTTGCCAGGGCGCGCCGCGTATAGTGCGCGGGGTGCCCGGCGCGTCGAAAACTGCTGGCCTTAAAACAACCACAAAGTCGCCCGCCAGGAGACAGGAAATGCCAATTGCGAATGCAACCACGGTCCACAGTGACATCGACCATGGCACCAAAGCGCTGTACAGCAAGATCACCTGGAGGCTAATACCCTTCCTGTGCTTCTGCTACCTCGCTGCGTACCTCGACCGCATCAACGTCGGTTTCGCCAAGCTGCAAATGCTCGAAGACCTGCAGTTCAGTACTGCAGCCTACGGCTTGGGTGCCGGTCTGTTCTTCGTCGGTTACATCATTTTCGAAGTGCCGAGCAACCTGATCCTGCAGCGCGTTGGCGCCAAGCTGTGGATCGCCCGCATCATGATCACCTGGGGCTTGCTGTCGGCCTGCACCATGTTCGTCAGCACCACCACCCAGTTCTACATCCTGCGGTTTCTGCTCGGGGCTGCCGAGGCTGGCTTCCTGCCGGGCGTGTTGTACTACCTGACCATGTGGTACCCCACCTACCGGCGAGGGCGCATCATTGCCCTGTTCATGATCGGCTTGCCGTTGTCCAGCGTGATTGGCGGGCCGATTTCTGGCTGGATCATGGGGCATTTCGACCAGGTGCATGGACTGCATGGCTGGCAGTGGCTGTTCCTGCTGGAGGCGATCCCCAGCGTGCTGCTTGGCATCCTCACGTTCTGGGCACTGCCCAACCACTTCCAGCAGGCCAAGTGGCTGTCGGATGACGACAAGGCCCAGCTGGCGGCAGACCTGGCCGCTGACGATGCCGAGGGCAAAGACAGCAAGCACAGCTTCCGCGACGGCTTCTTCAACCTGAAGGTGTGGATGCTGGGAGGTATCGATTTCTCGATCCTGCTCAGCGCCTATGCCATGGGCTTCTGGATGCCGACCTTCATCCGCGATGCGGGCGTCAGCGACACCTTCCACATTGGCCTGCTCACGGCCATCCCGAGCCTGGCCGCGCTGGCCGGCATGCTGATGATCGGGGCCAGCTCCGATCGCCACCGCGAGCGCCGCTGGCACATCATCGTGCCGTTCATCATCGGTGCGATTGCCATGGCCAGCAGTACCTTGTTCAGCCAGAACCTGGTGATGACCGTGGTGCTGTTCGCCATCGCTTCGGCGGCCATCATTGGCGCAGTGCCGGTGTTCTTCAGCCTACCGGCCACCTTCCTCAAGGGCACGGCTGCGGCTACCGGCTTCGCCCTGGCTTGCTCGGTGGCCAATATCGCCGGCCTGGTCAGCAACTCGCTGATGGGCCTGGTCACTGACCTGACCGGTACTTCTCACGCGGCACTGTGGGTGTTTGCCGGCTGCCTGATTCTCAGCTGCTTCCTGGTTATTGCCTTGCCGGCGAAGCTGGTCAACCGCTAGCGGCCCAGCGCTTCACGCAATGGCAGAGCAGGCGGGCCGGGTGCCCGCCTGCCAACCCTCTCTCAAAGCAACCCGCACGTCGGTGGCCGTTCAAGGCCACCGCGCCGGGTGGCTGTTGCCCGAATCCAGGAGTAGCCCCATGCAAGGTTCCACTGCACCGCGTTTTTCTTCGTCTGCGCGCCTGGCCGGCGGTTGTATTGCCGCCGCGCTGTGTGCCGAGGCTTCGGCTGAAGAGGCCGGTTTCATCGAAGGCGCCCGTGCCACGCTGCAGGCGCGCAATTACTTTTTCAGCCGTGACTACGCTGACATCAAGGGGGCGAGCACCCAATCGCGTACCCAGGAGTGGGCGCAGGGTTTCATCTTCAATGCCAGCTCCGGCTATACCCAGGGCACGCTGGGCGTCGGTGTCGATGTTACCGGCCTGCTTGGCTTCAAGCTCGACAGCAGCCCGGCGCATGCCAAGTCCGGCTTGTTGCCCAGCCTGGACAGCGGTAAGTCGGCGGACGAGTACAGCCGCCTGGGTGCGGCGATCAAGTTCAAGGTGTCGCAGACCGAGTTGAAGGTGGGCGAGTTGATGCCCAACCTGCCTGTGCTGCTGTTCAGCGACCTGCGCCTGCTGCCGCCAACCTACCAAGGGGCGATGCTGGAGTCCCGCGAGTTTGCCGGGCTGACCCTGAATGCCGGGCAGTTCCGCTCCACCAGCTTGCGTGACTCGTCCAACAGCCAGAAGATGTACGCGCTGGTCAACGATCCGATCAATCCGGCGCGGCTGGCACGCTTTACCAGCGACCGTTTCAACTACGTGGGTGCCGACTATGCCTTCAACGACAACCGCACCAGTGTTGGCGTATGGCAGGCGCAGCTGGAAGACATCTACCAGCAGCGCTTCTACAGCTTCAAGCATGCCGAGCCGTTGGGTGACTGGACGCTGGGGGTGAATGCCGGCTACTTCGATGCCCGCGAGGACGGGCGCAAGATTGCCGGCGATTACGACAATCACGCACTGTTCAGCCTGTTCTCAGCCAAGACCGGCGGGCATACCTTCTATGTGGGGTACCAGCAGATTGGCGGTGATGACGGCTTTATCCAGGTGGGCGCCAACACCAACCCGATGGGCAACACGCTGCCGACCTACGAGTTTTCGGCGCCGGGGGAGCGGTCGTGGCAGGTGCGGCACGACTATAACTTTGTCGCCTTGGGCATTCCGGGCCTGACGTCAACCTTGCGCTATGTGAAGGGGCGGGATGTGGACACCGGGCTGGGCTTTGAAGGGCGAGATCGCGAGCGTGATCTGGACCTGGCCTATGTGGTGCAAAGCGGGCCGTTGGCAGGATTGGGGATACGGGTGCGCAATGTGATGGCGCGTTCCAATTACCGCACGGACATTGATGAGAACCGGCTGATCCTGAGTTACACGGTCAAGCTGTTCTGAGGGTGCAGATGCTCTAAAAACCTGCCCGCTCCCACAGGTTTGCGCTGGTTTCAGCTTCAGCGTAATCCTGTGGGGCCAGGAAAGGGTACAGCTCACTGCAAGGTCACGGGCTTGAAGCTATCCGGTAACTGCTGGATAGCCGCCTCTATCTTGGCGATCAGTTCAGCCAACTCGTCCGCCTCGTTGTGCTTACCCTCCTTTTTCAGGCGATCGCGCTCAAGGCGCAGGTTCAGCAAATTTTTCTGCAGCTTCAGGGCCGAGGCATTGTACGGGTCCATGCTTTTCTCACACTGTGGGCTTCCGTGCCGTTGTAGGAAAATCGGACCGTAGCAGCTCGATTTTGCTGCAGAAACTGATGTTTCATACAGGGAAATCCCTTCGAGGCGAATACTCCTACGTTGCGCGGTAAAAGATCCTACAAGCTGCATTTCAAATCGTTTCATTCAATCTTGGCTGAGCCCCGCGTGATACCTAGCCACAACGGGGTTTCGTCCCTACAGGCTCTCGACAATTTCCTGTAAATGGTTTGCCATGCCCTTCGAAACGTCGTGTAGCAATTGCTTGCGCGTTAGAAGTGGTCCGCATCCACGACCGCCTGTGCAAACGCTTTTGGCGCTTCCTGCGGCAGGTTGTGGCCAATGCCACCGCTGATCAGCCGGTACTCGTATTTGCCGGTAAAGCGCTTTGCATACGCTTCTGCAGGCGGGTGTGGGGCGCCGTTGGCATCGCCCTCCAGAGCAATGGTCGGTACAGTGATGCCGGGGAAGCGGGCCAGCTTGGCTTCCAGCGGGTCATAGCGGGTTTCGCCTTGGGCCAGCCCCAGCCGCCAGCGGTAGTTGTGCACGGTAATCGCCACTTGATCGGGGTTATCCAGGGCCTGGGCGCTGCGCTCGAACGTGGCGTCATCGAAAGCCCACTTGGGCGAGGCGGTTTGCCAGATCAGTTTGGCGAAGGCATGGCGGTTCTGCTCGTAGCCCGCCTGGCCGCGTGGGGTGGCGAAGTAGTACTGGTACCACCACTGCAGTTCGGCGCTGGGTGGCAGCGGCGCCTTGGCGGCTTCCTGGCTGCTGATCAGGTAGCCGCTGACCGAGACCAAGGCCTTCACCCGCTCTGGCCACAGCGCAGAGACAATGTCGGCAGTACGCGCACCCCAGTCGAAACCGGCGAGTACTGCACGCTGGATATGCAGCGCGTCCATGAATGCGACGACATCGCTGGCCAGGGCGGTGGGTTGGGCATTGCGTGGCGTTGCCGCAGACAGGAAGCGGGTTTGGCCGTAGCCGCGCACGTAGGGCACCAACACCCGGTAACCTTTTGCCGCCAGGGCAGGTGCAACTTCCTCGAAGCTATGAATGTCGTAGGGCCAGCCGTGCAGCAGGATCACCACCGGGCCATCGGTGGGGCCTTGTTCCACGTAAGCCACATCGAGCACGCCTGCGTTGATGTGTTTCAGAGGGCCGAACCTGTCGGCCACTGCGCTTGCTGGCTGGGGCTGTACGGGGGCGGCGGTGGCGATGGCCGTCGCCATCAGCCCGAGCGGCAGCACGGTGCAGGCCAGCAGGGCGTGGTTGAAGCGGCGTGACAGGGTGTGGGTCGAGTGGCGGGCAGGCATCGGGCATCTCCTTGGCATGAGCCATTGGGGCGGGTTGATGTGTGCCAGTAAAGTTGACGGCTGTATCGCCGATATGTCCGATTGACCCGTTGGAGACGTGCTTGTGTATCAGGTCTCAATGGGTACACATAACGATACAAACGCGGTGCAGCGGTGGTTTTTCCGCTGTTGCACCGATCGAAGGTTTACCCGGCCAAGGAGAGGCCCATGCATTACGTTGTGATTGAACCCCATCGCAGTGAATACCCGCGGCCCATCCGCTTCGCCAAGGGCACGCTGCTGAACATCGGGCCACGCTACGAAGGCGAGCCAGGCTGGCAGGACTGGTACCTGTGCACCTGCAGTGGTCAGGAACCTGGCTGGGTACCGGCCCAGTTGATCGAGCGGATCAGCGTGTGCCAGGGCAGGGCACTGGACAATTACTCAGCGCATGAGCTCGATGCCGACCCCGGGCAGCGGGTGCAGATGCTGCGCCCGCTCAACGGGTGGGTCTGGTGCCGTCGCCATGGCAATGGCGAACTGGGCTGGCTGCCTGCGGAAAAGCTTCAGCAGGTTTCCATCTGATCCGCTTTTTTTCCACAAAGCTGAATCTGTAACCGTATCAGCCCAAGGCCGAGAATATGCCCATTCCCGCATCACAACTGTAGAGGTTCCAATGGGCAAGCTGGCGCTATTCCTGGGTGGTTTTCTGCTACTGACCATTCTGATTGGTCTTCTTGGCACGATTCCGCCAAGCTGAGGTTCAACGTTCACCCGCGCATGGGATAAGTCATTCTTTGCGCTGGGAAATCTGTCCACAAAAAACGTGGGTAGGTCTGTGGATAAAGTGCTGTAAGCCAAGCCCACGGCGGGCTCTGTTAAATTGAGCAGAAATTGAACAGCCGTTTCAGTGGCTGTTTCATTGGGCCATGCCGGCTCGGCGCAGGGCCGCCAGCAAGTCACGTACCCGTGCCGGCAGCTCGCCGGCAGGGTATAGCGCGTGCATCTGCGGGTCCTGCCCGCTGCTGGAGGTCAGGCGGTACTGGGGGCACACCCGCACCAGGCGCCCGGTTTTGACCTGCGCTTCGCCAACCCAGGCGGCCAGGCGGGCGATACCGGCACCGGCCAGGGTGCTGTGGTACACCGCATCGCCCGAACCCAGGCGCAGCCTGGGCCTGGGGCGCAGGCTGGTGATCTGGCCATCACGGCAGAAATGCCAGGCCTTGAGGATGCGTGGCGCGGTATGCAGGATCAGCGTATGGCCCTCCAGGTCTTCCGGGTGTTGCGGTGTGCCGGCCAGGCTCAGGTAGGCGGGGCTGGCATACAGGTGGCGCTGATAGGGCCAAAGCGGGTAGCCGATCAGCTCGCTCGATTGGGGAAAGGCGCCGCGCACCACGAAATCGAATTTGCCTTGCAGTGGGTCGAGGGCTTCGTCGCTGTACTGCACGTCGAGGGTCACTTGCGGGTGGTCGCGAGAAAACTCGGCAAGCACCTGCGGCAACACATGCTCCCCCAGCAACTGCGGCACGGCAAAGCGGATCCAGCCCTGGGCATTGCCGCTGAGCGCGGCCAGTTCGTCGGCCGCATCGCGTTGCACATCCAGCAAGCGCTCGGCGTGCGGCAACAGTCGCTCGCCGGCTTCGGTCAAGGTCACGGCGTTGGCGTTTCGGTTGAGCAGCTTGCTTCCGGCGTTGTCTTCCAGGGTTTGTACAGCCCGGGTAACGGCGCTGGGGGAACGCCCCAGTGCGCGGGCGGCGGCGACGAAGCTGCGCTTGTGTGCCACGCTGACGAACGCCTGGATTTCCCGCAGCATGTCCAATGCCATCGCCTGCTCCTTGTTGCAGTTTTCGCAATATGGCATTTCAACACAAGCGCGGTACTTTGATTAGCCTTGCAGGCGTCTTCTCTGCCTCTGGGCCTGCATCATGATGGATATCGCTGTACTTTCCGTGTTCGCTTTTGCCGCTGGGCTGATCGATGCCGCCGTGGGGGGTGGTGGGCTGATCCAGATCCCGGCCTTGTTCAATGTGCTGCCCGCCGCACAGCCAGCGGCATTGCTCGGCAGCAACAAGCTGGCATCGGTGTGCGGCACGGCCTTCGCGGCGCGGTCGTTTATCCGCAAGGTGACGCTGGACTGGGGGCTGATCGTACCCGCTGCACTCAGCGCCTTTGTCATGTCGTTCGCCGGTGCCGCCACGGTGTCGCTGGTGCCGCCCAGCGTGATGCGCCCGGCGGTGCTGGTGCTGATTGTGCTGATGGCCATCTACACCTTCTGCAAGAAAGACTTCGGCACCCTGCACAAGCCTGCGCAAATCGGCCGCAAGGAGCAGTGCCTGGCGGTGCTGATCGGCGGTGCGATCGGTTTTTACGACGGCCTGTTCGGCCCGGGCACCGGTAGCTTCCTGATCTTCCTGTTCATCCGCTTCTTTGCCCTGGACTTCCTGCACGCCTCGGCGTCGGCCAAGGTGGTGAACATCGCCACCAACCTGGCGGCACTGGTGTTCTTCGTGCCGACGAGCAACGTGTTGTATGCCATCGCCCTGCCCATGGCGGTGTGCAACATCCTGGGCGCGCTGACCGGTACCTGGCTGGCAGTGCGCAAGGGCGCCGGCTTTGTCCGCGGGCTGTTCCTGGTGCTGTTGTGCGTGCTGATCGCCAAGCTGTCGTGGGACTTGCTGGCCGGTTGACTCAGATCACCTGGCGCTGCGCCTCGGCCTGCTCGACGCGATTGCGGCCATGGGCCTTGGCCCGGTACAGCGCCTGGTCGGCGCTTGCCAGCAGCGCGTCCAGGCTGGGGGCCGGGTGGTCGGCGTCGCAGCCGGCCAGGCCGATACTGACGGTAATCTGCAGGCGCTGGTCGGCCTGCACCACATGCAGGTCCTGTACAGCGCGGCGCAGGCGTTCGGCGGTGAACTTGGCCCGTTCTGGCGCAAGGCCCGGGAGGATGACGACGAACTCCTCGCCACCCAGGCGCGCGAGCAGCTCATCGTTGTGCAACTGGTCTTGCAAGGTGCTGGCGAACTGGCGCAGCACCTGGTCACCGACCGCGTGGCCGTGGGCATCGTTGATCGACTTGAAATGGTCGATGTCCAGCATCATCAGGGTTAGCGGCAGCGCCTGGGCATGCTGCTGGCGGCTGTCCAGCAACGCGTTGGCGCGGCGGGTAAAGGCACTGCGGGTGAGCACGCCGGTAAGGTGGTCGATGGTAGCCTGGTGCGCCAGGCGGGCCATCAGGCTGCGGTTGGCCTGGCTGACGCAGGCCACCACCAGCGGGCCAAGCACCAGCATGGCGATGCCCAGGCGCGCCGACATCAGCGTGGTCACCCCTGGCTCGCTTTGCGGCACGCTAAAGTGCATGAGATTTTGCGCCACCGCCACAATCAAGGTACTGCCGGCGGTGAGTGCCAGCAGCGAAACCATGAAGGGCGAATAGGTCCAGGCACACCACAGCAAGGCGGCAATCGGGAAGGCAATGGCCCCGGGGCCGCCAAAGGCAATGCTGAACGCCAGCGAGGCCAGCAGCACCAGCAGCGGTGCCAGGCGGATGGCCTGGGCACCACCGCGCACCAAGGCCCGCACCGAGGGCGCAGTAAGCAGCACCGGCAGCACCAGCACGCTGGTCGAGAACTGTTCGCTGAACCAGGCCAGCCAAGTGGCGCGCAACGATTGTTGGAACCAGGGCGCGGCCATTGCCGCCGCCATGCTGGCCGCCACCATGGCGGCAGCGGCGCAGGCGGCAAATACGCTGAGTACGCCGTGCGGGGTACGCATGCGTCGGTGCAGGCGCGGCAAGCGCGACAGCAATTGCCAGAGGGTCACCACCACGCCCAGGTTGCACAGATTGAACCACATGGCCGGGGCCCAGGCGCTGCCGCACAGCAGGTCGGCACCGACCATGGCCAGCCAGACGAGGCCAAAGCCGGTAAGCGTGGCCTGACGAGGGTAGCGCAGCAGTACACCGGCCAATACGGCATTCACCGGCCAGAACAGCGACAGCGATTCGATCGGGCGTGCCAGGATACCGCCCAGGGTGAGGGCAAAGGTCAGGCAGAGCAGAATGACGTAAGGCAACAAGCGCGATTGGGCAGCAAAAACCATGGGCTCGACCGGCAAGCGGAAACGAAATCCAGGACAACGCCTTGAAGCACCTGGGGCAATGACCCGCAGTGTGTTTCGTCAGGGCAGTTGATGTCAATCTGCCGCGATCGGTCGAGATAATGCCAAATTGCCTTCATTCCTCGGTTGTGTCGTCACAGCCCGAAGAACCAAGGCACCATCAACACGGTCACCAGCATTACCAGCAGGGTGAACGGTACGCCGATTTTGACGAAGTCGGCGAAACGGTACTGCCCCGGGCCCAGCACCAGCGTATTGACCGGCGATGACACCGGCGTCATGAACGCCGCCGATGCGGCCAACGCCACCGTCATGGCGAACGGGTAGGGCGACATCCCCAGCTGTGTAGCGGTACTGACAGCCACCGGCGCCATCAGTACCGCAGTGGCCGTATTGGAAATGAACAGGCCAATCACCGCCGTGACGGCAAACAGGCAGGCGAGAATGGCACTGGGGCCGGCCCCGCCCAGCACGCTGACCAGCCCGCTCACCGCCAGGTCGATGCCGCCGGTTTTCTGCAGCGCCTGGGCAAAGGGCAGCATGCCGACGATCAGCACCAGGCTTTGCCAATGAATGGCCCGATAAGCGCTGTTCATGTCGATGCAACGGCCGGCGCCCATCAGCAGGCAACCGATCAGCGCCGCCATGACATTGGGCACGGCACCGCTGACCATCAGCCCGACCATCACCGCCAGGCTCAACAGTGCTTGCGGCGCGCGGGTGCGGGCGGGCGCCACCTGGTCGATTTCGGCAGGCAGGCTCAGCACCAGGAAGTCCCTGGGCTTGCTTTGCAGCTGGCGTACGGCCTTCCATGGGCCGACTACCAGCAGCGTGTCGCCAAGGCGCAGCTTTTCTTCCACCAGTTGGTCTTCGATCGCTGCCTGCTCGCGGCGCAGGCCGACCACATTGAGGTCGAAGCGGGTACGGAAGGCCAGTTCGAGAATGCTCTTGCCAATCAGCTGCGACCCGGGTGGTAGCGAGACCTCGGCCATGCCCAGTTCCTGGGACTGGTCGATGAAATAGGCGGCCTTGAAGTGAAGTGGCTCCAGTTGCATGGTCTGGCACAGGCTGCGCAGGTCGTCGCGATTGGCGAACAGGTCGAGCAGCAGCACGTCGCCCTGGTGCAGCACGGTGCTGGAATCGGCAGCCATCACCCGCGTGGTGAACTTGTGCTGGCGTTCGATACCGATCACGTTGGCGCCGTGTCGGGTACGCAGCTCCAGCTCGCCGAGGGTGTGGCCGATCAGCGGCGAGTGGGGGCGGATGCGCAGGCGCCGTTCGCGGCCGTTGAGCTTGTAGTCCAGCACCAGGTCCAGCAGTGTCCGGCGGGTTTCCACGCGGCCGTCCTTGCGTACTTCGCCGTTGAGCCAGTGGCGGGTCAGCAGCATGTAGCCGATGCCCAGCACCAGCACCACCAGGCCAAACGGGGTAAAGCTGAAGAAGCTGAAACCGGCTTCGCCATTGCGCACCAGCTCGCTGTGCACCACCACGTTGGGCGGTGTGGCCACCAGGCTGAGCATGCCGCTGATCAGGCCGGCGAACGCCAGTGGCATCATCAGGCGGCTGGGCGAGAGTTTCAGGCGTGCGGCGATACTGAGCACCACCGGGATGAAGATGGCCACCACGCCGGTGGAGCTCATGATCGAGCCCAGCCCGGCCACCGCCACCATCAGCAGCACCAGCAGGCGCGCCTCGCTGTTGCCGGCCCGCTCGCTCATCCATTCGCCGATGCGGTAGGCAATGCCGGTGCGCACCAGGCCTTCGCCAATCACGAACAGGGCGGCGATCAGCACCACGTTGGGGTCGCTGAAGCCGGCCAGGGCTTGCTCGACGGTGAGGATGCCGAGCAGCGGCAGGGCGAGAATCACCAGCAGTGCGACCACGTCCATGCGCGGGCGGTTGATGACGAACAGGAGGATGACGATGGCCAGCAGGCCGAGGACCCAGAGCAGCTCTTGGTTCATGGGGAGGGGGTGTTCCTTCACACAGGGGCACGATAGACAGTAGCAGCCAGTGTGCCAGCTTGTGATGAAGGGGGTGTTGATGTGCTGCAGGGTTTGCCAAACAAAAGGGGCCGCATTGCGGCCCCTTGGGTCACCGGATCAGTGACGGTGACGGCGGTGCTTCTTGCTGCCGTTATTGTCGCCCAGGTGGTTGCCGATGGCACCACCGGCCGCGCCGCCCAAGCCGGCACCGACGGTAGAGCCGGTCTTGCCGCCCACCGCGCCGCCCAGCAGCGAGCCGCCGGCCGAGCCCAGGCCACCGCCGATGGCGGCTTCGGTACGGTTGCCCTTGCGTGCACCTACCGCACTGCCGGCTGCGCCGCCGAGGCCGGCGCCGATGGCCGCCCCGGTCTTGCCACCGATCGATTGACCGACAACGTTACCCAGGGCACCACCCAGGCCACCGCCAATGGCGGCAGTACCGTCACCGGCGAAAGCGCCCTGGCACAGCAGCAGGCCGAGGGCAAGGGAAGGCAGAGTCAGACGCATGATACGAACCTCAAAGGAGTCATCAGGTTAAGGTGCCGCGCAACGGGCGGCGGGTCAGGGGTGCAAAGACGCTTCAGCGGTAGTAGCGGTCACCGCGGTACTGGCGATTGTCATCGTCATCATCGTCGCGGTCATGGCGATGGTGGTGCCGATGGTCACGGTCGCGGTCACGCCAGCCGTCGTCGTCGTCATGGTAGCGATGGCTGTGGCAGCCTGCGGTCAGCAGGACAACAGCAACCAGCGAAAGGCTTGCAAGGCGGGTCATCACGATATAGGTCCTTGATCCGCAATGGTTTACAGGGCACTTGCTGAGACTGGGAATGATCCATTTGGTTTCCCTGGCAGGCAAAAATTTGTCGCGCCAGTGATGAGCGGCGTGCTTCTGGGCTGCTGTTCTGTCCCATTCGGTCATGGTCGAGCCGGTAATACACCTCTAGACTGTGGGGTAAGCCGCAGGCAAGACGGCAATTTGCCACACAGTGAATCATGATGATCGCCCATACCCCCACGTTGTTCGCCGCCGTTGCCTTGGTTGCAACCATTCTGGCCTTCTGCCTGTTGCTGGTCGGGCGCAGTAACCGCCGTGACAACCTTTCACTCACGGGATGTGGGTTGCTGGTGCATGCCCTGGCCTATGTCTGCTACACCGCCTACGCCCAGGCCCCGCTGTGGCTCAGCTATGGCCTGGGCAACAGCCTGTTGTCGCTGGCCTTGGCGTTCTATACAGCCAGCCTGTTTCGGGTGCGTCAGCAGGTGGTGCCTTGGCGCAGTATCTTCATTATCCCGGCGTGCATGCTGGTGGGGTTGATGCTGCTGCTCGATACGGTGGAGCCACGTATGCTGCTGGCAACGCTGGTGCTGATGCTGCAGTGTTCGATGATTCTGTACTGGGCGCGACGCTATGCCGAGCGGCCGGGCAAGGCCCACTTGCTGCTGCAGATCGGTGCGTTGATCAGCTTGGTCGGCCTGGGCATGCGTGGGGTGGCGGTGGCCAATGGCACGGCGGTGGAGTTGCGCTATGACACCAGCAACCTCAAGCAGAGCATTTCGGTGGCGATTGGCACCGCCACGGTAATGATGTATTCGATCGGGCTGGTGTTGATGGCCAAGGAGCGCAGCGAATCCCGCTTGCAGCACCTGGCCCTGCACGATGTGCTGACCGGCACGCTGAACCGCAGGGCGATCCTTGAGCGCTTTGCCGTGGAACTGGACCAGGCTCGCCAGCAGCAGGGCAGCCTGGCTGTGGCGATGATCGACATCGACCATTTCAAGCGCATCAACGACCTGTACGGGCACCTGGCAGGTGACGAGGTGCTGTGCCATTGCGTGCGCCAGTTGCAACAGCGGCTGCGCCAAGGTGACTGCCTGGGCCGATATGGTGGTGAGGAGTTCCTGTTGCTGCTGCCGGGCACTGACCGCAACGGGGCGATGGCTGCGCTGCAAGGGCTGCGTGAGGCCATTGCGCGCAACCCGGCGAGTTTTGCCGGTGACCAGATCGAATTGCGCTTCAGCGTTGGCTTGTGGTGCGGCGTGCCTGGGCTCAAGGACAGTACCGCCAGCCTGTTGGCCCAGGCTGACGCAGCGCTTTACCAAGCCAAGGCCGCCGGGCGCAATACGGTGCATCTGGCGGCAATGGCCGAAGCGGGTTGACTCACGACGCCGGCTGGATTGCCAGCACTACGCCGTTGGTGATCTGTACCAGTACAAAGTGCCCGCCCATGCGTACCCAGTGGCTTTCTTTTTCGGGCTTGGGCAGGCCCTTGGCTTGCCAGTCCTGGATGGCCTGATCGTCTCGTTTGTACTGGTCCGGCGCCTTGTCACCCACCTTGAGTTCGCGATTGTGTGTTTCCGGCGCGGTGACGCTTTCTTCGCTGGAAGGGGCGGCGTTCGCCGCCAGGGGTAGGCAGGGTAGGGCCGCGAGCAGCAGATAGTGCAGTTTCATGGGGTATTCCTCTTGGCTATGTGTCTTATCTGCGACAGCGGCAGGTGTGTGGCAATTCACTCGCGATGCATGCCAGTGCTAGAGTCGCCTTCTTTTTTACCCTGAGGATGGAACATGCGTGCGATTCTGCCGATGGCCGCAGCACTGATGCTGGTCGGTTGTGCTTCTGCGACCATGGAGACGGCCCGCGGCGGCAAGCCGACGGCGCAGCTCGATTCGCACAAGGCGCCAGAACTGGTGGCCCAGTGCATCCAGTTCAGCTGGCAGGAAGAGAAGGTGTTCGGCGACGATGCCAGTGGCTATCTGGAGCCGCGCAAGCAGGGCGGGTTTACCGTGTATACCCGCGAAGCCGAAGCGTTCGTGGATGTTTACCCGCAGGCGGGTGGGGCGCGGGTTGACTATTACGCGCAGAAGCATGACGGCGTGGCATTGCAGCGCCGGGCGGCAGCGGCTACCTGTTTGTAACCGCTTGGAGTGGCCTGTTTTGGCCTCATCGCCGGCAAGCCAGCTCCCACAGGTGTTGCGCAAGCCTTCAGCATTGTGCGGTCCCTGGGGGCGCTGGCTTGCCGGCGACGGGCTGCAGAGCGGCCCCAGTGGCGCGAGCGGGGCTTTACAATTTTTAGCAAGGCAGTGGTGACGCAGGGAACGTGGTAACGGCTAGCATCAGCCGTTACCACTCAAGGACGACACCATGGATCGCTCACTGCAACTCAACCGTGCCAGCTGGGACGAACGCGCTGCGCTACACGCTGCCTCCAAGGACTACGAAGTCGAGCTTCTGGTCCAGCGCCCCGGGCACCTTTCCGAAACTGTCCGCTTCGACCTGCCATTGCTAGGCGATATCAAAGGGCTGAACGCTGTTCACCTGCAGTGCCACATCGGTACCGATACGCTCTCGCTGGCGCGCCTTGGCGCCCAGGTCTGTGGCCTGGACTATTCCGCAGCTTCGCTGGCCGAAGCGCGTGCACTGGCCAAACGTTGCGCGGTGCCCATCGAGTACGTCGAGTCTGACGTCTATGCTGCCGACAAGGTGCTGCCGGCAGGCACGTTCGACCTGGTTTATACCGGTATCGGCGCACTGTGCTGGTTGCCTCGCATCGAGCCGTGGGCGCGTACAGTGGCAGCACTGTTGAAACCACGCGGGCGGCTGTTCCTGCGCGATGGGCACCCGATGCTGATGGCCGTCAACGAGGACCACCATGACCGCCTGCAGCTCGAATACCCGTATTTCGAGCACGAAGCGCCGACGGTGTGGCACAACGACCAGACTTACGTCGAAACCGAACAGCGCCTTGCCCACACCGAAACCCATGAATGGAACCACGGCCTGGGCGAAGTGGTGACTGCCTTGCTGGCGCATGGGCTGCAACTGACGGCACTGGTCGAGCACCAGAGCATCCCCTGGGAGGCGCTGCCGGGGCAGATGGTCAAGGGCAGTGACGGTGAGTATCGCTTGCGCGAGCAGCCCGCCCGTCTGCCCTTGAGCTACACCTTGGTGGCGATCAAAGCGTGATCAGGACAGGTAGCCGCCGTCTACATTGAGTGCCGTGCCGGTGGTGTAGCTGGACGCATCGCTGGCCAGGTACAACACTGCGCCGGCCATTTCTTTTGGGTCGGCCACCCGCTTGAGCGGGATCTGCTGCAGTGCGGCGTTCAGGATGGCGTCGTTCTTCACCAGTGCCGAGGCGAACTTGGTGTCGGTCAGGCCCGGCAACAGCGCGTTGCAGCGAATGCCAAACTGGGCGCACTCCTTGGCGAAGACCTTGGTCATGTTGATTACCGCTGCCTTGGTTACCGAATAGATCCCCTGGAAGTGGCCGGGCGACACCCCGTTGATGGACGCCACGTTGATGATGCTGCCACCGCCGTGCTCACGCATCAGCTTGCCAGCTTCCACCGACATGAAGAAGTAGCCGCGTATGTTCACGTCCACGGTCTTCTGGAAGGCGTTCGGGTCAGTATCCAGCACGTTGCAGAACTGCGGGTTGGTAGCCGCGTTGTTGACCAGCACGTCCAGTCGCCCGAACTGCTCGCGAATGCCGGCGAACACCTGCTGGATCTGCTCCAGTTCACCGATGTGGCAGGCCACCGCCGTGGCCTTGCCACCGGCGGCGATGATGGCGTCGGCCACCTGCTGGCAACCGTCGAGCTTGCGGCTGGAAACGATCACATGGGCGCCTTGCTGTGCCAGCAAGTGGGCGATGGCCTCGCCAATGCCACGGCTGGCACCGGAAACGAAGGCAATCTTGCCGTCGAGGTCGAACAGGTGGGTCTTGGACATGCTGTTTTCCTTGTTATCCGTCGTCGTGGTCGGTGCTCAGAGCCTGGACTTGGCAATGACCTGGAGGGTCATCTGCTCCAGCAAACGGTTCATGTGGATGAACTGGGCGAAGCGCTTGTCCTGAGTCTGGCCGTGGAAATAGCGGTAATAGATTTGCTGGACGATGCCGGCCAGGCGGAACAGGCCATAGCAATAGTAGTAATCGAAGTTGTCGAGCTGGATGCCCGCTCGCTTGGCGTAGTAATCGACGAACTGGCGACGGGTAAGCATGCCGGGTGCATTGCTCGGCTGGCGGCGCATCAGTTGCACGGGGGCCGGGTCGTCGGCCTCGATCCAGTAGGCCAGGCTGTTGCCCAGGTCCATCAGCGGGTCACCCAGGGTGGCCATTTCCCAGTCCAGTACCCCGATGATGCGCATGGGGTTGTCGGCGTCGAGGATCACGTTGTCGAAGCGGTAATCGTTGTGCACGATGCCGGGCTTCGGGTGGTCGGCGGGCATCTTGTCGTGCAACCAGGCGATCACCTGTTCCCAGCGCGGGGCATCCGGGGTAAGGGCTTTTTCGTAGCGGCTGGTCCAGCCCTCGATCTGGCGTTGCACATAGCCTTCCGGCTTGCCCAGGTCGGCCAGGCCGCAGGCGTTGTAGTCCACCTGGTGCAACTCGACCAGGCGGTCGATGAAGCTTTTGCACAGGGCCTCGGTGCGGCTGGCGTCCAGGTTCAGTTCGGCAGGGATATCCGAGCGCAGAATGATGCCCTTGACCCGCTCCATCACGTAGAACTCACCGCCGATCAGGCTGCTGTCGGTGCAGTGCACATAGGCCTTGGGGCAGTAGGGGAAGCCTTTGTTCAGCTGGTTCAGGATACGGAACTCGCGGCCCATGTCGTGGGCCGACTTGGCTTTCTGCCCGAACGGTGGGCGGCGCAGTACGAAGTCACGGCCCGGGTAGCTGACCAGGTAGGTGAGGTTGGAGGCGCCACCCGGGAACTGGCTGATGCTGGGCAGGCCATCCAGGCCGGGGATATTGGCCTTGAGGTAAGGGGCGATGACGGCCGCGTCGAGTTCTTCGCCGGGGCGTACCTGGGTGGACTGGTCGGTGAGCGTCATGCGTTTTCCTTATTCTCGATCGCAAGGACTATTGGCTAATCTAATGGCCTGCCCGGGCTGGAACAAGCGTGCCAGGTGCCATATAGGTGCGGGTGTTGCCGGTGGATCACTGCACCGAATGCCGGGCAAAAAAAAACCGAAGCCGCGAGGGCTTCGGTTTTCGATCATCCGGAATCCCCAGCCCTCAGGACGGGAACAGCTCGCTGAGTTTCATCGACAGCATCATGTCGCCTTCAACGCGCAGCTTGCCGCCCATGAAGGCCTGCATGCCGTCGGTTTCGCCACTGACGATACCCTTCAGGGTTTCGCTGTCCATTACCAGGGTGCAGTTGGCATCCGGGTTTTCGCCTTCCTGCAGGTCGCAGGTGCCGTCTTTGACGATCAGCGCGTACTGCTTGCCTTCGTCGGTGATGTTGAAGCCGAACACCAGGTCCAGGCCGGCGGCAGCGGATGGGTTGAACTTCTCTTGCATCTTTTTGACGGCATCAGCTACGGAGGTCATGGCGCATTCCTTATAGAGTGATTTACACGTCCCCGCAGGGACACAACAAAGCCGGGCTTATCGATAGGTGACAAACTCCGGCGCCCTCAACAGCTGCACATGGGCTTGGCTGTTGAAGGAAGCCAGTGCCACGTCGCGGCCGCGGAACTTCAGCTGGCTGAGCGACGTGTTGATGATCTGCCAGTTCAGCGCGAACGCCTGGCTGGGGGTGATACGGGTAACCAGGTGGAGCAGGGCGGCAATGGTGCCGCCCGAGGTGAAAATGGCGATATTGTCGCCGCTGCCGGCGGTATCCAGTACGCGTTGCAGCCCACCCTGTACGCGGGCAGTAAAAGCTTGCCAGGTTTCCAGGCCGTCGTCGGCATGCTCCCCGTCGTGCCAGCGCTGCACCATCAAGGCGAACAGGCGCTGGAACTCGCTGCGGTGCTGCGCAGCATTGCGCAGGATGTGCAGGGCGTTTGGCTCTTGCGGCAGCAGCTCGGGCAACAGGGCACGGATGACGCCGTCGGCATCGAACTCATTGAACGCCGCGTCGGTCTCAACCGCCGGCACCGGGCAGCCGTTGGCCTGCAAGGCCTCCAGGGCAAGGCGCGCGGTATCCTGCTGACGGCGCAGGTCGCCTGCCACGCAGCGGTGCAGCCGCACACCCAGTTGGGCAAGGTGCTCACCCAGGGCCTGGCTCTGGCGCACGCCCACGGGGGAGAGAACGTCGTAGTCATCGGCACCGAAGGAGGCTTGGCCATGTCGGATCAGGTAGAGGTTGCCCACGAAAGGTTCCGGCCTGTTGGAGGTTGCTGCGAGGTTAGGATGCGCCACACGGGCTGTCAACGAAAAAACATACAAGCGTTTGAAAAGGTTGTTTGAAAGATGTTGCCAGCGTTTGCACCGGCTGGCAGCACCTCGGGTGCAACGGTATGCTTGCAACAGTTACGCGCCGCCGTGGCGCAGGTATTTAAGGAGTCAACGTGGAGTTTCTTGCCGAATACGCAAGCTTTCTCGCCAAAACCGCCACCCTGGTCATCGCCATCCTGGTGGTGCTGTCAGCCATCGCCGGGCTGCGCGGCAAGGGGCGGCGCAAATCGGGGGGGCAATTACAGGTCACCCGCCTGAACGAGTTCTACAAGGACCTGCGCGAGCGCCTGGAGTCCGGCCTGCTGGACAAGGCCCAGCTCAAGGCCTTGCGCAAACAGCAGGCCAAGGCGGAAAAACGGCAGAAGAAGGGCAAGGCCGAGGAAAAGGGCCGGGTCTTCGTGCTGGATTTCGATGGCGACATCAAGGCCTCGGCCACTGAAAGCCTGCGTAACGAAATCACCGCGCTACTGACCCTCGCCACACCGCGTGACGAAGTGGTGCTGCGCCTGGAGAGTGGCGGTGGCCTGGTGCACAGCTACGGCCTGGCAGCTTCGCAGCTGGCGCGCATTCGTCAGGCTGGCATCCCGCTGACCGTGTGCATCGACAAGGTGGCCGCCAGCGGTGGTTACATGATGGCCTGCATCGGCGAGAAGATCGTCAGTGCGCCGTTCGCCGTGCTGGGTTCGATCGGCGTGGTGGCGCAGCTGCCTAACGTCAACCGCCTGTTGAAGAAGCATGACATCGACTTCGAAGTGCTGACTGCTGGCGAGTACAAACGTACCCTCACCGTGTTTGGCGAAAACACCGAGAAGGGCCGGGAGAAGTTCCAGGAAGACCTGGACATCACCCACCAGCTGTTCAAGGACTTCGTTGCACGCTACCGTCCACAGTTGCACATTGACGAAGTGGCCACCGGCGAAGTCTGGCTCGGGGTTGCGGCACTCAACCGAAAGCTGGTGGACGAACTGCAGACCAGCGACGAATACCTCAGCGAGCGTGCGCGCAATGCCAACCTTTTCCACCTGCACTATGCCGAACGCAAGAGCCTGCAGGAACGCATCGGCATGGCGGCGAGCGGCACGGTGGAGAACACGGTGGTAGGTTTGTGGAGTAAACTCGGGCGTCTGCGCTAACACCTTGAACCCGTTGAAATTTTTTTTCGTTCAGGGGGTTGCAAGGTTAAAGGAATGAAGACATAATGGCGCCCATCGAAACGCAGCAAACTTTGAAAAAGGTTCAGCGTTTCAAGGAGATAGCAAAGCGCAAGCAGCTAGATCCGACCTTTGAGGCCGAGTAGCAAAGTGGTTATGCTCCGGATTGCAAATCCGTCTACGCCGGTTCGATTCCGACCTCGGCCTCCACCATTCGAAAGCCCCGCAGACTAACGTCTGCGGGGTTTTTATTTATGGGTCAAAAAAGCCAAGAGTTCCGAAACTTTTGGCATGGAGTTTAAAAAACTCAGCCTTTGGAGAGCTTGGCGATGGCGCCAACGCGACGATAAACGCGCTCGGCGATCCCCTCTTTTGAGTGATCCAGCAGCAGGCTTGCAGCGCTCAGGTCGTTGATCTCGGATGCTGCCTTCGGTCTGATGTTGCGGAACTGGAACTGGGCGATACGGTTGGCCAGATCCGGCTTTTTCTCGACCTCGGCCTTCACTCTGGCATCCTCTCGGGCTGCGTGAGTACCACCAAGCCCAGGACTGTGGCGCACCGCTAAGGAGATAAGCTTGGCACCTTGGTTGCGTACATTCCCTACGGCGGCGCTCACCCGGTACCATTCAAAGGCGTCGGCCGGTTCGCTCAAGTTGAGCACCAGTTGCTCTGCATGCTCGCTCGGCGATTCTCACGCTACTGCTGCAGTACTGGAACTGACGCTAGCCACAGACCAGGCTCATGCAGCTTGTCAGCGGCGGCGGCTGGTTAGGCATGCGGGGTTTTCGAAAGAACCTGCCGAGTTTTGCGTTGAATAGGCTGGTAATTTTCAGTATCTGGCTCTTATTCATACGGAATCTGTCAATAGCCTGTATAGTGACTGCGTAGCCGTGTTTTGCGGCTGCTCACTATGAGGTTGCTTTTATGCTCCAGGCCATATCCCCCGAGACGCAGCGTGCCCATGAGCGCTTGAATGAACAGACTCAATTGTTCGTCAAGCTGGGAGGCCAAATTGAAAGCGTTCCTGCAGGAGTCAGCGGGGTGCTAGCTAGCAAGCCGAAGTCTGTTTGGACCAACCCTCAAACGGCCAAGTCCATCCACAAGCGATAGCGCGTCAAAGTGCACTACTTGGTTGCTTCATTGCGAACGCGAGGGCTCAAGTATGTTTGATGCGCCAAGTGATTTAGATATTTCTGGGTGGATTGGAGTCAGCGAGACGGAAGTAGCTTTTTACCGGGGTAGTATGTTTCGATTGAAGGATGATTCGTGGCTCATCCATTTTTCTTTCGCAATGCTCCGAGCGCTACGCCAGAGGCTTACTGACGGTTTACCCTCCTTGTCACAGTTGAAAACCAGGCGACAGGCGTATGAGTGAGTTGGATTGAGCGTACGATCCTGACGCGGTGCCGTTCGGAGAAAAGCAGCAGGCAGATAGAGTTGTACGAAGTGGCAGAAAACTACACCTAGCGCCGCTAATCCACGCAGCCCATCAAGGTGTGAGTAACGTTCGTTCATCGGTAGGCCTTCGTTTGGGTCGCGCGACTCTATTCGCAACACTAGAGTTTCCCAATACTTCGGCCACCTCAATCAAAAAACACGGTGGAATCGCAGCCTTGCGCATCCGTTCTAGCCTTCAGGCAAGGTTACGCCACAGACAAAATCACGCGACCCCAGGCGATGCGAGCCGAACTCCACGACGTAACCTTCCCCTCGGCGCTTTGCCTCTGCTTCGGCCGTCTTCTGATCGGCATAGACGTCGACAAAATGCCATGGATGCCTGTCTCTCAGAACGCCCCATCCCAGAACCCAGCCCGCTCTGGAAGGATCTGGCGGTAGATGCTTGGCCAAGCTTCGAATCGACATGCCCATCTCCTCGTGTGTACAGGCTCGATGCTGCATCTTGAGCACTTATTTTGAACCGCACCACCCATACGTGGGTCATCAGAAGGGAGGGCGGTAAAGACGCTCCGGTTCCCTCACCACGTATTGAAATGTTCACAAGCTAAGGTTGAGCTCAAGCCCATTCCACCAGCGAGGTCGTCAGGAAATGGATTATTCCAGCATGGTTGAAGCGTTGGACAAGATGTTGGAGAAAGCAGCTGCAACGCAGGTGCCCGCCAATGAAAGTCAGCGATGCATCCGTAACCATTCATCCGCGACGTCTCCCATAGTGGACGGCGTGCCGCTCTTGATCCACGCCATGAAGGCTCCGTCGAACTTGAATGCCTGGCCACACTCGCCGAGTAGAAACTGACGCACCTTCTGCGTGTTGCGGTAGTGCTTGTCCAAGGGCGTGGTGCGGGTAATCGGCCCAGCGTGCCAGTCGAAGCTCATGGTCTGTTCCTTGACTATGAAAAGGGCAAAAGCCCGTGAATGATCATCCACGGGCTTTTGGTCGTTCGAAATGATCGGCCTTCAGGCTATCAACCTTCGAACTGGATCACCATGCGGCCTTTGATCTTGCCTTCCAGCATCTCGTCGAAGATCTGGTTGATGTCCTCGATCGGCCGCAGGGTTACCTTGGGCACTACTTTGCCTTCAGCGGCGAACTGGAAGGCCTCTTGCAGGTCTTGCCGTGTGCCGACCAACGAGCCAACCACTTCGATCCCGTCCAGCACCAGGCGGGGGATATTCAGGTCCATGGACTCTGACGGAAGCCCCACGGCAACCAGGCGGCCGCCTGCGCGTAGCGCGTCCACGGCCGAGTTGAAGGCGGCTTTGGCAACGGCGGTAACCACAGCAGCATGGGCGCCCCCGGTCTTGGCCTGGATGACCTTCGCGGCGTCTTCGGTGCGCGAGTTGATAACCAGGTCGGCGCCCATTTCGCTGGCGAAGCGCAGTTGCTCTTCATTGACGTCAATGGCGATCACTTTGGCGTTGAACACGTTCTTGGCGTATTGCAGCGCCAGGTTGCCCAGGCCGCCGAGGCCGTAGATGGCGATCCATTGGCCTGGGCGGATGTTGGAGATTTTTACCGCCTTGTAGGTGGTCACGCCGGCGCAGGTAACGCTGCTGGCGGCGGCGGAGTCGAGGCCGTCAGGTACTTTGACCGAATAGTCGGCTTTGACGATGCAGGCTTCTGCCATGCCGCCGTCTACGGTGTACCCGGAATTCTTCACTTCGCGGCACAGGGTTTCGTTGCCGCTGGTGCAATAGTCGCAATGCCCGCACCCCTGATAAAACCATGCCACGCTGGCGCGGTCGCCCGGCTTGAGCGAGGTAACGCCCGGCCCGACTTCCTGGACCACGCCGATGCCTTCGTGGCCCAGCACGACGCCGGTCTTGTCACCGAAGTCGCCATTTTTTACATGCAGGTCGGTGTGGCACACACCGCAGCATTGCATCTTCAGCAGCGCTTCACCGTGTTCGAGGGGGCGCAGGGTTTTCTCAACCACATCCACGCGACGGCCTGGCGCAACAACAGCAGCTTTCATATGAGCCTCCGTGTCTATCCGAGTGAGCTTGGGTTATCGCTGGGTTAGCATAGCCCTTGCGTCGCCAGGCAAAACTGCTTCAGGTCATGGAGTGCGTTAGCGCCATAAAAAGAAAAGCCCGCGGCAATGATGCGGCGGGCTGCAAGAACGTACGGAGCAGGGTCAGTGTGCCCATCCGTTTGTCAGTATTTCGTGAAGTGCAGGTCATGAGGGTGTCATGTGGGTAAAAGCATAAAAAAGCCCGCCATGAGCGGCGGGCAAAAGACGTTTGAAGGGAGAGCCTGCAGGTTGCGCCCGGCTGGTTAACCCAGGATTAAGTGGCAACGCATTGACCTTGGAACCTGATCAGCCTATACAGGCCTGCCATCACGCCAGGAGCCAGCATGCACGACGAAGACGACCTGCACGAACCCGAGCACGATCACCTGCTCGACCATGAGTTTCTCTACGACGACGTGGAGCACGAGGCAGATGCCCAAGGCGCCGAGGATGAAGTGGAAGAAGACGAGGAAACGCTGGATGACCTCGATGACGAGGAGCGGGATCACCCAGCCTGGTTCGACGATTGCGAAGACGACTGACCTAGCGGCCGTCCAACGAGAAGCGCCCTGGGCCGCTCACGGCCAGCATTAGCAGGCCGCCCATGATGGCGAGGTTTTTCAGGAACTGGGTCATGTTGGCACTGCGCTCGGGGTCGACCATGTTCCAGAACGGGTGGCCCAACAGCGCCGTGCCCAGCACGAACAGTGCGAACAGGAACGCCAGTGGCCGGGTATAGAAGCCCAGGATCAGCAGGATGCCGACCACGAACTCCATGAGCACGGCAATCGCTGCCGCCAGCATGGGGGCAGGGGCACCCAGCGAGGTCATGTAGCCGACCGTGCCGTCAAAGCCGGTCAGCTTGGCCCAGCCAGACAAGACGAACAGGATCATCAGCAGCACGCGGGCTATCAGGATAATGATGTCGCGTTGGCCATCGAACAGGGAGTAGCGCATGGCGGCGTTCCAGTGGACGAGTACAAGTTCCACTCTAGCAGCTGCGCGGGACATTGCCGGCAGGCAGCAAAAAGGCGCCGCAAGGGCGCCTTTTCAACGAAGTTTGGTGCGAGTGGCGGGACTCGAACCCGCAAGGCTCACGCCGACAGATTTTAAGTCTGCTGTGTATACCAATTCCACCACACTCGCACGCTTGAAGGGGTCGTAACGACCAGCTCGCTTCTAAGCAGAAGGGCTTCGCAATCAAGCGCGCTTTATAACCCATTGTTATAGTTGAGTCAACTGCAGCACCTATGATCAACAGAGTGAAGGGTCGAGCGAACGGGTAATTGACACCTTGCTGTCATTACGCCACTGTTACCCTTTTATTGGATCCAAGAGTATGCGGCGATGACTCAGTCTGACGGTTGCGAGCGTGTCGTGCGCCCACGGCTGTTCTGGCGGCTGCTGTTTGCGCAGGTGATCGTGTTGGGCGCTTTTCTCTACCTCAGCCTGGTCAGCCTGGGTGTTTACCTGCTGATGTTGGGGTTCGATGCCGAACATCCGCAGCGGCTGATGGCCCTGGCAGGTGGCGGGGTTATCATGCTGGTTGGCCTGTGGCTGCTGAAAGTCGCCATGCCGCGACGCATCAGCCCGATACTGGTCGAGCCTGAACGGTGACCCACGGTAGCTGCACGGCTGTTTGTCGCCGGGCGTGTTCGGCTAAGCTCATTTTGTTCCTCCCGCTGTACCAGTGGAGCTTGCATGGTTTCAGCTGACTGCCCCGACCACCCCGTCATGCCTGCCCACCGCTACGAGCAGCTGGTTCAGTCGGTGGTGGACTACGCCATCTACATGCTTGACCCTGCCGGCCATGTGGTGTCGTGGAATGCCGGTGCGCAACGGATCAAGGGTTACCGCGCCGATGAAGTGATCGGCAAGCATTTCTCGCTGTTCTTCACGCCGCAGGACTGTGCCGACGGCCGCCCGGAGCGCTTGTTGCGCCAGGCGCTGGAGCAGGGTGTAGCGCAGGATGAAGGGTGGCGCGTGCGCAAGGATGGTACACAGTTCTGGGCCTTGGCGGCGCTGGACGTGATCCGCGACGACCAGGGCCAGATCATCGGCCTGGCCAAAGTTACCCGGGACATCACGGACCGCCGCGAGTCGGCGATGCAACTGGACGCGGTGCGCGCCCAGCTGTTCCAGGCACAGAAACTGGAGGCCCTCGGCCAACTGACTGGCGGGCTGGCGCATGACTTCAACAACATGCTGACCATCATCATCAGTTCGGCGCGCCTGGCGATAGCCACCCAGGACCCGGCGCGTGCCCAGCGCATGCTGCAACATATTCTGGATGCCGGGCAGCGAGGCACTGAACTGACCCAGCAACTGCTCAGCTTTGCCCGCCACCGCAAACTCGATGTGGCGTGTGTAGCGCCGGCAGACCTTGTAGCTGCCACGCGTGGGCTCCTGGAACATGCCCTGCCCAGTTCGATTGACCTGCAGGTGCAGTTGCAGGCGGACTTGCCGCTGATCGAAGTGGATGCCGGGCAATTGCAGATGGTGCTGCTGAACCTGTTGTTCAACGCCCGCGATGCCATCGCAGGGGAGGGCCGGATAGGCTTGTCGGCCGAAGTAGTCGAACTGGCGGGCGACGTGGAAGGGTTGCAAGGCCGTTTCGTGCGTTTTGTGGTGGCAGACAGCGGCGAAGGCATTGCGCCTGAGGTATTGCCACGCATCTTCGAGCCGTTCTTCACGACCAAACCTTTCGGCAAGGGCACTGGCTTGGGCCTTAGCCAGGTATATGGCTTTGCCAGGCAGAGCGGCGGCGCCATTTTTGTCGACAGTGAGCCCGGCCACGGAACTTCCATGCAACTTTACTTGCCAACGTATCAGGACAAGACCCACAGCAATCTCGACAGGTGAGCATCATGGCACAGGCACTCAGGCGGCTGGTGACGGGTATCGAAGGGCTCGATGCCTTGCTCAAGGGTGGCTTGGTAGCCGGTGCCTCCTACATCATTCAGGGCCCACCGGGTGCGGGCAAGACCATTCTCGCCAACCAGCTGGCCTGCGGCCATGTACGCGGCGGTGGCCGGGTGCTGGTGGCCACCTTGCTGAGCGAGTCGCATGAGCGGCTGTTCCAGTACCTGGGCACGCTGGACTTCTTCGACCCTTCGCTGGTCGGCGACCAGATCCAGTTTGTCAGTGCCTTCGACACCCTTGAGCAGGAAGGGCTGGATGCCGTTGTGCGGCTGTTGCGCCAGGAAATCGCCCGGCAGCAGGCCAGCTTGCTGATCGTCGACGGTGTACTCAATGCCCGGGTGCGCGCGGAAACTGCGCTGGACACCAAGAAGTTCGTCTCCGAGCTACAGGGTCATGCGGCCTTCGCCGGCTGCACGGTGCTGCTGCTCACCAGCGCACGGCTGGACGAGGGCAGCCCGGAACACACCATGGTCGATGGCGTGATCGAGTTGGGTGAGCAACTGGTGGGCAGCCGCGCCGTGCGCCATATCCAGCTGCGCAAGACGCGCGGCAGTGGGGCGTTGTCGGGGCGCCATGAGTGCCTTATCGATGAAAGCGGCATGCATGTCTACCCGCGCCTTGAGGCGTTGTTCAGCCACCCCAGCCAGCTGGGCAGCACCATTCCTGCTCGCATCAGCAGCGGTGTGCCAAGCCTGGATGAAATGCTCGACGGCGGCCTGTCCACGGGGTCGGTCAGCTTGCTGATCGGGCCTTCGGGTATTGGCAAGACATCCTTGGGGCTGGCCTTTCTGGGGGCCAGCACTGCGCAAGCGCCGGGGCTGCATTTCGGCTTCTACGAAACCCCCGAACGCCTGCGTAGCAAGGCTGCATCGCTGGGTTACGACTTTGCAGCGATGGAACGCGCCGGCAGCCTGCAGCTGTGCTGGCAACCGACCACCGAAGGTTTGTTGGACCAGGTAGGGGCGCGCCTGCTCGAACGTGTCGAGGCGCAGGGCTGCAAGCGCGTGCTGATTGATAGCCTCGGGGCGTTCAGCCGACTGGCTGTTGACCCGGCGCGTCTCAATGCATTTTTCCGCGCCTTGACCGGTGAACTGCGCGCGCGTGATGTGAGCGTGATGCTGACCTGGGAAATGCGCGATATCTTCGGCTCGGAAATCAGCGCCCCGGCCCCGGACCTGTCGAGCATCGTCGACAACCTGATGCTGATGCGCTTCGTCGAGCTGGATTCGCAGCTGCGGCGCATGCTGTCGATCCTCAAGGTGCGTGACAGTCACCATGACCCTGCTTTGCACGAACTGCTGATGGGGCCGCAAGGCATTAGCCTGCGCAAGGCGTTCGAAGGCGCCTGTGGCGTGCTCTCGGGAACGCCGGTGCCGCAAGGGGGCGGGTGACGGAGCAGGCCCATGAACACCATCCTGATCGTCGATGACGAGTACCTGATTGCCGATATCCTCGGTTTTGCCCTGGAGGACGAAGGCTACCTGGTGGAAAAGGCGAGCAATGGCTGCAAGGCGCTGGAAGCGCTGAAGGAGAAGCGTGTTCAGCTGGTCATCACCGATTACATGATGCCGCTGCTAAACGGTGAAGAGCTGGTGCGCTCGATGCGTGAAGACCCGGCCTTGAGCGAGTTACCGGTCATCCTCATGAGCGGCGCACAGGCCAACCAGGGATGCCCGGAACTGTTCGCCGCCGTGTTCGACAAACCGTTCGACATGGACTGTATGGTCGCCAAGGTGCACGAACTGCTCGGCACCTGAGGCGTGGGGCGATCAAGCGCGTCCGTGCGGCTTGAGGCAGGTCGCTCAGTGCGAGTCGTCGTGCTTTTCCGGGGCCGGGCTGCCGGCCTGGATGCGCTTGAAGATTTCTTCGCGATGAACCTGAACATCTTTCGGTGCATCGATCCCGATCCTCACCTGCATCCCTTTGACGCCCAGAATGGTGACTTTGATGTCATCGTTGATGACGATGCTTTCGCCAACCTTGCGGGTGAGTATCAGCATGTAGATCTCCTTGGTGATGTAAAAGACCGCCAGGCTAATTGCCTTGGCGGCGGGAGCGGGTCCCTCTTCCTTCTCATTAAAGACGCTTTCGGCGGATAGTAATTCCCCGACAGACAAATTCTGTTGCGAGTCTTCAGTTGCAGGTGCCGAAGCAAACCGTCAGCGTTTTGCCGGTCAAGGTGCTCGGTGGCAAGAATAGGGCGCTTGGCGGCCAATGGGAAATTTCTTCGCATCATGGGGTGAATAGACAGGCTTAATGGTCATCCTGTTCCTCAAGTGCCTGCAGAAATATCAGCAATGCCACTTCTTCGGGGTCCAGCCCTTTGCGCACTCGGCTTTTCGGCAAGTTGGCCAGGCGCCCCAAGGCATAGTGCTCAAGTACCGCAGGATGTATATAACAACGCCTGCACACTGCGGGCGTATTGCCAAGGCGTTTGGCGACCTGGCGGACTACTGCGGCGACCTGGCGTTTGGCCTCGGCGTCCGGCTCCCAGGCCAAGGGCTTCAGCAGGTCCAGGGCCAGGCTGCTGCCGGCCCAGGTGCGGTAGTCCTTGGCGGTGAAGTCGGCGCCGGTCAGCTGCTGCAGAAACTGGTTGACCTCGCTGGAGCCGACGCTGTGGCGCTGGCCGTCCTCATCCAGGTATTGAAACAGTGCCTGTCCGGGCAGCTCCATGCAGCGTTTGAGCAGGCTGGCAAGCCGCCGATCGTTGAGGGTGACGTTGTGCTCCACGCCGCGCTTGCCGCGGAACTGGAAGCGGATGGTGCTGCCTTTGATCTGCACATGACGGTTGCGCAGGGTGGTCAGACCATACGACTGGTTGTCGCGCAGGTAGCGTTGATTACCAATGCGGATCAGGGTGTGGTCGAGCAAGCTCACTACCAGCGCCATCACTTTTTCCCGGTCCAGGCCTGGCCGTGCCAGGTGGCTCTCCAGTTGTGCGCGCAGTTCAGGCAGGGCCTGGGCAAAGGCCAGCATACGCCCATACTTGTGCTGGTCGCGCAGCTCGCGCCACTGCGTGTGGTAGCGATACTGCTTGCGGCCACGCGCGTCGCGGCCGGTTGCTTGCAGGTGGCCCTGTGGGTCGGGGCATATCCACACATCCGTGTAGGCCGGCGGAATCACCAGCGAAGCGATACGGGCGAGGGTTTCGCTGTCGCGAACCCGTTGGCCATCGGTATCCAGGTAGATGAAACGGTCGCGCCAGCGTCTCCGGGTCAGGCCCGGCTGGCTGTCGTCAACGTAGTGCAGGGTGCGTGGCAGGGGGCAGTCGAGCATGGGCGGCAGGCCTCGATCAAGTCACTGATCAATGGACAACGCCCGTGTAAAGGATGCTCAGCCCAACAGGGCCACCGACTTGATCTGGGCAAACAGCGCCTGGCCCGGGTGCAGGCCGAGCTGGTCTGCCGAGAAGCGGGTGATGCGGGCGAGCAAGGCATTGCCGCCGGCATCCAGGCTCACCAGCACATGGGCCGGGTTATCGGCCGGGCGGCTTTCGCGCACACGCACCGGCAGGCGGTTGAGAATGCTCGATGTGCTGTCAGCCGTCAGCGCCAGGCTGACGTCCCGGGCCTGCACCTTGACCCGCAGGGTACTGCCCATCACATGTGCCGTGTGGGCGATGCGCAACAGCGGCCCGCCGCTGCCGGGCAGGCGCAGGTCGAGCAGGTCGTAGTGCGGGTCATGCCCCACCACCATGCCGTCGAAGACGACGCCGGCATCCTCGCCCTGGGCCAATGACAGATCCAGGCGTGCCAGGGTTTCGCCGATCGGGCCGCTGGCCACCGCCTTGCCTTGCTCCAGCAGTACCAGGTGGTCGGCCAGGCGTGCCACTTCATCCTGGGCGTGGCTGACATACACCAGTGGAATGTCCAGTTCGTCGTGCAGGCGCTCCAGGTAGGGCAGGATCTCGCGCTTGCGCGGCCCGTCCAGGGCCGCCAGAGGCTCGTCCATCAACAGCAGGCGCGGGCTGCTGAGCAGGGCGCGGGCAATGCCCACCCGCTGCGCTTCGCCGCCAGACAAGGTGGCAGGACGGCGTTCCAGCAAGTGGCCGATGCCCAGCAACTGGCACGCCTGCTCCAGGCTGACCTTGCGCTCGGCAGCCGCCACCCGGCGCCAGCCGAATTCCAGGTTGCCGCGCACCGACAGGTGCGGGAACAGGCTGGCCTCCTGGAACACATAGCCAACCGGGCGCAGGTGCGGTGCCTGGAAGTAGCCGCGGGCACTGTCTTCCCAGACTTCGCCGTTAACCTCGATGTAGGCGCTGGCGGCCCGTTCCAGCCCGGCCAGGCAGCGCAGGCAGCTGGTCTTGCCAGAGCCCGAGTGGCCGAACAGCGCGCTGATGCCGCGCCCCGGAAGGTGCAGGTCGACGTCCAGGGTAAAGTCGTCGCGCGCCAGGATCAGGCGCGCCACAATCGATGCGGTCATCTCAGCTCCAGCCAGCTTTGCCACGGCGCCCGGCGTACAACAGGAGCAGCACCAGGAAAGAGAACACCAGCATGGCACCGGCCAGCCAGTGGGCTTGTGAATACTCCATGGCCTCGACGTGATCGAAGATCTGCACCGAAACCACGCGGGTCTTGTCGGGGATGTTGCCGCCAATCATCAGCACCACGCCAAACTCGCCGACGGTGTGGGCAAAGCCAAGAATGCTGGCGGTGACGAAGCCGGGACGGGCCAGTGGCAGCACCACATGCACGAAAGTGTCCCACGGGCTGGCGCGCAGGGTGGCAGCGACTTCCAGTGGGCGCTGGCCGATCGCACCAAAGGCATTTTGCAACGGCTGCACCACGAACGGCATGGAATACACCGTTGAACCGATCACCAGGCCCGTGAAGCTGAACACCACGCTGCCCAAGCCAAGCGCCTGGGTAGCCTGACCGAGCCAGCCGTGCGGGCCGAGGGCGATCAGCAGGTAAAAGCCGATCACCGTCGGTGGCAATACCAGTGGCAGTGCCACCACCGCACCCACCGGCCCGCGCAGCCATGAGCGCGTGCGCGCCAGCCACCAGGCGATGGGGGTGCCGATAACCAGCAGGATCAGGGTGGTCAGGCTGGCCAGTTTAACGGTCAGCCAGATTGCCCCCAGGTCACTGGCATCCAGTGGCATCAGCGTTCATAGCCGTAGGACTTGATTACCGCTGCGGCTTTTGGGCCTTTCAGGTATTCGACCAGCGCCTTGGCGGCGGCGTTGTCCTTGCCTTTGTTGAGGATTACGGCGTCCTGGCGGATCGGGTCGTGCAGGTTGGCTGGTACGATCCAGGCCGAGCCACTGGTCACCTTGCCGTCCTTGTAGATCTGCGACAGGGCGACGAAGCCCAGTTCGGCATTGCCGGTGGAGACGAACTGGAAGGCCTGGGTGATGTTCTGGCCTTCGACGATCTTGCCTTTGGTGGCTTCGGTGAGCTTCAGCTTGTCCAGCACCTGGGTGGCGGCCAGGCCGTAGGGTGCCGCTTTCGGGTTGGCGATCGACAGGTGTTGGTAGGTGTTTTTCTTCAGTACTTCACCCTTGGCATCTACGTAGCCTTCTTTGGCCGACCACAGGGCGAGGGTGCCGATGGCGTAGGTAAAGCGCGAACCGGGGACGATCTCCTTTTCGTCTTCAAGCTTTTTCGGGGTGGTGTCGTCAGCGGCGAGAAACACTTCGAACGGTGCGCCGTTCTTGATCTGGGCATAGAACTGCCCGGTGGCGCCATAGGCGGCGACCAGCTTGTGACCGGTGTCTTTCTCGAAGTCCTTGGCAATGGCCTGGATAGGGGCTGTGAAGTTGGCTGCGACCGCGACCTGTACCTCATCGGCCCAGGCAGTGTTGAAGGCGAGCAGGCTGGCCAGGGCGGTGAAGGCCGGGAGGGACGGGCGGATACGCATGAAAACAGCTCCTTGGGGTTATCGTTATATCCTGAACTATATAGCGATAGGCCATTTGCGGGGAAGAGGGTCAGCCTGCTGAAGCAGAAGCCTGACGACAAACAACGGCCAGCGCCTTTTCGGCAATCGCCCGGGTCAAATCCCCGGCCGGCATGTGCCGCCCTAGCCGCAGCGCCTGTCCCGACCACAAGTTGCTGAAATCACTGTTGCCCTGCGGCTCGGTAATCGCCCGCAATGGCATCAATGCCCCACCCGCCAGCGGGAAGCGCGGTGCAAGCGCGCTCATCGGCCCCAGCTCACGCATGATGCGGTTGTTGATGCCACGCGCCGGGCGCCCGGTAAACAGGTTGGTCAACGCGGTCTCGCTGGCAGGGGCACTGTCCAGGGCCTTGCGATGAGCCGGCGAAACCTTGGCCTCGGGGCAGAACAGGTAAGCGGTTCCGATCTGGACAGCCGAAGCGCCCAACGCCAGTGCCGCCACCAGGCCGCGGTGGTCACCGATACCGCCAGCGGCGATGACCGGCACACTGACCGCATCCACTGCCTGCGGCACCAGGGCGAAGGTGCCGATCTGGCTGGTGATGTCATCGCTAAGGAACATGCCGCGGTGGCCACCGGCTTCGTACCCCATGGCAATGATTGCGTCACAACCGCGGCGTTCCAGCCAAACCGCTTCTTCCACCGTGGTGGCGCTGGACAGCACCTTGGCACCACTGGCCTTCACCCGTTGCAACAGTTCAGCCTGCGGCAGGCCGAAGTGAAAGCTGACCACTTCCGGGCGCAGTTGCTCGACCAGCTGGCAGCTTTGCTCATCGAACGGCGCACGGTTGGACACCGGCGTGGGTGCCGAAAAGTCGGCCCCCGTTTCGCTGTAATAAGGCGCCAGGGCCTGCTTCCAGCGTACATCGCGCGCGCTGTCGGGCGCGGGCGGCTGGTGGCAGAAAAAGTTCAGGTTCAGCGGGCGGCCCGGGCAACCGGCGCGGAATGCGGCGATTTCCGCGCGTATCTGTTCGCCGGTAAGCATGGCGCAGGGCAGGGCGCCCAGCCCGCCTGCCAGGCCCACGGCGATGGCCATGGGCGAGCCTGTCGCGCCGGCCATGGGGGCCTGGAGAATGGGCAGTTCGATGCCCAGCAGGTCGAGGATTCGGCGGTCGGGCCAGTGGCTCATGCGGTTCTCCATGTGCGGGGCGGGCGGCGCTACAGGGGCTTGAAGCGGGTTTTACAAGGCCTTGCTGACCTGGATGTCGCTGATCTTCTCGGCGTCTTCGCCGTGGATCTTGCGCAGGGCTTCCAGGGCTTGTTCCTGAGAGGCATCTGGCATGAGTGCGAAGTCCCAGCGGCGCTGGCCGTCGAGCTTGTATTTGATGACGTACTTGATGGTCTGGGTCATGGGGGGCCTTACCTGAGTTTCGACGACGAACGACGGATGATCTTGATCTTGTGGGTCAGGGTCGGCTTGCGGGTGACCGAGATCGGGCGGGTGGTGACGGTATCGATGGTGATGTTCCAGAAGCCCGTGCTGGGTACGGTGATTTTCGCCGGGAACTTCTCGAAATGGCCGCCGTGGTAAGTGTGACGGCCGCCATTCTTGAAGCTGCGGAAGTTGGCGTCGTTCATCAGGCGGATATTGCAGCGCTGGGAGCACTCGATGACGACGATGTCGTCCTCGTTCAGGTGCTCGCGCTGGTGTACGAATTTCATGTGATGCTCCGCAAGGTTTGGATCTGCAAAGGCAAAAGATACCACGATGTGCCGTTACACTGCCGCGCTGTTCACCCGGCGCAGATAATTCTGCCAAAGCAGGGAGCAAAACCGCCCGGCTGTGGTCGAACCCAACTCTTGAAGGCAGAGGTGTTGCAAATGAAGTGGATGGTGGCCGCGTTAGCGGTGACGCTCGGTGGCTGCGTGAGCGTTACGGAGCTGGAGCAATCACGCGAAACGCTGGATGTGATTTCTGGCAAGAGCCCGCGTGAATATGCCGACTGTGTCAAGCAGAAGCTGGCCGATACCCGCGACCCGCTGACTGAAGAGCAGCGCGGTGACGGCCTGCGGCTGATCGTGCCGCAAAAGCTCACGTCGGGTGCCGGGCCGGCAGCGCTTGTGGATATCGACAAGCGTGGCAGCGGTAGCAGCATCAAGCTGCGCGAACGGCTGAACAACTTCCCCCTGCGCCTGGGCGATGTGCGCACCGCCGCCACCCAGTGCATCTCCGGACATTGATCTGAGGCAACGGACCTTCCGTTCTTTGCTTATATGTTTTAGGCCTAAACATATAACAAAAGAAAAGGAGTTTCGTGATGACACCGTTGAGACGCGTCGTGATCGGCAGCCTGCTGATCCTGGCCTGGCCGGTGGCGCATGCCGCCGATGGCCATAAAATCTTCACCCAGGGTGGGGCCAACCCCGCCGCCATGGCCTGCCTCGGCTGCCATGGCCCGGACGGCAAGGGTATTGCTGCTGCCGGCTTCCCTCGTTTGGCGGGGCTACCGGCCGGTTACCTCAGCAAGCAATTGCATGACTGGCGCAACGGCAGCCGCAAGCAGCCGGTGATGGAGCCGTTGGCCAAGGCCCTGAGCGACGATGAAATCAAGGCGGTCAGCCTGTACCTGGCCAGCCTGCCGGCAGACCCCGTTGGCGACCTGCGCCGCCAGCAGATTGCCGATGACCCTACCACTCGCATGGCCCTCTACGGGGACTGGAGCCGGCAGATTCCCGGCTGCGTGCAGTGTCACGGCCCCGGTGGTGGCGGGGTTGGCGAGCACTTCCCGCCCTTGGCCGGCCAGCCCGCCAGTTACCTGGTGGCGCAGCTCAATGCCTGGCGCGACGGTAGCCGCAGCAATGACCCCAACCAGCTGATGGTCGGCGTGGCCAAGGCCATGACCGATGACGAGATCAAGGCCGTTGCCGAGTTCTTCGCCCACCCCGTCAGCCAGGAGGTCAAGCCATGAAACCGATGATTCCAGCCTTGTTGCTGCTGGCCATGGGCAGCGCCCAAGCCGCGCCGATCGCCATGGAAGACCAGTCGCAGTTGAAGGTGCCCGATGTGCAGGTCGCGCCGCAGTTCATGCCGCCCGCCGAAAGCGAGTTGCCTGACAATGCCTTTGGCAAGATGGTGCGTGAAGGCCACGCTTTGTTCGTCGACACCCGTCGTTTGATGCCAGAGGCCGTGGGCAACGGCATGAACTGCAGCAACTGCCACCTTGATCAGGGGCGGTTAGCCCATTCGGCACCGTTGTGGGGCGCGTACCCGATGTACCCCGCGTACCGCAAGAAGAATGACAAGGTGAACACCTACGCCGAGCGTATTCAGGGGTGTTTCCAGTTCAGCATGAATGGCAAGCCGCCTGCTGCCGACAGCCCGCAGATGACAGCGCTGGCCGTGTACTCGTACTGGCTTTCGACCAAGGCACCCACCGGCGTGGAGATTGCCGGGCGTGGTTACCCTGAGGTGCCGCAACCCAAGGGTGGCTACAACTTCAAGCGTGGCCAGCAGGTGTACCGCGAGCAATGCGCGATTTGCCATGGTGACAGCGGCGAAGGGCAGAAGGTGGCGGGCGAATACGTGATGCCACCGCTGTGGGGCAAGGATTCCTACAACTGGGGCGCCGGCATGCACCGTATCAATACGGCGGCGTCGTTCATCAAGTACAACATGCCGCTGGGCAAACCGGGCAGCCTCAGTGACCAGCAGGCCTGGGACGTGGCGGCGTGGATCAACCGTCATGAACGGCCTCAGGACCCACGTCTGGTGGAGGGCTCCATCGAGAAGACGCGGGTGAAGTTTCATGCCAATGATGGCGTGAACCTGTATGGGCAGAAGGTTGACGGGGTGCTGGTCGGGCAGGGCACGGGTAGTTGATCGGGGCCTGTGGCGGCCTCTTCGCGGCGGTTCGATGCCTCGATAAACCCGCGAAAAGGCCGGTACAGGCAACATCATTTTGCTTTGATCCATCCGTCATGTATGACCGCAATATTTACGATCCGCCGGAACTATCTACACTGGGATATCTCTATGATGGCATCGGTCGATACCAGGGGGCATTGTAAGGTGACTGCCGCCTGATTAGACTGCGCCGAATTCCACAGGCCTAGCCTTTTGTAAGGACGTTTATGATCAAGAAATGCTTGTTCCCGGCAGCCGGCTACGGTACTCGCTTCCTGCCCGCTACCAAAGCCATGCCCAAGGAAATGCTGCCGGTGGTCAACAAGCCACTGATCCAGTATGGCGTTGAAGAAGCATTGGATGCTGGTCTGAACGAGATCTCCATCGTGACCGGTCGCGGCAAGCGCGCGCTGGAAGATCACTTCGACATCAGCTACGAGCTGGAAAACCAGATCAAGGGCACCGACAAGGAAAAATACCTGGTCGGCATCCGTCGCCTGCTCGACGAGTGCTCGTTCTCCTACACCCGCCAGACCGAAATGAAGGGCCTGGGCCACGCCATCCTGACCGGTCGCCCGCTGATCGGCGACGAGCCGTTCGCCGTGGTGCTGGCGGATGACCTGTGCGTCAACCTCGAAGGTGAAGGCGTGTTGGCGCAAATGGTTGCGCTGTACAAGAAGTATCGCTGCTCGATCGTCGCCATCCAGGAAGTCGATCCGCAGGAAACCAACAAGTACGGCGTCATCGCCGGTGAAGAGATCAAGGACGGCATCTTCCGTGTCGACGCCATGGTCGAGAAGCCGAAGCCTGAAGATGCCCCATCGAACCTGGCAATCATCGGCCGTTACATCCTGACCCCGGACATCTTCGAGAAGATCGAACAGACCGAACCTGGCAAAGGCGGCGAGATCCAGATCACCGATGCCCTGATGAAGCAAGCGGCCGAAGGCAACGTGATCGCCTACAAGTTCAAGGGCAAGCGTTTCGACTGCGGTGGTGCCGAGGGCTACATCGAGGCGACCAACTTCTGCTTCGAGAACTTCTACAAGGCTGGCAAGGCTTACTGATAAGCCCTGCTGGTACAAGAGCCACCCTTCGGGGTGGCTTTTTTGTTTGCGGCGGCCAACGGCGTTATGCTGGGCGCCTGCCTAGGAGACTGAATACATGGCCTACGATTTTGATCTGTTTGTGATTGGCGCCGGTTCTGGCGGTGTGCGCGCGGCGCGCTTTGCCGCCGGCTTTGGCGCAAAGGTGGCTGTGGCCGAAAGCCGCTACCTGGGCGGTACCTGCGTCAACGTTGGCTGTGTACCGAAAAAGTTACTGGTGTACGGCGCCCATGTCGCTGACGAACTCGAGCAGGCCGCAGGGTTTGGCTGGACCTTGGAAGAGGGGCATTTCGACTGGGGTACCCTGATTGCCAACAAAAATCGCGAGATCGAGCGCCTCAACGCCATCTACCGCAACCTGTTGGTCAATAGCGGTGTGACCCTGCTGCAGGGCCATGCGCGGCTGACCGGCGCCAATGAAGTGGAAGTCGAAGGCCAGCGCTACACGGCCAAGCAGATCCTGATCGCCACCGGTGGCTGGCCACAGGTGCCGGACATCCCGGGTAAGGAGCTGGCTATCACCTCCAACGAAGCCTTCTACCTCAAAGACCTGCCACGACGGGTGTTGGTAGTGGGGGGCGGTTACATCGCCGTCGAGTTCGCCGGTATCTTCCAGGGCCTGGGGGCCGATACCACGCTGCTCTATCGAGGCGACCTGTTCCTGCGCGGCTTCGATGGCTCGGTGCGCACGCACTTGAAGGAAGAGCTGGAAAAGCGCGGCCTGAACTTGCAGTTCAACGCCGACATCCAGCGCATCGACAAGCTGGAAGATGGCAGCCTCAAGGCCACGTTGAAAGACGGCTCCGAGTTGGTCGCAGATTGTGTGTTCTACGCAACAGGCCGGCGCCCGATGCTGGACAACCTGGGCCTTGAGAACACTGGCGTAGAGCTTGATGCGCGCGGCTACATCCGCGTTGACGCGCAATACCAGACCACCGCGCCGTCGATCCTGGCGATTGGCGACGTGATCGGCCGTGTGCAGCTGACGCCGGTGGCCCTGGCCGAAGGCATGGCCGTGGCGCGGCGCCTGTTCAAGCCTGAGCAATACCGCCCGGTGGACTACCAGAACATCCCCACCGCCGTGTTCAGCCAGCCACCGATTGGCACGGTTGGCCTGACCGAGGAGCAGGCGCTGGAGGCCGGGCATAAGGTGCAGGTCTTCGAAAGCCGCTTCCGCGCCATGAAGCTGACACTCACCGATATTCAGGAAAAGACCCTGATGAAGCTGGTGGTCGATGCCGACACCGACAAGGTGCTGGGCTGCCACATGGTGGGCCCTGACGCTGGCGAGATCATCCAGGGCCTGGGCATCGCCCTGAAGGCCGGAGCGACCAAGCAACAGTTCGACGAGACCATCGGCGTGCACCCGACGGCGGCTGAAGAGTTCGTGACCATGCGCACCGTTACCCGCTGATGCTACCGGCCTCATTGCCGGCTTGCCGGCAATGAGGCCCATGCGCGCCGCGCAATCCTTTGCTCAGCCGATTCCCTTCTATTAATAAACCTCGGTTATAGCCAAAACCAATCGCAAGCATGAGCTTTGCCAATGAGCCTTCAGCGGGATGATTAGTTAGGATTCTATCCATCAACTGATTCCAACCCCATGAAGGAGCGTCTCTCATGCCAATCATCAACAGCCAGGTCAAACCGTTCAACGCCACTGCCTACCACAAAGGCGAGTTCGTTCAGGTCAGCGAAGCCGACCTGAAAGGCAAGTGGTCTGTCGTGTTCTTCTACCCGGCCGACTTCACCTTCGTATGCCCGACCGAGCTGGGTGACCTTGCTGACAACTACGCCGAGTTCCAGAAGCTGGGCGTGGAAATCTACGGTGTGTCCACCGACACCCACTTCACCCACAAAGCCTGGCACGACACCTCGGACACCATCGGCAAGATCGAATACCCGCTGATCGGTGACCCGACCCACGTCATCTCGCGCAACTTCGACGTGCTGATCGAAGAAGCCGGCCTGGCCGATCGCGGTACCTTCGTGATCAACCCGGAAGGCCAGATCAAGATCGTCGAACTGAACGACGGTGGTGTAGGCCGCGATGCTGCCGAACTGCTGCGTAAAGTGAAGGCTGCCCAGTACGTTGCCGCCCACCCAGGCGAAGTGTGCCCAGCCAAGTGGAAAGAAGGCGAAGCCACCCTGGCACCGTCGCTGGACCTGGTTGGCAAGATCTAAGGCCATGTGCATGTCGTGGGCGGTAGCCAGCCGCCAAAGCTGAAGTAGTCACCGCCCCGTAAAAGCGCCCGGGCGACGTCGCCTGGGCGTTTTTGTATCCGAGTTTTGAAAAAAGGAATCGCCCGTATGTTGGACGCCACGCTTAAATCGCAACTGAAAACCTACCTGGAGCGGGTCACCCAGCCGATCGAGATTGTTGCCTCCCTCGACGACGGCGCGAAGTCCCGCGAATTGCATGACCTGCTGGTGGAAATTGCCAGCCTGTCAACCTTGATTACCCTGCGCGCGGATGGTGATGACGCCCGTCGTCCATCGTTCTCGCTCAATCGCCCCAATGGCGAGATCAGCCTGCGCTTTGCCGGCATCCCCATGGGCCACGAATTCACCTCGCTGGTGCTGGCGCTGCTGCAAGTCGGCGGCCACCCGTCCAAGGCGAGTGCCGAAGTGATCGAGCAGATCCAGGCGCTGGAAGGCGAGTTCACCTTCGAAACCTACTTCTCGCTGTCGTGCCAGAACTGCCCGGATGTGGTTCAGGCGCTTAACCTGATGGCGGTGCTCAACCCCAATGTGCGCCATGTGGCCATCGACGGTGCGCTGTTCCAGGCAGAAGTGGAAGCGCGCAAGATCATGGCGGTGCCGAGCATCTACCTGAACGGTGAAGTGTTTGGCCAGGGCCGTATGGGCCTGGAAGAAATCCTCGGCAAGATCGACACCAACGCCGGTGCTCGCCAGGCCGAGAAGATCAACGCCAAGGACGCCTTTGATGTGCTGGTGGTCGGCGGTGGGCCAGCCGGCGCGGCAGCGGCTATTTACGCCGCACGTAAAGGCATCCGCACCGGCGTCGCCGCCGAGCGTTTTGGCGGCCAGGTGCTCGATACCCTGGCCATCGAGAACTTCATCTCGGTGCAGGAAACCGAAGGGCCGAAGTTGGCAACGGCGCTGGAAGAGCACGTCAAGCAGTACGACGTGGACATCATGAACCTGCAGCGCGGCGAAGCACTGATTCCGGCCACCGATGGTGGCCTGCATGAAGTACGCCTGGCCGGCGGCGCCTCGCTCAAGGCCAAGACCGTGATCCTGGCCACCGGCGCCCGCTGGCGCGAAATGAATGTGCCGGGCGAGCAGGAGTACCGTGCCCGTGGTGTCGCCTACTGCCCGCACTGTGATGGCCCGCTGTTCAAGGGCAAGCGCGTAGCGGTGATCGGTGGTGGCAACTCGGGCGTGGAAGCGGCCATCGACCTGGCCGGTATCGTCGCCCAGGTGACGCTGATCGAGTTCGACAGCCAACTGCGGGCTGATGCGGTGTTGCAGCGCAAACTGCACAGTTTGCCGAACGTGAAAGTGATCACCAGTGCGCTGACCACCGAAGTGTTGGGCAATGGTGAGAAAGTGACCGGCCTGCGTTACAAGGACCGCACCACCGACGAGCAGCATGAGGTGGCGCTGGAAGGCATCTTCGTGCAGATCGGCCTGCTGCCGAACACCGACTGGCTGAAAGGCACCGTCGAGCTGTCGCCGCGAGGTGAGATCATCGTCGATGCCAAGGGTCAGACCAGCATCCCGGGTGTGTTTGCGGCCGGTGACGTAACGACCGTGCCGTACAAGCAGATCGTGATTGCGGTGGGCGAGGGGGCCAAGGCCTCGCTGGCAGCCTTCGACCACCTGATCCGGACCTCGGCGCCGGCGTAAGCCTGTACCGGCCCTATCGCCGGCAAGCCAGCTCTCACAGGGTAATCACAGATTCCGAAACTGTGGTACGCCTGAGGGAGCTGGCTTGCCGGCGATAGGGCCTATGAGGTTCAAGGGTGTCTATGATGACTGAAGACCCCCTCAGGAAACCCACCATGACCCTGATCAGCCGCGAACCCTGGTGGTTAGTCCCTCCAAAGCCCGGGCAGAAAGAGCAAGACCTGCACTGGGGTTACCTGGAAATCTATGCCGACGGCCACACCGTGTTCGTCGACCAGCGCCCCAGTGACCGGGAGCTGGCCGAGCGCAAGAGCTGCCGCAACTTCCCCGACCCGGAGCCGTGACGGCTCAGCCTTCCAGCTCGGCCAGGCGTGCCTCCAGCGCCGCGATGCGGGCTTCCAGGGCTTCGATCCGGTCTTCCGACACACTGCCGCCACCGCTGCGCGCGCCACCTTCCTGCTGACGTGCAGCGAGGATCGCCTCGATTTCCGCCGGGTCGCCCAACGCATGGGTGTAGCGGTCTTCACGCTGGCCGGCCTGGCGCGGCAGGTGCAAGGCCAGATCCCGCGATATCAGACGTTCCAGCTGGTGCTGGATCTGCTCGGTGTCGTCGAAGTCGTGCAGGCGGTTACTGCGGGTCAGCAGTTCGTTGAGGGTTTGCGGGCCGCGCAGGAACATCAGGCCCATCAGCACCAGTTGGGCCGGTACCAGCTCCAGGGCCTTGTCTACCCGCTGTTCCCAGCGATCGGCACGGCTGCCCATCTGCAGGCGGGTCATGCCTTGCCCTTCGAGGGAACGCAGGGCTTGGCCGATCTGGCCTTGGGTAAGGTTCATCACCGGCTCGCGGCTGGTCTTCTGGTTACAGGCCAGGACCAGGGCATTGAGGGTCAGCGGGTAGCTTTCCGGGCTGGTGGCCTGCTTTTCGATCAGCGAGCCGAGAACGCGGATCTCGATGCTGTTGAAGCGGCCTTCACCTGCGGTTTCGTGTTCTGACATGGCCCTGTCTCAATGGCTGGGGAAAGGCCACTAGGGTAGGTAAAGCCACCGCGTAAGGCAATTGGGGCCGCGATGCGGCCCCAATAAGGTCAAGCGTTGCGTCGTTCTTCGGCTTGGCACGCCGCTGCCGTGAACAGCACATCGGTCGAAGAATTCAGCGCCGTTTCGGCCGAATCCTGCAGCACACCGATAATGAAGCCCACTGCTACCACTTGCATGGCAATTTCACTGGGGATGCCAAACAGGCTGCACGCCAGCGGAATCAACAGCAGCGAGCCCCCGGCCACGCCCGAGGCACCGCAGGCGCAAACGGCTGCCACTACGCTTAGCAGTACGGCCGTTGGCAGGTCCACGGGAATGCCCAAGGTATGCACCGCCGCCAGCGTCAGCACGGTAATGGTGATGGCCGCACCGGCCATGTTGATGGTGGCACCCAGCGGGATCGACACCGAGTAGGTGTCTTCGTGCAGACCAAGGCGCTCCGACAGGGCCAGGTTGACCGGGATGTTGGCCGCCGAACTGCGGGTGAAGAACGCGGTAATGCCGCTTTCGCGCAGGCACAGCAGGGTGAGTGGGTAGGGGTTGCGGCGGATTTTCCAGAACACGATCAGCGGGTTCATGATCAGTGCCACGAACAGCATGCAGCCAATCAGCACCGCGAGCAGGTGCAGGTAGCCGAACAGGGCGTCCAGGCCAGATTGCGCCAGAGTGGAACTGACCAGGCCGAAAATGCCCAGCGGGGCGAAACGGATGACAACCCGCACGATCAGCGTGACGCCGTTGGACAGGTCTTCGACCACGGTGCGGGTGGTTTCACCGGCATGACGCAGGGCCACGCCAAGGCCGATGGCCCAGGTGAGTATGCCGATGAAGTTGGCGTTGAGCAGGGCGTTGACCGGGTTGTCGACCGCGCTCAACAGCAAGTTTTGCATCACTTCAGCGATACCGCCCGGTGCGCTCAACGTGGCCTCGCCAGTACTGAGCGCCAGGTGGGACGGGAACAGCATGCTGGCGACCACGGCTACCACTGCCGCGGCGAAGGTGCCCAGCAGGTACAGCCATAGGATCGGCCGAATATGGGTTTCCTGGCCGTGGCGATGGTTGGCGATCGAGGCCATGACGAGGATGAACACCAGTACGGGCGCCACCGCCTTCAATGCGCTGACGAACACCTTGCCGAGGAAGGCCAGGTCGCGGGCGATGGCGGGCGCCAGAAGGGCCAAGGCAATACCGGCAAGCAGGCCAATGACGATCTGTGTCACCAGGCTGGTTCGGTTGAGTAGGCGAAGTACAGGGGACATGTGCAGCACAATCTCATTATTGTGAAAGGGCGCGACTTTAGCACAGAGCGCGGCGGCGCAGCCTCGGCTGTGTCGTCGCAGGGGCCAACGTCACCAATGAAACAACTCTCGCCGTGCGCCTTCAGTAATTGCCACGATCCCCGGGTGCTTGACCTTGCGTTCCACCGAAATGGCATAGAACGACTCATGCACGGCCTCGGTCTGCCCGATCAGTTCCACGCCATACTGGCGGCACACTTCGTCGGTAATCACGCTGGGGGCGACGAAAATGCCGCTGCCTGACTGCCCGAACGCCTGCATCAAGGCACTGTCATCGAACTCGCCCACGATCCGTGGCTGCACCTGTTGCTCGCCTAGCCAGCGCAGCAGGCGGCTGCGCACCACGGTCTCCTGGCCGGGAACGAGCAGCGGTGCATCCTGCAGGCAAGCCGGGAAGGGGCCGTCCAGCCGTTGTGCCAGCGTTGGGGTGGCGAAGAAGCTCAGCCCGCATTCGCCCAGCTTCTGGCTGTAGCCTTTGATGTCCAGGTGGCTGGGCATGGGGCTGTCGGAAATCACCAGGTCCAGGCGCTGGATGGCCAGGTCTGCCAGCAACCGCTCGAGTTTGTCTTCGCGGCAGTTGATGCGCAGCACCTCATCCAGCTCCATGGTCGGTGCCAGCAGGCGGTAGACGATGGATTTGGGCACCACGTCGGCCACCCCCACGCGAAACAGGATCTGCTCTTGCGGGCCGGCGCGCAGCATGGCTTCCAGCTCACCGCCGAGCTGGAACATCTGCTCGGCATAGACCAGCGCCTGGCGGCCTGTCTCGGTCAGCTCCAGCTGCCGGCCTGCACGCTGGAACAACTCCAGGCCATAGGTTTGCTCGAACAGGCTGATCTGCCCGCTGATGGTTTGTGGTGTGAGGTTGAGCTGTTCGCTGGCGCGGGTGATGCTGCCCGTCTTGGCCACGGCCCAGAAGTAATGCAGTTGGCGATAGTTGAGCACCGTCGGTCGCCCCGATTCGTAAAAACCGAAGTATACGCCATGAAAATACGAATTTTCCTGAACTATTGGCGTCTCTAGAATGCACGGCATCAGGCGCCATGCGCCGCCGGGATATTTCATACGAGGACACCATGCTACAACTCAAATCCATTGGCACCCCGTTGGTGCTGGCGTTGGCCCTGTTCACGCTTGCGGGTTGCGACCAGGCCGAGAAATCCGCCCAGCAAATGCTCGACCAGGCGGCGCAGTCGGCCAAGCAGGCGATCGACGACACCAACAAAGCCGCCCAGCAGGCCTTGAGTGAGGCCATCGGCAAGGGAGGCCACACGCCTGAAGATGCCGACAAGAAAAAAGACACTCAGGAAATCTGACCCCCAACCGCCGCTGCAGGATTTGAACAATGGAATACTTGCTGGAACTCGCCGCTAGCCCTACCGCCTGGGTTGCCCTGGCTACGCTGGTGGCCATGGAAGTTGTACTGGGCATCGACAACCTGATCTTCATTTCCATCCTGACCAACAAGCTGCCGGTGGAATACCGTTCCAAGGCGCGACGCATTGGTATCAGCATGGCCTTGGTCATGCGCCTGGCCTTGCTCAGCACGGTGGCCTGGATCGTTCAGCTGACCGACCCGGTGTTTGAAGTGTTCGGCAACGCCTTCTCATGGAAGGACGTGATCCTGATTGCCGGTGGCCTGTTCCTGCTGTGGAAGGCGACCAAGGAGATACACGAAAACGTCGACCCGCACGGCGCCAAGGAAGAAGCCAAGGTGTCGTCGACGGTTACCCTGGGCTTTGCGGCGGCGATCTTCCAGATTTTGCTGCTGGACATCGTCTTTTCGGTGGACAGCATCATCACCGCCGTGGGCATGACCGAGCACTTGCCGATCATGATCATTGCCGTTATCACGGCTGTAATCGTGATGATGGTGGCCGCCGACCCGCTGGCCAACTTCATCAATGACAACCCGACGGTGGTCATGCTGGCCCTGGGCTTCCTGATCATGATCGGTATGACATTGATCGCCGAAGGCTTTGGTGCCCATGTGCCGAAGGGGTATGTGTATGCGGCCATGGCGTTCTCGACCGCGATCGAGATCCTCAACATCCTGGCTCGCAGGGCGCGATTGAAGCGTGAGGCGGCTGAAGGTTGATAAACATACGGGGCGCCATGCGCCCCGTTTGCGGTTTCTGAACGCTTAGTGCACCCCGGCATGCCGCCGCGCCCGGCGCACAGGCAGCGGCTTGGCGGGGGCCTGCGGTGGCAGGTGGTGGTGGGAATGACGCCGCACGATACGCAGTACACCCCACAGCATGGCGGCTGCGACGCTCAGCCACATGCCCACCAGCATGAGGATTGCCATGGTCAGGCTCATCTGTGCCTCCATCTCCAAGGGCAGCGCACGGTCAGCCAGCGCTTGCCTTCCAGACACTGCTTTAGTCTAGCCCTTCGCCTGTGACGTTCCATCGAACAAAGGTCTATCTCTGGGTCCGATTCGCTCTAAGCCGCTGTCGGACTATACCCGCGCCGCTGTGGGACCTATGATCGTTGGCCAGAGCCGGGCGCTGCCTGCCTGGCGTTGAAACAAGCGAGCGCCCATGCAGCAACATTCCTTCAAAACCGTCCCACGTCGGCTGCTGGCTGCCTGCCTGATTGCGGCCAGCCTGGCCGGCTGTGCCAGTGCGCCACCCGCCAACCTCAAGGGCCTGCCGCAGCGTGTCGAGATCAGCAGCGTGCCGTTCTACCGTGGCAACGCCAACCACAGTGGCGCCATGGCCCTGGCCGCCGTGTTGTCGCAGCAGGGCGCGCCCATCACCCCGGGGCTGCTGGACAAGCCGTTGAACCTGCCTCAGGGCGCCGACGCGCTGGACACCGGCATTCCTCGCGTGGCGCGGGACTACGGCATGGTGGTGTACCCGCTGGACAAGCAGCTGGACGCGCTACTGGCCCAGGTGGCGGCTGGCAACCCGGTACTGCTGCGTTATGAGGACGGTTCGGCGTGGTGGGGCGAGCCGCGTTATGCGGTGCTGATCGGCTATGACCGTTACAAGCAACGGGTGCTGTTGCGCTCGGGCATGCACCGGCGGCAGGTGATGGCGTTCGATGACTTTGCCTCGGCGTGGGCGAAGCAGGGAAGTTGGGCGGTACTGGTACAGCCGCCACGGCAGCTGCCGGCCCAGGTGGATCGGCAGCGCTGGCTGCAGGCTGCGGATGAACTGGCGCGGGCGGGGCAGGAGATTGCGGCGAAGCAGGCCGTCAATAGCTTGAACAAATAGTTTTGCCTGTACCGGCCCTTTCGCGGGTAAACCCGCGAAGAGGCCAGTCCCGGCTACATCAGAAGCCCAGACGATCGCGCAGGCTGTAGTACCAGGCACCGATGGCGCTGAATGGCACGCGCAGCATCTGGCCACCCGGGAACGGGTAGTGCGGCAGGCCGGCGAAGGCGTCGAAACGCTCAGCCTGGCCACGCAGGGCCTCGGCCAGCACCTTGCCTGCCAGGTGGGTGTAGGTTACGCCGTGGCCCGAGCAGCCCTGGGAGTAGTAGATGTTGTCACCGATACGGCCAACCTGCGGCAGGCGCGACAGGGTCAGCAGGAAGTTACCGGTCCAGGCGTAATCGATCTTCACATTTTTCAGCTGCGGGAAGGCCTTGAGCATCTTCGGACGAATGATCGCCTCGATGTTGGCCGGGTCACGCGCGCCGTACACCACGCCGCCGCCGAAGATCAGGCGCTTGTCGCTGGTGAGGCGGTAGTAGTCGAGCAGGTAGTTGCAGTCTTCGACGCAGTAGTCCTGCGGCAGCAGGGTACGTGCCAGTTCTTCGCCCAGAGGCTCGGTGGTGATCACCTGGGTACCGCATGGCATGGACTTGGCGGCCAGTTCCGGTACCAGGTTGCCCAGGTAGGCGTTGCCGGCGACGATGATGAACTTGGCGCGTACTTTACCTTGTGGCGTGTGTACGACCGGGTTGGCACCACGTTCGATGCGCACCGCCGGGGTTTGCTCATAGATGATGCCGCCCAGCGACTCGACCGCAGCGGCTTCGCCCAAGGCCAGGTTGAGCGGGTGGATGTGGCCGCCGCTCATGTCCAGCATGCCGCCCACATAGCTGTCGCAGGCGACCACTTCGCGGATGCGCTTCTGGTCCATCAGCTCCAGCTGGTTGTGGCCGAAACGTTCCCACAGGCGCTTTTGCGACTCCAGGTGGCCCATCTGCTTGCTGGTGAGGGCGGCGAACACGCCACCGTCTTTCAGGTCGCACTGAATGTTGTACTTGGCCACGCGCTCACGAATGATGCGGCCGCCTTCGAAGGCCATGTGGCCCAGCAGTTGCGCCTGCTTGGGGCCAACGGTGCGTTCGATGACGTCGATGTCACGGCTGTAGCTGTTGACGATCTGGCCGCCGTTGCGGCCCGACGCGCCGAAGCCGACCTTGGCCGCTTCGACGATGCTTACCTTGAAGCCGTTTTCCAGCAGGAACAGGGCGCTGGACAGGCCGGTGTAGCCGGCGCCGATGATGCACACATCGGTTTCCACCTCACCCTGCAGCGCCGGACGTGGCGGCACCGGGTTGGCCGAGGCGGCGTAGTAGGACTGGGGGTAGGGGGTGTTAGCCATGCTGCAGGAACCTCGTGTTTTATATTTTTAACGAATGTACCGATGCTATCAATAATAATAAACACCCGCTAGTCGTCTGATGAAAATCCTTTACGGGCTACCTGCCAGCCCATCTATCTATAAAGAGTTTAAGATTCAGTAGCTTAGCGCGAAAAAAAGTGTTGACAGGGTTTTAGGAATGCGTAGAATGCGCACCACACGACAGGCACATAGCTCAGTTGGTTAGAGCACCACCTTGACATGGTGGGGGTCGTTGGTTCGAGTCCAATTGTGCCTACCAAATCGAAGAAGGGGTGATCCGCAGGGGTCACCCCTTTTTTCATTGCCCGGTTTCGGGTGCAGCAAACCGTTGCAGGGGCGCGAAGCGCTTACCTTCGAAAGTTTTTGATTTTTCTCAAAAAAAAGCTTTACAGGTGTGTATTCGATCACTAATATGCGCACCACACGACAGGCACATAGCTCAGTTGGTTAGAGCACCACCTTGACATGGTGGGGGTCGTTGGTTCGAGTCCAATTGTGCCTACCAAATCCGAAAAGGGCGATCAGAAATGATCGCCCTTTTTGCATGTGCGCGTGAAGCAGCGTGTAACGTTTGGTCGCGGTTCGGGACAGAGGTCGGCGTGCTAGAATCCGCCCCTTCGAATCTGGAGGTACACGCGTGCGCAAACTGGCTGTGGTAATGGCAGTGCTCGCCCTGGCGGGCTGTGAGAACGAGGTCGAAGGCGTGCACAAGCAGGTGGCCGAACACCTGCACAACCCCAAAACCGCCAAGTTCGGCAACGTACGGATCGACACCCAGGGCACCATCTGCGGCCAGGTCCGTGGCAAGGATGATGCCGGGCAGTACGAAGCCTACCGCAGCTACGTGGCGATCAAGCGCGATGGCCAGTACGACATCATCGTCGACGACACCGGCAACAACCTGCGCATCCGCGAGATGTGCGGTGGTGCCGACCTGCAGCGCCGTGCCGAGGCGCTGGCAGACCAACCGGCACCCGAGGGCTGGGATGTAGAGGTGGTTCAGGGCGCCAACATGGGCGCGCTGAGCGACATGACCGCACGGCTTATCGAAAAGGGCATCCCGTCTTCGGTGGAATACCGCGACGGCAAGCCAGTGGTGCTGATGGGGCCGTTCCCTACCCGCGAAGAAGCACAAGCGCGCAGGGATGAAGTGATGGCCAAGCTGGGCACCGATTCGGTGGTTATCCAGCACGGGGCCACACGCTAACCGCTCCTGTCAGCCCCGCAAGGCACAGTTAACCGTGCGCTAGACAATGTTCACACAAGTTTGGCTATGCTTGGAGTGACGATGCCGAACGGGGAGGGGCCTCATGTCTACACTGGAGCGGGCCATTGCCGTGGCCGCCAGGGCGCATGAAGGGCAATACGACAAGGGTGGGGCGGCTTATATCCTCCACCCGCTACGCGTGATGATGCGGGTGTCCACACCCGAACAACGGATTGTCGCAGTACTTCACGATGTGATCGAGGACACCCCGCTGACCCTGTCCGACCTGGCGCGCGAGGGTTTCGCGCTTAAAATCCTTGCAGCCTTGTTGGCGCTCAGTCGCCGCGAGGGTGAGGCTTATCAGGACTTCGTGGTGCGTCTGGGCGATGACCCGCTGGCGCGAACCGTCAAACTGGCCGATCTGGCCGATAACAGTGACATTTCGCGCATCCCTTGCCCTGGCCCCGCCGACCTGGCGCGGTTGGCCCGCTACCGGGAAGCCAGCGCCTATTTGCAGGCGTTGGCCTGAGGTTCAGCCGCAGGCCTTGAGGTTGACCGGCCCGACGAACTCATTACCCCGGCCCATCACGCAAGCCACCTGCTGGTTGCGTTGCCGCTCCCATGCCTGCGGCGGATAGGTCTTGTTCCAGGCCTCGAACAACTGGCGGTCCTGCCGGGACAAGCGCAGGTTGTACTGTTTGCTCATGTAGAAGTAGGTGCGGGCGATCATGCCGCGTATCGAGGGGCGTGGCATGACCTTCCTGGCTTTGAAGTCGACCTGGGTCAGGCAGCTGCCATACTGGCCGCGTTGCTCCGGCAGCCAGCCAAAACTGAAGTTGCTGCGGTCGCCATTGACCTCGCCGATGCTCGGTACAAGGTTGTGCAGGTCAGCCTCGGCACGTTTGTACACCTCGTCATGCTGCGAGCACTGCTTGCGCCCGCCGTCCTGCCAGCACTGGCGCTGATGGCCGATCTGCCAGGCGGGCACGATGTGCTCCCACTCGATACGTGACGCGCGCTGGGCGTTCTTGCGCGGGGCATAGCCGCAGGACGCCAGGTCGACCTTGTTGCCTTTGTATTTGCAGCCGCAATAAAACTCGGTCGATTGCGGCGCATACAGCTTCCAGGCGACCTTCTTGGCCTCCTGAAAGGTGCGTGGGGCATCGGCTTGGGCTAGTGAAGCGGTCAGTAACAGGCAGGCTGCGGCAAAAAACGAAACTCTCATGCGGGGTCAGTCTTCCTTCGGTACGGTCCAGAAAACCTGTACGCCGCCATCGTCGCGGTGAGCGAGGGTTACGTTGTCGTTTTCTGCGATCTCCTCCAGCAAGGTTTCCCAGTCTTCCGGGCTTTCCTGTTCCAGGCGGAAGATCAGCGCCGCTCGGCTGCGCTGGGCGGTAGGGCTGTTGATGATCTTTTGGATGCGTACACCCAGCTGTTCATAGCTGTTTGGGGTGGCGGAGGCGGTGCTGGACACAGGCATTTCCTTGTTTTGCTGTATGCACATACAGTATTTCACTGTAAGTAAATTCGCAACAGCTTGTCGGGGGGAAATCCTTTCTTGGCCAGTCATGGCTATGACGTCAGGTAAAGCGTTCGAAACGGTAAGGCGCTGGGTCTATCAGTGGAGTTGCCTGGGACACCAGGTCTGCTGCCAGCTGGCCGGCCGCAGGCGAGGTGCCGAAGCCATGCCCGGAAAAACCGGTGGCCAGGGTCAGGCCCGGAAGACTGGCCACCGGGCCGATCACCGGGTTGGAGTCGGGGGTGACGTCGATGGTCCCGGCCCAGGCGCTGGCGATACGTGCCTGTTCGAACACGGGCCAGGCCGCCTTGAGGTTGCGCATGGCTTCCTCGTTGAGTGCCGGGTTGGCGAGCGGGTCTTGCACCCGTACGCGCTCGAAGGGGCTGACATCGGTGGCTTTCCAGCGCCGGGCCAGGGCCAGATCCTTGAAGAAGTGCTTGCCAAAGCTGATGCGCAGGAAGTCCCGCTGGGCACGCAACTGGGGCAGGTAACGCTTGCCCAGCAGCAAGTGGTCCAGGGTCAGGAAGGCATCCAGCGCGCCGCGCTGGGTGATGATGTAGCCGCCGTCTTTGTGCTTGCGGAAAGAAAAGTCCGGTGCACCGACGGCGATGTCGGTGGGCCCGTCCATGGGCTCGGTGCGCAGCACGGAGCAGGTCAGCGGCAAGGTTGGCAGGTTGATGCCAAGGTTGCCGAGGAACTTGCGTGACCACAGACCGCCGGCCAGCAACACCTGATCGCAGCGAATCTCGCCCTGCTCGGTGACCACGCCGCTGACTCGGCCAGCAGCGGTGACCAGGGTGCGCACTGCGCAGTTCTCTACCACCACCGCGCCCTTGGCCATTGCCGCACGGGCAATGGCGCTGGCGGCCAGGGTGGGTTCGGCGCGTGCGTCCGACGGGGTAAAGATGCCGCCCGCCCAGTCTGCCCGGCCACCCGGCACCATCTGGGCTATTTCATGCGCGCTCAGCAAGCGCGAGTCCAGGCCCAGTGCTTCGACGCTTTTCAGCCAGCCTTCATGCATGCCCATCTGCGTGTCGTTGCGGCCGATGAACATGATACCGGCCTGGCGATAGCCGACGTCGCTGCCCACACGTGCCGGCATTTCGGCCCACAACTGGTCGGCCGCCAGCGCCAGGGGGATGTCGTGGGCGTGGCGGTTGGTCTTGCGTACCCAGCCCAGATTGCGGGACGACTGTTCGCCAGCGATGCGCCCCTTTTCCAGCACCACCACCGGGATGTTGCGTTCGGCAAGGGTCAATGCGGCGGTGAGGCCGATGATGCCGCCGCCGATGATGACCACGGTGGTGGCGTCGGGATGACGGGCGCTGGTTTGCACAGGGGCGATCGTGGGATACATGGCTTTACTCGATGCAGGTCAGACAGGGGAAGTGCTCAGGGGCAGTCAGAGCCTTTACTGGCCAAGGCGGATCATGGTCACGTGTGCTTGCCCTGCGCCGCGATAGGCCGTGACTTCCAGTTCGACCTTGTACACGGTCGAGCCGAGAGGCGGGCAGGTGACCGTGGTGGCCGGGTCGATACCTCGGAACTTCTCACCGATCACGTCCATTACCCGTGGCACATCGGCAGGGTCCTGGATGAACACGCGTGAGTTGATGACGTCGGCCAGGCTGGCGTCGACCGCCGCCAGGGCGGTTTCGATGTTGGCGAACACCTGGTGGGTCTGCTCGATCACATCCTCCGGGATGACCTGGGTCTGCGGGTTGCGCCCGGCGGTGTTGGAGACGTGAATCCAGTTGTCTACCGCCACCAAGCGGGAGTAGCTGGCCATGTCTTCGAACCTGGAGCCGGTTTTCAGTTTGGTGATCTGTGTCATGGGCTTTGCCTTGTTATCGGGTAGTGGGGGGATCAGCTGAGAACGGGGGTTTCCCAGAGGTTGAGCTTTACGCCAATGCCTTGTTCGAGCGCCTTGCGGTACACCACGGTGCCCCAGGCCACGTCCTCGACGGGCATGCCGCCCACCGACATCAGGATGATTTCGTCGTCGTGCAGGCGCCCTGGCGCATCGCCGCAGATGATCTTGCCGATGTCCTCCACTTGCTCGGCGGCCAGCTTGCCTTCGGCAATCATGTCCATGAAGCGCACGCCAACCAGCGGTACGTGGTTGTGTGCGGGCTTGGGCAACTCGGCGAACCAAGCTTCGTACAGGCCGGTGTTGTCCACCACCTTGCGCACGTCGTCCTGCTCCATGCCGGCGTCGATGCTGCACGGCGCCGGCATGGCCAGGAACGCGCCGGGCTTGACCCACTCGCGGCGTACCAGCGGGTACTGGCTGGGGTCACCGACTTCGCCCGAACTGCAGTAGCTGACTAGGTCAGAGCCGCGTACCACGTCTTCCAGGGTTTCAACCACCTGGATCGTCGTGATTTGCGGGAAAGTGGCCTTGACCCAGCCAACGAACGCATCCAGGTTCTTCTGGCCGCGCCCCTTGAGCTTGAGGGTGTCGATCAGCGGGCACACTGCCATGAACGCGGCGACCGTGGTCTTGCCCATCACGCCCGGGCCGGCCAGGCCGATGACCTTGGCGTCCTTGCGTGCCAGGTGGCGAGCGCCCACGCCCGGGATGGCACCGGTGCGGTAGGCCGACAGCAGGTTGGCCGACATGTGCGCCAGCGGAGCGCCGGTGTCGGCATCGTTGAGGGTGAACATCAGGATTGAGCGCGGCAGGCCCTTTTCGCGGTTGGCGATGTTCGAGCCGTACCACTTGGCACCTGCGGTCTGGAAGTTGCCGCCCAGGTACGCTGGCATCGCCATCATGCGGCGGTCGGCGGTGGGCTTGGGCATGGTGGGGAACGGCGAGTGCTCGGGGAAAGTGATCATTGCGCCGTGCGAGTCGCTGTTCGGGCCGGCCATGCGGTAGTCGCCCTGGTACAGCAGGCCGAACATTTCTTCCATGGTGTCGACGCAGGCGGGCATGTCAGTGACGCCGGCGCGGATCATGTCCTGTTCGGACAGGTAGATGAAATCAATTCTGGTATCGGGGGTCATGGCGGGTCTCGCGGGGCTGGCTGCCGTCGGATTTGTTGTTGGTGACGTGGCAGCCAGTTTCGCTAACGACTGGTAGGTCGTCTTGTGCCTGCCTGCCAGCCGAGTTGACCGTCAGTGCCAAGGCCTCAATGGCCAGCGAGCGAGAAGCTGGCGGGGGTGTCGCGCAAGCTGAGGGCCGTCAGCAGGCACACCACCAGGGTGCACAGGGCGAGCAGCGCGGCCCACGCGGTGGGGCCGTGGCCGAGTACCACGGCGGCCAGCGGGGCAGCGCTGGCGGACACCGACAACTGGATGGCGCCCAGCAGCGCTGCGGTGGAGCCCAAAGCCTTGTCTTGCGAGGCCATGACCAATGACATCAGCGTCGACTCGGCGATGCCTAAACCGAACAGCGCCACCACCATGCCGCCAGCCACACCCGGTAGCCCCAGACCGGTGAGCGCACCGAGCAGGCTGATGCAGGCGCCGCCAGCCATGCACAGCACGCCCAGGCGGGTGAGGTTGTTCAGGCCCAGAAGGCCGATCAGGCGGCTTGCGGCCATGGCGCCGAACAGGATCGACACTCCGGTAGCCCCGAACAGCAGGCCGAAGGCCTGGGCGCTCAGGCCGTAGTGTGCCTGGTACACCAGTGTGGCGCCGCCGATGTAGGCGAACAGGAAGAAGAACACGGCAGCCATGGCCAGGGTCGGGCGCAGGAAGCGGCGGTCGGCGAGGATGGCCAGATAGGTACGGCAGGCGTGGCCGAGGTGCAGGGGGGCACGTTTGTTGACGGGCAGGGTTTCCGGCAGGTTCAGCAAGCTGTTGACCAGCACTGCCAGGCCCATGCCGGCGAGTACCAGCATCACTGCCCGCCAGCCGAAGTGCGCATCGATCACGCCGCCCAAGGCAGGTGCCAGGATCGGTGCCACGCCTTCGATGGTCATCAGCAGGGCGAACAGCTTGGTCGCGGCAACGCCTTGGCTCACGTCACGGACCATGCTCATGATCACCACCAGGGTCAGTGCGCTGCCCAGGCCCTGGAAGAAGCGCAGTGCAATCAGGGTATCGAGGCTGGGGGCTGCGGCTGCGCCGAGCGAACAGAGGATGAACAGCAGCAGGCCGGCCAGCAGCGGCTTTCGCCGGCCATAGGCGTCGACGATGGGGCCGAAGATCAACTGGCCGGCGCCCATGGCCAGCAGGAAGAAGGTGAGCGTCAGCTGCACACGGGTGAAGCTTGCCTGATAGTGGCTGGCGATTTCCGGCAGGCTCGACAGGTACATGTCGACAGCGGAAGGGCCGAGGGCACCGACCAGGCCGAGGCCCAGCGCGAAGCTGAAGCGTATTGGGGGGGAAGGATCTGCTTGCATGGTTTTCTCTGGCTGATTTTTCGCCTACCGGTCGGTAGGTTGGCGAATGGTATTCGCCAGGGCAGGCAAGGTCAAACCCCTCCGTGGGCCAGGCACCCCGCTCCCACAGGGATCCTGCCGGTTTCAAAGGTGGCTTCAGAACGGCACGGCCACGGTCAACTGGCTGTACACATTGGTGCCATTTCCTCCCACCTGGTTGCCACCGTTACTCTCGTCCTTGCGCGGTTGGTACAGGCCCACCAGCGGGCTGATGATCAGGTGTTCGGTGACCGCCCATTCAATGTACAGGTCCAGTTCGCGGGCATCGAGGTTGAGGCTGTCGCGGGTGCGCACCGTGTCGAAGTCGAAGTACAGGGCGCCGACCGTGAGGTTTTCCAGCGGCGTCGCCTTCACGCCCACATGGTGGATGCCGGTGTTGCTGTTGAACGGGCCTGCATAATTGGCCGCGACTTCACCCTGAAACCAGGTGCCGTAACCGTTGGACAAGCCGCTGAACAGCGAGTCCCAGCCGGCCGAGTAGCGGGTATAGCGGTAGGTGATCGAGGGGGCCCAGGGCAGGTCGGCGAAGGTGTAGCCGGTCTGCAGGTACCAGGCTTGTTCTGGGCCGTCGGTCTTGTCCTGCCAGGCGTATTCGAAGGCGAAACTGGCATTGTCGATGCCGGCACTGCCTTCGCCGCGCACGCTGTACACGTCCATGCCTTCGCGGGCCTTCTGGAAGTCGCTGGCCCACTGGTCGGCGACGTCGATGCCGTGGATCCAGGTCAACCCCACGGTGCCCAGTGCATGGGTGTAGTCCAGTGTGCCGGCGGCCAGTTCGGTTTCGGCCTGGGCGCGGTTGTCGGATTTCAGCCACAGCAGGCTGCCGTGCAAACCTTCGCTGCCACCCAGGCGCAGCATCGCAGTGCGGTCGAAGGCGTGCCGGGCGGCCAGGTAGTAGGCGCCACCACGGTCCAGCGCACCCTCTGCCACGCCATTGCCCAGGTTCGGGCCGTCATCGTTGATCAGGAAGCCGCTGCCCAGGCGAATGGTCTGGCGGCCGGCGGAAATGTCCACGCCGTCCTTGCCCAGCACGGGGAACAGGTCGGCCGAGCGCCAGCCGAGGAAGGCGTCCTCGATCTTGGTGGTGCGTTCGGAACCGTCGGTGTTGCCGGCTGCATCGCCATCGCCCCAGGTGGCCGAGCTTACCCAGTTCAGGCTGCCATACAGTGTGCCGTTGCCAGCCAGGCCTTGGTCACCGCTGAGGCCATACTTGATGAAGCCCTCGCGCCAGGTTGATCCCCCCGGGGTGCCGTCGTAGTTCTTGCGGCTGTTGAACATGCCCCATACCGCCAGCATGTCGGCGTTCAGGTGGCTGTCGTCGTCTGCGTACAACTCAACAGCCTGCACGGCCTGGCTGGCCAGCAAGGTGACGAGTGCCAGGGTGGACAGCGTTTGCGGTTTGACCATTACACATCCCTCGATTGTTCTCGGCCCGCTTCACAGGGGGCCTTTGTTGTTCGGGGGCACCCTCGGCTTGGCGAGGGGCCATCGCGGTTGGCGGCGATGGCCTATTAGGGCGTGTGCGGTGGGGCGGGGTCTTGTTCGTGGCTGCCAAGGCGCTTGCACGCCTTGGCCAAGGGATGGGTCAGTAGCGGATCATCACCGATTTGAGTTCGGTGAAGTCATCGATGAACGCCGAGCCGAACTCGCGGCCGATGCCGGATGCCTTGATGCCGCCAAACGGTACCGCCGGGTCGAGCAGGGTGTGCATGTTCACCCACAGGGTACCGGCCTGGATTTCCGGGATCATGCGCATGGCTTTGCCCAGGTCGTTGGTCCACAGGCTGGCGCTGAGGCCGTAGGGCGAGGCGTTCATCAGGTGCAGCAGTTCGTCTTCGTCGTCATAGGGCAAGAAGGTGGCTACCGGGCCGAAGGTTTCCTGGTTGAGCAGGGTGTCGCTGGCCGACCTGGCGAGGATCACCGTGGGGGCGACGAAGCAGCCGGGGCCGTCGCCCAGCTTGCCGCCATGGATAATCTGGCTACCCTCGGCGCGTGCGATGGCGAACAGTTCGGCCAGCTTCTGCTGGTGCGGTTTGTTGGCCACCGGGCCGAACTGGGTGGCTTCGTCCAGCGGCGAGCCGATTGTCAATTGGCCCAGGCGCTGGGACAGGGCGTCCAGCAGCGGGTCGATGCGCGAGCGGTGCACGTAGAAGCGCTCACCCGCAGCGCAGATTTGCCCCGAATGCAGGAAGCCGGCTTCGATGATGCCGTTCACAGCCTTGTCGGTTGCTACATCGGGCAAGAAGGCCACCGCGTTCTTGCCGCCCAGCTCCAGCGTCGCGCGGGTCAGCTTGGCGCCCATGGCGGCCTGGCCGACGGCGATACCAGTGGGCACGGAGCCGGTGAACGAGACCTTGTCGGTGCCCGCGTGCTCGATCAGCGCCTTGCCCACCAGGCCGCCACCGGTCAGCACGTTCAGCGCCCCGGCCGGCAGGCCAGCTTCTGTGGCCAGTTCGGCAATACGCAGCAACGTCAGCGGGGTGAACTCGCTGGGTTTGAGGATGATGCTGCAGCCGGTGGTGAGCGCCGAGGCCAGCTTCCAGATGGCGATCATGGTGGCGAAGTTCCACGGCACGATGCCCACCACCACGCCGATCGGTTCACGCAGGGTAAAGGCGCTGTAGCGTTCACCCGCAAACGAGGGCAGCGACGGGGTAATGGTTTGCCCGGTGATCTTGGTGGCCCAGCCGGCGTAGTAGCGCAGGAAGTGTGCAGCCTGCTCTACTTCGAAGGCGCGGGAGATGCCGATGAGCTTGCCGGACTGCAAGGTTTCCAGCTGCGCCAGTTCTTCGCGGTTGGCTTCCAACAGGTCGGCCAGTTTGAACAGTACGGCGGCGCGGGCGGCGGGGCTGGTGCGCGACCACGTTGTGAAGCCTTGGCGCGACGAGCTGACGGCGTGGTCGACATCGGCCTGGTTGGCGTCGGCGATGTGGGCGATGGTCTGGCCGTTGGCCGGGTTGACCACGGCAACTTGCGCGGACGACTGGCTGGCGAGGTGCTGACCGTGAATGAACACGCCATGCTCGCGGGCCAGGAATGCCGTGACGGCAGGAAGGAGGGTAATGTCGCTCATGCAAACTCCGGGGGCAGGAAGCCAAAGCCTGCAGCTTAGTGAGTAGGCGAGGGCGGTTCTTGTGCCAGCGTGACAGCGGCATGTCTGTGGCTGCCAGGGGCTGGCAGGCAGCAACAAACCCGGCGGCAGCCATTGGCAAGACGCCATGCCACCCGCAGCGCAGAGTAATCACTCGTTCAACGCCACAAAAACAAGCCGGGGCACAACGATGTCACTCAATAACAAGCTCACCGAGCACCTCAACCGCGGTACGGTCGGTTTCCCCACCGCACTGGCCAGCACTGTCGGGCTGATCATGGCCAGCCCGGTGATCCTCACCGCGACCATGGGCTTTGGCATCGGCGGCAGCGCCTTTGCCGTGGCCATGGTCATTGCCGCGCTGATGATGCTGGCGCAGTCCACCACCTTCGCCGAGGCCGCGTCGATCTTGCCGACTACTGGCTCGGTGTACGACTACATCAACTGCGGCCTGGGCCGCTTCTTCGCCATCACCGGCACGCTGTCGGCCTACCTGATCGTGCATGTGTTTGCCGGCACCGCCGAAACCATCCTCTCGGGCGTGATGGCGCTGGTGAACTTCGAACACCTCAACACCCTGGCAGAATCTGCCGGCGGATCGTGGCTGCTGGGGGTGTGCTTCGTGCTGGCGTTCGCGGTGCTCAATGCCTTTGGCGTCAGCGCCTTCAGCCGTGCAGAAGTGATCCTCACCTTCGGTATGTGGACCACCTTGATGGCGTTCGGTGTGCTGGGCCTGATCGTAGCACCGGCAGTGGAGCTGGACGGCCCGTTCGGCGTATCGCTGGTGGGCACCGACCTGATGACCATCCTGTCGCTGATCGGCATGGCCATGTTCATGTTCGTTGGCTGCGAGTTCGTCACGCCTCTGGCGCCCGAGCTGCGTCGTTCGGCCTGGGTGCTGCCGCGTGCAATGGCACTGGGGCTGTTCGGCGTGGCCAGCTGTATGTTCATCTACGGTGCGGCGATGAAGCGCCAGGTGGAAAACGTGCTGCTCGATGCCGCCAGCGGCGTCCATCTGCTGGACACGCCCATGGCCATCCCGCGCTTTGCCGAGCAGGTGATGGGTGATATCGGCCCGGTGTGGCTGGGCATTGGTTTCCTGTTTGCTGGCGCTGCGACCATCAACACGCTGATGGCCGGTGTGCCGCGCATTCTCTATGGCATGGCGGTTGACGGCGCGCTGCCCAAGGTATTCACCTACCTGCACCCGCGCTTCAAGACGCCGCTGCTGTGCATCCTGGTGGTGGCGCTGATCCCTTGCCTGCACGCATGGTACCTGGGCGGCAACCCGGACAACATCCTGCACCTGGTGCTGGCCGCCGTGTGTGCGTGGAGCACTGCCTACCTGTTGGTGACGCTGTCGGTGGTGATCCTGCGCATCCGTCGCCCGGACCTGCCGCGTGCCTACCGCTCGCCGCTGTTCCCGCTGCCGCAAATCGTCTCCAGCACGGGCATTCTGATCGGCATGGCGTTCATCACACCGCCAGGCATGAACCCCGCCGATGTCTATGTGCCGTTCGCCATCATGCTGGGTGCGACTGCGGCCTACGCATTGTTCTGGACGCTGTGCGTGCAGAAGGTCAACCCGTTCAAGCCGGCGCGGGTGGAGGATGTGCTTGAGAAGGAGTTCGCCGCCGAGCCTGGCCATGCCGTGGAGCACGTGGTGCATGATCAAAAGTTTGCGTAAGCAGCTGTTGGCGCCTCGGGCGCCTTCCGGCTACTGCCCAGGGGCGACGTTGGTGTGTCTGGCGCGCAACCTGGGGCAGCAGGGCATCGCGTCGGCCGGGGTGTTTCAAGACCCGGCTCAAGGCTGGCGGGCCGAGGTGCATGAACGTGTCGAGGCGCACTTGCTGATGCACATCGTCACTTGCGAGTTCCAGTTGCAGGTTGCTGCCCAGCAAGGGGGCGACGTGAGCCTTGAAGTGCGCCATGCCGGTGCGTTGCGGCGCACGGGCCTCACCTGTGTATACCGCAAGGGCGACCAGGCGCGCTTCACCCGGCTACGTGATGGCCTGCAACAGCATGAAGCATTGCTGGCGGCACTGATGCCGCTGGACTTCAAGCGCCTGACCCTGGCCTGCCACGAGGCCCAGTGGTTGCTGACGCTGGAGCACATGGGGGGTAGCGAAGTGGTCAACCGCATGCCTGCGTTTCGCCGCTATATTTCGATCAGCCCGCAGCAACGGGCGCATCTGATGGCCAGCCTGGCCAATTTCAGCACCTTGCTCCCTGCTCTTTGACGCCGCTTGGCATACGCCTTGCTGTGTCTACCGACAAATGATGACAGTTGTGCGCACATAGATAACATGTTAACAATGTGCGCATAACAACAAATCCTGCGTCGAGGGCAGCCATGCATACTCAACAATCCAACCGTCAGGGGCTGGAACGCTGGACCACGGCCATGCAGCAGATCTGCGGCCGCTTCGAGACGGAGCTTGCGTCCAATCACTCGCTGTTCATTGGCGAGGTTTCCACCTTTTCCCGCGCCGGCTTGCCGCTGGCCAACCTGCGCACCAACGCCGGCAACATCCGCCGGCTGGGCGAAAACCCCACCCTCGACGATGACCAGCATTGCTTTCTGGTGAGCCAGCGTGCGGGCCATTCGACCGTGTCCCAAGGCGGCATGCAGGTCAGCCTGGCGCCGGGCGAGTTGCTGCTGATGGATTCGGTCGGGCGTTGCGAGATCACCCCCAGCGGTTTGATCGAGCACGTCTCGTTGGCGCTGTCACGCGAGCAGGTGCGCAAGTACGTGCAGGGCAGTGGCCCGATGTTCGGCAAGATTTCCTCGACCAACGCCTGCGGGCGCATGTTGCATGTGTTGATGGACCAGCTGTGCAAGGACGGCAATGTGAGCGGTGATGGCGCCCAGGGTGACGCGCTGCAGACCGCCTTTGTCGCCCTGCTGGAGCCAGGCTTCGAGCGCCATGGCGAAACGCCGGGTAATCTTGGGGCCTTGAGCGGTGCCAACTTGCGCGGCTACGTGCAGCAGGTAATCGACGAGTCGCTGTCACAGCCTGGGCTTACTCCATCCAGCCTGGCCGGGCGCCTGAACATTTCGGTTCGCCACCTGTACCGGCTGTTCGAGGAGGAGGGCGATAGCGTATGCCGCTACATTCAGCGGGCACGGCTGAAGCGCAGCGCCGATGACCTGGCCAACCCGTTCTTCAAGGGCGAGTCGATTACCTCGATCGCCTACAAGTGGGGATTTACCGACTCGGCGCATTTCAGCCGTTCGTTCAAGAAGCAGTTCGAGCGCTCGCCCAAGGACTACCGGGCTCAGGTCACCGCCAGGTAATGCTTGACGAACGCCTCGCTGTTAAAAGGTTCAGCGACGGCCGTTGAAGTAGCCCGACAGCTGGTGCACGGTCTTGCCGGCGGTGAGCAGCAGCGGGCGGAAATGGTCCTTGCCGAAGATGCGCGCATGCTTGACCGAGCTGACCAGGTCATAGCGTTTCGATCCTTCCTGCATGCCCTCGGCGAGGACTTTGCAAATGATGTGGCTGGGCGTGACGCCAAAGCCCGAATAGCCTTGCACATAGAAGGCATTGGGCCGGTTGCTGAGGGTGCCGATCTGTGGGAACAGGTTGGCACTGGTGGCCATCGGGCCACCCCAGGCCAGGTCGATGCGCACGTCTTTCAGGTAGGGGAAAATCTTCAGCATCAGGGCGCGGTTCCAGGCCTTCAGGTCCCGCGGGAAGTGCTCGATAAAGGGCGTGGCGGCGCCAAACAGCAGCCGGTTTTCGCGGGTGACCCGGTAGTAGTCGATCACCGTGCGAATATCGCTGTAGGCTCCGCGAATTGGGCTGATGCGCTCGATCAGCTCGTCCGCCAATGGCTCGGTCATCATCTGGAAGGCATAGGTGTTGATGGTGCGTGCGTGCAGTTCTGGCTCCAGCTTGTTGAGGAAGCTGTCGCAGGCCCACAGCAGCTTGCTGGCGCGTACCGAGCCGCGGCCAGTGCGCACCTTGATACGCTCGCCGTAGGTCACTTCCAGAGCGGGGCTGTGTTCGAAGATGCGCGCACCATGGCCGACCAGTGCCTGTGCCTCGCCCAGCAGCAGGTTGAGTGAATGTACGTGGCCACCGCCCATATGCAGCAGGGCGCTGCTGTAGGCATTGCTGCCGATGATCTGGCGCACTTCACTGCCGCCAAGAAACCGGATGTCGTCGTGTGTGTTGATCGCCTTGAATGCCTTTTCCCATTGGCGCAGGGTCTGTTCCTGGCGGCGGTTGAAACCCATGTACCCGTAGCCGTGGCAGAAGTCGGCGTCGATGGCGTAGCGGGCGATGCGCGCCTTGATGATGCCGGCGCCCAGTTCGCTGATCTCGAAAATGTCTCTCACACCCTGGTCGCCGACACTGCTGCGGATCTTCTCCAGGTCGTGGCCTATGCCTGCCATGATCTGTCCGCCGTTGCGCCCGGTACCACCATAACCCAGGTAGCGGGCTTCGAGCACGACGACATTGGTCACGCCTTTTTCTGCCAGCTCCAGTGCGGTATTGATGCCAGAGAAGCCGCCACCGATCACCACGACATCGGCCTCGATGTCGCTTTCCAGCGTGGGGAAGCTCAGGTTGTACTTCTTGGTCGCCGAGTAGTAGGTGGGGCTTTCGAGGGTGATCATGTCGCAGCCTGCTGAATTGAAAGGGTGATAAGGCCGTTTCGAGAGGCGCCCGGGCGTTGCTGCAACGAAATGGGTAGAAACCATTCTATTAATGTATTAATGATTCTGCACTGGCATACTCGCCGGTTTGCTATTCTCAGCCCCACGAGCCCGCATGACCACACCAAGACCCTCCCTGACCCTGACCTTGCTGCAGGCGCGCGAAGCCACCATGGCGTTCTTCCGCCCGGCGTTGAATGCCCATGACCTGACCGAGCAGCAATGGCGGGTAATCCGTATCCTGCGCCAGCAAGGTGAGCTGGAAAGCCATCAGCTGGCCGAACTGGCGTGTATCCTCAAACCCAGCATGAGCGGGGTGCTCAAGCGTCTGGAGCGCGACGGCATCGTGGGGCGGCGCAAGTCGCCGGAAGATCAGCGCCGGGTGTTCATCAGCCTGACGGACGTTGGCCAGCAGGCATTCTTGGCGATGAGCGAGGAAATGGCGCGCAACTACGACAAGATCATCGCCCAGTTCGGCGAGGACAAGCTGCAGCAGTTGATGCAGCTGCTGGATGAAATGAGAAAGATAAAACCCTGACGCACCCGGCGTCAGGGGTTGAGCGACAGCGAATCTTCCAGCACTTTCAGCAGCGCTGCCGCGCGCCGTTCATAGGCGCCGGGGCCTGCGTACATCAGTTCCACATACAGGCTGTCGATGATGCCTTGGTAGGCATCGGCATACAGTGCCAGCCGGCTTTCTGCCCAGCCGTGGCGAACTTGCAGGGCCTGGCAGAACCCCGCACGTATGCCGTCCAGGTAGTGCTCGAAGCCCGATGTGACAACCGGCTTGATGCTTGCCGGGGGCAGGAACGCCGTGCGCAGCACAAAGCGCAGTTCGGCCGAGTCGCGATAACGGTCTGCCAGGTGCAAGGCCAGCCAGTGACCGGGTGCCAGGCCGTCGCGGGTTTCCTGGGCAAAGGCGTGCTCGACAAAGGCCGTTTCCTGCACCAGCGCCCGCTGGAACACTTCCAAGAACAAGGCATCCTTGTTGGCGAAGTGGGCATACAGGGAGGCCTTGCGCATGCCGGCCAGCTGGGCGATTTCGTTCAGCGAAGAGGCGTCGTAGCCGTACTCGGCAAAATGGCCGACGGCGGCATCGCACACACGCACCGCAGAAGGGGAAAGGTCTTTCAACTGCATCGCTCCGTCAGGGGCGCGGTGGCCCGCGCGCGTCTCGAGGGGGATTGTGGTGATCGAAAATGCACGGGTCAATGCTTGTCGCAGGGCAATTTGACAGCGCCATGGAAAGTGCAATGTTCCCCTCGGAACGTGCATTCCGCCGCCCAATCACGGCTCACATACTGATCGCGTCTTCGAATCCAATAAGAAAGAGACCGTTCATGAAAAAGCCAAACCCGCTGCTGGAAGACCTGAAGTCCATCCTGCCGACCATTGCCGCCAACGCCATGCGCGCAGAACAGGACCGCAGTGTGCCGGCAGAGAACATTGCCTTGCTGAAAAGCATCGGCATGCACCGCGCTTTCTTGCCCAAACTTTACGGTGGTATGGAAATCACCCTGCCGGAATTCGCCCAGTGCATCGCGTTGCTGGCCGGTGCGTGTGCCAGCACCGCCTGGGCCATGAGCCTGCTGTGCACCCACAGCCACCAGATGGCGATGTTCTCGCCCAAGCTGCAGCAAGAAGTGTGGGGCGCCGACCCAGATGCCACCGCCAGCAGCAGTATCGCGCCGTTCGGCCGTACCGAAGAGGTCGAGGGTGGGGTTTTGTTCAGCGGCGAGATGGGCTGGAGCTCCGGTTGCGATCACGCCGAATGGGCGATCCTCGGTTTCCGCCGCAAGAATGCCGAAGGCAGCCAGGACTACTGCTTCGCCATCCTGCCACGCAGCGACTATGAAATCCGTGATGACTGGTATGCCGTTGGCATGCGCGGCAGTGGCAGCAAGACCCTGATCGTGCGCGATGCCTTCGTGCCCGAGCATCGCATCCAGAAGGCCAAGGACATGATGGAGGGCAAGTCGGCAGGCTTTGGCTTGTACCCCGACAGCAAGATTTTCTTCGCCCCGTACCGCCCGTATTTCGCCAGTGGCTTCTCCACCGTCAGCCTGGGTGTTGCCGAGCGCATGCTGGAGGTGTTCCGCGAGAAAACCCGTAACCGCGTGCGGGCCTACACCGGTGCAGCGGTGGGCGCCGCCACCCCGGCGCTGATGCGCCTGGCCGAATCCACCCACCAGGTGGCCGCCGCCCGCGCGCTGCTGGAAAAGAGCTGGGACGAGATTGCCGAGTACAGCGCCCGCCATGAATACCCCACGCGGGGCACGCTGGCGTTCTGGCGCACCAACCAGGGCTATGCGGTGAAGATGTGCATCCAGGCTGTCGACCGGCTGATGGAAGCGGCGGGCGGTGGCGCCTGGTTCGAGAGCAACGAACTGCAGCGGCTGTTCCGCGATTCGCACATGACCGGCGCCCATGCCTACACCGACTACGACGTGTGTTCGCAAATCCTCGGCCGTGAGCTGATGGGCCTGGAGCCCGACCCGGCCATGGTCTGAGCCGCCAGCTTTTTAACCATCCCCATAAGCACAACAACAATCAGGGCAGGCTGCCAAGCCTGCCCGGGAGCTTTGCATGTCCAACGAAACCTTCGATTCACGTGCCTTCCGCCGCGCCCTGGGCAACTTCGCCACGGGCGTGACCGTGGTGACCGCCGCTGGCCCCAGTGGCCGCAAGGCCGGCGTCACTGCCAACAGTTTCAACTCGGTGTCGCTGGACCCGGCGCTGATCCTGTGGAGCATCGACAAGCGCTCGACCAGCCATGAGGTGTTCGAAGAAGCCTCGCACTTTGCCGTGAACATTCTGGCGGCTGACCAGATCGACCTTTCCAACAACTTCGCCCGGCCGAAGGAAGACCGCTTTGCCGGTATCGACTACGAAACGGGCGCAGGTGGTGCGCCGCTGTTTGCCGACTGTGCGGCACGCTTCGAGTGCGAAAAGTACCAGCAGCTGGACGGTGGCGATCACTGGATTCTGGTAGGCAAGGTGGTGGCCTTCGACGATTTCGGCCGCTCGCCGTTGCTGTACCACCAGGGCGCCTATTCCATGGTACTGCCGCATACCCGCATGACCCAGCGCGCAGAGGGGCAGGCACCGAGCAGCCACTTCCAGGGCCGCTTGCAGCACAACCTTTACTACCTGATGACCCAGGCATTGCGGGCGTACCAGGCTGACTATCAGCCACGCCAACTGTGCACCGGGCTGCGGACCAGTGAGGCGCGCATGTTGATGGTGCTGGAGAACGATGCGGGGCTGAGCCTGAACGACCTGCAACGGGAAGTGGCGATGCCGGCGCGGGAGATCGAGGAGGCGGTGGCCAACCTCAAGCGCAAAGGGCTGATTGCCGATGACGACGGGCGGGTACGGTTGTCAGTGAAGGGGGTGGACGAGACCGAGGCCTTGTGGACCATTGCCCGGGAGCAGCAGGACAAGGTGTTCGGACAGTTCAGTGAAGACCAGCTGGATACCTTCAAGACCGTGCTCAAGGCCCTCATCAATATCTGAACATCGTTGGGGATGGCACCGGCTGCGCCGGTGCCATCCTCCAGAGGGTCTTAGTAGACACCACCCCCAGTACTACCAGCCAGTGGCGTACCTTTGAACTTCCCCGCCAACTCGCGCAGCCCGCGCATCAGCACCGTGGTATCCACCCCCACCGCCACAAACGCCGCGCCCAGCTCGATGTAACGCCGTGCCAGCTTCTCGTCGGCACTTAGAATGCCTCCAGCCTTGCCCGCCTTGCCAATACGCACGATGGCGTCTTCGATCGCTGCCTGCACCTCAGGGTGCCCAGGATTGCCCCGGTGCCCCATGGCCGCACTCAGGTCCGCAGGCCCGATAAACACGCCATCCACACCTTCCACCGCAACGATCTCGTCCAGGTTGGCCAGGCCTTCCTTGTTCTCGATCTGCACCAGCAGGCACATCTGCTCGTCTGCCTGGTCCAGGTAACCGGGGATGCTGTTCCAGCGCGAAGCCCGCGCCAGTGCGCTACCCACCCCGCGAACGCCCTTGGGTGGGTAATGCATGGCCTTCACCAGTTGCTGCGCCTGCTCAGCGCTTTCCACCATCGGCACCAGCAAGGTCTGCGCGCCTATATCCAGCACTTGTTTGATCAGCGCGGTATCACCGATCACCGGGCGGATCACCGCTTGGCTGGGGTAGGGCGCCACCGCCTGCAACTGCGCCAGCATGCCGCGCAGGTCGTTGGGCGCGTGCTCGCCGTCGATCAGCAGCCAGTCGAAACCGGCATTGGCGGCCAGCTCGGCACAGTAGGCATCGGCCAGACCCAGCCACAGGCCGATCTGCGGCTCGCCGCTGCGCAGGCGTTGCTTGAAGTGATTGATGGGCATGTCCATGGGCAGGTCCTCAAACGAAGCGGCAGGCGATGGAGCCAAGCATGTCGTAGTCGACGTGGAAGGTGTCGCCAGGGCGTGCAGCGACCGGGCGGGTGAACGAGCCGCCCAGGATGATCTGGCCAGGTTGCAGGGTGACGTCGTACGCGGCCAGTTTGTTGGCCAGCCAGGCCACGCCCTTGGCCGGGTGATTGAGCACGGCGGCGCTGACCCCGGACTCCTCGATTACGCCGTTACGGTAAAGCACGGCTGGCACCTTGCGCAGGTCGATCTCGGTAGGGCGCACGGCGCGGCCCCCCATGACCACACCCGCGTTGGCCGCGTTGTCGGAAATGGTGTCGAACACCTTACGCGTGGCCTGGGTTTGCGGGTCGACCTGCTGGATGCGCGCGTCGATGATTTCCAGTGCCGGGATTACCCACTCGGTGGCATCCAGCACGTCGAACACGGTGACGTTGGGGCCTTTGAGTGGCTTGCCGAGGATGAACGCCAACTCCACCTCGACGCGCGGCACGATGAAGCGCTCGAAGGGGATGTCGCTGCCTTCGTCGAACAGCATGTCATCGAGCAGGGCACCGTAGTCGGGCTCGGTGATGTTCGACGACACCTGCATGGCGCGGGAGGTCAGGCCGATCTTGTGGCCTACCAGCTTGCGGCCGGCGGCGATCTTTTTCGCCACCCAGGCGCGCTGGATGGCGTACGCGTCTTCGATGGTAATGGCCGGTTGATCCAGCGAGAACTGGCGCACTTGCTCGCGGCTGCGTTCGGCCCGGTCGAGGCGTTCGGCGGCGTGCTGGATAAAAGCGTTGTCTAGCATGGGGGAGGTCTCTTGATTCAAGGGTTGACGATGGCGGCCCGGGTGCGCAGCACCAGCAGGCCACCCAGGGCGATGAACATGGCCAGTACGTACAGGGCCAGGCTGGCGCTGTGGGTGGTGTCACGTACCCAGCCGATGAAGTAAGGCGTGAAGAACGAGGCAATGCTGCCCAGCGAGCTGATCAGGGCAATGCCGGCAGCCTGGGTGCGTGAATTGAGAAATGCCGGTGGCAGTTGCCAGAACATCGGCAGTGCGGCGCTGGCGCCCATGCCGGCCAGCACCAGGCCGGCCATCACCGGCAGCGCCTGCTCGGGGGCAATCGCAGCAATGGCGATACCCGTGGCTGCCATCAGCAGCGGTACACACAGGTGCCAGCGGCGTTCACGCAGGCGGTCGCTGGAGCGGCCGCAGGCCAGCATGAACACGCAGCCGGCCAGGTATGGCACGGCGCTGAGCAGGCCGACGTTGGCATCGCTGCCCACCCCGGCACTGTGAATCAGGCTGGGCATCCAGAACGCCAGGGTGTTGACCGCCAGCATCACCGCGCAATACACCGCCACCAGCAGCCACAGGGCCCGGCTGGCGAAAATGGCGCTGAACGAGGTGACCGGCTTGCGGTGTTCTTCCTCGCCAAACTGAGCGCGCAGCGTGGCTTTCTGCTGATCGTTCAGCCAGCGTACTTTTTCGAAATGCTCCGGTAGCACAGCCAGCACCACCAGGCCCAGCAGTACCACCGGCGCGCCTTCGAGCAGGAACATCCATTGCCAGCCACGCAGGCCGGCGGTGTCATGCATGAAGGCCAGGATAGCCCCGGACACCGGCCCGCCAACCACCCCGGCCAAAGGCACGGCAATGGCGAACAGCGCGGTTATCTGGGCACGGCGCCCGGCCGGGTACCAGCGGTTGAGGTACACCAGAATGCCTGGGAAGAACCCGGCCTCGGCCGCGCCCAATGCAAAGCGCAGCATGTAGAACGCTCTGCTGCTCTCGATCAGCAGCATGCTGGTGGACAACAGCCCCCATACCACCATCAGGCAGGCGATCCAGCGGCGCGGGCCGACGCGGTCCAGCATCAGGTTGCTGGGTACGCCGAACAGCGCATAGGCAATGAAGAACAGCCCGGCGCCCAGGCCGTAGACCGTGTCGGACAAGTGCAGGTCCTGGCTCATCTGCATCTTGGCGAAGCCGATGTTGATGCGGTCCAGGTGGGCGAACAGGTAACACACCAGCAGCAACGGCATCAGCCGCCAGGTGACTGCCCGATGGGTACTCTCGGCCCGTTCAACGTGTGCCTCGCGCGGCGAGGCGTGTTCGAGTGTGCTCATGTTTTTGTACTTGTTCTGTAATGAGTCAGGGAGGGCGTGGTTTTGAACCGGCGCGCTAGCGGTTGAACAGTGGGTGCAAGGTGCTGTGCTTGGCGTCGTAGACCTGGGCGGTGCTGTGGTCGATCTGCACGGTGATGCCGATCGGGCGCTGTTGCAGCAGTGGGTCCAGGCGGGCTTTCAACACCGCCAGCAGGTTGTCGCCTACTGCCTTGTGCACCTCGGTGCTGCGGCCGGTGGCCATGCGCAGGTTGGCGTACAGGAACCCGTAATCGCCCTTGCCGTCAGCCACCGCGCAATGGGTGGCGGGGTAGGCCAGCACGCGGGTGCCGCCGGTGGGGAACACCGCTTTGCCCTCGGCATCGCGCTGTTCCAGCATGGTGTCGGCCAGGGCACGGCACAGGCCGGGGATGTCGGCGTCGGTTTCCAGGTCGGGGGTGTAGAGCAGAACCAGGTGTGGCATGGGCGCTTCCTCGGTGAGGCGCGGCTGGCCATCCGTGGGCGGCCAGCCACAGACAGGTGAGTTACAAGCGGCTGGTCGACACCACCGCAGCCGGGTTGGCAGCCTGCGCCGCCGGGATGGACTTTCCATCCTGCGGGGTGACCGGGAAAATCGCGTTGATCTGCCCGGTGCCGGACGAGCCGAAGTAGGGCGTCACCACTTCGGCCTTGCCGTCGTAGTTGGACCAGCCCAGCGCACCCAGCAGCATGGCCGTATCGTGCATGAAACCTTCGCCGTGGCCCTTGGCGGCATACTCCGGCAGCATCCCGCAGAAGGCATCCCACTCGCCGTCCTGCCACATTTGCACCACGCGGTGGTCGAGGGTTTCCAGGAACGGGCTCCACACCTTGGTGGCGAAGTCCGGCGCCTGGCCGTTCTGCGCGAAGCGGTGCGACAGCGAACCGCTGGCCAGGAACGCCACGGTGCCGTCGTAATGGTCTTCTACTGCCTTGCGCATGGCCCAGCCCAGGCGGGCGCTGTCGGCCAGGTAGTGCGAGGTGCACAGTGCCGAAACCGAAACCACCTTGAAGTGCTGGTCCTGGTTCATGTAGCGCATCGGCACCAAGGTGCCGTATTCCGGGGCGAGGGTGGTGGCGTGGTGGGCCATGGTCTCGACATTGAAGCGGTTGCATTCCTCGGCCAGCAATTTGCCCAGCTCGGGGTTGCCGGGAAAGGCGTAGGGCATGTTGCTGATGAAGTGCGGCAGTTCGTTGCTGGTGTACACGCCCTCGAAGTGCGGGCCGCAAAGCACGTGGTAGTTGGCGTTGACCAGCCAGTGGGTGTCGAACACGACGATGGTGTCCACGCCTAGCTCGCGGCAGCGGCGGCTGATTTCGTAATGCCCGTCGATGGCTGCCTGGCGAAAGCCCTGGCGTGGGCCTGGCAGTTCGGACATGTACATGGAGGGGACATGTGTAATCTTGGCGGCGAGTGCCAGCTTGCCCATGGTTTGACTCCTTATTCTTGTGAGGCCGCCGGGCCGCAGGCTGGCCCGGTGGCAAGTGGGTCACACGCCCCAGCGCGGGATGTGGTGGCTACCCATGGAAATACACACGTTCTTTATCTCTGCAAAGACCTCGAAACTGTACTGCCCACCTTCGCGCCCGGTACCGGAGCCTTTCACGCCGCCGAACGGCTGGCGCAGGTCGCGCACGTTCTGGCTGTTGATGAACACCATGCCGGCTTCGATGCCGCGTGCCAGGCGGTGGGCCTTGCCGATGTCCTGGGTCCAGATGTACGAGGCCAGGCCGTACTCGGTGTCGTTGGCCAAGTGCAGCGCTTCGGCTTCGTCCTTGAACGGGATCAGGCACACCACCGGGCCAAAGATTTCTTCCTGGGCAATGCGCATCTTGTTGTTCACGTCGGCGAACACGGTGGGCTGGATGAACTGCCCTTTGGCCAGGTGCGCCGGCAGGTTGGCCGGGCGCTCCAGGCCACCGGCGACAAGGCGTGCACCTTCTTCGATGCCGATGCGAATGTAGCCGGTGACCTTGTCGTAATGCTGCTGGGTAATCATCGAGCCGACCTGGGTTTTCGGGTCGGTCGGGTCACCCACGATCAGGCGCTTGGCGCGGGCGGCGAACTCGGCAACGAACTGCGGGTACACGCTTTCCTGGATGAAGATACGGCTGCCGGCGGTGCAGCGTTCGCCGTTCAGCGAGAAGATGGTGAACAGTGCGGCGTCCAGTGCGCGTTCCAGGTCGGCGTCTTCGAAAATCAGCACCGGTGACTTGCCGCCCAGTTCCATCGAGTACTTTTTAAGGCCAGCGGTCTGCATGATCTTGCGACCGGTAGCGGTGCCGCCAGTGAAGGAAATGGCGCGCACATCCGGGTGGCGGACCAGCGCGTCGCCGGCGGTAGCGCCATAACCCTGGATCACGTTCAACACGCCGTTGGGGATGCCGGCTTCAACCGCCAGGCGGCCCAGTTCGTTGGCGGTCAGCGGCGACAGTTCGCTCATCTTCAATACCGCCGTGTTGCCCAGTGCCAGGCACGGCGCGGTCTTCCAGGTGGCGGTCATGAACGGCACGTTCCACGGGCTCACCAGGCCACACACACCCACTGGCTGGTACAGCGTGTAGTTGAGCATCTGGTCGTCGACCGGGTAGGTGTGGCCGTCCATGCGTGTGCACACTTCGGCAAAGAAGTCGAAGTTGTGCGAAGCACGCGGGATCAGCACATTCTTGGTCTGGTGGATCGGCAGGCCGGTGTCGAGGGTTTCCAGCTCGGCCAGTTTCGGCACGTTCTGGTCGATCAGCTCACCCAGCTTGCGCATCAGGCGCGCACGTTCCTTCGCCGGGGTGTTGGCCCACTTGGGGAAGGCTTCCTTGGCTGCAGCCACCGCTTGGGCCACTTCTTCGGCGCCGCCGCTGGCAACTTCGCCAATGGCATCGCCGGTGGCCGGGTTGTAGTTGACGAAGGTGTCTTTGCTCTCGACCTCACGGCCGTTGATCCAGTGCTTGATCATGCTGCTCATGCCTTGTTGTTCTTGAAGAAGTCAGCTTCGCTGACGATACGGTTGACCAGGCGACCGACGCCTTCCACTTCCACCACCACTTCGTCTCCCGGCACCACGTCGGCCAGGCCTTCCGGCGTGCCGGTGGCGATCATGTCGCCCGGTTGCAGGGTCATGAAGCTGGAGAAGTATTCGATGAGGTGCGGGATGTCGAAGATCATGTCTGCGGTGGTGCCTTCCTGCTTCAGCTCACCATTGATCCAGGTGCGCAGCTTCAGGTTGCTCACGTCCGGCACATCGGCGGCATCGACGATCCACGGGCCGACTGGGGTGGTGGCGTCGCGGTTCTTCACCCGCAGGTTGGGGCGGTAGTAGTTTTCCAGGTAGTCGCGGATGGCGTAGTCGTTGCACACGGTGTAACCGGCTACGTAGTCCAGGGCGTTATCACGCTTGACGTTTTTCGCCGCCTTGCCAATGACCGCGACCAGCTCGCACTCGTAGTGCATGTACTCGACATTGTCCGGGCGCCAGGTGACCTGGTTGTGGCCGGTGTAGGTGCCCGGCGACTTGATGAAGGCCAGGGGTTCGGTGGGCGGAGCGAAGGCCAGCTCCTTGGCGTGGTCGGCGTAGTTCAGGCCCAGGGCGAACATGCTGCCGGTGGCGGGCGGCAGCCAGGTGACCTGGTCTTGATGGACCAGGCGGCCGTCGGTCAGGCGCAGGTGATCGCCTTCGACAGTAACGTCATGAACCTGGCCGTCGAACTGGATACGGGCGTGTTTCACAGGTAATTCCTCACTCGGCGACGATGTAGTTGGTCAGCTTGCCCAGGCCGTCGATCTCGATATCGACGCGGTCGCCTGGCTGTACATCGACGCGGCCCTCGGGGGTACCGGTGATCAGGATGTCGCCGGCGTGCAGGGTCATGAACTCGCTGATTTCGGCAATCAGCTGGGCCACCGTGCGCACGCAGTTGGCGGTGTTGTTGTGCTGGCGCAGTTCACCATTCACAAACAGGCGCAGGCCCAGGGCATCGGGGTTGGCCACCTGGCTGGCCGGTACCAGTTTGGGGCCGAAGGGGCAGAAGCCGTCCCGGCACTTGGCCTTGACGGCCGGGCGGTAGTAGCTGTCTTCGGGCAGGCTGACTTCGTTGACGATGGTGTAGCCCGCCACATGTTTCAGGGCATCGGCCACGCTGAGGCGGCTGGCGTCCTTGCCAATCACCACGCCCAGCGCCGGGCCAGGTTGCAGGCGCTGCACGCCGGCCGGGAATACGACCTGGCCTTCGTGCTGGTTGCGGGTGTTCGGGGTTTTCACGAACAGCACCGGCTTGACCGGCAACTGCTTGTACGGTGCTTCGACGAACGCCGCGTGGTGCTGCTGCAGCAAACCCTGGTAGTTCAGCGCGACGCCGAACAGAGTGCCGCTGGCAACGTCATGCAGGGCATGGCTCATGCTCTTCTCCTGGCAGTGCAGGGCGGTGGCCGTCCTGCGGATTTTGTTAATGTGTTAATGTTATAGTTAATATGTTAACGATGGTCAAGGGGTGGCCAGTGGCGCCTGCCGACAAGGCGGTGCACCATGGGCCATCGTCAACAGGGTCAAGCGATTTGCGAGCAAGCAGCCATGAGCGACCGGCATCCGATACCGAATATCAACATCGGCCAGGTCTACGACCAGCGCTACAGCGATAGCGAGGTGCATTACGACCGGCTGGGCAACCTGGCGGGCTTTTTCGGGCGCAACATGCCGGTGCACCGGCATGACCGGTTTTTTCAGGTGCATTACGTGAAGTCGGGCACGGTGCGCGTGTATCTGGATGACCAGCAGTACATCGAATCGGGGCCGATGTTTTTTCTCACGCCGCCGACCGTGGCCCATGCTTTCGTCACCGAGGCGGACAGCGACGGGCATGTGCTGACCGTGCGCCAGCAACTGGTGTGGCAACTGATTGAAGCCGATGCCAGCCTGCTGCCGGCAGGCATGCAGGTGCAGCCGGCCTGTGTGGCGCTGGGTAATTTGCCGACCGAATACCAAGCCGAGGCGCAGCGCCTGCAAGGTTGGCTGGAAGCGTTGAGCGACGAATTTGCCACGCAACAGCCGGGGCGCGAGGCGGCAATGCAGTCGCTGACGCGGTTGATCATGATCAGCCTGTTGCGCTTGTGCCCCAACTCGCTGGAGTCGACCCCGGCCCGGCATGAAGACCTGAAGATCTTCCACCGTTTCAATGCACTGATCGAAGCGCATTACCTGGAGCACTGGCCGCTGGCCCGCTACGCGCAGCAAATTGGCGTGACCGAGGCGCGGCTGAACGACGTGTGCCGACGCATCGCCGACCTGCCGTCCAAGCGCCTGGTACTGGAGCGGCTGATGCAGGAAGCCAAGCGCCTGTTGTTGTTCTCTGGCAGCACGGCCAACGAAATCTGCTACCAGCTCGGCTTCAAAGACCCGGCCTATTTCAGCCGTTTCTTTAACCGCTATGCCAAGCTCACCCCCGGGGAGTACCGCCAGCGGCAGGCGGGCTTGCAGTGAAGGGGCCATGGCAGCGTACCCGGGATGTGTTGTTGTTTGCAGCGGATGGTCGCAGCACGCGCGCCAGGCTTGAATGGGTTTTCCGTGGAACAGATTGCACTTTCCATCGTGCATGCCCTTAAATTCGTGAACAGAGAAAAACCACAGGCTTGACCATGACCAAGACGCAACCTTCGCTCACGCTGAGCCTTCTGCAGGCCCGGGAAGCCGCAATGGCATTTTTCAGGCCGTTGTTGAACGAGCACGACCTGACCGAGCAACAATGGCGGGTGATCCGCATCCTCAAGCAGCATAGTGAGCTGGAGAATTACCAACTGGCAGAGCTGGCCTGCATCCTCAAACCGAGCATGACCGGGGTGCTGGGGCGGCTGGAGCGCGACGGGCTGGTGCGGCGGCAGAAGGCCGCGCAGGACCAGCGACGTGTTTTCGTGACGCTGACCGAGCGCGGGGAGGCGTGCTTTGCCTCGATGAAGGAGGGGATGGAAGCCAATTACCAGAAGATTCAGGCGCAGTTTGGCGAAGAGAAACTGCAGCAGCTGATGGGGTTGTTGAATGACCTGAAACGCATCGCGCCCTGAGCCCTCCCAAGGCAGCGTAATACCCCCCAGAGCCGGCGAACCGGCCCTGAGGGCGGAACGATCAATACTCCCAGAAGATCCGCTGCAGCTCTTTGCTGTCCTGGGTCTTGGTCATCGCCACCATCGCCAGAATCCGCGCTTTTTGCGGGTTCAGGTCATGGGCCACGACCCAGTCGTTCTTGTCATCCGGCTGTTCGGCGTTGCGCAGCACGAAACCACCCTGGTTGACGTGCGACGAGCGGATGATCTGCACGCCATTCTTGCGCAGCTCCTGCAGCGCCGGCACTACGCGCGACGATACCGAGCCGTTGCCGGTACCGGCATGGATCAGTGCCTTGGCACCGTTTTGCGCCAGCGCCTTGTAGGCCGTGTCGGTCACGTTGCCATAGCCATAGGCGATGTCTACCTGCGGCAGGCTGCTGATCTGCTTGATGTCGAACTCGGAATTGACCGTATGGCGCTTGGCCGGCAGGCGGAACCAGTACGACTTGCCTTCCACTACCATGCCCATCGGGCCCCAGGCGCTCTTGAAGGCTTCGGTCTTGATGTTGACTGACTTGCTCACGTCACGGCCGGACTGGATTTCGTCGTTCATGGTCACCAGCACGCCCTTGCCGCGCGATTGCTTGTCGCTGGCCACGGCCACGGCGTTGTACAGGTTGAGCATGCCGTCGGCAGACATGGCCGTGCCCGGGCGCATCGAGCCGACTACCACGATCGGCTTGTCGGTCTTTTCCACCAGGTTGAGGAAGTAGGCGGTTTCTTCGAGAGTGTCGGTGCCGTGGGTGATGACGATGCCGTCGACGTCTTTGCTTTCGGCCAGTTCGGCAACGCGCTTGCCCAGCTTCAGCAGGTCTTCGTTGGTGATGCTCTCGGATGCAATCTGCATCACTTGCTCGCCGCGTACGTTGGCCAGGTCGGCCAATTCAGGCACGCCGGCAATCAGCTTGTCGACGCCCAGCTTGGCGGCCTGGTAGGTGGCACTGTTGGCGGCACTGGCGCCAGCGCCGGCAATGGTGCCGCCGGTGGCGAGGATAACCACGTTGGCCAGCTTCTGCTGGGTTTCGGCTTCTTTGGCCGAGGCGGTGGCGGGCAGGATCAGCAGCAGGGCGAGGGCGCTGGGGGCGAAGGTTTTGAGTACAGCATTCATCGTTATTGTTCTCTCTCTTCCTAGTGAGATTTTTTGTATGTCGCACAGGACTCAAGGCATGTTTCATACCAGCTTGTGCGAATGAGTGATGGCGCGGCCTTGTGCCGCGAACGGTGACAGTATTCCATTCGAAATTCCGAACAGGCGTAGGAAAAGGTGTTCGGTTTTCCGGAAAAATTCTGGATAATCGGCACCAGGAGCATTCAGCCCACCGAACGCCAAACGGATTTGACAAACCCCGGTCTTGTTTCCATAGTTAGGCAGCGCAAACGTTTGCGATCCGATAAAAAACACAAGATTCGGAGTCATCGTCCATGAAACTGCCGTTCCCCGGTCGTCTGCTGGCCCTCGCTGTCGTTTCTACCTTGTCCCTCGCCCTGCCGTTTTCCGCCGCCCACGCCGAAGACAAGCCCAAGGTCGCCCTGGTGATGAAGTCACTGGCCAACGAATTCTTCCGCACCATGGAGGACGGCGCCAAGGACTACCAGAAAGCGCATGCCAACGAATTCGACCTGATCGCCAACGGCATCAAGAACGAGACCGACACCGGCGAGCAGATCCGCATCGTCGAGCAAATGGTCAATGCCGGCGCCAAGGCGCTGGTGATCGCCCCGGCGGATTCCAAGGCACTGGTCTCCGCAGTGAAAAAGGCCATGGACCAGGGCGTGGTGGTGATCAATATCGACAACCGCCTGGACCCCGAACTGCTCAAGAGCAAAGGCATCAGCGTGCCCTTCGTTGGCCCCGATAACCGCAAGGGCGCGCGCCTGGTCGGCGACTACCTGGCCAACGAGAAACTCAAGGCCGGTGACCAGGTCGGCATCATCGAAGGCGTGCCGACCACCACCAATGCCCAGCAGCGCACCGCCGGCTTCAAGGACGCCATGGACGCCGCACAGATGAAGATCGTCTCGGTGCAGAGCGGCAACTGGGAGATCGACAAGGGCAACGCCGTCGCTGCCTCCATGCTCAACGAATACCCCGACCTGAAAGCCCTGCTGGCCGGCAACGACAGCATGGCCCTGGGCGCGGTGTCGGCCGTGCGCGCTGCCGGCAAGACTGGCCAAGTGCAAGTGGTGGGCTACGACAACATCAACGCCATCAAACCCATGCTCAAGGATGGCCGCGTGCTCGCCACCCTCGATCAGGCGGCCAGCCAGCAGGCGGTGTACGGCATTCAGGCGGCGTTGAAAATGGTCAAGGGCGAGAAGCCGGACGTGGATGCCGACAACGTCATCCAGACCCCGGTCCAACTCATCACCAAGCCCTGATTGCTGGCAGGAGAAACGGCCATGCCTGCATCGGCCAACGAAGTGGTACTCGCCGCCAGCGGGTTGGGCAAGACCTACGCCCAGCCTGTGCTCGGCGAGGTCAGCCTGAACCTGCGGGCCGGCGAAGTGCTGGCCCTGACCGGTGAAAACGGTGCGGGCAAGAGCACCCTGTCCAAGCTCATCAGTGGCCTGGAAACCCCGACCACCGGGCACATGACCTACCGCGGCCAGGCCTACGCGCCCGGCAGCCGCAGCGAGGCCGAGCGCCTGGGTGTGCGTATGGTCATGCAGGAGCTGAACCTGCTGCCCACGCTGACCGTGGCGGAAAACCTGTTCCTCGATAACCTGCCCAGCCGCTTCGGCTGGATCAGCCAGAAGCGCCTGCGCCAGTTGGCCACGGCCGCCATGGCGCAAGTCGGGCTCGATGCCATCGACCCGGATACGCCGGTCGGTGAGCTGGGCATCGGCCACCAGCAGATGGTCGAGATCGCCCGCAACCTGATCGGCGACTGCCGTGTGCTGATTTTCGACGAACCCACCGCCATGCTCACCGCCCGCGAAGTGGAGCTGCTGTTCACCCAGATCGAGCGTCTGCGTGAACGTGGCGTGGCCATTGTCTACATCTCGCACCGCCTTGAAGAGCTGCAGCGGGTGGCTCAGCGTATCGTCGTGCTGCGCGACGGCAAGCTGGTGTGTGACGAGCCGATCCAGCGCTACAGCAGTGCCGAGCTGGTCAACCTGATGGTCGGCCGCGAGCTGGGCGAGCATATCGACCTGGGCCGCAGGCAGATTGGCGCGCCCTTGCTCAAGGTCGACAAGCTCAGCCGCGCCGACAAGGTACGCGACGTGTCGTTCGAAGTCAGGGCAGGGGAGATCTTCGGTATCTCCGGCCTGATAGGTGCTGGCCGCACCGAGCTGTTGCGCCTGATCTACGGTGCTGACCGCGCCGACAGCGGCAGCATCGCGCTAGGCCAGCCACCCCAGGCCGTTAACATCGACTCGCCCAAGGCGGCTGTGCGGGCGGGTATCGCGCTGATTACGGAAGACCGCAAAGGCGAAGGCCTGCTGCTGACACAGTCGATCAGCGCCAATATCGCCTTGGGCAACCTGGGCGCGGTATCGCGGGCCGGCATACTCGATGGCGAGGCAGAAAAGGCCCTGGCCGAGCGCCAGATCCAGGCCATGCGCATACGCAGTGCCGGCGCGCAGCAAGTGGTGGGCGAGCTGTCTGGCGGCAACCAGCAGAAGGTGGTGATCGGCCGCTGGCTGGAGCGCGACTGCCAGGTGCTGCTGTTCGACGAGCCCACCCGTGGCATCGACGTCGGCGCCAAGTTCGACATCTACGGCCTGCTGGCCGAACTGGCGCGCCAGGGCAAGGCCTTGGTGGTGGTGTCCAGCGACCTGCGCGAGCTGATGCTGATTTGCGACCGCATCGCCGTGCTGTCTGCCGGTCGCCTGATCGACACCTTCGACCGCGATCATTGGAGCCAGGACCAGCTGTTGGCCGCCGCCTTTGCCGGTTATCAGAAACGTGACGCACTGCTGCACGACGCAGCCCCCAGGATGGATGCATGAAAACCACCCCGCTAAACAGCCAGGGCGCCGCCCCCGTGCGCCGCAGTGGCACCTATTTTGGCCTGGGCACCTACCTGGGCCTGGCCGGCGCATTGCTGGCGATGATCGTGCTGTTCTCGTTCCTCAGCAGCCACTTCTGGTCGTATAACACCTTCAGCACCCTGGCCAACCAGATTCCCGACCTGATGGTACTGGCGGTGGGCATGACTTTCGTGCTGATCATCGGCGGCATCGACCTGTCGGTGGGCTCGGTGCTGGCGCTGGCGGCTTCCACGGTGAGCGTGGCGATTCTTGGCTGGGGCTGGGGCGTTTTGCCCTCGGCGCTGCTGGGCATGGCTGTGGCCGCGCTGGCCGGCAGCATCACCGGTGGCGTCACCGTAGCCTGGCGCATTCCGTCGTTCATCGTCTCGCTTGGCGTGCTGGAGATGGCCCGTGGCCTGGCCTACCAGTTCACCGACTCGCGCACCGCCTATATCGGCGATGCCTACGCCTGGTTCTCCAACCCGGTCGCCTTTGGCATTTCGCCAGCGTTCATCATTGCCTTGCTGGTCATCGTGCTAGCCCAGCTGGTGCTGACCCGTACCGTGTTCGGCCGCTACCTGATCGGCATCGGCACCAACGAAGAGGCCGTGCGCCTGGCCGGTATCGACCCGCGCCCGTACAAGGTGCTGGTATTTGCCCTGATGGGCCTGCTCGCCGGCCTGGCCGCCCTGTTCCAGATTTCTCGACTGGAGGCGGCCGACCCTAATGCCGGCTCCGGCCTGGAGCTGCAGGTGATCGCAGCCGTGGTCATCGGTGGCACTAGCCTGATGGGTGGGCGCGGCTCGGTCATCAGCACCTTCTTTGGCGTACTGATCATTTCGGTGCTGGCCGCCGGGCTGGCGCAGATCGGTGCCAGCGAACCGACCAAACGCATCATCACCGGGGCGGTGATCGTCATCGCCGTGGTGCTCGACACCTACCGTAGCCGGCGCGCAGGCCGGCGGAACTGACAACATGGCAACCATCAAAGACGTCGCGGCACTGGCGGGCATTTCCTACACCACCGTGTCCCATGTGCTGAACAAGACCCGACCCGTCAGTGAACACGTGCGGCTTAAGGTCGAAGCCGCCATCCTCGAACTGGACTACGTGCCCAGCGCCGTGGCGCGTTCGCTCAAGGCGCGCAGCACGGCCACCATCGGCCTGTTGGTGCCCAACAGCGTCAACCCGTACTTCGCCGAGCTGGCACGGGGTATCGAAGACGCCTGCGAGCGCAACGGCTACTGCGTGATCCTGTGTAACTCCGACGACAACCCGCAGAAGCAACGCAGCTACCTGCGCGTGCTGCTGGAAAAGCGCATCGACGGCCTGGTGGTGGCGTCGGTAGGTCAGGACAGTGACCTGCTGCAAAGCCTGGCCAGCGTGCGCACGCCAATGGTGATCGTCGACCGCGAGCTGGAAGGCGTCGATGCCGACCTGGTGCGCATCGACCACGAGCAGGGCGCCTATCTGGCTACCCGGCATTTGCTGGAACTGGGGCATCGAGATATCGCCTACATCGGCGGCCCCGCCGAAACCGGGGTTACCCAGCTGCGCCTGAGCGGCTTCCGTCGGGCCATGGCCGGGGCCGGGGCACAGGTGCAGGGCAATCGTGTGCTGCACTGCGACTTCACCAGCCCCGGCGGCCATGCGGCGGCGGCGCAGGTGCTGGAGGGCAAGCGGCCAACGGCGATTTTTGCCGGCAACGACATGATCGGTTTTGGTGTGCTGCGTGCGGCCGCCGAGCGCAATATCAATGTACCCGGTGAGCTGTCGGTGATCGGCTTCGACGATATCGAGCTCAGCCGCTACGTGTACCCGCCGCTGACCACCGTGGGCCAGTCCATCCGAGAGCTGGGCGAAAATGCCGCGTCGCTGTTGCTGGCACGCATCGCGGCACCGCGGCAAGGCGCGGCAGAGCAACGCATCGTCCCCCCGCGTATCGTGCTGCGCGAATCCACCGGGCCACGCCCGGACCTCTTCAACGATTACCGCTAACGCTAAGGATATGTCATGAGTGCCAAGGTCGTGGTGGTGGGTAGCCTGAATATGGACCTGGTGGCCCGCGCCCAGCGCTTGCCCCGGGCCGGCGAGACCCTTCCCGGCGAGAGCTTTTTCACCGTGCCGGGCGGCAAGGGCGCCAACCAGGCTGTGGCCGTGGCGCGGCTGGGCGGCAGCGTGGCCATGATCGGTAATGTAGGTGACGATGACTATGGCCGGCAGTTGCACCGCGCCTTGTATGTCGAGGGCATCGACTGCCAGGGTGTCAGTACCTGCCCTGGGGTATCCAGTGGTGTGGCGCTGATTACCGTGGATGCGGCCAGCCAGAACTGCATCGTCATCATCCCCGGCGGCAACGGCCTGCTGACGCCACAGTCGGTACAGCGCTTCGATGCACTGTTGCAAGCGGCCGAGGTGGTCATCTGCCAGCTTGAGGTGCCGGTGGAAACCGTGGCCTGGACCTTGGCCAGGGCGCGTGAGCTGGGCAAGCAGGTCATTCTTAACCCGGCGCCTGCCACCGGCCCCTTGCCGGCGGAGTGGTTCGCCCGCATCGATTACCTCACGCCCAACGAAAGCGAGGCTGAAACCCTGACTGGCATGCCGGTAACCGACCAGGACAGTGCCCGGCGCGCAGGCGAACGCTTGCGGCAGATGGGGGCAGGTAAAGTGATCATCACCCTGGGGGCTCAAGGGGCCTTGCTGGTGACTGAACAGGGCCACCAGCATTTCCCGGCGCCTGTGGTGCAGCCGCTGGATACCACTGCCGCCGGCGACACCTTCATCGGTGGTTTCGCCGCCGGTCTGGTTCGGGGTTTGGCGGAGGGCGAGGCCATCGCCTTTGGCCAGCGTGCGGCGGCATTGTCGGTTACCCGCGCCGGTGCACAGCCATCGATTCCCTATCTGGCGGAGCTTACGCCATGAAGAAAACCCCGTTGCTGAACGTTGCCCTGTCGCGGACCATTGCGGGCATGGGGCATGGCGACATTCTGGTGATCGGCGATGCCGGGCTGCCGGTACCGCCAGGTGTGGAACTGATCGACCTGGCCGTTACGCCAGGCCTGCCTGATTTCGCCAGTGTCTTGCGGGCGGTGCTGAGCGAGCTGCAGGTAGAGCGGCATGTACTGGCCGAAGAAATGCAGAAAGTGGTGCCACCGGCACTGGTCGAGATCGAGCGGTTGAAAGGCAAGCTGGGCAAACGGGAATGGCTGAGCCACGAAGATTTCAAAGTGCTGTCGCGCAGTGCCCGCGCCGTGGTGCGTACGGGTGAGTGCCAGCCCTACAGCAACATCGCCCTGATCTCTGGCGTTACGTTCTAGCTCGTTTTGTTGGCCAGCGCAGATCCCTGTGGGAGCGGGCATGCCCGCTCCCACAGGGGGATTGTGGTTTGCCTGAATAATTATGCTCTGGCAACAGGAGTGCCACCCCATGCTCAAACCGCTGCTACAAGGACTCGCCCTCATGGCCACCGCCACCACCCTCCAGGCCGCCCCGATCGACCTGATCATCGACACCGACCCCGGCGCCGACGACGTGGTCGCGCTGTTTCTGGCCATGGCCTCGCCCGACGAGCTCAACATCCGCGCCATCACCACCGTGGCCGGCAACGTGCGGCTGGACAAAACCTCGCGCAACGCGCGCCTGGCCCGTGAATGGGCCGGCCGTGAAGACATCCCCGTCTACGCCGGTGCCGCCCGCCCGCTGGTACGCACGCCCATCTACGCCGCCGACGTCCACGGTGAAGAAGGCCTGACCGGCGTCCGCGTACACGAACCGAATATGCCCTTGGCCCAAGGCAACGCCGTGCAATATCTGGTCGACACCCTCGGCGCCGCCAAACCGCACAGCATCACCGTGGCCATGCTGGGCCCACAGACCAACCTCGCCCTGGCACTGGTCCAACGCCCGGAAATCGCCAAAGGCATCAAGCAAGTGGTCGTCATGGGCGGCGCCCATTTCAACGGCGGCAACATCACCCCGGCAGCGGAATTCAACCTCTACGCCGACCCGCATGCGGCCCAAGTGGTGCTGGCCAGTGGTGTACAGCTCACCTACCTGCCGCTGGACGTCACCCACAAGCTGCTGACCAGCGACGCTCGCCTCAAGCAACTGGCCGCCGTGAACAATCAGGCCAGTAAACGGGTGGTGGATATCCTCAACGCCTACATCACCCACGACATGGACCTGTACGGCATGCCCGGTGGCCCGGTGCATGACGCCAGCGTCATCGCCTACTTGCTAAAACCCGAGTTGTTCAGCGGCCGGCGCATCCACATGAGCATCGACAGTCGCGAAGGCCCGACCTTCGGCCAGACCCTTGCCGACTGGTACGGCGTGCTTAAGCAGCCGGCCAATGTGATGTGGGTGGAGCAGGGCGATGCCCAGGGCCTGTTCGACCTGCTTAGCGCCCGTTTGGCGCGATTGGAATAGCCGCGTGCGGCGCGAAGCGCTCAAGCACCTGGTCGACGAAGCTGCGTGCCGCTTCGGCGCCGCGGTCGCGCACCAGTAGGTCGATAGCGATCAGCAGCAACTCTTCCGGCGTGCCAGGGCTGTACGCGCTTTGGCCTTCGGCCCATTTGACCTTGATATCGGCATCGATGCTGTGGCTGCTCATGAAAGGCTCTCGCTTGGGCCCGGGGCGGAGGGGCGAATACCGGATCCTGGTATTCGGGGAGGCATTGTGCCTTCACTTCCTAAAGTAAATCATGACTTTGCAGCGCAAACCAAGCGCCTCGTCGGCTGACTGGTAAAATTCGGTCACGATTGCCTTTCGCTCAGGGCGCCCGGTTCAGGCAGACTTGCGCGGTTTTGCAACGAATTCTTGGTGGAGCTGTCGGAACAGGCAGTTCCCAGATCGATTTAGGAGGCTTCATGTTCCGTACCCGTGCAATGTTGGCAACCCTGGCGGTGGCTGCTGTCTTGGCTGGTTGCAGCACTGGCGGTAGTTCTGATGGCGGCAAGGCGCCCGTGGTGGCGGCCGGTAACGATGGCCGCTGCGAAGCCAGCGGCGCCGACTTCGCCATTGGCAAGCAGGGCAGTGCCGAGCTGCTGGAGCAGGCACGCAAGGCCAGTGGCTCGCAGATGGCACGTATTCTCAAGCCGCACGACGTGGTTACCCTGGAGTACCGCTCCGAGCGCCTGAACCTGAATGTGGACGAGCAAGGCAAGGTCACCCGCGTTAACTGCGGTTGATGCAAGGGCTGTACAGGCGGGTGCGACACCCATAAAAAAACCCGCCACCAGGGCGGGTTTTTTTACAGCTATCCGAATTACTCCGGACGAACCTGCGCAGCCTGCATGCCCTTCTGGCCGCGCTCGGCGACGAAGGAAACAGTCTGGCCTTCTTTCAGGCTCTTGAAGCCGTCAGATTCGATGGCTTTGAAGTGAACGAACAGGTCGTCGCCGCCGCCTGCTGGGGTGATGAAGCCGTAGCCTTTCTCATCATTGAACCATTTGACGGTGCCTTGTTGGCGATTGGACATGGGTGAATCTCCAGAACATTTAGTTTTTTCAGTGGTGCAATGCGGCCGAGGCTACGGAGCACGGGATACATCATAGTCTAATTCTGCGCATCTAGCGCCTTTTACCTTCGCAGGATATTGATCCAGCTCAAAGAATGGCTGGCTTGCCCTGGCTTTAAGGTTTCAGCTCTTCGGCTTGCACGCCTGCTGAACGACCGTCTGGGCCTTCTGCATCAGCTTGGCATCCACGCCGTCATTGCTGTCGAGGTCGGCAATCTCCGCGTCGGTGAAATTCTTTTTGATGGCCTGGGCGCCGCAGTCGCAGTGTTTTTTCGCGGTCGCGGCGTCAACGCCCTGGCCGCTGGCCACTTGCGTGCACTGGGCCATGTAGCCAGCTTCCTTGCCTGGTGGGAAGTTGCCAGCGTTCGCCGCCATCGGCAGCAGCAGGGCCCCAGCGGCCGCCAGGGCCAGAAGAGACGGAACTCGCATAACCAGTTACTCCTTGGGTTAAGGTCTCATCAAGAGTAGGTTGCTTCCCAAGGTCTGATAGGAATTTTTCCGCGTTAGTTCAGCCGAAGTCCGTAATTTCCAAATATTTCTGCCTGGCGTGCAACCCGCGTGCTAGCATGCCCGGCTTGCAGCTGACAACGTTCAGCTTGCAGCTATCTTTTTTCTTTCCAGTCACTCTGGTTCGTCCCCCGCAAGCCGAAAGGCTTCTGCCACTGTGAGGCAGGCTTCCTTCAAGGAGGGCAGGTCGGATCTTGTACTGGCTCATCCCAACCCACGTGACCTTTGGTAGGGGTCACCACTAGGAGAGGAGGCGCCATGCCCGTTATTACTCTTCCCGATGGCAGTCAACGTTCGTTTGATCACGCCGTATCCGTAGCCGAAGTCGCCGCATCCATCGGCGCCGGCCTGGCCAAGGCCACCGTGGCCGGCAAGGTCGACGGCAAGCTGGTCGACGCCTGCGACCTGATCAGCCACGACGCCACCCTGCAGATCATCACCCCTAAAGATGCAGAGGGACTGGAGATCATTCGTCACTCGTGTGCCCACCTGGTTGGCCACGCCGTGAAGCAGCTGTACCCGACCGCCAAGATGGTGATCGGCCCGGTCATCGATGAAGGCTTCTACTACGACATCGCCTACGAGCGCCCCTTCACCCCAGAAGACATGGCCGCCATCGAAAAGCGCATGATGGAGCTGATCGACAAAGACTACGACGTGGTCAAGAAAGTGACCCCGCGTGCCGAAGTCATCGACGTGTTCACCGCCCGAGGCGAAGACTACAAGCTGCGCCTGGTCGAAGACATGCCGGACGAACAGGCCATGGGCCTGTACTACCACGAAGAATACGTCGACATGTGCCGCGGCCCGCACGTGCCGAACACCCGCTTCCTCAAGGCATTCAAACTGACCAAGCTGTCCGGCGCCTACTGGCGCGGCGATGCCAAGAACGAGCAGCTGCAACGCGTGTACGGCACCGCCTGGGCCGACAAGAAGCAACTGGCGGCGTACATCCAGCGCATCGAAGAAGCCGAAAAACGCGACCACCGCAAGATCGGCAAGCAGCTCGACCTGTTCCACCTGCAGGAAGAAGCCCCGGGCATGGTGTTCTGGCACGCCAACGGCTGGACCGTGTACCAGGTACTCGAGCAGTACATGCGTCAGGTTCAGCGCGTCAACGGCTACCAGGAAATCAAGACCCCGCAGGTTGTCGACCGCATCCTCTGGGAGCGTTCTGGGCACTGGTCCAACTACGCCGAAAACATGTTCACCACTTCGTCGGAAAGCCGTGACTACGCGGTAAAACCGATGAACTGCCCGTGCCACGTGCAGGTGTTCAACCAGGGCCTGAAGAGCTACCGCGACCTGCCACTGCGCCTGGCCGAGTTCGGTGCCTGCCACCGTAACGAGCCGTCCGGCGCCCTGCACGGCATCATGCGCGTGCGTGGCTTCGTGCAAGACGACGCGCACATCTTCTGCACCGAAGAACAGGTGAAGAAAGAAGCCGCCGACTTCATCAAGCTGACCCTGGACGTGTACAAGGATTTCGGCTTCACCGACATCGCCATGAAGCTGTCGACCCGCCCGGCCAAGCGTGTGGGCTCCGAAGAGCTGTGGGACCGTGCCGAAGGTGCGCTGGCCGACGCCCTGAACGAATCCGGCCTGGAGTGGGAATACCAGCCAGGCGAAGGCGCCTTCTACGGCCCGAAAATCGAGTTCACCCTGCGCGACTGCCTCGGCCGTAACTGGCAGTGCGGTACCCTGCAGTACGACCCGAACCTGCCAGAGCGCCTGGATGCCAGCTATATCGCCGAAGATAACAGCCGAGTTCGCCCGGTCATGCTGCACCGCGCCATCCTTGGTTCGTTCGAGCGCTTCATCGGCATGCTGATCGAGCACTATGCTGGTGTGTTCCCGGCCTGGCTGGCACCTACCCAGGCTGTGATCCTGAACATCACCGACAAACAGGCCGATTTCGCCCTTGAGGTGGAAAATACCCTGAACGGTAGCGGTTTCCGTGCCAAGTCGGACTTGAGAAATGAGAAGATCGGCTTTAAAATCCGCGAGCATACTTTGCTCAAGGTCCCGTACCTTTTGGTTATAGGGGATCGCGAAGTCGAAACGCAAACCGTCGCTGTGCGTACTCGCGAAGGCGCTGACCTGGGCTCCATGCCCGTCGCCCAGTTCGCTGAGCTCCTGACACAAGCGGTTTCCCGGCGTGGTCGCCAAGAATCGGAGTAATGACTATTAAGCGTGAAATGAGAAACGATAAGCGTGCTGTACCGAAGGCCCCGATCAACGAGAATATCTCGGCCCGCGAGGTTCGGTTAATTGGCGCAGACGGCGAGCAGGTTGGCATCGTCTCGATTGATGAAGCGCTCCGTATCGCTGAAGAAGCGAAGCTGGATCTGGTGGAAATCTCTGCAGACGCGGTACCGCCTGTCTGCAAGGTGATGGACTACGGCAAGCACCTCTTCGAGAAGAAGAAGCAGGCCAACGAAGCCAAGAAAAACCAGAAGCAGATCCAGATCAAAGAAATCAAGTTTCGTCCAGGGACGGAAGAAGGGGATTACCAGGTAAAACTACGCAACCTGGTACGTTTCCTTACCGATGGGGACAAGGCCAAGATCTCTCTGAGATTCCGCGGCCGTGAGATGGCCCACCAGGAGCTGGGCATGGAGCTGTTGAAGCGGGTCGAAGCTGACCTCGCCGAATACGGCGCCGTTGAGCAGCATCCGAAGATGGAAGGACGCCAGCTTATGATGGTCATCGCCCCCAAAAAGAAGAAGTAATCTCCCGGGCACGGCAGGCCTGATGATTATTGTGTAATTTTTATCGAATGCGGAGTTCCAACATGCCAAAAATGAAAACCAAGAGCGGTGCTGCGAAGCGCTTCCTGAAGACCGCTTCCGGCTTCAAGCACAAGCACGCTTTCAAGAGCCACATCCTGACCAAAATGTCGACCAAGCGTAAGCGTCAACTGCGCGGTGCCAGCCTGCTGCACCCGTCTGACGTGGCAAAAGTCGAGCGCATGCTGCGCGTACGTTAATTCTGGTTTAGATAGAGGAAGTTACTCATGGCTCGTGTTAAGCGTGGCGTCATCGCTCGTAAGCGTCACAAGAAAATTCTGAAACTGGCTAAAGGCTACTACGGTGCACGCTCGCGCGTATTCCGCGTTGCCAAGCAGGCTGTCATCAAGGCTGGTCAATATGCCTACCGTGACCGTCGTCAGAAGAAGCGTCAGTTCCGCGCACTGTGGATCGCTCGTATCAACGCCGGTGCCCGCACCAACGGTCTGTCCTACAGCCGTCTGATTGCTGGCCTGAAAAAGGCTTCGATCGAAATCGACCGTAAGGTTCTGGCCGATCTGGCAGTGAACGAAAAAGCGGCGTTTGCTGCGATTGTCGAGAAAGCTAAAGCCGTTCTGGCTTAAGTACCCGAGGCAATCACCCGGCGGCGCTAGCGCCGTCGGGCATTGAACGTCATCGATAGGGGAAGAGCCTTCAAAGCTCTTCCCCTATTTTCGTATCTGGAGTCTGTACATGGAAAACCTGGATGCGCTGGTCTCTCAAGCCCTGGAGGCCGTGGAGCGCGCTGAAGACATCAATGCCCTGGAACAGATCCGGGTAAATTATCTCGGCAAGAAGGGTGAACTGACCCAGGTGATGAAGACCCTGGGCAACCTGCCAGCCGAAGAGCGCCCGAAAGTCGGCGCGCTGATCAACGACGCCAAAGAGCGCGTCACCGTTGTGCTCAATGCCCGCAAGGCTGCCTTCGAAGAGGCCGAGCTCAGCGCTCGCCTGGCTGCCGAATGCATTGACGTCACCCTGCCAGGCCGTGGCCAGGCCACCGGTGGCCTGCACCCGATCACCCGTACACTCGAGCGCATCGAGCAGTTCTTCACCCACATCGGCTACGGCATTGCCGAAGGCCCAGAGGTGGAAGACGACTACCACAACTTCGAAGCGCTCAACATCCCCGGCCACCACCCGGCCCGGGCGATGCACGACACCTTCTACTTCAATGCCAACATGCTGCTGCGCACCCACACCTCGCCAGTGCAGGTGCGGACCATGGAGTCCACCCAGCCGCCGATCCGCATTGTGTGCCCGGGCCGCGTATACCGCTGCGACTCGGATATCACCCACTCGCCGATGTTCCACCAGGTCGAAGGCCTGCTGATCGATCGCGACATCAACTTCGCCGACCTCAAGGGCACCATCGAAGAATTCCTGCGCGTGTTCTTCGAAAAAGAACTGGCGGTACGTTTCCGCCCATCGTTCTTCCCCTTCACCGAGCCCTCCGCCGAAGTCGACATCCAGTGCGTGATGTGTTCCGGCAATGGCTGCCGCGTGTGCAAGCAAACCGGCTGGCTCGAAGTGATGGGCTGCGGCATGGTGCACCCGAACGTGCTGCGCATGTCTGGCATCGACCCGGAAGAGTTCCAGGGCTTCGCCTTCGGCATGGGCGCCGAGCGCCTGGCCATGCTGCGCTATGGCGTCAACGATTTGCGTCTGTTCTTCGACAACGACCTGCGCTTCCTCGCGCAATTCCGCTAGGTCAATGCCCGACGCAACTTTCAGGAGAACAGCATGAAATTCAGTGAACAGTGGCTGCGCGGTTGGGTAAACCCGCAAGTCTCCCGTGACGAACTGGTCGCCCGCCTGTCCATGGCCGGCCTCGAAGTCGACAGCGTTACCCCCGCTGCCGGCCAGTTCAGCGGCATCGTCGTGGGCGAAATCCTCGCCACCGAACAACACCCGGACGCCGACAAGCTGCGCGTGTGCCAGGTAAGCAACGGCCAGGAAACCTTCCAGGTCGTGTGCGGCGCCCCTAACGCCCGCCCAGGCATCAAGATCCCGTTCGCCATGATCGGCGCCGAACTGCCGGGCGACTTCAAGATCAAGAAGGCCAAGCTGCGCGGCGTCGAGTCCTTCGGCATGCTGTGCTCGGCTGCCGAGCTGCAGATCAGCGAAGAGAACGACGGCCTGCTCGAGCTGGCTGCCGACGCCCCGGTTGGCGAAGACATTCGCCAGTACCTGAGCCTGGACGACGCCAGCATCGAAATCGGCCTCACCCCCAACCGCGGTGACTGCCTGTCCATCGCCGGCCTGGCCCGCGACGTCAGCGCCCTGTACGACACCCCGGTCACCCGCCCGGTAGTGCCAGCCGTACCGGCTGCCCACGACGAAGTGCGCCCGGTCGAAGTCAGCGCCCCGGCTGCCTGCCCACGTTACCTGGGCCGCGTCATCCGCAACGTCGACCTGAGCAAGCCGACCCCACTGTGGATGGTCGAACGCCTGCGCCGCAGCGACGTGCGCAGCATCGACGCCGCCGTCGACATCACCAACTACGTGATGCTCGAACTCGGCCAGCCGATGCACGCCTTCGACCTGGCAGAAATCAACGGCGGCATCCGCGTACGCATGGCCGAAGAGGGCGAGAAGCTCGTCCTGCTCGACGGCCAGGAAGTGGCCCTGCGCGCCGACACCCTGGTGATCGCCGACCACACCCGCGCCCTGGCCATCGCCGGCGTCATGGGTGGCGAGCACAGCGGTGTGAACACTGAAAAAACCCGCGACCTGTTCCTCGAAAGCGCCTTCTTCGAGCCGATCTCCGTCGCCGGTAAAGCCCGTTCCTACGGCCTGCACACCGACGCCTCGCACCGCTACGAGCGCGGCGTGGACTCGCAGCTGGCCCGCGAAGCCATGGAGCGCGCCACTCAGCTGCTGCTGGACATCGTCGGCGGCGAAGCCGGCCCGGTCGTCGAAGCCGTCAGCGAACAGCACCTGCCAAGCGTGGCCCCGGTCACCCTGCGCGACGAACGCATCACCCAGATGCTCGGCATGCAAATGGACCCAGCGCAGGTCGAGCAACTGCTCAACGCCCTGGAACTGACCACGACCAAGAACGGGGAAGGGCAGTGGACCGTCACCGTGCCAAGCCACCGCTTCGACATCAGCCTGGAAGTGGACCTGATCGAAGAGCTGGCCCGCCTGTACGGTTACAACAACCTGCCGGTACGTTACCCGCAAGCCCGCTTGGCCCCACAAGGCAAGCCGGAAACCCGCGGTGACCTGCCGACCCTGCGCCGCCTGCTGGTTGCCCGCGGCTATCAGGAAGCCATCACCTACAGCTTCATCGACCCGAAACTGTTCGAACTGTTCAGCCCGGGCGTAGAGCCGCTGCTGCTGGCCAACCCCATCTCCAGCGACATGGCCGCCATGCGCGCATCCCTGTGGCCGGGCCTGGTCAAGGCGCTGCAGCACAACCTGAACCGCCAGCAAGACCGCGTGCGCCTGTTCGAAAGCGGCCTGCGCTTCGTCGGCCAGCTGGGTGACCTGCAACAGCAGCCAATGATTGCCGGCGTTATCACCGGCAGCCGCCTGCCAGAAGGCTGGGCCAACGGCCGCGATGGCGTCGACTTCTTCGACGTTAAAGCCGACGTGGAAGCCCTGCTGGGCTACTCCGGCGCCCTGAGCGACTTCACCTTCAGCGCCGGTAAACACCCCGCCCTGCACCCTGGCCAAACCGCCGCCATTGAGCGCGACGGCAAACTGGTCGGCTACCTCGGCGCCATCCACCCAGAGCTTGCCAAAGCCCTGGACCTGGACCGCCCGGTGTTCCTGTTCGAGCTGGTGCTGGGCGACGTGGTCGAAGGCCGCCTGCCGAAATTCAGCGAACTGTCCAAGTTCCCGGAAACCCGTCGTGACCTGGCGTTGATTGCAGGACGTGATGTAGCTTCCAGCGCGGTGCTTGAATTAATTCGTGACAATGCAGGCGAATGGCTCACAGACCTCAGGCTGTTTGATGTCTACCAAGGTAAAGGCATTGATCCTGATAGAAAAAGCCTTGCCGTCGGCTTGACCTGGCAGCATCCATCGCGCACTCTTAACGACGATGAGGTGAACACTACCCTGCAAAACATCCTCACCTCGCTCGAACAAAGGTTGAACACCACGTTAAGGAAATAACGGCATGGGTGCTCTGACGAAAGCTGAGATGGCCGAAAGGCTGTACGAGGAGCTGGGGCTTAACAAGCGTGAGGCCAAGGAGCTGGTCGAGCTGTTTTTCGAAGAAATTCGGCACGCACTTGAAGAGAACGAGCAGGTGAAGCTGTCCGGTTTCGGCAACTTCGACCTCCGCGACAAACGCCAGCGGCCGGGCCGCAACCCCAAGACTGGGGAAGAAATCCCGATCACTGCACGGCGCGTCGTCACCTTTCGTCCAGGGCAGAAGTTGAAGGCCCGGGTTGAGGCCTATGCTGGAACCAAGCCATAACGACGAACTGCCCCCCATACCGGGCAAAAGGTACTTCACCATTGGTGAGGTGAGTGAGCTTTGTGCGGTAAAACCGCACGTGCTGCGGTATTGGGAGCAGGAGTTCGACCAGCTTAACCCTGTGAAGCGGCGGGGGAACCGGCGGTACTACCAGCGGCAGGATGTGCTGATGATCCGCCAGATTCGTGCGCTGCTTTATGACCAGGGGTTCACCATTGGCGGGGCGCGGTTGCGGCTCTCAAGTGATGAGGCTAAGGATGAATCGAGCCAGTACAAGCAGCTGATTCGGCAGATGATTGTTGAATTGGAGGATGTGTTGGTGGTTTTGAAGAAGTGAGCTGGGCGTTTTCTGATGAATGGAAATTTTTTTGAGAAAAAGCTTTCATTTATCAGAGAGTTAGGTTAGATTCTTCATCGTTCTCAGAGGTTATGAGAATGTAGTCGGGGCGTAGCGCAGCCCGGTAGCGCACTTGCATGGGGTGCAAGGGGTCGAGTGTTCGAATCACTCCGTCCCGACCAAAAATCCCTAAAAAATCCAGTCACCTAGCGGTGACTGGATTTTTTTATGGGCGGCAGTTTTCTGTGCGTGCTGTACGGTTCCAGTATGAGATGGAGTAGGACGTGCCGTCGATTGGGTTGGTCGCGTTGATCGCACCGCACTATGCAAAGTTCGGTGGCGTCATACCTTTATCAAATGGAAATGATCCTGCGCATTCACTTACCAAAACTGGTTTGGGCTGAGCGATTCGGCGATGGAGGCGGTATTGTACGAGGTCAGCTCGAAGCATCAGTTTGCTCGGCTAACGCTCAGTTCCCCGATCTCCGATGGCGCGGCGATCATGAATTGGCTGCACGTTTGTATCTCGACAATGCTATGTCTCACGTGAGCCTGATTAACGATTGGCAATAGAGTTGAATCGAAACTCAAGCGCCAGGCGACTCGGGCGCTCTGCCTCATTCTCCGGTAAGTACAGCGCTTGCCCTTCGATTGATTCATACTCGCTATCCCTCAGCATCTCGGATATCTCGATTCGCAAATCATCTGGGTTGACCCACAACAAACCTAAGTCGAATAGAGTATGCACATCGGCTCTGAGCAACAGGCCATTGGATACGACATTCGTTGCATCGCCTAGGTAGGGGTGGATATGAGCGGCCTCCAGCACCTGCTGTAACGAGCAGGCGGTGATGGCACATCGTCCTTGGTAGGCCTTTAGCAATTGCTTTCTGAATTGAGGCTGACCCCGTCTACCGACGATGGACGATACTGTGCGTGTGCGTGCATCACTGAGGTCTTCGGGGTTGAACTCGCCTTGGGTGCTGAGCTGCTGCTCGATCTTGGCTGACAGCGCTTCATCTGCCTTAGCCTGATTGCGATTCAATACAAAGGAGGTAGGAGCGCTGCCAGAATGTTGCTGGTAGGTGAAGATACCTTCGTACTTAAAGCCGGCGTGTGGATATTCGTACTTTGCTTTCCGATAGAAGAGAAGTAGCTCCAGCCCGAGCTGGCGGTGGTCCGAAATGAGTGCATCGGTTCGCCCCATGGGTTGGCCTTGCATGTGGAGGGTATCGCCTTCCAACGCATCTTCGTACTGAGTTCTATCGGATGTTTTATGCTCGGTGATGAACAGCCAAACGGAGTTTAATCCCTTAGGCCGAAATATGCCGGTGTTGAGCGTGGCATCTGTTATCTCGAAAAGCGCCCTAAGGTCGTCTCGTGTGTAAACGGAGCCTGGCTCCAGCCGCTCCGATGCCAAAAGCCCGTGCGGTTTTGTGTTTGGCGTTGAAGTGGTAGGGGTGGGCACGAGCAGCTTCCTTGCGTCAGGAGTATGCGAAGGGCGGATGACCGCTTTCGCCTCTTTCAGAGATGCCCAACACCTTACTTTCTTCAGAAAAAATGTGAAAGAGCGTAGGAAAATTCCGTGTTGCGCGTAGACCATAAGCCAGAATGGACGAGATTAGGGGAAGAGGTGGGAATAATATGAAATGAGGTATGCGCAGCCCCTGCAAGCCAGCGCTCCGGCTGACGGGAGGAAAACAGCTGGAGGTAATATCGTGTTTGTTCGCCCCATAGCCGCAAATGAGTGGCGGCTTTATCGGAGTCTGCGTTTGCGGGCCCTGCGTGAGTCACCGGATGCGTTCGCAAGTACCTACGAGCGTGAGGCAATTAGAAGCTACGATGATTGGGAGGCCCGTATCGCTGCTGCGGCAACATCTCCCGGCGCACAGGCGTTTTTTGCTTTTCAACACGGCGAGCCTTGTGGTTTGGTGTGGTGCAAATCGTCAGAAGCTGAGCCAGATGTCGTTGAGGTTTTTCAGATGGGGGTAGACCCTGTCTCGCGTGGTATTGGAGCCGGCCGGGCTCTGCTGGCAAGTGCTATTGATTGGGCTGAAAGTCGCGGGCGAGGAATACCCACGCCCGGAATTCTTCGTGCAGATGATCGCCTACAACAAGGACCGCCAGCGCCCGTCGACAGATTCCAAACGTGGCGAAGCGCCAATCCCGGTGCTCTACGACAGCCGTCAGGCCTACATCACCTTTTAAGACGGCTCGCGCCTGAATGCACGGCCCGAGGTGTACGTGGGCCCCAACGATATCAACGACTTTCCGTCTGTGACTGAGCGTGCTGCCAGGCCATCGCCGTACGACATCAACAGCGATGAAGTGCACCGGCTCATTCCCAAGCTCACCAACAACAAACGCTAGGGCTCGGCTTATGTAATCTTCCAGACGGACAAGCTGAACGCCGACTCCAAGTGGACCATTCACCTGGGCAGCCTGCAGGTGCAGGGGCGCAAGATGGAGATCCCGCCGCTGCAGCTTTTTATCACCCGGTGAAGAAATGGATCGGCATCGAGCCTCTGATGCGGCCTTGATCGCAAGGCTTGAAAGGTAGCGGGTACCTTATTGGTTTAGCTGCGCAACCCCGGTCCAGCCATCCCGCATGCCAGCAACCCGTTCAAGATTGGGTATACCAGACGCACCATGCGGTTCGCCTTGTCTGCAAACTGCTGAGGTAGTGTCAATTTGATGCCTCACGATGATAGTGGAACGTACCCACGATGACTAACGAAGCTTTTGCCCCTTTCCAGCATTTGGCTGCTGACTTACTGAAGCATTTACCCGCTGACCACCCAGACGGCTCCCACGACCTGTCCCACATCTATCGCGTGTGGGTCAACGCGCAACGGATACAGCATGTAGAAGGCGGCGACCTGGAAGTGCTGCTTGCAGCGGTTCTGCTGCATGACTGTGTCGCAGTAGAAAAGAACTCGCCCTTGCGCGGGCAGGCGTCAACGCTGTCGGCACAGAAGGCGACGTCAATCCTGGCTGATATGGGATGGCCCACGCAGCGAATCGAGCAGGTAGCGCATGCAATCAAAACCCACAGCTACTCGGCAGGCATCGAACCACTCACCCTTGAGGCCAGAATTCTCCAGGACAGTGATCGCCTGGACGCCATCGGTGCAGTGGGTATCGCTCGGTGCTTTTACGTATCCGGGGGCATGGGCTCGGCGCTGTACGATTTCGAGAACCCCGCTGCACTGGGTCGGGAATATCAGGACACGACTTATGCGATCGAGCACTTCCATACCAAGCTGCTCAAGCTTGCTTCAGGCTTTAAAACCTGTGAAGGCGCTCGCCTTGCGGCTGAGCGGCATGCGCGGGTTGAGGCGTATCTTGCGGACTTCATGGAGGAGGTCGGAACTGGGGGATATGGCTAGACGTGCGTGAGTTCCTGTGGATTTTGATGTGCCTCTGGAACGTGCTTGCTCCACGGCCTTGTAGACGGCGTCATGGTTTTCCAGAAAGGCCATTTCCTTCAGTTTTATCTTGAGCGACGAGATTTTCTTCACTGAGCTCACAAAATCTTGAGATCTGACGATTACGCCGACTTTTTCTTCAGTTTCCAGAGGGCTTTCGGGGATTGATCAGTGGCCTGCATGCGCCTGCCTTGAGTCGTGTGGGGCTGCTGACATCTAGCGCCGCCCTCACGGCGCTTCGCGGGGCAAACTCGCTCCCACATTTGTTGTAACGTGCCGAACATGACAGGCCTCGAAACTGACCCGCGCCGGAAGTCTTCGTGCAGAAGATTGCCTGCTACAAGGACCGCCAGCGCCCATCGATCCATCCCACGCGTGGGGAGCCGCCGATCCCGTGGGCTACAGGTTGAATTTCAACTCGTAGGGTCTTGCCCCAACACCTTGCTCAACGCCACGCGTGCATCTTCAAGCTGTACCAGCGATGCATGCCGCGCCCCGAGCGCGTCGCCGTTCTGGATAGCCGTAAGAATCGCCTTGTGCCGGGGCAGGGCGAGCTGATCAAAGTTCGGCCGCTGGTTGGAATAGCGCACCGATTCGCGCAGGGCCATCGACAGCATGTTGCACAGGTAGGCCAGCAAGTCGTTGTGGGTGGCGTCGGCGATGCGGGCGTGGAAGTCCAGGTCGGGTTGCAGGCGCTCTTCATGGGTTCGCGCGGCTTCCATGCGCTGGTAGGCCTCGCCGATCGACTCGACATCCTCGGCAGTGGCGTTGGTGGCGGCCAGTGCGGCGGCGGCGGGTTCGATGACCCAGCGTACGCTGGACAAGGTGTTGAAGAAGTCTTTCTGCGGGGTGGCCTGCATCAGCCAGTGCAGCACGTCGGGGTCGAGCATGTGCCAGTCATGGCGGGGCCGCACCAGGGTGCCGACACGCGGGCGGGCTTCGACCAGGCCCTTGGCGGTAAGGGCGCGCATCGCTTCGCGAAACACCGGCCGGCTGATGGCGTAGCTTTCGCACAGGCTGGCTTCGGAGGGCAGCTTTTGCCCAGGTGCGAGTTGGCCGGATACGATTTGCAGGCCGAGGTCCTGGACCAGGGTGGCATGCATGCTTTTGCGCGTGGTGGGCTGGCGGTAGTTCATGGGGGGCGCGGGTGGTCCTTCGGGCGGGGTGGGCATCATAGCATTAGTGGGTGAGGGGCGGCCCTGTGTTCGGGGGGGCGCTGTTTTGAGATGTTTGGGCGGCAGGTGGTTCGACGTGGCATGTGCAGCGCCGATGAGATCGAGCGCCGCCCGCGCGGCGCATCGCGAGCTGCGCTCGCTCCTACGTTTGTTTCGGGCCAGTAACGCCTGTGACAGGCGCGCGCGACCGCCTTGTTTGTACGACGTGATATCGAGCCATGCGCCAAGGCGTACGCGCGCAAATCCCACAGGAATAATTGGCCCGAAACAAACGTAGGAGCGAGCGCAGCTCGCGATGCGCCGCGCGGGCGGCGCTCGATCTCACAGGCGCAAAGTATCCACAGCCAAACCCTTTGAAGCCCCCACCACCCTCAGCCTCAGTGCGAATGCTTGGGCACTGCCGCGCCACGGCAACCGACCAGGAAGTCGAAGTCGCACCCTTCATCCGCCTGCATCACGTGGTCCAGGTACAACTTCGCATAACCGCCGCTGATCAACTGCGGCGGGGCTTGCAGGTCGGCCAGGCGGCCGGCCAGTTCCTCGGCGCAAATGTCCAGGTGCAGCCGGCCTTCCTTGCAATCCAGCTCGATCCAGTCACCTTCGCGTACCACTGCCAATGGCCCGCCCGCCGCCGCCTCGGGCGCCACGTGCAGCACCACGGTGCCGTAGGCCGTGCCGCTCATGCGGGCGTCGGAAATACGCACCATGTCGGTCACGCCTTGGGCCAGCAGCTTGGCGGGCAAGCCCATGTTGCCGACCTCGGCCATGCCCGGGTAGCCCTTGGGCCCACAGTACTTCATCACCAGCACCGAGTTGGCGTCCACCTCCAGCTCAGGGTCGTTGATGCGTGCCTTGTAGTCCTCGAAGTTTTCAAACACTACGGCGCGGCCACGGTGCTGCATCAGTGCCGGTGTTGCCGCCGATGGCTTGAGTACCGCGCCCTTGGGCGCCAGGTTGCCGCGCAGGATGCAGATGCCGCCTTCGGCCACCAGCGGTTTGTCGATCGGGCGGATGACTTCTTCGTCATACAGCGGCGCGGCCTGGCAGTTGTCCCACAGGCTCTTGCCATTGGCGGTCAGCGCGGTTGGGTTGGGCAGCAGGCCGTGTTCGCCCAGGCGACGGATGACCGCCGGCAGGCCGCCAGCGTAGTAGAACTCTTCCATCAGGAAGCGGCCCGAGGGCTGCAGGTCGACCAAGGTCGGGGTGCCACGGCCGACGCGGGTCCAGTCTTCCAGTTGCAGGTCTACGCCAATGCGGCCGGCAATCGCCTTCAGGTGGATCACGGCGTTGGTCGAACCACCAATGGCGGCGTTGACGCGGATGGCGTTCTCAAAAGCTTCGCGGGTGAGGATCTTCGAGAGGCGCAGGTCTTCGCGGACCATGTCGACAATGCGCATGCCCGACAGGTGGGCGAGTACATAGCGCCGTGAATCCACCGCCGGGATGGCGGCGTTGTGCGGCAGCGAAGTGCCCAGCGCCTCGGCCATGCAGGCCATGGTCGACGCGGTGCCCATGGTGTTGCAGGTGCCCGCCGAGCGCGACATGCCGGCCTCGGCCGAGAGGAACTCGTTGAGGTCGATCTGGCCGGCTTTATAGGCCTCGTGCATCTGCCAGACGATGGTGCCGGCGCCAATGTCCTTGCCTTTGTGCTTGCCGTTGAGCATCGGCCCACCGGTGACCACGATCGCTGGCACGTCGCAGCTCGCAGCGCCCATCAGCAGCGCCGGGGTGGTCTTGTCGCAGCCGGTCAGCAGCACCACGGCGTCTACCGGGTTGCCGCGAATCGCTTCTTCCACATCCATGCTCGCCAGGTTGCGGGTGAGCATGGCAGTGGGGCGCAGGTTGGACTCGCCGCTGGAGAACACCGGGAACTCCACCGGGAAGCCGCCAGCCTCCAGCACGCCCTTTTTTACGTGCTCGGCAATCTTGCGGAAGTGGGCGTTGCACGGGGTCAGCTCCGACCAGGTGTTGCAGATGCCAATGATCGGCTTGCCCTGGAATTCGTGGTCCGGGATGCCCTGGTTCTTCATCCAGCTGCGGTACATGAAGCCGTTCTTGTCGGCGGTACCAAACCATTGGGCAGAGCGCAGGGGGTGTTGTTTATCAGACATGGCGGGACACCTAATTAGTATTACTATTTGTCGTTATATGGCTGACTCTACCGGCTAAAAAGGCATCTGTGAAGGCTTGTTGTTCTAAATAGTAATACTATATGATCGTTTCGCCAGGTTAGAGGTCTGCCATAAAGCCCCGGCCAGGTGCTGTGCCCATTACAAGAACAATTGGAGACATCGCCATGATTCAGGAGCAGCGGCTCGTCCGCCTGATCACACTGAAACTCATCCCTTTTCTGGTTCTGCTTTACCTGGTGGCCTATGTCGATCGCTCGGCGGTGGGCTTTGCCAAGCTGCACATGGGCGCCGACATCGGCCTGGGTGACGCTGCCTATGGCCTTGGCGCCGGGCTGTTCTTCATCGGTTATTTTCTGTTCGAGGTGCCCAGCAATCTGTTGCTTGACCGCTTTGGCGCACGTCGGTGGTTCGCCCGCATCCTGGTAACCTGGGGCGCGATCACCGTTGGCATGGCGTTTGTCACCGGGCCTAACGGCTTCTACGTGATGCGCTTCTTGCTGGGGGCGGCCGAGGCGGGCTTCTTCCCTGGCGTGCTGTACTACATCACCCAGTGGTACCCGGTGCGCCACCGCGGCAAGATCCTGGGCTTCTTCATCCTCTCGCAGCCACTGGCCATGCTGGTCACCGGGCCGTTGTCCGGCGCGCTGTTGGGGCTTGAGGGCATCTACGGCCTGCATGGCTGGCAGTGGCTGTTCATCAGCATCGGCACGCCGGCGGTGTTGTTGGCATGGCCCACACTGCGCCTGCTACCGGACGGGCCTGCCAAGGTGCGCTGGCTCAGCGACGAGCAACGCAACTGGCTGCAGGAGCAGTTGGCCAACGACCTGCGCGAGTTCGGCCAGACCCGTCATGGCAACCCGCTGCATGCCCTGAAAGATGGCCGGGTGCTGTTGCTGGCGCTGTTCTACTTGCCAATGACCCTGAGCATTTATGGCCTGGGCCTGTGGCTGCCCACGTTGATCCACCAGTTTGGCGGCAGTGACCTGGTCACCGGTTTTGTCTCGGCGGTGCCTTACCTGTTCGGCATCATCGGCCTGTTGATCGTGCCACGCAGCTCCGACCGCCTGAACGATCGCTACGGCCACCTTGGCCTGCTGTACGCACTGGGTGCCATCGGCCTGTTCTTCAGCGCCTGGCTGACCATGCCTGTGCTGCAGTTGGCCGCGCTGTGCCTGGTGGCGTTCGCGCTGTTCTCCTGCACGGCCATCTTCTGGACGCTGCCGGGGCGGTTCTTCTCCGGTGCCAGCGCGGCGGCGGGCATCGCCTTGATCAACTCGATCGGCAACCTCGGCGGCTACCTTGGCCCGTTCGGCATCGGCGCGCTCAAGGAATACACCGGGCAGCTGTCGTCGGGCCTGTATTTCCTGGCGCTGGTGATGCTGTGCGGGGTGTTGCTCACGGGCGTGGTCTACAACCGCCTGGAGCGCCGCCAGCGCCTGGCTTCCACGCGGGCGGGCTAGGCCTCCCGCTAATCCTTGCAACCGATAAGCGAGCACAAGCATGCGACTGATTCAATTCGAAACCGCTGGCGGCCAGCGCCGTGTGGGCGTGGTGGAAGGCGAGTACGCCCTTGAAGTATTGGGCGCCAACAGCACACGTGAACTGGCGTTGCAGGCCATTGCCGCCGGCCGTGACCTGGCCAGCGAAGTACAGGCCGCAGGCCTGGGCGAGCGCCACGACTACTTGGCCCTGTTGGCCGAAGGCCGTGTGTTGCCACCGCTGGACCATCCGGACCCGGCTCACTGCCTGGTGACCGGTACCGGGCTTACCCATCTGGGCAGCGCGGCCACGCGCGACAAGATGCACCAGCAGCAAGCCGAAGGTGCCGTGACCGACAGTATGCGCATGTTCCAGTGGGGCCTGGAGGGCGGGCGACCGCCAGCGGGTGAAGAGGGGGCGCAGCCGGAGTGGTTCTACAAAGGCGATGGCGGCATCGTCGTGCGCCCCGGCGCCGACCTGCCGCTGCCGGCCTTTGCCGAAGATGCGGGCGAGGAGCCAGAGCTGGTCGGGCTGTACCTGATCGGTGCCGACGGCACGCCTTACCGCCTCGGCTACGCCCTGGGCAACGAGTTCTCCGACCATGTCATGGAACGGCGCAATTACCTGTACCTGGCGCACTCCAAGCTGCGCGCCTGCAGCTTCGGCCCAGAGCTGCGCCTGGGTGCTTTACCGGCCCATCTGGAAGGCACCAGCCGCATCTTGCGAGATGGCCAGGAACTGTGGAGCAAGCCGTTTCTTTCGGGCGAGCAGAACATGTGCCACAGCTTCGAGAACCTTGAGTTCCATCATTTCAAGTACGCCCAGTTCCTGCGTGCTGGCGATATCCATGTGCACTATTTCGGCACCGCCACGCTGTCGTTTGCCGACGGCATCCAGGCCCGCCCGGGCGATACCTTCGAGGTCAGCCTTGACGCCTTTGGCCAGCCGCTGCGCAACGGCATTGCAGCAGCGTCCGGGCAGGTTCGCCCGGGCCTGGTGAAAAGCCTTTGAACGAGTCGCCGGTCAGTCAATGAAGCTGGGATCGCTGACCGACTGCCATGCGCCCTTGCGCCCTCTTTCTTTTGTTACAGGAGTCAACCATGTCTGGAAGCAACTTCATTGGCGGCCAGCGCAGTGCTGCCGGCAGTGTGCGCCTGCACAGCCTCGATGCGCGCACCGGCGAAGCATTGCCTATAGCCTTTGCCCAGGCCACCCCTGAGGAAGTGGCTGCCGCGGCACAGGCCGCCGAAGCGGCATTTGCCGAGTACAACGCCTTGGTGCCAGAGCGCCGCGCGCAGTTTCTTGATGCCATTGCCGAGCAGCTGGATGCGCTGGACGATACCTTCGTCGCCACCGTGTGCCGCGAGACCGCGTTGCCGGCTGGGCGCATTCAGGGCGAGCGTGGCCGTACCAGCAACCAGATGCGCCTGTTCGCCAAGGTGCTGCGCCGTGGCGACTACCTGGGGGCGCGCATTGATCGCGCGCAGCCACAGCGCCAACCGCTGCCACGCCCTGACCTGCGCCAGTACCGTACCGGTGTTGGTCCGGTGGCCGTGTTCGGCGCCAGCAACTTCCCACTGGCTTTCTCCACCGCCGGCGGTGACACCGCAGCAGCGCTGGCTGCCGGCTGCCCGGTCGTGGTCAAGGCGCACAGCGGCCATATGGCCACTGCCGAGCGGGTAGCCGAGGCCGTCGAGCGTGCAGCGGTAGCCACCGGCATGCCAGCTGGTGTGTTCAACATGATCTACGGTGCCGGTGTCGGCGAAGCGCTGGTACGCCACCCGGCGATCCAGGCCGTGGGTTTTACCGGTTCGCTCAAGGGCGGCCGTGCCCTGTGCGACCTGGCGGCGGCGCGCCCGCAACCGATCCCGGTGTTCGCTGAAATGAGCAGCATCAACCCGGTGCTGGTGTTGCCCGCGGCGTTGCAGGCCCGTGGCGAGCAGGTGGCCAAGGAACTGGTCGCCTCGGTGGTGCTGGGTTGCGGGCAGTTCTGCACCAACCCCGGGCTGGTCATCGGCATCGCTGGCGAAGCGTTCAGCGCCTTCGTTGCGGTACTGGGCGCGCAACTGGCAGACCAGCCCGCGCAGACCATGCTCAATGCCGGTACCTTGCGCAGTTATGCCAGCGGTGTGCAGCGCCTGCACCAGCACCCGGGCGTACGCCACCTGGCCGGCGCCGAACAGGCCGGCGACCAGGCCCACGCCCAGCTGTTCCAGGCCGATGTGAGCCTGCTGCTCAACGGCGATGCGTTGCTTCAGGAGGAGGTATTCGGGCCTGCCACGGTGGTGGTCGAAGTGGCCGACGAAGCCGAACTGCGTCGCGCTCTGCAAGCCCTGCACGGGCAACTGACCGCCACCCTCATTGCCGAGCCGGAAGACTTCCAGCGCTTTGCTGCGCTGGTGCCGGTTCTGCAGCGCAAGGCGGGGCGCCTGTTGGTCAACGGCTACCCGACCGGTGTCGAAGTATGCGATGCCATGGTACATGGCGGGCCTTACCCAGCCACTTCCGATGCCCGTGGTACCTCGGTCGGCACCCTGGCCATCGACCGGTTCCTGCGCCCGGTGTGCTACCAGGACTACCCGGACGCGCTGCTGCCCGATGCCCTGAAAAACGCTAACCCGCTAGGCCTGCAGCGGTTGGTAGACGGTCAACACAGCCGTGAGGCGCTTGCCTGACGCAGGCGCTATCGCGGTATACCTGCCGGGCCCAGCCCGGCGGGGGGCGACCGATGAATCACCCTTTGACAGCGATGAAACCTTCACGCCGGAGCAGCTCGAGGTTGCTCGGTTTTACCTGGAGTTGCGACACCTCCTGAATCAGGAACCAGCGACACTCCACTGTCTCGTGTGATGGCTGGGGAACCCGGGACGAGGGTACAGCCATCCGGTACACCCAGTGCTCTGCTGCTTGAAGCACGTGATGGCCCAGAAACTGGGCATCGCTAAGCGGCAAGCAGGTTTCTTCCTGCAGCTTACGGCGTGCGGCTTCAAGCTGGGTTTCCCAAGGGTCGATGTTGCCGCCGGGCAGCGACCATTCCAGTGCCTCTTTGCGTACAAGCAAGACCTTGCCGGCCTGGTCGCATGTTCACCTTCACAGCAAAAGGAAATTGGGGATGAAGGCGAATACTCCACTGTTCACCGGCCTGGCATTTCGCTGAACGGCCCGCGTCCTTGGCGCGGGCCTTTTGCGTGTGCCCCAAGGCTCAGCCGTCGGACTGCTCTTCCGGCGGTACCTGGCCGTCTGGCCAATCAGGGGCCTCCTGCTCCGGTTCAGGCTTGGGTATCGGTTCGCCAGGGTTGTGTGGCACCTCGTCAACGTACGGGTCGGGATGTTTGGGGTCGATCATGATCTGGCTCCTCGCAAATGGGCTGCAAAGCATTAGGCCGTGTGACCGGGCAGGCTGTTCAATTCGGTTTCTGTCGTCCGTGAGACTATGATGTGGAGCAAGCCACAGAGGTGAGTCATGGATAAAGATGGGATCGACCCGCTGGGCCCACTGCCAGCAGCAGGTGTGCGGTCTGCGAACGAGGTTGTTACGGAACATTCGTCCGAACAACTGCGTCTGGTGCTGGACGCCGCTGCGGTCGTGGGTACGTGGGTCTGGGATATTCCGAACGACCGGGTAACGGCAGACGAACGTTTCTCCCGGTCCTTCGGCATTCCTGCTCAAAAGTGTGAAGCGGGCATTCCAATCGCCGAAGCCTTCAACTCGATCTACCCGGGTGATCGTGAGCGCGTTTCCCGGGATATCCATGAAGCGATTTCTCGAGGTGGTACGTTCCGTTGTGAATATCGCGTCCGTAACGAAGCCGGGCTGTATCACTGGATCGAGGCCAACGGGCATGCCGAGCTGGATGCCGAAGGGCAGGCCATACGCTTCCCTGGCGTGCTCATGGACATCGAGTCGCGAAGGGCAGCTGAGGCTGAGCGAGACCGCGTATCGGCGTTGTTGCGTACCTTTACTGCCGCAGTGCCTGGGGTTGTGTATGCAAAAGACCTGGAAGGCAGGATGCTCATTGCCAACCATGGGGCAACGCAACTGATCGGCAAACCGCCAGAATTCTACCTGGGCAAGACGGACCTCGAATTCCTCGAAGACAAGGCGCAGGCGCGCCAGGTGATGCAGACCGACCAGCAGATCATGCGTGGCGGCAAGGCTGTGCAGGTCGAGGAGCGGGTCGACATGCCGGACGGTTCTGCAACGACATGGCTCTCCGTCAAGGCCCCCTTGCTCGATGAGGCGGGAAACGTCATAGGGCTCATCGGTTCTTCCATAGACGTTACCGCAAGAAAACAGGCCGAGGCCGCGCTTTTGAACCTCAACCGCACGCTGGAAGAGCGCATCAGCGAAGCCGTGGCCCAGCGTGAGGCCGCGCAAGAGGCGCTGCGCCAATCGCAAAAAATGGAAGCGATAGGCCAGCTCACGGGCGGTATCGCACACGACTTCAATAATCTGCTGGCAGGCATCACCGGCAGCCTGGACCTGGCCAGGCTGCGGGGCAAGCAAGGGCGGCTGGCGGACGTCGAGCGCTACATTGAGGTCGCGCACCGGGCGGCGCACAAGGCGGCGGCCCTGACCCATCGGTTGCTGGCATTTTCACGCCGCCAGCCTTTGCAGGCCACCCGTACGGAGGTCAATGGCCTGATAGGCGGCCTGGAGGACCTTGTGCGGCGCACCGTCGGACCAATGATTCATCTGAAAGTCGATTTGAAAGCGCAGCTTTCCACCTGCCTGGTAGACCCGGTTCAGGTCGAGAACTCGCTGCTGAACCTCTGCATCAATGCACGGGATGCCATTGGCAATCGTGCAGGCAATATCATCATCACCACTGCAAACGAGGCCCTTGAGGCAGGCCCGGGCCTGGATGCCGAGCTGCAGCCGGGTTCGTACCTGGCCATCAGTGTGGCGGACAATGGCATGGGAATGTCGGCCGAAACACTGTCGAAAGCGTGCGAGCCGTTCTTCACTACCAAAGCGATGGGCGAAGGCACAGGGCTGGGGTTGTCGATGGTATATGGCTTTGCCAAGCAGTCGGGCGGGCAAGTCAGGATTGCTTCCGAAGAAGGGGCAGGAACCCGGGTGCAGCTTTTTCTGCCAATCGATCAAGGGCAGCCTGAAAACACCGGCCCGGCAGAGACCCACCCCGATTTTTCACCCCAATGGTCTGACCGCAATGTGCTGATTGTGGATGACGAGCCCTCTGTGCGTTTGTTTGTCAGTGAAGTGCTCAGTGGTTTGGGGTGCACGGTTATCGAGGCCGCTGATAGCCAGGCCGGGCTGCAACTGCTGGCTTCTGACACTCGCATCGATTTGCTGGTGACTGATATCGGCCTGCCGGGAGGGCTCGACGGCCGGGAGATGGCGAAATTCGGGCGACAAACGCGTGTAGCGTTACCGGTCATTTTCATGACCGGTTACGCCAGCCCTTCAGTGTTTGAGGATGAGGTATTGCGCAACGCATCGGCCGTGTTGATCAAGCCATTCGCGATGGAGGATTTGATCGCCAACGTTCACGCGATGTTTGGCGCTCGGATCAATCTGGGCAGGCCTTCGGTAACGGATGACCGAGGTAGCGAGATGGTTTGATCGGGCCACTAGGCACCCAGTGCCCGTTTCAACACGTCATAGATTCTGGCGTCCCCCGACTGCGCAACGTTGAACCGCAGAAAATCCCCCGCAGTCATGGACTGGCTAAAGGCATTCCCGGGCGCCAGCACCACCCCTTCATTCAGGCAAGCCTTGGCCAGCGTTGCTGCATCCTTGCCTTGCGGCAGCTGGCACCAGGCGTACAGGCCAGCCTGGGGTATGATCCAGGGCTTGATACCAAGCGCCTGAAGCCTGGCTACCGTTTTGTCCATTTGCTCGGCCAACCGAACGCGCACGCTCTCCATGTGCTTTCGGTACCCGCTATCGGTAATCGCGTGGTGGATGATGTCGGCCGCCAGGCGCCCACCGCCGAAGGTGGTCGCAATCTTGAGGTCGACCAGGCCCTCGATCCATTCACCGCGCGCAGCAATGTAGCCGCAGCGGATTGAAGCGGAAATGGTTTTGGAAAAGCTGCCGATCTGGATGACACGTGAGAAGCCATCGAACGCAGACAGGCGTGGCGCGGGTGTATGTTCGAAGTCGCCGAAAATGTCGTCCTCGACAATCACCAGGTTGGAGGTGTCGGCCAGCTTCAGCAGCCTGTGTGCCGTGACCGGCGACAGGGTGGCCCCGGTCGGGTTGTGGATGCCGGAATTTGTGATGTACAACCGGGGCGCATGCGCGAGCAGGGCAGCGCCGAATGCATCGATGTCCGGGCCGGTCGGTGTGTAGGGCACGCCTACAACCTCCACCCGATGTGCCTTCAGCAATGCGTGAAAGTTGAAATAGCAGGGGTCGTCCACCAGCACCGTGTCGCCTGGTTCCAGCAGAAAACGGCAAATCAGGTCGATGGCGTGGGTGCCGGACTCGGTGAGCATGATCTGTTCAGGCGGGGCTTCGACCCCGATGCCTGCCAGCCGCCGCGACAGGAACTGCCGGAGCGGTGGATAGCCAAGCGGTGAAGCGTACTCCGTCAGTTTTGACGCGTCAGAGCGGGCAACCATGCGAAGCGCTTTACGCACACCCGCTTCGTACATCCAGGAAGGCGGTAGCCACCCGCAACCGGGTTTCAACGCATCGAGGGAGGTTTCAAGCGACTGGCGCGAGATCCACAGCGGGTCGACGACACGATCCAGTTTGGGGCCAAGTTCGGTCAGCGCCAATGGCGCCACTGGGCCCGCGACGTAAAAGCCGGAGCCGGGGCGAGCGCTGAGTACACCCTCGGCCATTAACCGTTCATAGGCCTCAAGCACGGTAGAAACCGACACCTGCATGGTCTGGGCCATGGCGCGGACGGATGGAATTCTTGCGCCGGGGGTGTAGGTGCGAGAGGCGATCCTGGACTGGATCTCGGCCATGACCGTTCGAATTCGCGTGCCGCTGCGTTTCATCGCGCCCTCAACTGTGCTGGATTAATATGCATAACAGTTCGGTTTAACTGTATTGGATTGTACATGGCCTGGGTGAGCCCGTCAGTGATGTACTGACGCCTGGCTCATCGAGGAATGAACGATGGAAAGATCAACAAGCGGGTGGATCAATGGCTTCATAGGCGTCGCCATTTTTGCGGGCTCGTTGCCGGCAACCCGCGTGGCCGTGGCGGACTTTGAACCGACGTTTCTGACCTGTGCCAGGGCCACCATTGCCGCCTTGTTGGGTGCGCTGTTCTTGATCGTGCTGCGCCAGCCTCGGCCGAAGCGGGGTGATTTGGCGTCATTGGCGGTAACAGCGCTGGGCGTTGTCATCGGGTTCCCGTTGCTGACGGCACTGGCGCTCCAGCATGTCACCTCTGCCCATTCCATTGTTTTTGTCGGGCTGCTGCCGCTGTGTACTGCTGGGTTTGCCGTTTTGCGGGGCGGTGAGCGGCCTCGGCCGTTGTTCTGGCTGTTCTCGTTCATGGGGGCCGGGCTGGTCGCGGGCTATGCGTTGATGAATGGCGGCGAAGGGTCGTTGGTGGGCGACCTGCTGATGACGGCAGCGGTGGTGGTGTGTGGCTTGGGGTATGCAGAAGGGGCGCGGCTGTCGCGCACATTGGGCGGGTGGCAGGTGATCAGTTGGGCATTGCTGGTGGCGTTGCCGTTCATGCTGCTGCTGACGGTCGTTAATTTTCCGGCACCTGATGCCTTTGCCAAGGTAAGTGCGCCGGCGTGGTTCAGCTTTGGCTACGTTTCGCTGTTCAGCATGCTGATTGGCTTTGTGTTCTGGTACCGGGGGCTTGTCCAGGGGGGCATTGCGGCTGTGGGGCAGCTGCAACTGTTTCAGCCGTTCATGGGGCTTGGGCTGGCGGCGTTGCTGCTGCACGAGCAGGTCAGCTGGTTGATGCTGGTGGTGACGCTGGGGGCTGTGATCTGCGTGGCCGGGGCCAGGAAGTACGCCCAATAAGTGATTACGCCTGGGTCGTTGCAAGCAGGGCGAGCATACCGCCACACAGCCCGGACCGTGCTCGTCTCAACAAGGCGGCGCTACATAAACAACCCGATCACGCCCGTTCTGTTTGGCGGTATAGAGCCCCTTATCGGCGCGCTCCAGTGCGTCATCCAGCGTTTCACCTTTGGCAAACAGGGTGCACCCTATGCTCAGGCTTACCTTCAATTGACCACTGGGCATCTGCATCGCCCCTGCACCCACCTGTTCCCGAATGCGCTCAGCAATCCGCTGGAGCTCTTCGCTGTCCTTGACCTGCAAAATCGCGACGAACTCCTCACCCCCATGTCGCACGAGCAGGTCTTCGGGGCGCAGTGCAGCGCGCAGGCGGCGGGCAGTTTCGCACAGCACCTTGTCACCACCGCCATGGCCGTGCTTGTCGTTGATGGCTTTGAAATGATCGAGGTCGGCATAAACCGCCCCCAACTGTAAGCCGTTCACCTCGGCCAAGCGCCGTTCATGTGCTTCAAACGCGGACAACGCGCCGCGGTTCCAGAGTTGTGTCAAAGGGTCGAGCAGGGCTTTGCGCTGCTCGCGATCCATTTCAAGGCGCAGGTCGCGGTTCACCTGTGCCAGGGTGCGCAGCTGCAGATATCCCTCGGCAAGCGTGACCAGGTCCCTGAAGTTCGCTTGTTGTGCCTCGCTGAGCACGCGTGGCTGGGGGTCGAACATGCACAGCGTACCGATGGCTTTGCCGTTGCCGGCGCGCAACGGGTGGCCGGCGTAAAAGCGGATATAGGGCGCGTTGAGCACGAGCGGATTGTCGACGAATCGCGTATCGCACGTGGCATCGGGGACCATCAACGTATCGTCACCGAGAATGGCGTAGCCGCAGAACGAAACACTGCGCGTCGTCTCACTTGCCTCAAGCCCTATCCGGGCCTTGAACCACTGCCGGTCCTGGTCGATGAGGCTGATAAGCACGGTGTCCACATGGGCCAGGTCCTGGGTGAGCCGTACCAAGGTATCGAGGTAATGCTCGGCGGGTGTATCGACCAGGTTCATGTCATCGAGCGTGCGCTGGCGAAGCACTTCGTCAGCGGGTAGGGGGCAAGCTGGCATCGTTGGTCCTCCATTCCTTGGTTAGCGGCCACTGCACCTGGCGGTTGCACGTTCTGTGCATCGGCGAACCAAGCACAGCATAGGTTAGGGCATCGAGCCATAGGCCACAGGGTAAAGCGGCATTTCTTGCCGAATGTGTGATTTCTTCCGCTCGACCTTCGTCAAGAAGGCTACCTCTTAGCCGTCGTCTGGGGACTGATACAGGGCTTTCCATGCAAACGCTGTTGAATGAGATTCTTGAAGAAGTACGTCCCTTGATCGGCAAGGGCAAAGTGGCGGACTACATTCCTGCGCTGGCCGATGTGCCGGCGAACCAGTTGGGCATCGCAGTCTACGGCAATGATGGCAGCTATCACTGCGCGGGCGACGCCCTGGTGCCATTTTCGGTGCAGAGTATTTCCAAGGTGTTCAGCCTGGTTCAGGCGATCGGGCACTCGGGTGAAGCCATTTGGGAGCGGCTTGGCCATGAGCCCTCGGGGCAGCCGTTCAACTCGCTGGTGCAGCTGGAGTTCGAGCGCGGTCGCCCACGCAACCCCTTTATCAATGCGGGTGCGTTGGTGATCTGTGATATCAACCAGTCGCGCTTTGCAGCACCCACGTTGTCGATGCGCGATTTCGTACGACGGCTCTCGGGCAACCCCCACATCTCGATCGATGCCCGTGTTGCAGATTCTGAATATCAATTCCGCGCGCGCAACGCGGCCATGGCTTACCTGATGCAGTCCTTTGGCAACTTCCATAACGAGGTGGAAGCTGTGCTGCGCAGTTACTTCAGTTACTGCGCGCTGCAAATGAACTGCCTGGATCTGGCCCGGGCGTTCTGCTTTTTGGCCAACGATGGATTCTGCAAGCACAGCGGTGAGCAGATTCTGACCCGACGCCAGACGCAACAGGTGAACTCGATCATGGCCACCAGCGGACTGTATGACGAAGCAGGGAATTTCGCCTATCGGGTGGGGTTGCCTGGCAAGAGTGGCGTGGGGGGCGGGATTGTGGCGATCGTGCCGGGGCAATTCACGGTGTGCGTGTGGTCACCGGAGTTGAATGCGGCGGGCAACTCCCTCGCCGGGATGGCGGCGCTGGAGTTGCTGAGTTCGCGGATTGGCTGGTCGGTGTTTTGATCAGTGGGCGGATGCGCAGGGCAACCCCGTAGCCATGCGTGACGAGGCCCGGTTGTGCGGAGTTCGATGTGGGCGAGCAGTGCCGGTTAGCGCTGTTCACCGTCTATAGTTTGGGCAACGCTCATTTGCGAAGGATGCTCCCATGGCCAAAACATCACACCTGACAGCCCTGCTGACTGCGTTGGCAGTGGCATTTGCCGCTGGCCCGACCTTTGCCGACCCAGGTAACGGCAAAGGGCAGGGGCACGGCAAGGCACAGCATGCTCAAGGCCAGGGCAATGCAGGTAGCCACAAGCAGGGGAAGGGCGGTAACGATTGGCATGGTGGCCCGTCCATCGACCGCGGCGATGTGCTGGCTATTCTTGGCGGTCACCGCAGTTACTGGAGCCCAGGGCCTGCATTGCCGCCCGGCATTCAGAAGAACCTGGCGCGTGGCAAGCCGCTGCCGCCCGGCATCGCCAAGAAGCTGGATGGTCGCTTGCTGGGACAGTTGCCTCACTACGATGGCTATGAGTGGATGCAGGCGGGTGCGGACCTGATACTTGTCGCTGCGGCAACCGGGATTATTTACGAAGTGTTGAACGGGGCGTTCGACTGAGCAGTGCTGAGCCACCCCGCGCAGGCTAGTCAGCGCCGCCGCAATACCGTGGCCAGCCCAACGGTCAGCGCCACGGCGCAGAGCATGGCCAGGCTGATGGCGACGGTAACGCCCCACGTGTCGAGCAATGCTGCCAGCACCAGGTAAAACGCAATTACGCCCACCGCCCCAATCGCATTGCCCCGCACCATGGCCGCCATGCCGGCCCGGCCATTCTGCACATGGGCGAACACCACCAGCGGCCAGGCAATCACTGGAATCGGCGCCAGCATCCCGCTGGTTGCCGGGCCCAGCCAGCTGGCCAGGCGGGTGGTGATCATCAGCAGGGACGTGGCAGCTACCATTCGCAGTGGGATCTCCCAGTACCGGTGCCGGGGGCGGGCCAGGGTATCGGGTTTGGGCTCGTGACCGCTGGCGCGTATCAGCACGCCGATCAGCACCAGCGCCACGGCAATCGACAGGTACAGGTTGCCCCAGTGAGTAAACGCATAGGCAGCCAGCCCGTAAAACAGCAAAGCCAGCGGCACTGCCTGGGCGAGGCCGAGACTGCGTGTGGCCAACAGGTAAAACATATAGGTGGCTTGCACCGCCGCCAGGCCGCCCAGCGCGCCGGGCAATGCGCCCAAGGCGAAGGCTGTGCCCTGTTCCAGGCACAGGAAGGTCATCACCAGCGCGGAGGTGATCGGGAGGCCGGACAGCAGCCCACCCAGCAGGCCGCCCCAGCGCCGCGAGGCAAGGGAAATGGCCCACATCAGCAGGGGCGTGACAATCAGCTTCAGGTAGAACAGGGTCATTGCGGGGGTGTCCAGGCTCGGTAAAGGTGCGCCCGCCGTCAGCATTGGGTGGGGCGCGGATGAATCAGGTGCGGCTGGCCTCCAGGGCCTGGGCGAGGTCGGCGATGATGTCGTCACTGTGCTCGATGCCGATCGACAAACGTACCATGTCCCGTGGCACGCCGGCCCTTTCCAGCTCTTCATCGTTGAGCTGGCGGTGGGTGGTGGAGGCGGGGTGGCAGGCCAGCGACTTGGCGTCGCCGATGTTCACCAGGCGCACCACCAGTTGCAGCGCATCGATGAAGCGTGCACCGGCCGCCTGGCCTCCCTTGATGCCAAACGACAAGATCGAGGCGGGCTTGCCACCGGTGTAACGCTGGGCCAGTTCATGCTCGGGGTGGTCCGGCAGCCCGGCATACTTCACCCAGGCCACCTGTTCGTGAGCCTGCAGGTAATGGGCGACCTTCAGCGCGTTTTCGGTGTGGCGTTCCATGCGCAGGGCCAACGTTTCCAGGCCTTGCAGGATCAGGAAGGCGTTGAACGGCGACAGCGCGGCGCCGGTGTTGCGCAACGGCACCACGCGGCAGCGACCTATGAAGGCGGCGGGGCCGAAGGCTTCGGTATAGGTGACGCCGTGGTAGGAAGGGTCGGGTGTGTTGAGCAGGGCGAAACGCTCCTTGTTGTCCGCCCAGGGGAACTTGCCGGAGTCGATGACGATGCCGCCGATGCTGGTGCCGTGGCCGCCGATGTACTTGGTCAGCGAATGCACGACAATGTCCGCACCATGTTCGAATGGGCGGCACAGCACTGGGGTGGCCACGGTGTTGTCGACGATCAGTGGCACACCATGGCGGTGGGCGGCTTCGGCCAGTGCAGCGATATCGACGATATTGCCGGCGGGGTTGCCGATGGACTCGCAGAACACCGCCTTGGTGCGTGGGTCAATCAACGCTTCGAGGGCCGCGATGTCGTCATGGGCGGCGAAGCGGGTATGGATGCCCATGCGTGGCAGGGTATGGGCCAGCAGGTTGTAGGTACCACCGTACAGCTTGGCCACCGAGACAATATTGTCGCCGGCCTCGGCGACCGTCTGGATGGCGTAGGTGATGGCTGCCATGCCCGAGGCCACCGCCAGCGCGCCAACCCCGCCTTCGAGGGCGGCCATGCGCTGCTCCAGCACGTCGTTGGTGGGGTTCATGATGCGCGAGTAGATGTTGCCGGCCACCTTCAGGTCGAACAGGTCGGCACCGTGCTGGGTGTCGTCGAAGGCGAAGGAGGTGGTCTGGTAAATGGGTACGGCCACCGCCCGGGTGGTCGGGTCGGGGCTGAAGCCCGCATGGACGGCGAGGGTTTCCAGCTTCATGCAATCGTTCCTTGAGCGTGGGTGGAAGCGTTCGAGCATGCGGTGGTGCGAGGGCGTGGGTCAAGGGCGTCGTGCCGGCGCTCACTGGGCCTGGGCAGATTGTAAAGATAGGCAAAGATTCCCCGGGCCATCATGCCGCCGCTCTAGAATCCGCCCGCTGCCGCACCGGCCCACGGTGGGCGGCAGATCTAGCCTTGTGGAGCGTTCCAATGAAGTCGAAACACCTTTTCCGCGGAACGCACTGCCTCGGCCGGGCTGCAACAGTGCACCCGGCGCGAGTGCACTCACCACACGATCCGCTCGCCGTCCCACCCCCAAAAGCTTCCACTCTCTGCCGGCCCAAGCCGCCCCACCTGCTCGATCACGCACTGTGCGGCAAATGCCGGCTCAAACAGCCTCCCTTCCGGCACGTTCCCCTGAAACGGTCGCGACAGTTCGGTATCGGTGGTTCCCGGATGCAGTGCCAACAGGGTAGCCGCAGGGTTGACGCGTTTCAGCTCGATGCTTGCCGTGTGCAGTAGCTGATTCAGCGCCGCCTTGCTCGCACGATAGCTGTACCAGCCACCCAGTCGGTTGTCGCCGATCGAGCCAACCCTGGCCGACAGCGCTGCAAAGGTTGCGGGCTGTTTGCGCAGCAATGGCAGCAGGTGCTTGAGCAACAGGATGGGGGCGAACGCATTGGTGGCGAAGCTGGCCTGCAAACTGGCGAGGCCCAATTGGCCCAGCGACTTCTCGGCTTTGGCCCCCTCCTGGTGGAGGAGGCCGAGTGTGCTGATCACCAGATGAAGGTGCGTGCAGGCAATGCCCACCTCGCTTGCAAGCGCGGTAAGTGCCAGCTCGTCGCGCGCATCGTAGTCCAGGAGTACCACGCGTTCGCCATGTGCCTGGGCAAGTGCAAGCAGCCCGTCAGCGGCGCTGGCGTGCCGCGCCACGGCCCAGACCCGGCTTACATCGTCGCGGGCCAGCAATGCCGTGCACAGCGCCAGGCCTATGCCTCGGCTTGCACCGCAGACCAACACACTGGCTTTGCCGGTCAGTCCGGGGATCAAAGCCATTGAGCGCGCTTCGTGAGACACTTTTGATCACCCTTGCAGGTTCGTTTCACAGTCCTGCTACTGGAGTTCTGCCTTTCCGGGTCCGAGGTTGTGACGGCTGCGTAGCGCAGCACAGCTAGTCTACGTTGCCGGCAAAATAGTGGCTACTGGCGCATCTTGCGCTGAGTGTTCAGCTTGCACAGTTTCAGCAGGTGCCGTGATTGTGTGAGAAAGCTTCGGCGTCGCGTGCCTGTTGGCCACCCCGAATGGCACATGCACCATTGGCAGATTCCCGGCAGGCGATTGCAAGTGAGTGCGCTGGTCGTCAAAGAACACATGTGGCTTGAGGATCGACAGCACCCTGGGCTTTTCCATCCCGCCTAGAAAGAAGCATTCATCCGGCGACACGCCCCAATCCTTCAAGGTCGTCACCACACGCTCATGCGAGGGGGCGTTGCGTGCCGTGACGATGGCGATGCGCAGAATCCGCTTGTAGTTCGGGTCTTCTGCCAGCTTGCGATCCTCCAGCATGCGAATCAGTGAAAGTTTGCGGTACAAGTCTGCCAAGGGCCCTGGCGAGTGCGGGGTGCCTTTGTGTACGCGCTCATGTTCCTGAAAGTCGTTCAGGTTGTCGTTGCGCTTGTACACGCTCTCTGCCTCGTCATCGGCAATCACGCCATCGAAGTCGAAGGCCACCCGTAGCTCGGTGTCTATTTCATCGTCGTAGATGCGTGTGGGCAGCACCCGCCCAGCCGGGTAGTTGGCGTCGATGGCCTTTTGCACATCTTCCTCGTTGGCACTGAGGAACAGCGAGGCATTGAACGCCGGGATGTATTCATAGGGCGAGCGGCCCGACATGAACGCCGCGCGGGTAATGTCCAGCTGGTAGTGGCTTATCGAGCGAAACACCCGCAGGCCGGTTGCCGGCGAGTTGCGTGAGAGCAGCACCACTTCCACTGGCAATTGGTCGGGGAAGGCCTGGTTGATGCTCAGGAAGCGGCGAATGAACGGGAACGCCACTCCCCGGGGAAACGGTTCGTCCAGGTTGTCTTCCTGGTGCTGACGGTAGGCCTCGACCCCTTGGGTCTTGTAGATGTCGTCTGAGACAGTGAGGTCGAACAGCGCACTTGAGGCAACGCCGATGACCAGTTTCTGTTCAATGGGGTAAGGCATGAAGCTGCTCCTGCAAGTGGCCTGGGGCAAGTGTACGCGTACGCTGTGTGTAAAGCCCTCAGGCCTACGGCGTCAGCCCGAGCAGCACTTGAATCTGGTACTGCAACTGGCTCACATGTTCGCGCTCTGCGCGCAGGGCCGCGTGCAACGTACTGTTCTCCTGTTTGTGAAGGCGGGCGGTTTGCTCCAGTTCACGGTCGCTCTGCAGCAAGTTCCACATCTCGCCTTGGCGGACGGATTGCAGGCATACAAGCAGCAGGGTGATGCCGCAGACACACAACAGGGAGATTTCCAGCGCTTCCATTTAATGTTTCCTTGGGACGTGGCAACAAGCCGGTAAGCGAGACGATATGTCTATTATGAATACATGTCGATATTGGTGACTTGTACAGGTAAAGGAATGGTGCAGGTTCCGCGGGGCTTGTTGGGTGCGGCAGCCTGCAGAATCAAGGCAATCTGATATCACGTTATGGATGCAGCACCATTCTGCCAAGGCTTTGCCTGCAATCGGCCTGTTGTTGGCAGAAGAAGGGCAGTTTTGCCCAAATATGGCTGGTTAGTTGACATATACAGGAGGCTTTACGTGGCTTCGAGCAAGCCGGTCAGGTTTCTTAGATGCTGACCAACCACTCAAATGCGCGACGCATCAGTGGATCCGGTGATGCCATTTTGATAGCTTGCCGCCCATTACCGCTGTATCCGGACAGGAATTGATGAACCAGCCACACGAACACAGCACTTTGACCCCGCTCGCGAAGCCGACGGTGGACAAGGTGATCGAAAGCACCGCTCAGGCAGACACTTCACCTCAGCAGGCCGCTGAGCAAGGCACGTTGCAGGCCAGTATCGATGCACTGAACCAGAAGCTTGTGGCCAGTACCCTGGCCCGGGTGCAGAAGGAAGGGGTTATCCGCAAGCGCCTTGAACAGCACCAGCAGCAACTGGCAGAAGGCAACCTGGCCAGGGAGGGCCTGTCGAACACGGTGACCACGGCGCTGAAGAAGCTCGCACAGGCGACAAACACCCAGGCAGACCGCGTGGACAGCGTGGAGGCGCGGTTGGCCAGCCTGGCCGAACGCCAGTGTGAGTGCGAGAGCCAGCGAGCGAACGGTTGGCCAGCGTACCTGGAGCGTCATGCGGTGTCGTTGGTGGCCTTGGCTGTGGCGGTGTTCACGCTGGGGCTGCACGTGCTTGGTTAATGCCCGCTACAGGGGCCTGCGCACGCTGCACGACAGCTGCTCTACCAGAAAGTCCACAAACACCCGCACCCGCGCCGGCATCGCAGAGCCGCCAACGAACACCGCATGAATCGGCTCGCGATCGTCAGGGTTGTACGCCTCCAGCAGCGGTACCAGCTGCCCGCTGGCCAGGTCATCGACCACGGTGAAGGTACCGATGCGCGCTATGCCAGCCCCCAGCCTGGCCAGTTGCGCCAGGGCTTCACCGCTGCTGCATTCGATATTGCCGGTCACCTTCAGTGAAAACACTTCGCCATTGCGGCGAAACGGCCAGTCGGGCGCGGCGCGGCGAAAGTTGAAGCGCAGGCAGTTGTGCCGGGCCAGGTCCTCAGGCACCAATGGGGTACCGCAGCGTTGCAGGTACTCGGGCGAGGCGACCACTACCTGGCCGGTTTCGCCAATGGCACGCGCACTCAACGAGCTGTCTGGCAGGTGACCGAAGCGCAGCGCCACGTCGGTCTGGCCGCCGAGAATGTCGGCAACCTCGTCGCTGAGGGTCAGGTCGACCAGCACTTGAGGATAACGCGCGCTGAACGCTGCCAGCAGCGGCACCACGGTCAGGCGGCCATGGCCAAGCGCCGCGCTGACCCGCAAACGTCCGCGTGGCACGCCTTGGTCGGTGATGGCGTCCTCTAGCTCCAGCATGTCGGCCAGCACCCGCCGCGCACCGCGCAGGTAGGCCTCACCCTCGGGGGTGAGGGTGATCGCCCGGGTGGTGCGCAGCAGCAGGCGCGTGCCCAGGCGCTGTTCGGTGCGGGCGAGGATGCGGCTGACAGCAGAAGGTGTCAGGCCCAGTGCCCGGGCGGCGGCGGACAGGCTGCCTTCTTGCGCCACCCTGGCAAAAATCTCCATCTCTCCGGATCTTCCACTGAAGTCCATTTGTGTCTCGCAGGCAAAGGTGATTCGCAAAAACGCAGTCTAGTGCGGTTTTTAAACACTTTGTAGCATTTGCGGCATAGATAAGGAGCTTGCCATGCGTATCAATCCACCTCTGGTCGCACTCGCCATCGGTGCCTTCGGCATCGGTGTCACCGAGTTCGCCCCCATGGGCATGTTGCCCAGTATCGCCACCGACCTTGGCGTTTCCATTCCTGCTGCAGGGCTGTTGGTCAGCGCCTATGCCATCGGTGTGCTGATTGGCGCGCCGCTGATGACCCTGGCCACGGTGAAGATCCCGCGACGTTACCTGTTGATCGGGCTGATGGCCATTTTCACCTTGGGCAACCTGATGTCCGCGCTGGCCAGTGACTACGCCAGCCTGCTGGTGGCCCGGGTGGTCACTTCGTTGAACCACGGCGCATTTTTCGGCATCGGCTCGATCGTTGCGGCCAGTGTGGTGCCGCCCGAAAAGCGCGCTGGTGCCGTGGCGGCGATGTTCATGGGCTTGACCCTGGCCACCATCGGAGGGGTGCCGCTGGCGACCTGGTTTGGTGAAATGCTGGGCTGGCGCACAGCGTTCTGGGGTATTGCCGGGCTTGGCCTGGTGGCGATGACCACGCTCTGGTATGCGCTGCCCAATGTTGCATTGCCCAAGGGTGATGGGGCCATGGCAGAAATCCGCGTGTTGGGCCGCGGCCCGGTATTGGCGGCCTTGCTGCTGACCGTGGTGGGTTCCAGTGCAATGTTTACTGTGTTCACCTACATCGCGCCAATCCTGCAGAACGAGGCGGCGGCGTCTACCACCTTCGTGACAGTCATGCTGGTGCTGTTCGGGGTGGGCCTGACCTTGGGGAATATGTGGGGTGGCAAGGCGGCGGACCGCTCTATCGATCGCACGCTGATACTGTCGTTGGCGGTGTTGATTGCGGTGCTGCTGGTGTTTCCGCTGGTTCTGGCCTGGCCACTGCCAACGGCCTTGGCGGTGCTGGTCTGGGGGGGCGCCAGCTTTGCCCTGGTGCCGCCGTTGCAGATGCGGGTGATGGAAGCGGCCAAGGATGCGCCCAACCTGGCGTCGGCGGTGAACATCGGCGCGTTCAACCTGGGCAATGCGATTGGCGCGGCGCTCGGTGGCGCGGTGATCAATGCAGGGTTGGGTTACTCGGCGATTGCCCTGGCAGGGGCGGCGATGGCGGCTTTGGGGCTGGTGATGGTGCTGCTGTTTGCCTGGCGTGGTCGGGGGGTGGCGGGCCAGGTTGCGGTGTAAGAAGCGGGTATCGCCGGGGCTGCACGTAGCCCCGGCGTCTTCCTTTTTGCTGTTAGGGCGTGCCGTTGCGACCATGCAGGTGATAGGCCGGGCGCTCGCTCAGGCGTTCGTAGTAATCACGTACGGCCGGCAAGTGCGGGTGCTCGAACGGTGTTTCGAACCAGCGGTTGACCGACAGGCCGACAGGGATGTCGGCCAGGGTGAACTGGCTGCCGGCCACATAGGCACCGGTGCTGGCCAGCTGGCGGTCGAGGATGTGCATGTAACGTGACCACTCGGCGCAGCCGGCGGCAAGCGCCTGTGGGTCCTGGTGGGCGGGCGAATGCCTGACCAGCGACATGAATGCATAGCTCCAGGAGCGGTTCAGGTCCGAGGCCTGCCAGTCGATCCACTGGTCGATCCTGGCCCGTGCCTGCGCCTCGCTGGGGTAGAACGCGGTGGCACCGTAGCGGTTGGCCAGGTAGCGAATGATGCTGTTGGACTCCCATAGCGTAAAGTCGCCATCCTGGATCACCGGGATCATGGCGTTGGGGTTAAGTGCTAGGAACTCGGCACGGTCGGTAGGCTGGAAGCCCGAGCCCCAGTCTTCACGCTCGAACGCGACCTCGAACTCGGCACAGGCCCACAGGACTTTCCGCACGTTGATGGAAGAGGCTCTGCCCAGTATCCGTAGCATGGTGTTCGTCCTTGTAGAGGGGGAGTTGATCGTCCGCCACTGCCCAGGGCTGGTCAAGGGGCAGATCAGCGACTGAGCGCCCCTTTAGCCGGTTCTTGTAGTCCATTTCCGAAAGTAACCCTTTCCACCCCATTGGTCATTGTGGTCGCGCCGGTAGCCCCCTAGTCTCGGCACGCTCGTAACCCCGAGGAATGGACATGGACAACGACACGCCCCAAAACAGCAGCAAGCTCAATGTCGTGTGCGCGGCAAGCCGGTTTGGCAATGCCGAACTGGTGCAAATGAAACCTCAGCTGCCATTGCGCACCGCACTGATGGAAGCTTCCAGCATCATGGGTTGCATCACCGAAATCACCCGCAAGGCCATCGACAGGCCAGGTGATCGCAAAGCGATGATGCAAGCCACGTTCTATCTGGCAGGCATGGCCAAGGCACTGATCGATGGCCAGTTGCTGCAGATGCGTCAGGCGCGCGAAGGCGAAGGTGACGCCTAGCCAGGCTTGCCTGGGGGCCACGAACTTGGCAACCTTGAGCGGTTTGAAACGCGTATCACCACAGAAGGAAGCATGCATTGAGCTGGGACAAGGTGGGGAAGCTTCTCGTCGCCGTGCTGATTGGCCTGATGGTCCTGTTGGCCGCCTACGCGCTGCTCAGGGGCAACCCGCGCCTGGAGGCGTCACTGACCTATGCTTACCTCACTTACCCCAGCCAGTTCAGCGAGCGTATCAGCAAGGCCAGCGAACAGCTCAAGTACGAGCAGTTGCAGGGGCGTATCAACAGCATCGACCAAGGCGGGCTGAGCCATGATCAGGTCGAGCGGCTGATCGAAATGGCCCAGGCACCTTATGCCCAGCTGTTCGCCAAACCGTTCGAGGCCGGGCTGGTCGATCACCGTACGGGGTTGCTCATCGAGTTGCTCAACAGTGGAGACGCTCAGGTACGTCAGGTGCGCATTCGCTTGCCAGCCAAAGGGCTGGTGCAAGTGCGCGATGCTGCCGGTAACGACACGCTGCTGGAAAACGCCACCGCGCAGGTAGATATCCCGGCCATCGAACCTGGTGGCACCTGCAAGGTATGGGTGTATTTCGACGCCGACTTTTCGCAGATCCGCCAAGGCGGGGTCAGCATCAGCCACGCCGACGGTGTAGCCAATGTACAGGTGTACCACGAGGTCATCGGTTTCCCTGCCACGGTGGCCCGCTACAGCCGTGAGCTGATGGTGTTGCTGGGGGTGTTGGGGCTCAGTGTGTTGGGCCTTGGGTATGCCTGCCTCTCGCGACGTCGCGCGGTTTGACTGCGCCGGTCAACATTCGCCATCGTGCAGCGCCAGGCTCTGGCGCAACTGTTCCAGCATGGCCACGCGCAGCACATGGGGCGCATGCACCCGGATCGAACCGGCCTGGGACAGCAGCCAGGTCATCAGCGCGCGGTTGTCGTCGACGCTCGCCTGCAGCGTGGCACCGCCATTTTCTTGTGGCGTCAGTTGCATATCCGTAGACAGTGGCTGCGCTTCCAGGCGCCGGGCCAGTACGTCATCGACCCAGGCGTGCAGTTCAATGCGCGGCGGCGAGACAAGTACGTCGGGCTGCAAATGTTGTGCTTCGTTCAGGTCCAGGCCCGGTTGCCAGTACCAGCCGTAAGGTATGCCTTTGCTGTTGCATTGCAGTGGGAACAGCGCAGCGAGCTCGACCAGGTCGCGCTCAACAGTGCGTTTGCTGGTGGTATGCCCCACGGTCTTCAGGGCGGCCTGCAACTGGGTGGAGCTCATTCCCGGGTGGCGGCCGGGCAGTAACTTGAGGAGCTGCCACTGGCGGGCGATGGTATGGCGGGTGGGGTGGCTGGGCAAAGGGCTCGTCCTTGAAGCAGGCGCCAAACCTGTCGAGTGATGGCGTATGGCTATTGCCTCAGCATACCCTTTTGCTGAATGGGATCCAAGTTTTCGGTCGAGGCATTCAGTGTCTCTGGATGACCTATAAGCTAGAATTTCTCCCTTCGGCATTAACGGAGTGGAGCAAGCTTGGCCACACTGTGCGTGAGCAGATCAAGAAAAAACTCGGCGAGCGTTTACAATCGCCCAAGGTACAGGCCGATGCGCTGCGTGACTTGCCGAACCACTACACAATCAAGCTCAGGGCCTCCGGGTATCGCCTGGTGTATCGGGTTGAGGACGAGCGAATCGTTGTCGTAGTGGTTTCGGTTGGTAAGCGCGAGCGCAGTGGGGTCTACCCTGCGGCTCAAAGCGTTAGATGATGGCACGCTGGTGCATTCACAATATGCTCAGCGCCCGCCATACACACTACACCCCACCCCGTCGCACATGCTTCACCAGCACCTTCTCCAGCAGCTCCCACATCGCAGGCTCCGTGCTGAACGCCACATTGAACCGCATCCACCCGGTCGCCTTGGCATCCACCATGAACAACTGCCCAGGCCCAAGCATGATGCCTTTCTCCAGCGCATCATCCAGCAGCGCCGCGCTGTCCGGAATGGCCGGGTGGCGGGTCCAGATGTACATGCCTTCATCCGATTCGATGAACAGTTCAAAGCCCAATCGATGCAAATGCCGGCCAACTTCCTGATGCGCCTCGGCCAGGCGTTGGCGCAGGCGCTTGAGGTGTTTGCGCCAGCGGCCGTCGATGATCGCGGCGTACACCACGCGCTCCATCACCTGTGAGGTGGTCAGGCCCGAACGCATCTTCAGGTGCAACAGTTTCTGCATCAGCTCGGGGTTGGCCAGCATGTAGCCGACCCGCACGTTGGGCGAAATGCTCTTGGAGTAGCTGCCCACGTACACCACCTGCTGCAGGTGGTCGAGGCTGGCCAGGCAGGGCTGCGGTTCGGCGACCATGTCGGCGTACAGGTTGTTTTCCACCAGGCGGAAGCCGTGCTGGCTGGCCAGTTGCAGCAAACGGTGCAACTGCGGCAGCGGGGTGCGGGAGCAGGTCGGGCTGTGCAGGTGCGGCTGGGTGAAGAACGCGGTCGGGCGGTGGTGGGTGAGCAACTGCTCCAGTTGGTTCAGGTCGTAACCGGCCGGGGTGCGTGGCACGCCGATCAGTGTTGCGCCCTGGGTGCGCAGAATGCTCATCAGGTTGGGGTAGCCAGGGTCGTCCACCAGCACCACATCGCCTGGGCGCACCAGCGTGCGGGCGGCCAGGTCCAGGGCCTGGCTGGCGCCGTGAGTGAGCATCAGTTGCGCAGGGTTGGCGACGATCGACAGCTCTTGCTGCAGGTTCTGCGCGGTCAGTGCACGCAGCTCCATCAGGCCCATGGGGTCGCCGTAGCCTGACAATTCCAGCGGGCTGCCGGCCACCTGGCGCAGGCCGCGACGCAGGCCGTCTTCGTACATCCAGTCGTTGGGCAGCCACCCGCACCCCGGTTTGTACGGCAACTGGCGGATTTCGAAGATCTGCTGCAGGTACCACTCGGAGTTGAACGTTGGTCGACTGGTATCAGCCTCGGCGTTGTGCGTGTCCAGCAGTTCGCCCGCCGCGCGGTTGACGAAGAACCCCGCATTGCCACGGCTTACCAGCAGCCCTTGGGCGACCAGGCGGTCGTAGGCCTCGACCACGGTGAAGGTGCTCACCGAATAGCTCGCGGCAAAGGCGCGGATCGACGGCACCTTGGCGCCTGGCTTGAGGGTCTGGTTATCGATCAGCTCGCGCAGCCCGTCAATGATCTGGTTGACCAGCGGGGTTGAGGAGTCTGGATGTAATTCGAACATTCGGGGCCTTCAGGGTGCGTATCGCCTGGCGTTTGCAGGGTGTACTGCATGGGCGACCTGTACAGTGCAGTGCGAGTTTCATGCCACTGTGCATGGCTCTCTGCGTCGGACATTTTTACATTAGGTGTCGGATATCGCCACATAAAGCATGTTCAGTTCGCCCCAGGCAGCCGCCCTGGGGCGCGTCAGCAGGCCGCCATGGAAGGCCTGCGTGTGTTCGTTCACACCTTCCTGCCCGCATTAGCACTGATGTACAGGTGAAACCGCCAGCCATCGGGGTTTCACGGTTTTCCTTGGATAAAAAGAAGCACGGGGTACACAACTGATGGACGCAACATCCACAACCACCACCGCGAAAAGCGGGCACGAGAGCAAGCTCAGTGCCTCGCTGAAGTCGCGCCACCTGACGATGATGTCCATCGCCGGGGTTATTGGCGGCGCCTTGTTCGTCGGTTCCGGCAGCGTGATCCACAGCGCCGGCCCAGCCGCTGTCCTGGCCTACCTGGCGGGCGGCATCCTGGTGGTACTGATCATGCGCATGCTGGGTGAAATGGCGACTTCCTCGCCAGACACCGGCTCGTTTTCCACCTACGCCGACCGCGCCATCGGCCGCTGGGCCGGTTTCACCATCGGCTGGCTGTACTGGTGGTACTGGGTCATCCTCATGGCCTGGGAAGCCTATGTGGCGGGCAAGATCCTGCATGGCTTCTTCCCCGACGTCAGCGTCAACGTGTTCGTGCTGGCCACGACCCTGTTGCTGATCACCGTCAACTTCTTCAACGTCAAACACTACGGTGAGTTCGAGTTCTGGTTCGCCTTGATCAAGGTGATCGCGATCGTCTGTTTCCTGATCGTGTGTACCGCTGCCGTGCTGAACGTCTGGCAGTTCGGTGAAGTGCGTGGCATCAGCCACCTTACCGCCGAAGGCTTCATGCCCAATGGCATCACCACCGTGATCGGTGCCTTGCTCGGGGTGATGTTTGCCTTCCTGGGTGCTGAAATCGTTACCATCGCTGCTTCCGAAGCCAAAGACCCGGCCGCACAGATCGTCAAGGCCACCAACTCGGTAGTCTGGCGTGTGTGCCTGTTCTACGTGGGTTCGATCTTCCTGATCGTCTGCCTGGTACCGTGGAACGACCCGCACCTGGGCGTTTCCGGCTATGGCGCCTACCGCCGTACCCTGGAGCTGCTGGGCGTGCCGTATGCCGAGCTGCTGATGAACTTCGTGGTGCTGACCTCGGTGAGCAGCTGCCTGATCTCCGGCCACTACACCGCTTCGCGCATGCTGTTCTCCCTGGCCCAGCGTGGCGATGCGCCGTCGTTCTTCAAGATTACCCGCGCCGGCACCGGTGTACCGGTATACGCGATCATGGGTTCGTGCGCCGTGGCCGTGGTGTGTGCGCTGATCAACTTCAGCGAGACCCTGCGCCCGAAAGACGTACTGGAAACCCTGATGAACACCACCGGCATGATCGCCCTGTTGGTGTACCTGGTCATCGCCTTCTCGCAGCTGCGCATGCGCCGCAAGCTGATTGCCGAAGGCAAGGAAGTGCGCCTGAAGATGTGGCTGTTCCCGTGGCTGACCTACCTGGTGATCGCGTTCATCGTGGCAGCCTTGGTGACCATGGCCTTCATGCCTGACTACCAGATCCTGGTGATCTCCACCGGTATCGCTGCGGCGATCGTAGTGGCGATGGGTGTGGTGCACCAGATCCGGTCTGGCAGCAAGCAGCACTAAGCGTCACTCGCTTTTCGAAACGGCCGGCTCCCCTGGGGACCCGGCCGTTTCGCGTTGCTGGGCCTGGGCTTTTTCTGCGGGCATGTGGAAGCGCTGGTTCATCCAGGGCGAGCCGAGCAGGGCGGCGGCGGCAATCAGGGCCAGGATGGCGAGGGCGATGTAGGTTTTCATGGGTGTGCGCATAAATGGACTGACTTCAAGCATAGGTGGTCAGTTCCGACCTCATCGCCGGCAAGCCAGCTCCCACAGATACTGCACCAACATCAGGCTCTGCGCCGTACCTGTGGAAGCTGGCTTGCCGGCGATAGGGCTCCTACAGTCGGCAGATGGCATATGCTAGACACATCGCCCGCCCAAGGAGCCCGACATGGCTTGGTCCGCCACCCAGTATTCCCTGTTCGAAGATGAACGTACCCGCGCTGTGCGCGACCTGCTTGCTGCCATCCCGACTCCGCCGCGTCCGGTGCGCCACGCTACCGACCTGGGCTGCGGCCCGGGCAACTCCACCGAAGTGCTGCTGCAACGTTACCCCGATGCCCAGGTAACCGCCCTGGACAGCGACCCGGACATGATCGACAAGGCCCGTGAGCGCAAACGGTTGTGCATCCCCCGGGTACGCACGGCCGTCGCGGACATTGCCGGCTGGTCCGCCCCGGAACCGCAAGACCTGATCCTGGCCAATGCCTCGCTGCAGTGGGTACCCGACCACGCTTCGCTGTACCCGCACCTGGTGCGCCAGCTGAGCGAAGGCGCCAGCCTGGCCGTGCAGACCCCGGACAACCTTGACGAACCGGCCCACCGGCAATTGCGCGAGATTGCCAGCCAAGGCCCCTGGGCGGCGAAGTTCGCCGATTTCCAGCTGCCACCACGGCACAGCGCAGCGTTCTACTACGACCTGCTCAGCCCACTGTGCGCGAGGGTGGATGTGTGGCGCACCACCTATCACCACCCGCTGCCGGGTGGCGCCGAAGCGGTGGTGGAGTGGTTCAAGGGTTCGGCCCTGCGGCCTTATCTGGCCAGGCTTGATGAACAGGAGCAGGCCGACTTCCTGCAGATGTACCTGCAGGCCATGCAGCGAGACTACCCACCGGCCACCGATGGCAAGGTACTGTTGCCGTTCCCGCGGTTGTTCGTGATCGCTACCCGCTAGGGTGGCGCCAGCGCCAGGCCACGTAACTGTAGACGCCGAGGTTGAGCAGCAGCACAACGCAACCCAGCAGCAGCTGGATGTGCGGCGTCAGCCCGGCGGGGTAGATCAGTGGCCAGATATAGTGCTCGACGAAACCGCCTTGGTAGCCGGCGTCACCGGCCGCGCTACGCATGCGGTTTTCCCAGGTGGTGAGCGGGCAGCCCAGGTGCAGGCATTCCACCGCAAGGCCCCAGGCCAGGGCTGGCAAATGGACGAGCAGGGCGGGGCGCCACGTGAGCACCAGCAGGCCGCCGAACAGCACCAGCAGGATGAAGGCCAGGTGCAGCAGGACCAGGGTGTCGGCGGCAAGGCGGTAAAGCATGGGTGATGAATTCGTGGTAAGAGATTAGAGGTTATCCCAGCATAGTTGGGTTGCCCGTGCTGGCCTCTTCGCGGGCTTACATCCCTTCCTCGACCATCTGCAAAAAGGTCGCCACGACCCGTCGCGTGCGCTGCTCGCTCAGGCAAACCAACGTCTCGGTCAAATGCCGCTGGCAGTCCACAATCGGCAGCGCACACACCCGCGCATCGGCGCCAAACTCCGCCGCCGACACTACCCCCACGCCAATCCCCACCACCACCGCTTCCCGCGCCGCCTCGCGGCCTTCCACCTGGATCGCCGGGCGAATCCGCAGCCCGGCCCGCTGCATTTCTTCTTCCAGGGTCTGGCGCGTCACCGAGCCAGGCTCGCGCAGCACCAGCGGTGTGTCGTCCAGGTCGGCCAGGCTGATCGAACCACGGCTGGCCCACGGGTGGTGGTGGGAAACGAACGCCACCATCGGGTCGCGGCGCAGGGGCAGGCAATGCAGCCGCTCATCGTCCACATCCCGGCCCAGCAGCGCCAGGTCGGCCTGGTAGCTGAACAGCCGGGCCAGTGACTCATCGGTGTTGCCGGTCTCGATTTTCACCTGGATGCCCGGGTAGCGCTGGCAGAAGCGAGCGATCTGCGGCAGCACGTGCACCGGCGCATCCACCGCCAGCACCAGGCTGCCGGTGTGCAGGGCACGCGAATCCTGCAGCAGGTCATGGGCTTCGGCTTCGCAGGCGAACAGGCGCTGGCTGATGCCCAGCAAGCGCTCACCGAGGTCGGTCAACTGCACCGAACGCTTGTTGCGGTGGAACAGCAAAACGCCGAAGCGTTCCTCCAGCTTGCGCACCTGGTCCGACACCGCAGGCTGGGTAAGAAACAGCTTTTCTGCCGCGCGGGTAAAGCTGCCGTGCACGGCCACCGCATGGAAGGCCTTCAGTTGTGCGTGGGAAACCGACATGACCACCTCAGTAACAAGCTGAGCTTATGTGTGAAATACGATAAATCGATTTTATTTATCTTAGCGCAACTGTTTCCATGCATGTCAGCCCGACGCTGGCACCACGAATGCCGCCAGGGCCATGGTGCCCACACGGTGCCATCTGACCCGATGACAGCCTCGTCATCGCTGTGCGTAACACAAGAACAAGACAGGCGTTTCTTCACATTCTGCCGGCACACTTGAGCAAGAGGTCAGACGTACATGAATCAATCACTAGCCGCGTTCAAACGCTGGCGCATCCAGATTTTCGCCATCACCTGGCTGGCCTACGCCGCCTTCTACTTCACCCGTAAAGCCTTCTCGATGGCCAAGCTGGGCATCGCCGAAGACCCCAACTTCATGCTCGACAAGGCCGCCATGGCCAACCTCGACGCCATCTACCTCGCCGCTTACGCCGTGGGCCAGTTCACCTGGGGCATGCTCGCCGACCGCTTTGGCCCGCGTGTGGTGGTGCTGGGCGGGTTGCTGATTTCCGCCGTGGCGGCGGTGGTGATGGGCAGCTACGCCACCTTCCCGATCTTTGCCACCTGCATGCTGGTGCAGGGCCTGGCGCAGTCCACCGGTTGGGCCGGGTTGTGCAAGAACATCGGCAGCTTCTTCCCGGCTTCGCAGCGCGGGCGGGTACTGGGGTTGTGGAGTTCCTGCTATGCCTTCGGCGGCCTGGTGGCTTCGCCGTTCGCGGGTTGGTGGGCCTACACACTGGTCGGCACCTGGCACGCGGCGTTCTTCTCCAGTGCCGCCGTGGTGGCGCTGGTGGCCGTGCTGTTCTTCATCCTGCAGCGCAACAAACCTGAAGATGTCGGCCTGCCGGCGGTAGAGCCCGAGCCGCAGAGCATGGCCCCGGCCGGCAACCTGTGCAGTGTGTGGGCGCCGCTGAAAGAGATCCTGCGCAACCGCACCGTTCTGACGCTAGGCCTGGCGTACTTCCTGCTCAAACCTGCGCGCTACGCCATCCTGCTGTGGGGGCCGGTAATCGTTTTCGAGCAGATGCCTTCGGTGGGCAAGGTGGGTGCGGCAATCATCCCGACCGCCTTTGAACTGGCCGGGCTGCTGGGCCCGATTATCATTGGCCTGGCCTCCGACAAACTGTTCGGCGCCCGCCGCATGCCGGCTTGCGTGATCAGCCTGGTGTTGCTGACGGTGACCCTGGCGGCCTTCATGGCGGCCATGCACACCGGCAGCGTGATGCTGGTGGTGGCGTTGCTGTTCGTCATGGGCCTGACCCTGTACGGGCCAGATTCGATGATCAGCGGCGCGGCGGCCATCGACTTCGGTACTGCCAAGGCCGGTGCGACAGCCGCGGGCTTCGTCAACGGCTGTGGCTCGGTGGGGGCGGTGCTGGGTGGGCTCCTGCCGGGGTACTTCGATGGTGTCACGGTGTTCATCGTGTTCGCCGGCTGCGCGCTGTTCTCGGCGTTGGTGCTGCTGCCGCACTGGAACAGCCGCCCGGCCAGCACCCCGCAAAGCGCTGACGTGGCACCGAATACCAGCATGGCAATCAAGCCACTGCGTACCTAAAGGAAAGCAAGCGAATGAGACCCTTCTGGCTGCAACAGGCCCTGGATTCGGCGCAGGAGGCGGTGTGCCCACCGCTGCAGGGCGATACCCGTTGCGATGTGTGCATCGTCGGCGGCGGCTACACCGGCCTGTGGACAGCACTGATGCTCAAGGAGGCGGTGCCGGCGCTGGATGTCGTGCTGATCGAAGCCGATATCTGCGGCGCCGGCGCCAGTGGCCGCAACGGCGGTTGCGCATTGTCCTGGTCGGCCAAGTACTTCACCCTCGAACGCCTGTTCGGGGTGGCCGAGGCGGTACGCCTGGTGCGCGAGTCGGAGCGCAGCATCGGTGATATCGGTACGTTCTGCGCGGCCAATGGCATCGACTGCGACTACCGCCTGGATGGCACGTTGTACACCGCCACCAACGCCGCTCAGGTCGGCGCCACCGATGCAGTGATCGCGGCGCTGGAGCAGAAGGGCATCAACTCGTTTCGCCGCCTGCCGCTGGACCTAGTCCAGCGTCTGGCGGGTTCGGCAAGGCACCTGGAGGGCTGGTTCTCGCCAGCTGCCGCCACGGTGCAGCCGGGCAAGCTGGTGCGTGGCCTGCGCCGGGTGGCGTTACAGCGCGGCGTGCGCATTCATGAAGGCACGGCCATGAGTGGCCTGGAGCACGGCGCCCCGGTGCAGGTGCGCACGGCCCATGGCACGGTGCGCGCCGACCGCGTGGTGTTGGGCCTCAATGCCTGGATGGCGCGGGCTTTCCCGCAGTTCGAGCGCAGCGTGGCGATCGTTTCCAGTGACATGGTAATCACCGAGCCGTGCCCCGAGCTGCTGCGCGAGATCGGCCTGGACAGCGGCATCAGCGTGCTCGACTCGCGCATTTTCGTGCACTACTACCACAACACCTCCGATGGACGGCTGATGCTTGGCAAAGGCGGCAATACCTTTGCCTATGGTGGGCGCATGCTGCCGGTGTTCGACCAGCCGTCGCCATACCGGCCGCTGCTGCGCGAAAGCCTGGGCGGGTTTTTCCCGGCCTTGGCCGAAGTGCCGCTGGCGGCCAGCTGGAACGGGCCGTCGGACCGCTCGGTGACCGGCTTGCCGTTTTTTGGCCGGCTGGACGGGCAGGGCAACGTTTTCTATGGCTTTGGCTATTCGGGCAGTGGTGTGGGGCCTTGCCATATGGGCGGGCAGATTCTGTCGTCGCTGGCGCTGGGGCTCGACAACCCTTGGACCCGTTCGCCGCTGGTCAAGGGGCCGCTGGGGCTGTTCCCGCCCGAGCCTGTGCGCTACCTGGGTTCGCTGATGGTGCGCAATGCCATCCGCCGCAAGGAGCGCGCCGAAGACCTCGGCATGCGGCCGCGACGGCTGGATGTGCGCCTGGCGCGGTTTGCCGCGGCAGCAGGAAAGGCCGATAAAGGCTGATGAGATTTCTTGTCGATCCCATGCGTGAGGGCGTATAAAATGCACCCACTTTTGGCCGGTCGCTTCCTGAACCGGCCGCTGAAACAAGAGAGTCGACATGGGCGCACAGTGGAAAGCCAAACATAGAGAAACAGCGGCCAATGCCAAAGGCAAGGTCATGGGCAAGCTGTCCAAGGAAATCCAGATCGCGGCCAAGTCGGGCGCCGATCCTGATATGAACCCGCGCCTGCGCCTGGCCATCGTGCAAGCCAAAAAGGCCTCGATGACCCGCGAGACGCTGGAGCGTGCGATTCGCAAGGGCGCGGGCCTGGATGGTGATGCCGTGCAGTACCACGCCGTCAGCTACGAAGGCTTTGCCCCGCACCAGGTGCCACTGATCGTCGAGTGCCTGACCGACAACGTCAACCGTACCGTCGCGCAAATCCGCGTACTGTTCCGTAAAGGCCAGCTGGGTGCCAGCGGTTCGGTGGCTTGGGACTTTAACCACGTCGGCCTGATCGAGGCCACTCCGGAAGGCGATGCCGACCCGGAAATGGCAGCCATCGAAGCCGGCGCCCAGGATTTCGAGGAAGGTGAAGAAGAGGGCTCGACCCTGTTCATTACCGACACCACCGACCTGGACGCGGTACAGAAGGCCCTGCCGGAGCATGGCTTCACCGTGACCTCGGCGAAGATTGGCTACACCCCGAAAAACCCGGTGAGTGCGGCCAGCCTGAGCGCTGACGCATTGGCTGAGGTGGAAGCGTTCCTCGAGGCGATCGACGAGAACGATGACGTACAGAACGTGTACGTTGGTCTGACTGACTGATCTGCTTTTCAGGGGCCGCTTTGCGGCCCATCGCGACACAAGGCCGCTCCTACAGGGACCGCGCAGGCCATGGGCAGGTGCGGTCCCTGTAGGAGCGGCCTTGTGTCGCAAACGAGGTCGAAGCCCTCGCCTGCGGTCTGGAGCCGAACCCGATGAACCCCACCTTCGCCTCCCTCAGCCTCGCCCACCTGCGCACCCTCGACCACCTGCTACAGCTGAAAAACCTCAGCCACGCCGCCGAGCGCCTGGGCGTCAGCCAGTCGGCCCTGAGCCGCCAGCTGGCCCACCTGCGCGAAGCTTTCGACGATCCGCTGCTGGTACGCCAGGGCCGTGGCTACGTATTGAGCGAACACGCCGAAGCCCTTGTCGAACCCCTGCGCCAGGTTCTCGAAGAACTACAGGCTCTGCGTCAGCCCGCGGTGTTCGACCCGGCACGCTGCGAGCGGCGTTTCTGCCTGGCTGCTTCGGACTACGTGGCCGAGCACATGCTGCCGCTGCTGGTGGCCGCGCTGGAGCGTGAAGCACCGGGCGTATCGCTGGAGTACCGTACCTGGCAGGCCGGCCAGTACGCCTTGCTGGCCAGCGGCGAGATTGACCTGGCCACCACCCTGTTCGACGAGTCGCCGCCCAACCTGCACGGGCGTCTGCTGGGCGAGGACCGCGCCGTGTGCCTGATGCGTCACGACCACCCCCTAGCTGCCCATGCCGCACTCAGCCAGGCCGATTACCTGGCGCACAAGCATGTGCGTATTTCCGGCGGCGGCGACAAGGACAGCTTCATCGACCGCCACCTGCGCGCCCAAGGCTTGCAGCGGCGGGTCAGCCTGGAAGTGCCGTTTTTCTCCGCCACTGTGCAGGTGATCGCCAACAGCCAGGCCGTGGCAACCGTGCCCGAGCACATTGCCCGGCAACTGTGCCGCTTGCATGATCTGGCCTGGCGGCCGCTAGGTTTTATCGACCACAGCCAGCGCTACTGGGTGGTGTGGCACCAGCGCCTGCAGGCCTCGGCCGAGCACCGCTGGTTGCGCAACCGGGTGTTCGAGCTGTGGCGACAGTCGCAGTTTGGCGTGCAGGGTGGGCATGCGGGTTTGCCATAGCTGGTATGCGCAAGGCGGGGTTATTCGCGTCGGCACAGGTGCCTAGACTGGGGGCAGTGGAAAAACCACAGGAGCCCCCACGTGACCCCCGAACAATTTCGTCAGTACGGCCATCAATTGATCGACCTGATCGCCGACTACCGCCAAACCGTCGGCGAGCGCCCGGTCATGGCCCAGGTTGAACCCGGCTACCTCAAGGCTGCCTTACCCGCAACGGCGCCCCGGCAAGGCGAACCCTTCGAGGCCATCCTCGATGACGTCAACCAGCTGGTCATGCCCGGCCTGTCCCATTGGCAGCACCCGGACTTCTACGGCTACTTCCCCTCCAATGGCACCCTGTCTTCCGTGTTGGGCGATTTCCTCAGCACCGGTTTGGGCGTGCTGGGTCTGTCTTGGCAATCCAGCCCGGCACTGAGCGAGCTGGAAGAAACCACCCTCGACTGGCTGCGTCAGCTGCTGGGCCTGTCTGGCCATTGGAGCGGGGTGATCCAGGACACCGCGTCGACCAGCACCCTGGTGGCGCTGATCAGTGCCCGTGAACGCGCGACCGACTACGCCTTGGTACGCGGCGGCCTGCAGGCCGAAGCCAGGCCTTTGATCGTGTATGTCAGTGCCCATGCCCACAGCTCGGTAGACAAGGCCGCGCTGCTGGCAGGTTTTGGCCGCGACAATATCCGCCTCATCCCCACAGACGAACATTACGCCTTGCGTGCAGAGGCCTTGCGGGCGGCGATCGAGCAGGACCTGGCTGCAGGCAACCAACCTTGCGCGGTCGTGGCCACCACTGGCACCACGGCCACCACCGCCCTTGACCCGCTGCGCCCGATCGGTGAAATCGCCCAGGCCCATGGCTTGTGGCTGCATGTGGACTCGGCCATGGCCGGTTCCGCGATGATCCTGCCTGAGTGCCGCTGGATGTGGGATGGCATCGAGCTGGCCGATTCGGTGGTGGTCAATGCGCACAAGTGGCTGGGTGTGGCCTTCGATTGCTCGATCTATTACGTGCGCGATCCGCAGCACCTGATTCGGGTGATGAGCACCAACCCCAGCTACCTGCAATCGGCGGTGGATGGCGAGGTGAAGAACCTGCGTGACTGGGGCATCCCGCTGGGCCGACGGTTCCGCGCGTTGAAGCTGTGGTTCATGCTGCGCAGCGAGGGCGTTGACGCATTGCAGGCGCGGTTGCGGCGCGATCTGGACAATGCCAGATGGTTGGCGGGGCAGGTTGGGGCGGCGGCTGAGTGGGAGGTGTTGGCGCCGGTGCAGTTGCAGACCCTGTGCATTCGCCATCGGCCGGCAGGGCTGGAAGGGGAGGCGCTGGATGCGCATACCAAGGGGTGGGCCGACCGACTGAATGCTTCTGGCGATGCCTATGTGACGCCAGCGACACTGGATGGGCGGTGGATGGTGCGGGTTTCGATTGGTGCGCTGCCGACTGAGCGAGGGGATGTCGAGCGACTGTGGGCGCGCTTGCAGGAAGTGGTTGAAGGTTGAAAGTGCCGGGGCCGCAACGCGGCCCCGACAATCTGTCAGTGGCTCACTGCCTGAAAGCTACCTTTACGGCTAGCCTCGTAAGCATCCTTTTCCATCGGCTTGGCATCCGGGTTACCCAGGTCTTCCATCGCCAGGCGATGGGTTTCCGGGGCAATGTAGGCCGCCAGGGCGCACACGCAGGTAATGAAGAACGCCAGGCTACCCACCACCAGCGGGATGTTGTCCGAGCCAGGCGGTGCGACCAAGGCGAACAGCGCTGGCAGCATGGCGGTCAGCATGGTGCCGATGTTCTGGGCGATGGCCATGGCCGATACGCGGTAGCGGGTGTGGAACAGCTCTGGGTAGAAGCTTGGGAACACCGCGTTGTAACCCTGGTAGACCATGCCCCACATGATGATCGATGCGGCGAACGCCATGGGCACGTTCTGGATGCTGATTGCATACAGGTAGACGAACGCCAGCAGGCCAGAGCCCAGGCAACCGGCGATCATGGTCGGGCGACGGCCGATCTTGTCCGACAGGTTACCCACGAACGGAATCACCAGCACCGCGACGATGTTGCCGACCACCGGAATCCACAGGTACACGCTCTTGTCGAAGCCGATGCCATAGGCTGGCTGCACCGCGTAGGCCGCACCGAAGATGGTGGCCACCACCGGGATCACGTTCATCAGGGCCATGAACATCACCAGCACCATGTGCTTCCAGCTGTGGCGGAAGGCCTCGCTGATGGGCGACTTGGCAACCTTGTCCTGCTTCTCTTCCTTCACGAACGCCGGGGTTTCGTGCACTTCCTTACGGATGATGAAACCGGCAATCAGCACGATGGCGCTCATCAGGAACGGAATGCGCCAGCCCCATTCGGTGAAGGCTTCGCTAGGCATGAAGTAGGCCAGTGGCAGGAACACCGCCGCGGCCAGCACCTGGCCAGCCTGCACGCCTTGCAGGGTAAAGCTGGCGTAATAGCCTCTTCGGCCGAATGGCGCGTGCTCCATGATCATGGAACTGGCACCGGAAATTTCCCCGGCCACGGCAAAGCCCTGGATCAGGCGCAGCACCACCAGCAAGGCCGGGGCGAGGTAACCGATGTCGTGGTAGGTGGGCAGCAGGCCGACGGCCATGGTCGACAAGCCCATCAGGAACATGCACAGCAGCAGGACGTTCTTGCGCCCGCGAGTGTCACCCCAGTGGCCCAGTACGAAGGCACCGACCGGGCGCGCCAGGTAGCCCACGCCGTACGTGGCCAACGAGGCAATGATGGCCATTTTCGGGTCGGTATTGGGGAAGAAGATCTGCGGGAAAATCAGCGCAGCGGCCTGGGCGTAGATGAAGAAGTCGTAGTACTCGAGTGCCGAGCCTATCCATCCACTGGCGGTCGCTTTTTTGGCTTGCGAGCTGGAGTGAGCCATCGTTGTCTCCGTTGTTATTGTTGTTTGCGCAGGTTCCGCCATCGGTTCACCAAGGCAGGAGGCAGTGGTCGGTGTGCCTGCGTCTGGGTCTCATGTTGACCGCAGGGCCAGCGGTCTAGCAATTCGCTAAATTGGGTTTTGTGCGATAATCGAACGCAAAACTAACCATTCCGTACAAAGAGATTGAAGCGGCGACTTTACCTGCGAATAATCGATCGTGCCATAAACTGTGACAGTGGTTTTTACCTGACTGGCACCGTCATTTTCTAACAACAAGGAACTCCCGCCATGCAGCGTTCGATCGCTACCGTGTCCTTGAGCGGCACCCTGCCGGAAAAGCTCGAAGCCATCGCCGCCGCCGGTTTTGACGGCGTCGAGATCTTCGAAAACGACCTGCTCTATTACGCCGGCAGCCCGCGCCAGGTGCGCCAGATGTGCGCTGATCTTGGCATTGCCATTACCCTGTTCCAGCCGTTTCGCGACTTTGAAGGCTGCCGCCGCGACCGGCTGCAGAAAAACCTCGACCGCGCCGAACGCAAGTTCGACCTGATGCAGGAGCTGGGCACCGACCTGGTGCTGGTGTGCAGTAACGTCCAGGCCGATGCCCTGGGCGAAGAGCAGTTGCTGGTCGATGACCTGCGCCTGCTGGCCGAGCACGCCGGCAAGCGCGGCCTGCGCATTGGTTACGAAGCGCTGGCCTGGGGCCGCCACGTCAACACCTACCAGCAGGTGTGGAACCTGGTGCGCCAGGCCGACCACCCGGCCCTCGGGGTGATCCTCGACAGTTTCCATACCTTGTCCCTGAAGGGTGACCCCAGCGCGATCCGCGACATCCCCGGTGACAAGATTTTCTTCGTGCAGATGGCCGACGCGCCGATTCTGGCCATGGATGTGCTGGAGTGGAGCCGCCACTTCCGGTGCTTCCCGGGGCAGGGTGAAATGGACATGGCCGGCTTTCTGGCGCCGATCCTCGCCACCGGTTACCGTGGCCCGCTATCGCTGGAAATCTTCAATGACGGGTTCCGCGCTGCGCCGCCACGGCAAAATGCCGCTGATGGCCTGCGCTCGCTGTTGTACCTCGAAGAGCAGACCCGCCTGCGCCTGGAACAGGAAAACACGCCGATCGAACCTGGCGTGCTGTTCACCCCGCCAGCGGCGAGCACCTATGACGGTGTGGAGTTCCTCGAATTCGCGGTTGACGAAGCTGTTGGCGCGCGTCTGGCCAGCTGGCTGAAGCGCCTGGGTTTTGCCGAAGCCGGCAAACACCGCAGCAAAGAAGTGCAGTTGCTGCGCCAGGGCGATATCAACATTGTGTTGAACGCCGAACCGTATTCCTTCGGCCACAACTTCTTTGAAGCCCACGGCCCGTCGCTGTGCGCCACCGCGCTGCGGGTCAAGGACCAGCAAGCAGCCCTGAAGCGCGCGACTGCCTACCGTGGCCAGCCGTTCCGGGGCTTGGTCGGCCCTAACGAATGTGAAGTACCGGCGGTGCGTGCCCCGGATGGTAGCCTGCTGTACCTGGTAGAACAGGGCACTGCCGGCCAGACCCTGTACGATACCGATTTCAGCCTGGACAAGAGCGCCACCGCCACCGGTGGCCTGCGCCGCATCGATCACATGGCCCTGGCCTTGCCGGCCGAGTCGCTGGACAGCTGGGTGCTGTTCTACAAGAGCCTGTTCGATTTCGCCGCGGATGACGAAGTGGTGCTGCCCGACCCATACGGCCTGGTCAAGAGCCGCGCGCTGCGTAGCCAGTGCGGCACGTTGCGCTTGCCGCTGAACATTTCGGAAAACCGCAACACCGCCATCGCTCATGCGCTGTCCAGCTACCGCGGTTCGGGCGTGCATCACATCGCCTTCGATTGTGACGATATCTTCCGCGAAGTGGCGCGCGCCAAGCTGGCTGGTGTGCCGTTGCTGGAAATCCCGCTGAACTACTACGACGACCTGGCAGCACGCTTCGATTTCGACGACGAGTTCCTCAGCGAGCTGGCGTATTACAACGTGCTGTACGACCGCGATGCCCAGGGCGGCGAGCTGTTCCACGTGTACACCGAACCGTTCGAGGAGCGATTCTTCTTCGAGATCATCCAGCGCAAGGGTGGCTATGCCGGTTACGGCGCGGCCAACGTCGCGGTGCGTCTGGCCGCCATGGCCAAAGCCCGCAGCGGGGCGGCGCGCAAGCCTGTGCTCTGAAGCTTGAGCCGTGTGGGGGCTTGAGCGCCTCAAGGGCGCTCAGCCACCATCAACAATGACTGCGGCATCGCACTCTGCGGGTGCTGCGGCTCCTGCAGGTTGACCAGCCGCAACCCCGCCATGTCCAGTGCATTCAGCCAGCTGGCCAGGGTACGAAAATACCAGGGCATTGGCTGCCAATCCCCGGCAAACCCGGCAAATGACTCCTCCCGCCAGCCATCCTGATAGTCCCCACCCGCCATGCTCCAAGGGTGCAGCGTCTGGATCACCAGCGCACCGCCAGGCACCAGTAGGTCGTGCATCGCCGCCAGTAGCGGAATGATGTCCTGGTGCAACAACGCAAAATTGGCACAGATCAGGTCATAACCTTTGCCTACGTAGACGTGGCCCTCGGCCAACTGCGCATAGCTGGCCAGGTGCACCTCGGCCGAGCCCGCAGCCTGCGCGGCATCCACCAATGTCCTGTCACCGTCGACACCCACGGCTTCGATCCCGCGATCACCCAGTGCGCGCAGCAGCCAGCCCTCACCGCAGCCCAAGTCCAGCACCCGTTCGGGCTGGCGGCCAAGAATGGCCAGCAGGATCGCCTGGTCGGTGACCTGGCGGCGGCTTTCGATGGCGCCGCTGCGCACGGCGCCGATCCAGGCTTGCGCGTTGTGCTGCCAACTGTCGAGCAACGCGTTTTCAGGGTTGAGCATGATGATGGTCCTTTCTTGATCAGCCGGCTGCGGTCCTCTGTCGCTTGACCTGGTACCTGTTTCCATCCGCGTGCCTCAGCAACAGGCATGGCGGTTGCGGGAGTCGTAATGGGGCTGCCCGTTCATCACCCTTGCAAGCGACGGGCGGGTGATGGCCAGGTCGTCCGGGTGCATGCAGTCGGTGAATAGCCTGACGTCAATAAACCGGCCACCGCTACCGTGTGTGCTCCGATCAATTGCTTACCATCAGTTCCGGCCCCAGGTAATTGTTGATCTGTTCGATGTCGTCATCACCCAGGCTACCCACCGACGAGGCCAGCCGCAGCCGTGACATCAGGTAGTTCAGCTTCGCCTCGAACAGGTCGTGACGGGCGTCGTACAGCAACTCTTCGGCATTGAGTACATCCGAGTTGGTGCTGGTACCGCCTTCCTTGAAGCCCTTGCGGGTGGAGGACAGCGAGCGCTCGTTGGAAGCCACGGCCTTTTCCAGCGCCTGAATGCGCAAGGCACCACTCTGCACACCGCGGTACTCGCGGGTGGTGTCGGAAATCACCTCCTGGCGTGTGGCGTCCAGCTCGTCCAGGGCCTTCGAGCTGTTGGCGCTGGCCTGGCGAGTAAGGGCGCTGGTGCTGCCACCGCTGTACAGCGGAATGTTCAGCTCCAGCCCGATCGAGCTGTAGTGGTTACGCTGGTTGATCTCGGAAATCGACTGGCTGCTGCCGGCGGTGTAGCCGGCCACGAAATCCAGTGTTGGCCAGTGCCCGGCGCGGGCACGTTTCACTTCTTCTTCGGCCAGCTCGTAGCTGTGCCGGCGTGCATGAATCAACGGGCTGTCTGCCTGGGCCTTGACCAGCCAGTCCTGCAGGTTGCCTGGCATCAGCGGCGGTGTACTGAAGCCTGGCTGCAAGGTGGTCAGAGACTGTGGGGTTTCACCAATGTACTCCTCCAGCTTGCGCCGGGTATTGACCAGGTTGTCCTGGGCGTCGATCAGGTCGGCCTCGGCCAGGTCGCGGCGAGCGACCGACTCGTCGACATCGGTAATGGTACCAGCGCCCAGTTCCTTGCGGCGCTTCGCCGAAGCCAGTTGCTCTTCGAAAGCGTTCAGCTTGGCTTTGGCCAGGGTGATGGTTTCGCTGGCCAGCAGCACGTCGAAGTAGGCGTCGGCCAGACGTACCGCGGCGTCCTGGCTCTTGGCATCGAACACCGCCACGCTGTAGTCGGCCCGTTGCTGGCCCTGGCGGTACTCGGCCATCTTCTGTTTGTTGAACAGCGGTTGGCGCAGGCGCACGTTGGCACCTTTGGAGTCATAGTCCAGGTCGTTGTCCTGGCCATTCTGGCGCTGGCTGCCATCGACCCTGTTGAAATAGGCCGAAGCGTTGATCTGTGGCAGCAAGCCAGCTTCGCCGATAGCGCGGTTTTCGCTGCCGGCCTGTTTCTCATGCACGGCGGCCTGGTAGATCGGGCCCTGGTATTGCAACAGGTCCCACGCTTGCTTCAGGTCCATGGCACTGGCCTGCACGGCAACCCCCAGCAGGCACAACATCAGGCACGGGCGTTTCATGTCATTGCTCCTTGAACGCGGCGTCGACGCGTTCGAGCATGGGTTTGAGCAAGTAGCTGAGCAGGTTGCGCTCGCCGGTCTTGATGGTGACGGTGGCGGGCATGCCGGGGCGGATATGGTTGCTGCCCAGCAGGCCCATGCCGGCGGGCGTCACTTCCACCTGGGCCAGGTAGAACGGCTGCTTGCTTTCTTCGTCGAGCAGGCGGTCGGCGGAAATGGTCTTCACCCGCCCCGGAATGTTCGGCGTCTGTGCGTGGTTGAAGGCCGGGAAGGCGATGTCCACGTCCAGGCCCGGCACCATCTTGTCGATAGCCTGCACCGGGATCATTGCGTCTACCTGCAGGGGCTGGTCGAGTGGCACCACCTCCATGATCTTGGCACCGGGCTGGATGATGCCGCCGACCGTGGCAATGCTCAGGCCCTGGACCATGCCATCGATCGGCGAGCGGATCACCGTGTGGGTCACTTCGTAGTCCAGTGCGCGCAAGCGGTCGGCCAGGGTGGTGTTTTCCTTGGCGGTGTCGGTCAGTTGCGATTCCACTTCTTTCAGGTAGTCGTGCTGGCGCTGCAGGATGCGCAGCTTGATCTCGGTGGCCTGGCTGCGTGCCCGGGCTATGTTGTTGAGGTTTTCTGCCTGGCCGGCGGACAGGTCGGCATTGCTGCGCTCCAGCTCCAGCAGGCGGTTGCGCGGTACGTAACCTTCGGCGGCCAGCACCCGTGTGCCTTGCAGTTCCTGGTTGAGGAAGCCGATCTGTGAGGCGCGGGCACCGTACACCTGCTGCAGGCCCTTGAGCTGCACCGCCGAAGCGGTGAGGTTTTCCTCAAGGATGCTCAGTTCCCCCGCCAGGCCGGCGCGGCGGGTGTCGAGCAGGCGCTGTTGCAAGTCCATGGCGGCCAGCAAGCGAGGGTCATTGGCGTAATGCTGGAGCAGGGCAGGGTCGAAGGTGACCGTGTCGCGGCCGTCGCGTTCGGCTTCCAGGCGGTTTTCCACGGTTTTGCTGACGATGTACTGCGCGCTGAGCGCGCCTTGCTCAGCGACTGCGCGCAGGGCGTCGAGCCGCACCACTTCCTGGCCTTTTTTTACCAGATCGCCTTCGCGCACCAGGATCGCCTCGACCGTGCCGCCGGTCAGGTGCTGTACCGCCTTGCGGTTGCTGGTGACCTTGACCGTGCCGGTGGCTACCACGCCTGCGTCCAGTGGCGCCAGGCAAGACCACAGCAAGAAACCGCCAAAACCGGCAATCACCATCCATACGCCCCAGCGTACTGGCCGGGCCGCATCCAGGTCGATCAGGTTCTTGGCTTCGGCGGGGATCAACTCAGCGTGTTGAGTCATCTGCATGATCGGCTACTCCCTTACTTTGACCGAAGCCAGCGGTGCCGCACCGGCCGCTGGAATCACGGCAGCCTTGCGCAGCGCCGCGAATACTTCGTCGCGGCTGCCGAGCATGTGCACAGCGCCGTCGCGCAACATGAGTATCTTGTCGACTGCACACAGCACATTGGGCCGATGGGAAATCAGGATCACCGTGGCGCCGCGCGCCTTCAACTCGGCCAGCGCATCCACCAGGGCCTTCTCGCCGACGTCATCGAGGTTGGCGTTGGGTTCGTCCAGCACGACCAGGTTGGGCTCGCCATACAGGGCGCGGGCCAGGGCGATACGCTGCTTCTGGCCGCCGGACAGTGGGGTGCCGTCGGCGGCCAGGCGCGTGTCGTAGCCCTGCGGGAAGTGCAGGATCATGTCGTGTACGCCGCTGCTGCGGGCAGCACGGATCACCGCATCGCTGTCCACCTCGGCAAAGCGCGCGATGTTTTCGGCGATGGTGCCCTCGAACAGCTCCACGTCTTGCGGCAGGTAGCCCAGCCAAGGGCCGAGTTCGGCCTTGTTCCAGGTGAAGATGTCGGCACCATCCAGGCGCACCTTGCCGGCCTGGGCCGGCCACACACCCACCAGCAGGCGGGCGAGAGTAGACTTGCCCGAAGCCGAAGGGCCGATGATGCCTAAGCTTTCACCCGGCACCAGGCTGAAGCTGACCCCGCGCACGATGCTGGTGGTGGTGCCGGGGGCACCGGCGATCACGTTTTCCACGGCCAGCATGCCCATCGGCCGCTGCAGCGACATGCTCGGTGGCCGCTGCGGATAGTCTTGCAGCAGGTCGTTGAGCCGGCCCCAGGCCAAGCGGCAACCGAGCAACTGCTTCCAGGAGGCAATCACCTGTTCCACCGGGCCCAGGGCGCGGCCGGTCAGGATCGAACACGCGATCATCATGCCGGGGGTGATCTTGCCTTCTATTGCCAGCAACGCACCGGTACCGAGGATCAGCGACTGCAAGGTGATGCGCACGAAACGCCCGGTGCTGCTGATCAGCGCCGCGCGGTCGGAGGCCAGGGTCTGCATCTGCAGGATGCGCAAGTGCCCTTGGTACCAGCGCTTGCCGATTGACGGCAGCATGCCCATGGCCTCGATCACTTCGGCGTTGCGCAGGTTGTTGTTGGCGTAGCTGGCCGACGTCATGGCGGCCTGATTGGCTTCGGCCAGTGGCTTTTGCGTAGCCTTCTCGGTGAGGTAGGCCAGGCCCACCAGGATCAGCGAGCCAATCATCGTGACCAGCCCGAGCCAAGGGTGGATCAGGTAGCAGACCACCAGGTAGATCGGCGTCCATGGTGCATCGAAAAAGGCGAACAAACCGTTGCCGGTCAGAAACTGCCGCACTTGCGCCAGGTCCTGCAGGGCCTGGGCCGGGTTGCCGCCGGCGCGGCTCAGGTTGCGTTCGAACGCGGCGCTGAAGATGCGCCGGTTGAGGTCCATGTCCAGGCAGTTGCCCACCCGGATCAGCACGCGGGTACGGGTCATCTCCAATGCCGACATCAACAGGAACAACCCGACCACCAGCAGCGTGAGCATGCCCAGTGTGGTGACGTTGCGGCTGACCAGCGCGCGGTCATACACCTGCAGCATATAAATAGCTGGCGTCAACATCATGACGTTTATCACGCCGCTAAAGGCGGCCAGGGCATAGAAGCTGCGGCGCAAGCGAAAGAGCACGTCGGCCAGCTCGGAGCGGGTGCGTGGTGGCTTAGGCATCGGGGGCCTCCCTTCGTTACAAGTCGGGAAGCCCTTGCGGCGCCCCGTACAACGGTAGTTGTGGCTTCTTGGTCGGCTCGCAGGCGGGTCGCTCTTATGGCGAATAGTCCAAAACGCTGCGTTGCTCCCACATGCACGAGCGTAGGTTGCAACGAAACATTCGGTAATATCATTTTGCTCTATTAATACTTTGAACTTTTTATAAGTGCCAGAAAAACAGCTATTTGCATCGCATTATCATCATCGAACGATTTTTTTGACGGGATATTGACAAGCTTTTGCCCTGCGACTTTAGTCTGAAGTATTCGGGCCCTGTGCAAGCTGGGGTCGATGCACGTGCGTTACACCTGTATCGCACGGTTAACAGGCCCTCCCGGAGCGGTGGGGCCGGCTTTCGAGTAATGAGGCTGAGGCGCCAACACAACAGCATTGAGCCGCCGAGCCCTTAAAAAAGAACCAGATACTGCGCACGTCAACACTGACTGGGCGCGGGAAGGACCCTGTTGCCCTGTGATTTCTCTTGAATGATCGAGGGCAATTGAAATGGCCAATTTCAGCAAGTCAGACCTGGAATTCATCCTCAAACAGATCTTCATCGCCGAAGCCCACGCAGATGGCGCCAGCCTGATCGACCTGCTGCCCAACAGTCAGGTGCCGTTCGGCCTGCGCACCGTGGATGGCAGCTTCAACAACCTGGTCGCCGGGCAAAGCGAGTTCGGCGCTTCTGACAACGCGTTCCTGCGCTTGCTCGATGCCTCCTACCGCGCCAACTATGTGGGCACCGGCAATGTCGTCGATTCACAACCGCGCACCATCAGCAACCTGATCGTCGACCAGACGGCGAACAACCCGGCTGCGGTCGAGGCCAATGGCGGTGCTGCTCCGGTGATGAGCCCGGGGATCGATGGGGTGTTCGGCACCGCTGATGACAAGCCTGTGTTCTTCATCCCCAACGTCTCGCCCGACGTGGGCCTGACGGCTGGCTTCAACGCCTGGATGACCTTCTTCGGCCAGTTCTTTGACCACGGTCTTGACCTGGTGAGCAAGAGCAGCACCGATATCGTGTTCATTCCGCTGCGCCCCGACGATCCGCTGTTCGTGGCTGGCAGCCCGACCAACTTCATGGTGCTTTCACGTGCCGTACGTACCGCCGGTGCCGATGGTGTAGTGGGCACGGCCGACGATAGCCAGCCCAACACCACCTCGCCGTTCGTCGACCAGAGCCAGACCTACAGCTCGCACCCCTCGCATCAGGTGTTTCTGCGCGAATATGCGTTGAATGCCGCAGGCGACCCGGTGGCCACCGGGCGGTTGATCACCAACCGCGACCTGGGCGCGGACGGCAAGTTCGGCACAGCTGACGATGGCAACAGCGAGAATGGCGGCATGGCCACCTGGGCGGTGGTCAAGGCTCAGGCCCGTGACATGCTGGGTATCAACCTGACCGACGCCGACGTGCACAGCGTGCCGCTGCTGGCCACCGATGCCTATGGCAACTTCCTGCGTGGGCCCAACGGCATGCCGCAAGTGGTGATGCGGGTGAACAATGGCGCCGATGGTATTGCCGGCACGGCCGACGACGTCACCCAACTGGTCGAAGGCGACCGCAACGCGCCGATCAGCCTGGCCAACGCCGTGAGCACCGGGCATGGCTTCCTTGACGACATTGCCCACAACGCCGCGCCCGTGGTGGTGGGCGGTGTGTTGCAGGCCGATGCCGACACCGCAGTAGGCAACGCCCAGCCAGTTGGCCCAGGCGGCAACAACCTGACCTACGACAACGAACTGCTCGACGCCCACTACATCGCCGGTGACGGCCGGGTGAACGAAAACATCGGCCTTACTGCCGTGCACCATGTGTTCCACTCCGAGCACAACCGCCTGGTGCAGCAGACCAAGGACACCTTGCTGGCCGCCGGTGACCTGGCGTTCCTCAACGAGTGGCTGATCGACGATGTCACCGCCATCCCCACCACGCCAGCCGGCATCGCCGCACTGGTATGGGACGGCGAGCGGTTGTTCCAGGCCGCCAAGTTCGGCACCGAAATGCAGTACCAGCACCTGGTGTTCGAAGAGTTCGCGCGCACCATTCAGCCGCAGATCGACGAGTTCCTCGCCCCCAACGGCTACGACACGTCGATCAACCCGGCCATCCTCGCCGAGTTCGCCCATGTGGTGTACCGCTTCGGCCACTCGATGCTGACCGAAACCGTCGACCGCTTCGACCCCGACTTCAACCCGGTGTCGGGCGACCCCGCCAACCCGGATCAGCAACTGGGCCTGATTGCCGCCTTCCTCAACCCGCTGGCCTTCGCCGGCAGCGGTGCCACCGCCGACGAGGCAGCCGGTGCGATCATTCGCGGCGTGACCCGCCAGCTGGGCAACGAAATCGACGAGTTCGTCACCGAGGCGCTGCGCAACAACCTGCTTGGCCTGCCGCTGGACCTGCCCGCGCTGAACATCGCCCGTGGCCGTGACACCGGTATCCCCAGCCTGAACGAGGCGCGCCGCGAGTTCTATGCCGCAACCGGTGACAGCCAGCTCAAGGCCTACATCAGCTGGGTCGATTTTGCCGACCACCTCAAGCACCCGGCGTCGCTGATCAACTTCATCGCCGCCTACGGCACCCACGCCACCATCACCGGGGCCACCACCGAAGCGGCCAAGCGCGCCGCCGCAGTGGCGCTGGTGCTTGGCGGCGACGGCGCGCCTGCCGATCGCCTGGACTTCCTCAACAGCACCGGCGCCTATGCCAACGTGACGCTGGCCGGCAAAGACGGTATCGCCGGCACGGCCGACGACATTGCCGGCGTGACGGTGACAGGTGTCGATGCCATCGACTTCTGGGTCGGCGGCCTGGCCGAGAAAAAAATGCCCTTCGGCGGCATGCTGGGTTCCAGCTTCAACTTTGTCTTCGAAACCCAGCTGGAAGCGTTGCAGAACGGCGACCGCTTCTACTACCTGTCGCGCACGGCGGGCATGAACTTCGGCACGGAACTGGAGAACAACTCCTTTGCCAAGCTGATCATGGCCAACTCCGACGTCACCCACCTGTCCAACACCGTGTTCCTCACGCCCACCTTCACCCTGGAAGTGAACCAGGCCAACCAGTTCACCGGGCTGGGGGCCGACGGCAAGGCCGACCCAACGGGCGGCATCGAAATCAACGGCGTGGAAATCGTACCGCTGGTGATTCGCGACAACCCTGACACTGTTGGGCCCGACAGCAACTTCCTGCACTACACCGGTGAAGACCATGTGGTGCTCGGCGGCACTGCCGGCAACGACATCATCATTTCCGGCGAAGGTGACGATACCGTTTACGGCGATGCCGGCGACGACGTGCTTGAAGGTGGTGCTGGCAACGATGCCGTGCTGGGCGGTGCAGGTGACGACATCATCACCGACTCGTTCGGCGACAACCGCCTGGAGGGCAACGCCGGTAACGACGTGATCGTCGCTGGCAGCATGCTGGTGGCCGGCAACCTGATTCTGGGCGGCGACGGTCAGGACTTCATCATCACCACCGAGGATATTTCCACCACCTTCGGCGGCCAGGGCGACGACTTCATCCTCGGTGCCAAGACCAACCTGCCACCCACCGGCAACGAGGGCGACGACTGGATCGAGAAGGGCACCCAGGACGGTGCGCCCGGCGACAACTTTGCGCCGCTGCTGGGTGATGAGGTGGTCGGCAACGACATCTTCGTCGGGGGCGGTGGTTTTGATGAAATGATCGGTGAAGGCGGCGACGACATCTTTGTCGGCAGCGATGCCCAGGACAAGATGGACGGCATGTCCGGCTTCGACTGGATCACCAACAAGAACGACAAGGTCGGCGTTACCGTTGACCTGAGCCTGGCCGCGCTGGCCCAGCCCCATGGCAATGCACCAAACCAGAACGCCGGGGTATTCAACCCGGTCGGCGCCTCGCCGGCCAGCATCCTCGACCGCTTCGCCGAGGTGGAAGGGGTGTCCGGCTCGAACTACGCCGATGTGCTCAAGGGCGATGACGTCGATGCCGTGACCATCCTCAACCATGGCGGTGCCACCGGCAGCGCACTGACCAACGTGGCATTGATCCGCGGCCTGCAGCAGTTCCTGGCCGATGCCGGGTTGCCGACCACCGGCTTTGCCACCGGCAACATCATGCTCGGCGGCAATGGTAGCGACCTGATCGAAGGCCGTGGCGGCGATGACCTGATCGATGGCGATAAATGGCTGAACGTGCGCATTGCGGTGTATGCCCCAGGCGACGTCAACCACACCGGGCCAGAGATCGCCAGCTTCGACAGCATGGTCGACATGATCCCGTTCATGCTCGACCGCACTTACAACCCAGGTCAGCTCAAAGCCGTGCGGGAAATCCTGCCGGGTACCTCGACCGGCGGCGCGGCCTTTGACACTGCCATATACGCGGGGGTGCAGAGCGAATATGTGGTGACCCAGAACACCAAAGGCACGGCTGACGTTGCCGATGACGTGTGGACGGTGACCGATACCGTGGCCGGCCGCGATGGCGTGGATACCCTCCTGCACATCGAACGCCTGCAGTTCGCCGACAGCCAGCGCGTGCTGGTGGAAGGGGTGAACGCGCAACCCACCGGCAGCCCGACCGTGCTCGATGGCAACGGCGGTGCGATCACTGTGGGTGACATGCTGACAGTGAGCGTGGCGGGCGTGCTCGACGCCGACAACGTCAGCGCGGGCAACCTGACCGGCACACTTGCCGACCGTTCGGTTTCGTACTACTGGCAGTTCGAGGCCGACCCGGGCAGTGGTGTGTTCCAGGACATCATCCTGCTGCCGGCCGGCGACCTGGCGTTCCAGAGCGCCGACGGTACGTCGTTCAAGGTATCGCCAGACCTGGCCGGGCTAAGCCTGCGGGTCAAGGCGATCTACCAGGACGCCCATGGCACTACCGAAGTGCTCTTCTCGCAGCCCACGGCCGTGGTACAGCCGGGCGCACCGGTGGTGCCGACGCCGGCCACCCCGGTCGTGGATGCCACCGCTGGGGGGGAAGGGCTGCACATGGTGCGCTCCGACCTGAACTTCATCCTGGCCCAGATCAAGATCGCCGAAGCCGATGCCGCCGGGCAGGACATCCTTTCGTTGATCCCCAACATCCGCGCGCCCTTGGGGCTACGTGCGGTAGATGGCTCGAACAACAACCTGATGAACCTCAACGGCACCAACAACACCCAGTTCGGTGCCGCCGACAACGTCTTCCCACGCGTGACCGACCCGGTATTCAACCCGGCAGAGGGTGCCCCGGCCGGGTTCTTCGGGCCTGGCTCGCCAGCCATTCCGGGGACGTCGTACCAGCAAACCAGCGGCCCGGTGTTCGACTCGCAGCCGCGTACCATCAGTAACCTGGTGGTCGACCAGACCTCCAACAACCCGGCGGCTTATGCCACCGCGTATGACCCGGGCGCGGACGGCGTGCTCAACTTCGGCACGCCAGGCAACGACGACGTGCTCAAGGACGGCGTGCGCATCGTTGCCAGCCCCGGCATGGATGGCCAGTTCGGCACCACCGACGACCACGATGTGTACCTGTTCGAAAACACTGCAGCCGATGCCGGGTTGTCCGCGCCGTTCAACGCGTGGATGACCTTCTTCGGACAGTTCTTCGACCATGGTCTGGACCTGGTCACCAAGGGCGGCTCGGGTACCATCTACATCCCGCTGCAGCCGGATGACCCGCTGTACGTGGAGGGTGGTTTCACCAACTTCATGGTGGTAACCCGTGCCACCAACCTGCCAGGGCCGGATGGCATCCTCGGCAACGCCGATGACATTCACGAGCACACCAACACCACCACGCCGTTCGTGGACCAGAACCAGACCTACAGCTCGCACCCCTCGCACCAAGTGTTCCTGCGCGCCTACATCATGACCGATGATGGCCCTGTCGCTACAGGCCGCCTGATCACCAACCGTGACCTGGGCGCCGATGGCAAGTTCGGCACCGGCGACGACACCGAAATCGGTGGCATGGCCACCTGGAAGGTGGTCAAGGCCCAGGCCCGCGACCTGCTCGGCATCAACCTGACCGACGCCGACGTCGACAACGTGCCTTTGCTCGCCACCGACGCCTACGGCAACTTCATCAAGGGGCCGAACGGCTACCCGATGGTGGTGATGAAGGGCCTGGACGGCATTGCCGGCACGGCCGATGACCAGCAGGTCGAAGGCAACCCGCTGGCGCCGCTCGACCTGACCAATGCCGTGCGCACGGGGCACCAGTTCCTCGCCGACATTGCACACAATGCCGTGCCGGTGTTCAGCGGTGGTGTGCTGGCGCCGGATGCCGACGACGTGGCCGGCAACGCTGTGCCCGTCAACCCGCAGACCGGGGCCAACCTGGCCTACGACAACGAACTGCTGGATGCGCACTACATTGCCGGCGACGGCCGGGTCAACGAGAACATCGGCCTGACCGCCGTGCATGCCGTCTTCCACGCCGAGCACAACCGGCTGGTGGCGCAGACCATGGACACCGTGCTCGACTCGGGCGACCTGGCGTTCCTCAATGAGTGGCTGCTCAACCCGGTCACCGCTTTGCCGGTCACCCCGGCCGAGATCGATGCCCTGGTATGGAACGGCGAACGCCTGTTCCAAGCGGCCAAGTTCGGTACCGAGATGCAGTATCAGCACCTGGTGTTCGAAGAGTTCGCCCGTACCGTGCAACCACGGGTCGACCTGTTCTTCGCCCCGACCCAGGTGTATGACGTGGACCTCGATGCGTCGATCGTGGCCGAGTTCGCCCACACCGTGTACCGCTTTGGCCACTCGATGCTGACCGAGACTGTCGACCGCTTTGACGTCGACTTCAACGTCATCCAGGACCCGGCCAGTGCCAACCCCGAACAGCAACTGGGCTTGATCGCGGCGTTCCTCAACCCGCTGGCGTATGCCGCCAGTGGCGTCACCCCCGAGGATGCCACCAGCGCCATCGTGCGCGGGGTTACTCGCCAGGCCGGTAACGAAATCGACGAGTTCGTCACCGAGGCGCTGCGCAACAACCTGCTTGGCCTGCCGCTCGACCTGCCGGCGATCAACATCGCCCGTGGCCGTGATGTCGGCATCCCTTCGCTGAACGCTGTGCGCCGCGACATCTTCGGGCAAACCGGCGACACCCAGCTCAAACCGTACACCAGCTGGGTCGACCTGGTGCAGCACCTGAAGCACCCCGAGTCGCTGATCAACTTCATCGCGGCTTACGGCACCCACAGCAGCATCACCGGTGCCACCACCCTGCTCGAAAAACGCGCTGCGGCCATGGCCCTGGTGTTCGGCGGCGATGGTGCGCCGGCCGATCGCCTGGACTTCCTCAACAGCAGTGGTGCCTGGGCCAATGTGACCCTGCCGGGCAAGGATGGCGTGCTGGGTACGGCCGATGACCTGAAGGCTGTGACCGTGACCGGTGTCGATGCCATCGACCTGTGGATCGGCGGCCTGGCCGAGGCGAAAACCCCGTTCGGCGGCATGCTCGGCAGTACCTTCAACTTCGTGTTCGAAAACCAGATGGAGAAACTGCAGGACGGTGACCGCTTCTACTACCTGGAGCGCACCTCTGGCCTGTCGATGAACGCCGAGCTGGAGAGCAACTCGTTCGCCAAGCTGATCATGGCCAACACCTCGGCCACCCACCTGCCGGGCCTGGTGTTCTCCGACCCGGGCTTCTACCTGGAACTGGACCAGAGCAAGCAATACAACGACGGCTTGGGCAATGCCGACCCGCTGGGCGAGAACGGCGAGCAGGTGGTGTTCCGCGACAGCCCGCTGACGGTTGGCCCGGACACCAACTACATCCGCTATGCCGGTGCCGAGCACATCGTGCTGGGCGGCACCAACGGTGACGACATCCTGGTGTCCAGCGAGGGTGACGACACGGTCTGGGGCGATGGCGGCAACGACCGCATCGAGGGTGGCGACGGCAACGACCAGCTGCGCGGTGGCGCCGGCGACGACATCATCAGCGACATGGGCGGTGACGACAACATCCAGGGCGGCGACGGCAACGATGTGCTGCACGGCGGTAATGGCGTCAACCTGATCATCGGCGGTTTCGGCAACGACTTCATCGTCACCGGTGAGGACGCTTCCGAAGCCATTGGCGGCCAGGGCAACGACTTTATCCTGGGCAGCAAGGCCAACGAACAGGATATGGGTAACGAAGGCGACGACTGGATCGAGAAGGGCACCTCGGACGGTGCGCCTGGCGACAACTTCGACCCACTCGGCAACGACCCGATCATCGGCCACGACGTGTTCATCGGCGGCAACGAGAACGACAAGTTCAACGGTGAAGGCGGCGACGACATCATGGTCGGCAGCCTGGGCTTCGGCGACCGCTATATCGGCGGCTCCGGCTACGACTGGGCGACCTTCAAGGACCTGGCCCAGGGCGTGACCGTCGACTACAGCGACCGCTTCTTCGATGTGCCGCCGGTACCGGGCTCGGGCGCGTCGGCGCTGGTGCGCTTCGACATCATGGAAGGCCTTTCCGGCTCGTCCCATGGCGACTTCCTGCGCGGTGACAACGAAGACGCCGCCAGCCTGCCGACCAATGGCGCCACGGGCAGCGTGCTGACCAACATCAACCTGATCAACGGCCTGTCCAGCCTGCTGGCTGCCGGGGCGACGTTCTACGATGGCGGCAACATCATCCTCGGCGGCAGCGGCAGCGACCTGATCGAAGGCCGTGGTGGCGACGACATCCTCGACGGTGACAAGTGGCTGAACGTGCGCATCAGCGTGCGCGCCAACAGCGACGGCACCGGCCCGGAAATCGCCAGTTTCGACAGCATGGAGCCGATGGTGCCGCTGATGCTCAATGGCACCTACAACCCGGGCCAGCTGGTGATCATCCGGGAAATCCTCAATGGCACCGACAGCTATGACACGGCGGTGTTCTCGGGGGTGGCCACCGACTACAGCGTGGTGGTCGATGGCAACGCGGTGATCGTCACCGACCTGGTGGCCGGGCGTGATGGTGTCGACCGCCTGACCGGTATCGAGCGGCTGCAGTTCTCTGACCGCTCGCAGGCGTCGGGTGTGGGCACTGCCGTGAACGCCGGCCCTACGGGGCACCTGGCGATTCTCGATGCGGCCACCGGTTTGCGTGACGATACCCCCGTCAGTGGTCAGCTGCTGCGTGTAACACCGCTGGCCGTGCGCGATGCGGACAACGTCAGTGCGGCCAACCCTACCGGTGCAGTCAACGGCCCGGTAGCGTACTACTGGCAAGTCGAAACGCTGCCGGGTTCGGGGGTTTACGAAGACATCACCTTCGTTGCCGCAGGGGAGGTCTCGCGGGCCATTGGCACCACTTACCGCGTAACGGACGACGTGGCCGGCCTGAGCATCCGCGTTCGCGCGGTGTATCAGGACGCCAAGGGCACGCTGGAAATCGTCGACTCGTCGGCGAACAGCGCGCCGAGTGCTGGCCCGACCGTGACCGGGTTGCTGGTGCAGAACCAGACACTGACGGCCAACACGGCAACCATCGTCGATGCCGACGGCCTGAGCAACCCGCAGTTCACCTTCCAGTGGCAGTCCAACCGGGGTCTGGGCTGGGTCAACATTGTTGGCGCCATCAGCAGCACCTTTGTCCTGACCCAGGCGCAAGTGGGGCAGAACATGCGGGTGGTGGTCAGCTACGTGGATGACTTTGGTGTGCAGGAAAGCATCGCCTCCGACATCCTCGACCCTGTGGCCAACGTCAATGATGCCCCGACCGGTGCGCTGCTGATCAGCGACACCACGCCAGACATCGGGCAGACGCTGACGGCACTCACCGGCAGTATTGCCGACATTGACGGGCTGGGGGCGTTCAGCTTCCAGTGGCAGCAAGGTACCGGTGGCGTCTTCACCGACATCGTTGGCGCCACTGCGGCCACCTTCACGCCAGGCCTCAACCAGGGAGGCCAGCAATTGCAGGTGATCGTGCGCTACACCGATGCTTTCGGCACCGTGGAGACACTCACCTCGGCGGCGACTGCTGCAGTACCAGGGTTGACGCTGGTCGGCACCAACGGTGCCGATATCCTGATTGGGAGTGCAGGCAATGACGTGATCTCGGGCCTGGACGGCGCCGACCAGCTGTTTGGCGGGCTTGGCAACGACGTTCTTGACGGCGGGCTTGGTAACGACATCCTCAACGGCGGGCTTGGCGCGGATGCCATGACCGGCGGTGCTGGCAACGACACCTTCGTGGTCGACAACGTCGGCGACACGGTAAGCGAAGCGCTTAACGGCGGTGTAGATCTGGTGCAGACCATCCTGGCCAGCTACAACCTGGGTGCCAATGTCGAAAACCTGACCTATACCGGGGTGGGCAACTTCATCGGTGGCGGTAACACGCTGGCCAACGTCATTATCGGCGGCGCTGGCAATGACCTGCTCAATGGCGGTGCAGGTGCTGACCGCTTGCTGGGTGGTCTCGGCAACGACACCTACGTGGTGGATAACGCTGGGGATGTGGTGATTGAGGCGGCGGGGGCGGGTACGGATAGCGTGCGTACAACGTTGGCCAGTTATGGTATGAGCAGCAACATCGAGAACCTCGTCTATACCGGCACGGGCAACTTCATCGGTGGTGGTAACACGCTTGACAACATCATCACCGGTGGCGCGGGTGACGACTTGCTCAATGGCGGTGCGGGTGCTGACCGCTTGGTGGGTGGCCTCGGCAACGACATCTACGTGGTGGATAACGCCACAGATGTGGTGATCGAGGGCGCGGGTGCCGGTACGGATTCCGTGCGTACCACTCTGGCCAGTTATGGCATGAGCATCAACATCGAGAATCTGGTTTACACCGGCACGGGCAACTTCATCGGTGGTGGTAACACGCTGGACAACATCATCACCAGCGGCGCTGGCGACGACTTGCTCAATGGCGGTGCGGGTGCTGACCGCCTGGTGGGTGGCCTTGGCAACGACATCTACGTGGTGGATAACGCCGCAGATGTGGTGATCGAGGCGACTGGTGCAGGTACGGATACCGTGCGTACTACGCTGGCGAGCTACGGCATGAGCAGCAACATCGAGAACCTCGTCTATACCGGGGCAGGCAACTTCATCGGTGGCGGTAATACGCTGGATAACATCATCACCGGTGGCGTTGGCAACGACCTGCTCAATGGCGGTGCAGGCGCGGACCGTTTGGTGGGGGGGCTCGGCAACGATACTTACGTAGTGGATAACGTCGGAGATGTGGTGATCGAAGCCAGCGGGGCTGGTACGGATACCGTGCGTACCACGCTGGCAATCTATGGTATGGGCAGCAACATCGAGAACCTGGTCTACACCGGGGCTGGTAACTTCATCGGTAGCGGTAACACCATGGACAACCTCATCATTGCAGGCGGTGGCAACGACGTGATCAACGGTAGCGCGGGTAACGATCAGCTGCGGGGTGGCAGTGGCAACGACACCTTGAACGGCGGTGACGACAACGACAGCCTCGATGGTGGCCTTGGCAACGACATTCTGAACGGTGGCACAGGCAGCGACACGCTGTTCGGTGATGCTGGCAACGATATCCTGTCCGGTGGCAGTGGCAACGACTTCCTCAACGGTGATGTTGGCGACGACACGGTCAACGGCGGTGCCGGCGATGACACGATGATGGCCACTGATGGCAATGATGTCTTCCAGTTCGCCGCCGGTTTCGGCAATGACCTGATCATCAACTTCGACAGCAACGCGACCGGTGGCCAGGACCTGCTGGATATCACGGCCTTCAACATCACTGCGGCGACCTTTGCCGCCAGCGTCACCATCGCCGATGTTGGCGACGATACGCTGGTCAGCATTGGCGCCACCGACTCCATCCGCCTGGTAGGGGTGGCGGATGCAACCACAGTAACGGCAGCGGACTTCACCTTGGCGGGTTGAGGAGCCCAGGGGTAAGGTGTTGTCTTCAAATACCGGGGCTGCTATGCAGCCCCGGTTTATTTGCCGGCCAAACTGGCATGCACGCTCAACTCTTCATCGATGAACACTGCAATCATCGCCCGATAAACCCGCTCCACCACCTCTGGCGAAGCCCCCGTTTCTTCGGCAACCCCCCTCACCTTGGCAATTACCTGCTCGACCCGCGCCGGTGCGCGCACGTCATCGGTGGTCTTTTTGAAAGCGGCCGCCTGGGCCACCAACTGGCCGCGTTGGGCGAGCAGGGCGACCAGGTTCTGATCGATGTGGTCGATGCGCGCGCGAACGTCTTCAATCGATGTGCAGCGTACGTCCATGTGTGAAGCTCCTTGGGGGGGGATGCTGGACAGTACCACAGGTGCTGAGCCTTAGAAGTCGTCGCGCACGTTCAACGTAGCGTTCCTGGGGGCCCCGTAATGCCCGTAGTTGCCCGCCAGGCCAGCACAGTACTTCTGCCCGGTTGCGGGCTGGCACCGGGCTCAACGTGCGCAGGAAGCATGATCACCCGGTCACCAAGGTACAGCGCCTCTTCACTATCGTGGGACACCATGATCACCGCAGGGCGGCGGTTTCAGATCAGAAATCGTAACTCACGCTGGTGTAGTAGAACGCTCCCTGCGCCCCCTCCGGGCTGGTGATGGAGTATTTAGGCACGCCATACAACTGCGCGCCCTTGAGCTTGTCCGGGTGGCTGTCGAACAGGTTGATCGCGCCCGCCGACAAGGTCAGGCCCAGGTCGAAGCGGTACGACACATCCAGGTCGGTTACCCACTGCGGGCTGAAGGTCTGGTCCAGCGTGGGGTTTGCGGCGTTGCGGTTTTTCCACTCGCCATAACGGCGCTGGGCCACGGTGATGCTCCAGTTGTCATACAGCCAGTTGGCGCTGAGCGTGAGCTTGTCCTTGGGCGTGCCGTCCTCGATCAGCCCTTGGGTATTGCGGCCGATGATCTGGTTGCCGGGGATGTTGCCCACATCATCAAGCCCGGTGATTCGGGTGTTGTTGCGCGCATAGCCGCCGTTGAAGTCCACGCGCCCCCAGCGGCCCACGTCCAGCTGATAATGGCCAGCCAACTCGAAACCGTCGGTGCGGGTGTCGGCGATGTTGGTATAGAACGCCGCACTCTGGATGTTGGCATAGGGGGTGCCGGCGAAGATCGGGCCCACCACCGAGGCCGGCAACTGATCGGACAGGGTGATGCGGTTGTCGATGTCGATGCGGTAAGCGTCGAAGGTGACCGAGGCATTGGGCAACGGCCGCCAGACCAGGCCCACGGAGAAGTTGGTCGACTCTTCCGGCTTCAGCGCCTTGCCGCCCAGCAAAGCGGCTTCCGGGCTGTCGGCGCGCAGGGTGCGCTGCTGCACCTCCACCCAGTTGCCACTGCCTGGGGGCTGTTCCACCACCTGTACGCTGAACGACGACAACCCGCTCTGCACCAGCGAGGGCGCACGATAGCCGGTGCTGGCGCTGGCGCGCGCGGCAATCTGCGGGGTGAAGTCGTAGCGCAACGACAGCTTGCCGTTGGTGGTGTCGCCAAAGTCCGAATAGTGCTCGCTGCGCACGGCGACGCCGGCCTGGAATTTCTCGGTCAGCTGGGCTTCGACATCGAAGTAGGCACCGATCACGCGGCGGTCCAGCGACACGGCATCGACCTGGGTGATACCCGAGTAGTAACCGGGTATGCGCCTGCCGGTGATGGGGTCGATCGTGTTGAACAGCGGCCCGTTTGACCAGCCGGCGGCGTCACCTTCGCTGAGGTCGTAGTTTTCCTGGCGCCAGGCCAGCCCGGCGGAAACGGTCAGCGGCTTGAACAGCCAGCCGTTGGCGAAGTCGCGGGTCCAGTCCAGGGTCAGGTTGGTCTGGTCGGCTTCGCGGCGGCCGGTGTAGATGGTCGATGGGCTGGCGCTGCCCCAGCTGGGGTTGATCGCGTCGTGGTCGGTGGAATCGACCCGGTTGTCGCCGTAGTTCAACGCCAGGTCGAAGTTGCCCAGGGTTTCGTTTTCAAAGCGCAGCCCACCGGTGACGGCAAAGTCTTCCAGGCCATAGCGGGTGACCGGCAGGCGGCCGTCCGGGTAGCGCGCCAGGGCTACGCTGCCGTAGTTGTTGCGCAACGTGGTGGGCGGGTCGAAGAAGTTCTCGGCATCCGTATTCTTGTGCGCGTAGGTGGCAAAACCGTAGGCGCTCAGCCCCTCGCTCAGACCCATCTCGGCGTTGGCGGTGAAGTTGTACTGGTCCGAGACATTGCCCGAACCCCAGCGCCAGTTGCGGTAGCGGTTGTTCTGCTCGCGCGCGGTGTCGATGCTGGTGGAACCGGGGTAGAAGATGCGGTTGTCGTCGCGGGTGTCGCTCGCCGGGTCCTGGCTGCCGGCGTCGAAGGCCAGTGTCAGGAAGCCGTCGTTGGGCAAGGCAAAGCCCTTCCAGCCGCTGAGCTTGCGTTGCAGGCCGTCGCCTTTCTTGTAGCCGCCGAAGCGGTAGCCGGCGTTACCCCCTTCGTCACGCTCCTTGAGCACGATGTTGATCACCCCGGCGATGGCGTCCGAGCCGTACTGGGCGGCCGCGCCGTCGCGCAGGATTTCCACCCGTTCGATGGCCGACAGCGGGATCAGGCTGAGGTCCACGGCTGCCGCGCCACGGGCGTTGACCAGGCCTTGGCGGGTGACGTTGGCACTGGTGTGGCGGCGCTTGCCGTTGACCAGCACCAGCACCTGGTCCGAGGCCAGGCCGCGCAGCGAGGCGCCCTGGGCAATCGAGCCAGCAAAGGCGCCCTGGGGCGACTGCGGGAAGCTGAACGAGGGCGAAAGCGCGGTGAGTGCCGCGGACAGGTCGCTGGCGCCGGTTTCCTGGAGTTTTTCACCGCTCAGCACATCGACCGGCGCGGCGCTTTGCAGGGCGGTGACGTCGCTGCGGTGGGTACCGACCACGACCACGGTGTCGAGGCGGTCGTTGGGTTCGGCGGCGAAGGCGGGCACGGCGAGGCCGGCGATGGCCAGGGCAATGGCGCTGGCCAAGGGGGTGTGGTGGGGCATGGGTGTTCCTGCTGAATGATGTATTGGCAGTACTGGCCTCATCGCCGGCGAGCCGGCGATGAGGCCCGAAAGGGCAACCTAGAACCGGCTGGTAACGCTCAGCCCGACGGTGCGTGGGTCGCCATAGGTGATCACGTACTGCCCGGCGGTGCCGTTGGGCCGGCCGTGTACCTGGTAGCGGCGGTCGGTGAGGTTGTTGACGAAACCGGTCACGCTCAGCTTGTCGTCGTGGCTGAACCAGCTCAGGCGGGCGTTGGCCAAGGTGTAGTGGGGCTGGCTGAGGGTTTCGTCGGCGCTACTCTGGCGGTCGGCCAGGAAGTACTCCTTGTCACGGAAGCTCACGTCGCCACCGGCCACCAGCTTGCCCCCCACTTCCAGCGGGATGGTGTAGTCGGCACCCAGCGACACCACGTTGCGCGGCGAACGCACGAAGCTGTTGCCGCTGTAGTCGCCGGTCACCGCGCCGGTGTTGGGGTTGGTGTTCTTGAAGTCGGTGTACTCGGTGTCGAGGAACGACACCGCCGCGCGCAGGTGCAGGCGCTCGGTCGGCTGGCCTTCGATTTCCAGTTCTGCGCCTTTGACCTTGCCCTTGGCGCCGTTGGTCAGTGCGGTGGTGAGCACGCCGTTGTTCACCGTCAGCAGGTTCACCTGGATGTCGGAGTAGTCGTAGTAGAAGAGGTTGGCGTTGACGGTCAGGCGGCGATCGAACCACTCCGACTTCAGCCCCAGCTCGTAGGCATCCAGCTCTTCCGGGTCGACCGTGGTCAGCTGTGCCAGGCTGGTCGAAAGCCCGGTGTTGAAACCGCCCGAGCGGAAACCGTGGGCGTAGCGGAAGAACACCCGCAGGTTGTCATTGATGCGGTACTCGGGCGTCAGGTCGTAGGTCCAGGCCTCCCAGGTCTTGTCTTCCTGGCGGTTACCGTTGGTGCCCACACCGCCCAGCGGGATCAGCGGACCGCTGGCGGTGGCGCGGGTCAGTTGCACCAGGTCCAGGTCGATGTCTTTCTTCTCCTGGGTCCAGCGCAGGCCGCCGGTGACGCTGAAATCATCGGTAAAGTCGTAGGTCAGGTTGCCAAACAGCGCATAGCTGTCGGTGCGGTGGTCGTAACCCAGGTCACGGAACGCGGTGGTGCCCACCTGGTTCGAGCCGGTGCCGTTGGGCGTCGGCCCGGGGGTGACGATGCGTTGCGCCGAGCTGTCCAGGTCTTCATGGAAGTAGTGTGCACCCACCAGCCAGTGCAGCGGGCGGTCTTCCGGCGAGGCCAGGCGCAGCTCTTGCGACCACTGGCGGTAGCTGTTGTCGGTGATGGCCGCGCCGTTGACCTCGTAGGGGGTGTAGTCGGCATCGCTGGTGGAGCGGTTGCGGATGTAGTCGTAGGCGCTGATCGAGGTCAGGGTGTAATCGCCGAGGTACCAGTTGAAGGTCAGCGAGGCGCCGTCGTGGTCCAGGCGATAGTCTTCGTTGACGTTCAGCGAGATATCGCGGCCGTGCGGGCGTTCGTAGCCGACGTTGTAGTAGCGGCCAACCGGCAGCGAGCCGTTGCTGCCATCGCCTTTGAACTGGCGGCTGTGCAGTTTGAGCAGGGCGTCCAGGTCCGGGTTGAGCTGGGCCAGGAACTGCAGACGGATAGCTTTCTTGTTCACATCACCGTAGGTGTTGCCGTCGAAGTCGTTGTTCTGGAAACCGTCACGCTCTTCGGAATACAGCGCTACTCGCCCGGCCAGTCTTTCATCGACCAGCGCACCGCCGATGGCACCGGTGACAATACGCTCGTTCTTGCTGCCGAAGCCGACAGTGCCATAGCCGTCGGTGTCGAAGGTGGGCTTCTTCGAGATCACGTTCACTGCGCCGGCCGTGGTGTTCTTGCCATACAGGGTGCCTTGCGGCCCGCGCAGGATTTCGATGCGTTCCAGGTCGAACAGCGGCCCGCCACCGGCGATGGGCGCGTTGAGGTAGACATCGTCCGCGTAGATGCCCACCGGGAAGACGGTTGCCGCGCCGGTATCGCCGGTGCCCAGACCGCGGATATACCAACGCGGGCGACCGTCGCCATCGGGGTTCTTGGCCGAGGCGTTGGGCACGAAGGTGGTAATGTCGCCCATCGAGCGCACGCCATCGGCGGTGATGCTGGTGCCCTTGATGGCCGACACGGCAACCGGTACTTCCTGCAAGGTCTGCTCTCGGTGCTGAGCGGTGACCGTTACGGTTTCAAGGGCGGGTTCGTTCTTGTTGTCTTCGTCGGCGGCGATGGCCTGGCTGCCGGTACCGGCCAACAGCAGCGCAAGGCTGATCTGGCGGGCCAGTGGATTGAGCGGATGCATGGTGGATCTCCCCGTATGTAAAGCGTTGTTGGGGAGGGCTAGAGCAGGGACTGTGCCATTTTTTTAACTTATTGATATATATGGTTTTTATTGGATTGTTCCGGCGGTGTTGCAGGTTGCGCAGCAGTCGAGTGCTGGGCGGGTGCTGCTGGGGCAGCAGTGGTGGCGTGCAACCTGTTGCGAGCATTTTTGTGCTCTGCTCGCTGCCTGCTGGCACTCAGTTCGGGACGATTGTGCAACCGTTGTTCAGTGCGCGAGCACGCAGGACCTCGAAGTGGTCGCGCAGGCACAGGTGCAGTTGCGACACCGCAGGCGTGAGTTGTTTGCGGTGTGGGCAAACCAGGGTTACAGGCACGGATTCACCCAGGTATTCGGGCAGGATGATCTGCAGTTCGCCGGCTGCAATATTGGCGCTTACGTCCAGCCACGATTTGTAGACGATGCCTTCACCTTGCAGGGCCAGACGGCGGATTACGTCGGCATCGTCGCTGACCAGCGGCCCGCTGACCTGCACGGTGCGGTTGCCCACCCGCCACTTGTCGTAGACCCGGTTGTGCTGCATGTACAGCAGGCAGGCATGCTCTTGCAGGGCTTCGGGCGTGACCGGGTGGCCGTGGCGGGCCAGGTACTCGGGCGATGCCACCAGCACCCGGCGATTCCAGCTGGCCAAGGGCAGGGCGATGTAGTTGGCATCCTGGTTGAGGCCATAGCGGATGGCCACATCCACCGGGTCACGGTTCAGGTCGGCAATCTGGTCGGACAGAAAGAAGCGCAGGTGCAGGGCCGGGTGCTCCCGGCGAAAGGCGCTCAGCCAGGGCAACAGCATGTTGCGGCCCAGGTCGGAAGGCGCCGACACCTGCAGGGTGCCACGCAGGGTGCCAGGGTTGCCATGCAGGTCTTCGCGCCCCTGGCGAAGGCTATCCAGCACGTTCAGGGCGGTCGGCAAGTAGCGCTCGCCTTCGGCGGTAAGGCGCAGGCTACGGGTGGTACGGGCAAACAAGCGCACATCGAGGTCGCGTTCGAGGCGTTTGATCGCAGCAGCCACTTGCCCCGGCAGCAGACCGGCTTCATGGGCGGCGGCCGTGAAGCTGCCCAGTACGCTGCTGCGCACGAACAGTTCGAGGTCGGTGATGCGCAGCATCTTCACTCCAGGTGTGAAAGTGTTGCTGCATTGTGCCGGTTTTTCTTTGCGGCAGGAAAGATAAGATGCCCGGCAAATCCCCTGTACATTCCGGAGTTGTTGCATGGATACCGTCTCGCTGGCCAAGCGCCGCTACACCACCAAAGCCTACGATGCCTCGCGCCGCATTCCCCAGTCCACTGTCGATGCCCTGCTCGAGCAACTGCGCCACAGCCCGTCCTCGGTCAATTCCCAACCCTGGCACTTCATCGTCGCCGACACGGCCGAAGGCAAGGCCCGCCTGGCCAAGAGCACCACGGAGCGCTTTGCTTACAACACGCCTAAACTGCTCGATGCTTCGCACGTGATTGTGTTCTGCACCCGTACCGAAATGCCCGAAGCGCACCTCAATGCCGTGCTCGAGCAGGAAGCTGCCGATGGCCGTTTCCGCGATGAGCAGGCGCGAGCCGCGCAGAACCAGAGCCGCCGTCACTACGTCGACCTGCACCGTCATGACCAGAAGGACGTGCAGCACTGGATGGAGAAGCAGACCTACCTGGCATTGGGTACTGCATTGCTGGGGGCTGCGGCACATGGCCTGGACGCCACGCCCATCGAGGGCTTCGACAGCAAGATCCTGGATGCCGAGCTGGGGCTGCGTGAACGTGGCTTCACCAGCGTGGTGATCCTTAGCCTGGGCTATCGTGCTGAAACGGACTTTAACGCCGGGCTGAACAAGTCACGCTTGCCGGCGTCGCAGGTGTTCACCTTCCTGTGAGGTTACCGGGCGCTGGGTGCCCCGGTGACGCCGTGCGGCAGGCCGCGCCAGGGCGCGGCTTACCACAACGCTGCGGATGCTGTTGTCAGTACCCGGGCAAATACGTCGATCGCTTTGTCCACTTCGGCCTCGGTGCTGAAGCGCCCGATGCTCAAGCGCACACTGTTGCGTGCCTGGTGCTCGTCCAGCCCCAGCGCCATCAGCACATGTGAGGCTGCATGGCTGGCCGAGTTGCAGGCCGAGGTGGTCGATAACGCCAACTCATTGGCCAGCGCCGCACTGTTGAAGCCCTTGCTGTCGATGCACAGGTTCAGGGTATGGGGAATGCGTTGGCTGGCGCAGCCGTTCAGGCTGACGCCGGGCAAGGCCAGCAGGCCTTCGCGCAGACGCTTTGCCAGTTGTTCCAGGTGCTGGTACTCACTGTCACCGGGTTGGCCGGCCAAGGCAAAAGCGCTACCCATGCCGGCGATCTGGTGGGTCGCCAGGGTGCCGGAGCGCAGGCCCTGTTCATGGCCGCCGCCGTGCATCTGCGCACGCATCAGCGCACGGGCGCGTGGCCCGACGTATAGCGCGCCGATGCCTTTTGGCCCGTAAACCTTGTGTGCCGAAAACGACATCAGGTCCACGGCCATCGTGTTCAGGTCGATGGCCAGCTTGCCCACGGCCTGCGCTGCGTCCACGTGCAGCAAGGCACCGTGGGCACGCACCTGCTCACCAATGGCGGCAAAGTCGGTGACCGTGCCCAGCTCATTGTTGACCGCCATCAACGATACCAGGCGGGTATCGGGGCGCAGTGCGGCCTGTACGCTGGCGGGCTGGATCAGGCCGGCGGCATCCGGGGCCAGGCGGGTAACGGCCCAGCCTTGGCGCTCCAGTTCGGCCACGGTGTCGAGCACGGCTTTGTGTTCAAGTTGGCTGGTGATCAGGTGCCCAGGCTGGCCGGCGCCTTGAGCAATGCCTTTTAGCGCCAGGTTGTTGGACTCGGTCGCGCCCGAGGTCCAGACCAGGCGCTCGACGTGTGCGCCGACACGCTCGGCCACTTGCTGGCGGGCTTGCTCCACGGCTTGTCGGGCAGCCTGGCCGAAGGCATGACCACTGGACGCCGGGTTGCCGAAGTTGGCTTGGCTGCCAAGGCTGGCGAGCATGGTTTCGATGACCCGGTCGTCGACTGGAGTGGTGGCGGCGTAATCAAAGTAGAGCGGGGCGCTAGGCATTGAGGCAGGTCCATGTCTGTCGCCGTGAAATCGGCGATTGATGGAGTAAGCGTATCCGCCATCCGAGAGAAATTTTTTACTTCCCACAGTGCATTTTTGGGTGCCTCCACATAGATTTCCTATTTATTTGTAGATTTGTAGGATTTTTTTCTCCTTGGTGGCCATGAGCGATCCCTTGTGCGTATCTTCAGGCGGGCTCCGAGGCTCTTTCTTCCTCAGCCACCACGCGTTCGCACAGTTCGGTGATTTGCTCACGCATCCACCGGTTGGCCGGGTCTTGGTCGGTGCTTTCATGCCAGTACAGGTGCGTTTCGAGCGCGGGTACTTCTACCGGCAGGGGGTGATAGCGCAGCTGATGGCGGCGGGCGAAGCGCTCGGGCACGGTCATCGCCATGTCGGTTTGCTGCAATACCTGCGAAGCCATCAGGTAGTGCTGCGAGCGCAAGGCCACTTTGCGCTGTACGCCCATCTTGCCCAGCGCCAGGTCGACATAGCCCAGGCCGTTACGGCGGCTGGAGATATGGATGTGGGTCATGCCCAGGTAGCTGTCGAGGGTCAGCTTGCTGTCGGCCAGCGGGTGGCCCTGGCGCAAGGCACAGACATAATGGTCTTGCATCAGCTTGACGTGGCGTACCTGCGGGTCGGTGTTCAGGGGGGCATCGATGGCGAAGTCCAGGCGGCCGGCGGCGAGCTCCTTGGTGGTTTCGCGGCGCTTGCACAGGAAACTCTCGATCAGCACCGCCGGCGCCAGGCGGCGCAGGCGCTGGAACAGTGGGGGCAGGATTACCGCCTCGGTCAGGTCGGTCATGCTGATGCGGAAGGTCTTGTTGGCTTGTTGCGGGTTGAAGATACGGCTTTCCTGCACCGACGTACGCAACAGCGCCAGGGCGTTGCGCACCGGGCCGATGATGTTCTGTGCCATGGGCGTGGGCACCATGCCCTGCGCGGTGCGCACGAACAGCGGGTCGTTGAAGGTTTCGCGCAACCGCGAAAGGGCGTTGGACACCGCTGGCTGCGTGATACCTACAATCTGCCCGGCGCGGGTCAGGTTGGCTTCGGTGTAGATCGCATCGAACACGATGAACAGGTTGAGGTCGACCTTGCTGAGGTTCATGGGCGCCGCTCTTTGTTGGAGTTATTGGCGGATCATATATCGGTTATGAATGTTTATACACGCGGAAAATAGACTAGATGGATGGGCGCATGCTGCTCTAGGCTCTGGCCCATGTACCCCGAACCGTGAAGGTAGCCCCGATGGATTTCGCCTATTCGCCCAAGGTCCAGGCACTGCGCGAGCGCGTTACTGCGTTCATGGACGCCTATGTCTACCCCGCCGAAGCGGTGTTCGAGCGCCAGGTCGCCGAGGGCGACCGCTGGCAGCCCACTGCAATCATGGAAGAGCTCAAGGCCAAGGCCCGCGCCGAAGGGCTATGGAACCTGTTCTTGCCTGAATCGGAATACGGCGCCGGCCTGAGCAACCTGGAATACGCCCCGCTGGCGGAAATCATGGGCCGCTCGTTGCTTGGCCCGGAGCCGTTCAACTGCTCGGCGCCGGATACCGGCAACATGGAAGTGCTGGTGCGTTACGGCAGTGAAGCGCAGAAACGCCAATGGCTGGAGCCGCTGCTGCGTGGCGAGATCCGCTCGGCGTTCGCCATGACCGAGCCGGACGTGGCCTCCTCGGACGCCACCAACATGGCCGCCACGGCCGTGCGTGACGGTGACGAGTGGGTGATCAACGGCCGCAAGTGGTGGACCTCCGGCGCCTGCGACCCGCGTTGCAAGGTGATGATCTTCATGGGCCTGTCCGACCCCGAAGGCCCGCGCCACCAGCAGCATTCGATGGTGCTGGTGCCCACCGATGCGCCCGGTGTGAAGATCGTCCGCCCGCTGCCGGTGTTCGGCTATGACGATGCCCCGCATGGTCACGCCGAAGTGCTCTTCGAAAACGTGCGCGTGCCGTATGAAAACGTAATCCTTGGTGAGGGCCGCGGTTTCGAGATTGCCCAGGGTCGCCTTGGCCCGGGCCGTATCCACCACTGCATGCGTTCGATCGGCATGGCCGAACGTGCGTTGGAACTGATGTGCAAGCGCTCGGTGGAACGCACCGCCTTTGGTCGGCCGCTGGCACGGCTGGGTGGCAACGTCGACAAGATTGCCGACTCGCGTATGGAGATCGACATGGCCCGGCTGCTGACGCTGAAAGCGGCCTACATGATGGACACCGTCGGCAACAAAGTGGCCCGCAGCGAGATCGCGCAGATCAAGGTGGTGGCGCCGAACGTGGCCTTGAAAGTGATCGACCGGGCGATCCAGATACATGGCGGGGCAGGGGTGAGCGGCGATTTCCCACTGGCCTACATGTACGCCATGCAACGCACCCTGCGCCTGGCTGACGGGCCGGATGAAGTGCACCGGGCGGCAATTGGCAAGTATGAGATTGGCAAGTATGTGCCGGTGGAGATGTTGCGTACCAGCGGGCGGTGACAGGCGTTGATTGTTGTTAGCCTGTACCGGCCTCTTCGCGGCTTTAGCCGCGAAGAGGCCGGTGAGGGCTTACTTGGTTTTCAGGTCAATCACCAGATCTTTGGCGGCCTTCGTAGCCAGTACACTCATGAGCTTGCTCATTTCATCCTGCCGCCCAACGCCTGATTCGGGTCCCCCCATCATCACGCTCGGCACTGGCGCCCTTGCAGCAGCCTCTGCCCAGGCCCGGTTGATCTTCACCATCGCATCCAGTTTGGTTTGCAGGGCACCATCCGCCTTGAGCGTGGCCTCACGGGCGTAGGCTTCGGCATCGGCCGTGATCTTGGTCGCTTCTGCAGTGACACGGGCCTTGTCCCGAAGCAACTCGGCCGTCTGTTTGTCGATCTCGGCGCGCCGCTTCTCCCGTTCCGCGTTGATTAGCGCAAGCTGCTTTTCGGTCTCGGCTTCGGTGGTACGTTCAATCTGCTGGCGCAGGCTTTCCTGACGTTTGGCCTCGACGTCCTTGGCACCACGAGCAGAGACCAGTTCCTTCTCTTCTTCTTCCTTGAGCCGGTTTTGACGAGCCACGGCCAGTTCGGCCAGCGCCTGTTGTACGCGGACCATACGTTGCTGATACTGCGGGTTGGGGTCGATATGAGTGACCCGCGCGTCGACTACTTCAACGCCAAACAGGCGGAATTGCTGTTGCTTGCGCAACTCCCGACCATCTTTGTCGAGCTTCTTTTCGATGACGAAACGCGTAGCGCTGTTGTCCCCAAAACTACCCTGTTCGGTGCCAGCCTGCAGAATCGCGGTTTGGGCCGGATGATTATCACGTTGAACGCGGATCTCCTTGCGGCTGGTCAAGTACAGGCCGTTGCGCAGCTGATTCTCGAACTCGGCACCGAAGTGACTACGGTTACCCGCATAGTAATCGTCGGCACTCATCAGTGAGGCCGTGGCTTGCAGTGTTTCCTTTACCGCCGGCAATAATGCACGTTGCAGGAAGTTGTCTGGCGTGCGGTATTCTTGGGCGATTTTCAAGAAGGCTTCACCCGAAGGCAGGCGAAACTGGGTACTGAATTCTGCCTTCGCATCGACATTGCCCAGAAACACGATGGGCAGATTGTCCAGTGTGATGGACGGATGGCCGCCGCGAGTGTCTTCCGGGTTGTCCATGCGCAAGGAAGATTGGACGCCGATGGTACGGCGCCAGGCTGTACTGCGGCCGAACCATTTTGTGGCGTAGCCAACGTCTTCAACCACTTTCTCTTCGCCAAAGATCGTACGTACGTGGGTCATCTGACCCGCTTCGTTATAGAAAAACACTTCATTGAACATTCCTGCGAGTACGCCAGCGGCCAGGATCGGGATGCCAACGACTGTAACCAGCTTGCGGTTGATACGAAATTGGGAAAGGTCAGGAATAGACAGCTTTTGCATGGAGCACTCCTTGTGCGGAAAGTCACCATGCTGGCGAAGCTGTGCCTGTGTTCACAATCAGACCACTCGCATACCTTGCTTAGGAAAAATCGTTGGATTGATTAGGAAAAAATCCACCCTGGTTAGGCTGCATCACAGCAACTCAGACCCGCAGTTGCGGGTCTTCGTCTTTTTCTCGTGCCATGGTCGCATTCGAAACAGGATTCGGTTGCTCAGACTCGGCCGCCACTTTCTGTCCTCTGGTCTTGACCAACGAAACCACCACCCCACCCAGCAGCAACCCGAATGTCACCCCTAACGACAGCAACGCCGGCACCTTGCCCACCATGCCGTGGTAGAAAATCTTGCAGCCAATAAAGATCAACACCAACGCCAGCGCGTACTTGAGGTAAACGAACCGGTGCATCAGCGCCGACAGCGCGAAGTACAGCGAGCGCAGCCCAAGGATGGCGAAGATGTTGGAGGTGTAGACAATGAACGGGTCCTGGGTAATGGCGAAGATCGCCGGCACGCTGTCGACGGCGAACACCAGGTCGGCCAGTTCGATCAGCACCAGCGCCAGAAACAACGGGGTGGCATAGCGCAGGGCTTTACTGTGCCCAGGCGGGGTCTTGCGCACGAAGAAGTGCGAGCCGTGGATCTGGTCGGTGACCCGCATGTGCCGGCGTACGAACTTGATGATCGGGTTGTTGGCCAGGTCCGGGCGGCTGTCTTCTTTTGACAGCGCCATCTTCACCCCGGTGAACAGCAGGAAGGCGCCGAACAGGTACAGCACCCAGGCAAAGTTCTGCACCAGCGCCGCGCCCACGCCGATCATGATCGCCCGCAGGAACACCACCCCCAGGATGCCCCAGAACAGTACGCGGTGCTGGTAGCGGCGGGGGATGGCGAAGTAGCTGAAGATCATCGCCATGACGAACACGTTGTCCATCGACAGCGACTGCTCGACCAGGAAGCCGGTGTAGAACTCCAGCGCCGACTGGGCGCCCAGCTGGTACCAGACGCCGGCGCCGAACAGTACACCGACGCTGAAATAGCCCGAATACAGCAGCAGGCTTTCGCGCATTTCGATTTCCCGGTCGTGCCGGTGCAGCACGCCCAGGTCGAGCACCAGCAAACCGATGACGATGGCCATGAACACCAGCCACAACCAGGCGCTGGTACCGAGAACGGGGGTGGTGAGGAATGCGTGCAGAGCTGTCATGAGCCCCTCCTTGAATGTCGACGTTGCAAGGCAACAGTGATCCGACATGGCGGCTTGGCAGCCGTCAGAGGGGCCCGGTATCACATGAACTTGAGCCTAGACCCGTTTGCCATGGGTGCCGAATGGGGAGCTGTTACATTTCTTTGCCAAGGCCGCAATCACACCTTCAATACACCCACACCTCTACCCGACGGTTACGCAGGCGCCCTTGCTCCAGTTCATTGCCGGCCACTGGCAGTTCATCGCCCATGCCCGTTACCTCAAGCACCTCGACACCATCGCGTGCCAGCTCGCGGCGCACGGCCTGGGCGCGAAGGCGGGAGAGCAGGGCAGCGCGCCCGGGCGTTTCCTTGGGGTCGCCAAACCCTACCAGCACGGCCTTGCTCTGCAACTTGCCGGCCTGGCGCAGGTATTCGACCACCCGCTGCACATCGCGCAGTGCCTTGTTGTCGAGGCTGGCACTGCCTTCCTGAAAGCGGAAGTTCACGCTCAGCCGCTGCGCTTTCTGGGCCAGGGTGCGATAGCGTGGCGGCATGTCGGCCAGGGGCGGAACCGGCTGAGCCTTGATCTGCTGTGACACGAAACCCTGCTGGGCAACGATCGCCTGGCCAGCCGGGCTTTGGGCGAAATCGGCCAGGGCCTTGGCCTGTGGCTTGGGGTTGGCCGGCAGGTAGAAGTACAGGCGCCGTGACAGCGGGTAGTCTTCGCTGGCCACCAGCGCGCGCTCTGGCAGCATGGCGGGTGCGTCGCCTTCGGCCACCGCTAGCACCTTGGCACCGTGCACTGCGGCCAGGCTACTGAAGCCGATGGCCTGACGGTCGGTGGCTACTTGCGAAGCCAGCTCGTCGCTGGACTCGAAGCGCCGCGCCTTGGCTGATAGTTCGTCGTGCAGCGGCTCCAGCACAAGCGCCTTGAACGTCTCGTACGTGCCGGACCGGTCGTCACGGGCATAGAGGTGGATGGCGCCGCCAGCAATGCCCAATTGTTCCCAGCGCTGGATCTGCCCGGAAAAAATCTGCGCCAGTTGCTGGGTGTTCAGTTGTGGCAGCGGGTTGTCAGGGTGGACGATGACCGCCACGCCGTCCAGGCCGATGACTTGTTCGGCGCTGGCAGCGCGCAGGTCGCCCAGAGCACGTAACTGATGCAATTCGCTGTCGTTGATCGGCCGCGAGGCGGCCGCCAGGTCGGCGTCGCCACGGCCGAGGGCGATGAAACCGGTGCTGGACCCGTGAGCGGCAACATCGATGCGTATTGGCTGGCCATGATCGTCCTGCGCGGTGATTACGGTCTCGTTGGCGACGTTGCCCGGTTGCTGTTGGATGGCGGTGGCTTGCTGCGCACGCAATTGCCCCTGCACCAGTGCCGGCAGCAAGGCGGCGCCGATGGTGTTGGAGCCCTGGACGCGCAGGTGAGCGGGCTCGGCCGGGGTCGCTAGCGGTAGCAGGGTGAGCAGCAAGACAAGCAGGCGCAGCATGCCGGGTGGCCTATGGCATAGAGTTGGCCGGCAGATTACGACAGTGGCGTGATGATAATGTGACAGTGGTAGGGGCCGCAAAGCGGCCCCCGCGATCTCAATGCGCCCCGGCCGACTTGCTCAAATCACTTTCGGCCCACTCGGTATAGATACATGCATCCGCCACCGCCCAGCGCACTTTCACGCTGTCGCCAGGTTGCATAGGCATACCCGCAGCCGACAGCGCCTTCACTGTCAGTTCGGTACCACCCGCCGTCACCACATGGCAGGTCTGGCTCTCACCCAGGAACAGCACTTCGCCAACCTTGGCACTGACTTCGTTCCAGCCCGCCGGCAGCGGCTCGCGTGCAGCCTGTTCGGCGGTCAAGGCCAGGGCTTTTTCCGGGCGCACCATGATCAGGGCATCCTGCGAGGCAGTGAGGCCCGGGGTCAGGCGAATGGCCACCGGCTGGCCCTCGAAACTGCCCGCGCCATTGCTGCTGGCCTTGATACGCAGGAAGTTGGAGTTGCCCAGGAACGACGCGACAAAGGCATTCGGCGGGTTCTGGTACAGGTCGTAACCGGTGCCCAGGCCGACGATCTTGCCATGGCTGAAAATGGCGATGCGCTGGGACAGGCGCATGGCTTCTTCCTGGTCGTGGGTGACGTAGACGATGGTGATGCCGAGCCGACGGTGCAGCTGGCGCAGCTCGTCCTGCAGGTCTTCGCGCAGTTTCTTGTCCAGCGCACCGAGCGGTTCGTCCATCAACAGGATGCGCGGCTCGTACACCAGCGCCCGGGCAATGGCCACACGCTGTTGCTGGCCTCCGGACATTTGCGAAGGCTTGCGGTGGGCGAACTTTTCCAGCTGTACCAGCTTGAGCATGGCATCGACGCGCTTGGCGGTTTCGGTCGCGTCGAGCTTGCGAATGGCCAGCGGGAAGGCAATGTTGTCGCGCACGTTCAGGTGTGGGAACAGCGAATAGCGCTGGAACACCATGCCGATATCACGCTTGTGTGGCGGCACGTTCACCAGCGACTGGCCATCGACCAGGATCTCGCCACTGCTGGGCGTTTCGAAGCCGGCCAGCATCGACAGGGTGGTGGATTTGCCCGAGCCGCTGGAGCCGAGGAAGGTCAGGAACTCGCCGTCCTGGATTTCCAGGTCGAGGTTGTCCACGGCGGTGAAATCGCCGTAGTGCTTGTTCAGGCCGCGCAGGCTGACCAGGGTCTTGCCGGGCGCGTTGTCTTTGATCACTGCACTCATTGTTGTTTTCTCCGCGCGCTCAGGCGTTTATTTCGGTGCGCCGGCGCAAGGCGGCGGCAATGAACATCACAAGCAGCGACAAGCCGATCAGCAGGGTCGAGGCCACGGCGATGACCGGGCTGAGGTCCTGGCGCAGGGTGGTCCACATCTTCACTGGCAGGGTCTGCAGGTCGGGGCTGGCCATCATCACACTCAGCACCACTTCATCCCACGACACCAGGAAGGCGAACAGGCCGCCGGCGATCATCCCCGGGCGAATGGCCGGGAAGGTGACCTTGAAGATGGCCTGCAGGCGCGAGGCGCCGCAGATCACCGCGGCATCCTCGATCGACTGGTCGAACAGTTTCAGCGAGTTGATGATCGAGATGATGGTGAAGGGCAGGGCAACGATCACATGGCTGACCACGAACGCGAACAGCGTGCCGGTGTAGCCGAGCTTGAGGAACAGGGCGTACACCGCCACGGCGATGATCACCAGTGGCACGATCATCGGCATGGTGAACAGCCCGTACAGCAGCTCGCGGCCCGGGAAGCGGCCCCGTACCAAAGCGAATGCACTGGGCAGGCCCAGCAGCACGGCGGCAATGGTGGTCAGCACGGCCACCTTGAGGCTGGCCAGCGCGGCGTCCATCCACTCCGGGTTGGAGAAGAACTGGCCGTACCACTTGAAGGTCCAGCCCGGTGGCGGAAACACCAGCCACTGGGACGAGCCGAACGACAGCAACACGATGAACACCACCGGCAGCAGCAGGAAGGCCGCAATGACCCCGGTGGTCAGGTACAGGCCCGTGCGCAGCGGGCGGCCCATGGCATTGGGAGACAGGAGCATGGCGGTTACCTCGCGTTGCCAACCGGGGATTCCGGCTGCAGCTTCAGGTACAGGTAGAAGAGCACCAGGGTGATCACCACCAGCAGTGCGGCGGCGGCGCTGGCCAGGCCCCAGTTGAGGAACGACTGCACCTGCTGGATGATGAATTCGGGCAGCATCATGTTCTGTGCCCCGCCCAGCAGCGCCGGGGTGACGTAGTAACCGAGCGACATCACGAACACCATCAGCGCCCCGGAGAACAACCCCGAGCGGCACAGCGGCAGGAACACCTTCCAGAAGTTGGTCCATGGGCTGGCGCCGCAGATGGAACCGGCCTGCAGCACCATCGGGTCGATGGCGTGCATGGTCGCCTGCAGCGGTAGCACGATGAACGGGATCATGATGTAGCTCATGCCGATCACCACGCCGGTGAGGTTGTGCACCATTTCCAGCGGGGTATCGATGATACCCATGGCCATCAACGCCTTGTTGATCACCCCCGAGCTTTGCAGCAGCACCAGCCACGAGTAGGTACGTGCCAGCAGGCTGGTCCACATCGACAGCAGCACGATGTTCAGCAACCAGCGGCCCCAGCCCTTGGGCACCAGAGTGATTGCCCAGGCCAGCGGGAAGCCCAGCAGCACGCTGATCAGGGTGACCACGCCGGCCACCGAGAAGGTGTTGAACAGCACCCGTGCGTAGGCCGAGTTGGCGAACAACTGCTCGTAGTTGCCCAGCCCCGGCGTTGGCTCCAGCACCCCGCGCAGCAACAGGCCGACCAGCGGGGCGAAGAAGAACAGGCCAAGGAACAGCAGGGCCGGCAGCAGGTTGCGGCTGCCCTTCCAGCGCTGGCTCAGGCTGGCGCGGCGTGGGGCGGTACCCGAGGCGCCGGTACCCGTGGGGGCACCTTGCGCGTTATGCAGGGCGTTGATGGCGACTTTCATTTGACCAACCACTCATTCCAGCGCGCGGCGATGGCCTGACCGTTCTTGGCCCAGTAGGCGAAGTCCAGGGTGACCTGGTCCTGGGCGTAGGCGGTCGGCAGGTTGGGTGCCAGGTCTTTGTCGAGCTTGGACACGCTGTCGACATTCACCGGTGCGTAGGCAGTCTTGTTGGCAAACTCGGCCTGGCCTTCGGCGCTGCTGGCGTTGGCCAGGAACTTCATGGCCGCGTCCTTGTTCTTGGCGCCTTTGGGGATGACCAGGAAGTCGGCCATGACCAGGTTCTGTTTCCAGCTCACGCCCACTGGCGCGCCATCTTGCTGCAGGGCGTAGACGCGGCCGTTCCAGAACTGGCCGAGCGAAGCCTCACCCGAGGCCAGCAGCTGTTGCGACTGGGCGCCACCGCCCCACCAGACGATGTCTTTCTTGATGGTGTCGAGTTTCTTGAAGGCGCGGTCCAGGTCCAGCGGGTACAGCTTGTCGGGCGCTACGCCGTCGGCCAGCAGGGCCAGTTCCAGCACGCCGGGGCTCGGCCATTTGTACAGGGCGCGTTTGCCGGGGTAGGTCTTGGTGTCGAACAGCGCGGTCCAGTCAACCGGCTTGTTGGCACCGAGCTTGCCTTCGTTGTAGCCCAGCACGAAGGAGAAGAAGAACGAGCCAACGCCGTGGTCGGAAACGAAACGCGGGTCGATCTTGTCACGTTTTATCTGGTTGAAGTCGAGGGGTTCCAGCAGGCCTTCGCTGGCGGCACGCAGGGCAAAGTCGGCTTCGACATCGACCACGTCCCACTGCACGTTGCCGCTTTCGACCATGGCCTTGAGCTTGCCGTAGTCGGTTGGGCCGTCCTGGACGACTTTGATGTCGGTGGCTTTGGTGAAGGGGACGGCCCACGCTTCTTTCTGGGCGTCCTGGGTGGTACCGCCCCAGCTGACGAAATTCAGGCTGTCAGCGGCCACGGCGGCTTGACAGGCCAGGGTCAGCAGGCTGGCGGACAGCACTGCGGTTACACGTTTGCTCAACAGCATGGTTACGCCCTCGTTGCTTTTGTTATTCGAGGCGGGGCTTGTGGTGCGCCCGCCAACAGTGTTCGGGGAGCAGCTAAAACAAAGTGTCTGGGTGGCCGTTTGTAATTGTAGGTGCCGGCCTGCAGATTCAAGGTCTACGGGATATCATATTATGGTATTCCAAACTTTTGGCAAGAGGTATGAGGCGACCGGCCATCACTCCGCCCGTTCAGAAACGCTGCGGGGCCCCGCAGGGCCCCGCCAAATCAGATGCTTATGTGTTTTCAGCCGAGCATCCCGGGCTCGAAGGGAATGCTCTGCACCACCTCCAGTTCATATCCCGCCAGCCCGGCATACTTCAGCGGAGGCCCCAGATGGCGCAGCTTGCCCACGCCCAGGTCCTGCAGAATCTGTGCCCCGGTGCCCACTTCGGAGTACACCTTCGATTGCCCGCGCTGATAAGGGCGCAACGGCTGGGTCAGCTGCGGTACGCGCTCCAGCAGGGCTTGGGAGGATTCATGGTTGGCCAGGATCACCACTACACCAGCCCCTTCCTCGGCCACCTTCTGCAAGGCCGCCCATAACGTCCAGTTGGCTGGCCCGGCGTATTCGGCACCTACGAGGTCGCGCAGCGGGTCGATCACATGCACTCGCACCAAGGTCGGCTGCTCGCGGCGGATATCACCCATGACCATGGCCATGTGCACGCCGCCTTCGATGCGGTCTTCATAGGTGACCAGGCGGAAGGTGCCATGCACGGTCGGCAGCTCGCGTTCACCGATGCGCTTGATGGTCTGCTCGGTGCTCAGGCGGTAGTGGATCAGGTCGGCGATGGTGCCGATCTTGATGCCATGCTGCGCGGCGAATACTTCAAGGTCCGGGCGGCGGGCCATGGTACCGTCGTCGTTGAGCACTTCGACAATCACCGAGGCCGGGCTGAAGCCGGCCAGGCGGGCCAGGTCGCAGCCGGCTTCGGTGTGGCCGGCACGGGTCAGCACGCCGCCTTCGCGGGCGCGCAGGGGGAAAATGTGGCCGGGTTGCACCAGGTCTTCCGGGCGAGCGTCAGGGGCCATGGCCGCGGCCACGGTGCGTGCCCGGTCGGCGGCGGAGATGCCGGTAGTGACGCCAGTGGCCGCTTCGATCGACACGGTAAACGCCGTGCTGAACACGCTGCCGTTGGCGGGCACCATCTGTTCCAGCCCCAGGCGTTGGCAATGTTCATCGGTCAGGGTGAGGCAGATCAGGCCACGCGCTTCGCGGGCCATGAAATTGATGGCCTGGGCGTCGCAACGCTCGGCGGCGATCAGCAGGTCGCCTTCGTTTTCCCGGTCCTCGTCATCCACCAGCAGGACCATCTTGCCTTGCCGGTAGTCCTCGAGAAGTTCCTCGATGGTGTTGAAAGCCATGTTGCACGCTCACTGTGGTGGGGTGATTTTTATGGTATACCATCATACACAAATATCGCCGTAACAGGAGAGCAGCGCATGAAGGCCTATTGGATCGCCCATGTGGACGTGACCGACCCCGAGCAATACCAGCAGTACACCCAGCGCGCCCCGGCTGCCTTCAAGGCGTTCGGCGGCCGCTTCCTGGCCCGTGGCGGGCGCAGCGAGGCGATGGAAGGGCGGCATACCCCTCAGCGTAGCGTGGTGATCGAGTTCGATTCGTACGAGCAGGCGGTGGCGTGCTACCGGTCTGAGCTGTATCAGGAGGCCTGCAGCCATCGCCAGGGCGTGGCCAAGGCCGAGGTGATCATTGTGGAGGGGTTCGAGGCTTGAGTTGCATTTGTCGGCCCTTTCGCAGTTTTACCCGCGAAAGGGCTGACTCGGTTCAAGGCATACCTGGCAATTCATGCGGACGCAGGTCAAACACCAGCACCTCGGCATCTACCCCATTGCCCAGCTCAAGTACCTGTTCCTGCCTGACCCGCACGCCATCCCCTTCATTCAGCAGTTGCCCATTGAGCTCGATGCTGCCCCGGGCCACATGCACATAGGCATGGCGGTTTTCCGGCAAGGTCAGCGTGGCGCGTTCGTCGCCGTCGAACAAACCGGCATACACCCGCGCATTCTGCCTGACCTGCAACGACCCCTCGGCACCGTCCGGCGAGATGATCAGGCGTAGCTTGCCGCGCTTTTCCTCCGCACTGAAATGCTGTTGCTGGTAACGCGGTGTTGCGCCTTGCACGTTCGGCACGATCCAGATCTGCAGAAAGTGCACCGGTTGCGCCTGGCTGTGGTTGAACTCGCTATGGGCCACGCCGTGGCCTGCGCTCATCAGTTGCACATCGCCCGGGCGTATCACCGAGCCGGTACCCAGCGTGTCCTTGTGCTCCAACGCGCCTTCCAGCACGTAGCTGAAAATTTCCATGTCGCGGTGAGGGTGTTGGCCAAAGCCCTTGCCAGCGATGACGCGGTCGTCGTTGATCACCAGCAGGTCGGAGAAACCTTGCTCGTCCGGGTTGCGGTAATGGCCGAACGAGAAGGTGTGGAAGGACTTCAGCCAGCCGTGGAAGGCCAGGCCACGGTCTTGGGCGTTGCGTAGGGTGAGCATGGTGATTCTCCTTGAAAGCCGGGGCCGGGAGGGCTGCCGTGCTGTTGATGGAGATAACTTTACTGTCACCTGAATGTTGGAAAAACGGTGTTGGTGTTGAATTACTGTCTCGTGACAAGTGACAGTCGGACATGGCCTTTTGTAGGACATTTCTGTTTTGGGGACTGATCGGTTCCCGTCCATTGCATGGGTGATAGCTTCCAGACTTTCCATGCAGGGAGCTACTTATGACACGTGTATCGATACACGGCAAAGGACAGGCACTCGATGGCGACCTCACCACCACCGGTGCGGTGTGCATTGCCAGCAGCACCCACTACCGCGCGAACAACCAGCGGGCGCTGAGGCTGGGAGATATCACCACTGAGTGCCCGAATTGCAAGAGGCCCGGCGTCATTGTTGAGGGAGTCCCGTTCTTCAACATCGAAGGAAAACCAGCTGTGGTAGATGGGGCGCTGGTCAAGTGTGGCTGTCCAGAGGGTAGTAACCGTGTCGTGGCCATGGGGGGACGTGGCTTGGCGGCAAGCCCCTCGGCGGCACAGCAGACAAGCCAGGCGGCAACATCAGGCCAAGCCGGCTCCACTTCCCCCTTGAAAGCTTCGCTATCAGAAGCAAAACCGCAGCCCGTAATCTGCAAACATCCTGACATGATGGAGCAGGTTGCCAGCTACATTGCTGGCGAAATGAATCGCAACATCACACACCCATCCGTGCTGAAAATGCGGAAGCTAACCAGCTTTGACGCGACAGAGGAACATGCAAAATTTCAAAAGCTGCCTTGGTATGCACGTCTTTTGCCGCCTGACTTTCAAGCAATGATGGTGGGTAACACTGCTGCCGCGATGGCGCTTTGGACAGAGAGGGTTGGTCAGAACAGGCCCTGGGATCACAAGGTGGCGATCGCACACCGGTTTGGTAGGGTTTGGCATAAACACGGTGAAGTCGACTACTACTACGACATCTGGTCGAACATCCACTATGGCTATGTAGGGCGGGCGGGGGGCCTTTCAGAAAGTGTTCTTCTGGATGGTGCCGGGCTTGAGCAGATTGCATCAGACAGCATTCGGAAGGTTCAAGATTGGGATGAACAAGATGGGCCTCGTCGCTACGCAGACATCGACGGGATGCGGGCTTGGGATGATATAGGCGATCGTGTTTCCATCAGTATTGGCATCAAACTGTATACGCAGCACCCAAACGGTGGGATTACGGCAAAGGTGCTCATGGAAGAGGTATTAGCATTGCCACTGTCAAGCTGGGGAGGTAGCGTACGTGATCATGTCTGCAACTAAACCGAAACGGCATCTCTGGCGCTGGGTGGTTGCGATAATGCTCGCCCCAATCGTCTTTTGGTATGTCGCCACACCCTGGGTAAGTTTTCATTTTTCTGACAAAGGCCAGGGTCGCCTTGGCTATATCTTGAATGTTCAGCACGACATATCAAAAGGTGAGATCTACCCAGGTGAAACCACCGGCGGCCCCGGCCACATCTTCCCGAACGACCAATTTTTCATGCAGCTCGATTGGAACAACGGTGGAAAGTGGCACTGCATTCGGGCCAAACCCAAGTGGCCCAGGATCGATATCTACATCGGGGCGGACGGTGCCATAGATAGCCGCACCGATGGCAGATTCATTGAAGCCTGCGGGCCATTTCCGCAATAGAAGCAAAAGACCCGCCTAGGCGGGTCTTTTGCTTATCGACTCACTGCAGATGCACTTTAAGTTCGGTACCCGCCTGCCTCATCGCCGCCTTCACCGCCGGCACCTGGCTCAACGGGTTCAACAGCCCATAGTCATGAATCATCCCGTTGTAGCGCACCGAAGTCACGGTCACGCCGGCCGCATTCAGCTTGCGGGCATACGCTTCACCCTCATCGCGCAGCACATCGAATTCGGCGGTCTGCACCAGTGCTGGCGGCAACCCTTTCAGCTGTTCACTGCTGGCCCGCAGCGGCGAGGCGTAGATCTGGTCCCGTGCCTTGGCATCGGTGGTGTAGTTGTCCCAGAACCACTTCATCATCCCGGTGGTCAGGAAGTGCCCTTCGGCAAACTGTTTGTACGATGCCGTCTCGAAGCTGGCATCGGTCACCGGCCACAGCAGCAACTGGAAGCGCAGGGCAGGGGTGCCGGCTTCTTTGGCCTTGAGTGCTACCACCGCGGCCATGTTGCCGCCCACGCTGTTGCCGGCCACGGCCAGGCGCTTGCCGTCAACGCCGATTTCCTTGCCATGCTCGGCCACCCAACGGGTAGCGGCATAGGCCTGGTTGATCGCCGTCGGGTAGTGCGCTTCTGGCGATGGGGTGTAGTCCACATAGACCGCCACCGCACCTGAGCCGACCACCAGGTCGCGGATCAGCCGCTGGTGGGTCGGGAAATCGCCTAGCACCCAGCCGCCGCCGTGGAAGAACATGAACACCGGCAGGTCGCCCTTGACGTTGGCCGGGCGTACCACTTGCAGCTTGATCGACTCGCCGTTGGCCTGGATGGTGCGCTCTTTTACCTCGATACCGGAAAGGTCGACTTTGACCGAAGCCTGGGCGCCGGTGAGCACTGCGCGGGCGTCTTTCGGGCTGAGTTGCTCCAGTGGCTTGCCGCCGCCTTGTTCCAGGGCCTGGAGGAAGGCCTGGGTGTGTTGCTCGACACCTGGGCTACCAGCGGCGAAGGCGCTGGAGACGGACAGGGCCAGAAGGGAAGCGGTGAGGGCTTTGTGGACAATGTTCATGAGCGAATCCTTTTCTATGCAAGTGTTGGTAATGGGCGTCTTGCCTGGCCTGCCGGGCCATCGCTGCGACTTGTGCGTAGATTAGGCAGATGCACTCGCGGGAAAAAGCCGCTATAAAGCGTTTGACTGTCACTATGAGCGAGACAATGAACCCCTACGAAGACATGCGCATTTTTGCCCAGGTCATGGAAGCCGGCAGTTTCACCGCCGCCGCCGACCGGCTGGGGATGTCCAAGCAATCGGTCAGCCGGCGCCTGATGCAGCTTGAAGAGCGCCTTGGCGTGCGCCTGCTGAACCGCTCTACCCGGCGGTTGGACGCCACGCCGCTGGGCCAGCACTACTACCAGTCGGCGCTGCGCCTGCTGGGTGAAGTGCAGCAGGTGGAGCACGACATCAGCGGCCAGGCCCAGGCTTTGCGTGGCACCTTGCGCCTGAGCGCGCCGCTGTCGTTCGCCATGGCGCACCTGGGTTGCCTGCTGACCGAGTTCCTGCAATTGCACCCTCAGGTGGATGTGGAGGTAGACCTGAGTGACCGGGCCGTGGACTTGATCGGCGAGGGTTACGACCTGGCACTGCGCATTGGCGCGCTGGAGGATTCCAGCCTGATTGCGCGGCGCATCGCCAGTGTCGAGCGGGTGTACTGCGCGAGCCCGGATTACCTGCGAGCGCGGGGCGTGCCGACAGCACCGGACGAGCTGGCAGGGCATGACTGCCTGCCTTATGGGCATTCGCGTCAGGTGCAGTGGCAGTTCCGCCAGGGCGGCAAGGCGCAGGCGATTCAGGTGGCCGGGCGGATGCGTGCGAACAACGGCGAGTTGCTCCGTGATGCAGCCATCGCCGGGATGGGGGTTACCTATCTGCCGACCTTCATCGTTGGGCAGGCGTTGGCGGACGGGCGGCTGCTCAGTGTGCTTGAAACGTGGACGCCTCCGTCATTGCAGCTGTCGGCGGTGTACCCGCAGCACCGGCAGGTGGCGCGGCCGGTGCAGGGGTTTGTCGACTTCCTGCGTGAACGGTTGGTGCAGCTTTAGGCTTGCGCCAGCACTTCGCCCAGCAACGCGCCCAACTCGATCAGCCCACCCTCGAATTCATCCATCGCATCCAGGACTGCCTCACGGAAATACGCCAACGACGCCCGGTCAAACAACAGCTGCAACCCCGGCCGCTCTTCACTCCCCACATTCACCACGATCACATTGAGCCGCGCCGCCGAGGTCTGCGCCACGGCGCCGATAGGAAATGCCTGTAAACGCAGATCAACGCCGCACAACTTGGCCATCACCGCACTGCCATGTGGCCCTGACAGCTGCAGCCAGGCATGGCTGTCCTGACGCGGCAGCAGGTAGTTGCGCTGGCCATCCTGCACCCACTCGGCCTCTATGGCAGCCACTTGCGCGCCTTCGTCAGCCAGGCTGCCCAGCAGCAGGTACTCGGTCTGCGACAACCGCGCTACCCAGCCGCCGTCGTCCTGGCGCACGGCCTGGTTCGGTTGCTGTGGCAACCGGTAGCCACGTTGCTGCAGGTAGGCGGCGCTGTCGACGCCGCGAAAGCCGACCCGCGCCACCTCGGTCAGGTCGGTCAACGCGCAGGCGTGCAACAGCTCGGCCCGCGGGCTGCGAGGGATAAACGCTTTGGCTTGCAAACGGGTCATGGTTCAGAGCTCCTGGCGCAGGTTGTCGGGGTCGTGGAACGGCAGTTGCACCACCTTGGCATGCACCGTCGCGCCGCCCTCCACGCGGATCGGGATGTGCATGCCGGGGGTGGCCTGGTGGGCGCCGGCATAGGCCAGGCCGATGATCTGTCCCAGGGTTTGCGAATACTCGCAGGAGGTGACGTTGCCGCTGATGTCCGGCCCGTCCAGCACCAGGTGCCCCTCCAGCGGCTGTGGGCTGCCTTTGGGCAGGGTGAAGCCGACCAGCTTGCGCTTGAGCGGCTGTGCTTCGAGGATTTCGATGGAGCGCTTGCCGACGAAGAACGGTTTCTTGCGGCCAATGGCCCACTGCATGTCGATCTCTGCGGGGTGGGTCATGCCGTCGGTGTCCTGGCTGATGATCACATGGCCTTTTTCCAGGCGCAGCAGGCGTTGGGTCTCGACGCCGAACGGGCGAATGCCCAGGCCCGCGCCGGCCTGCATCAGGGCGTCCCACAGGCGCTCGGCATGGCGAGCCGGCACATGCACTTCATAGCCCAGCTCACCGACGAAACCGACCCGCAGGATGCGCGCCGGGATGCCAGCCACTTTGCCCTGCCGGACGCCCAGGTACGGGAAAGCCTCGGCCGACAGCTCGACATCGTCACACACCTTGGCCAGCACCTGGCGCGATAGCGGCCCGGCCAGGTTGACGGCAGCCAGGGCGGCGGTGACGTTGGTGATGTCCACGTCCAGGCGCCACTGCGCATTCCACTTCAGCATCTGCTGGTAGATGCGGTCGACGCCGCTGGTGGTGGCGGTGACATAGAAGTGCTGCTCGCCCAGGCGCGCACAAACGCCATCGTCGATCACCACACCGTGCTCGTTGGTCATCAGCGCGTAACGGGTGCGACCGATGGGCAGCTTGGCAAAGCCAAACGTGTACAGGCGCTCCAGCAGCTCGGCGGCGTCCGGGCCGCGCACGTCCAGGCCACCCAGGGTGGACACGTCGATCAGGCCGACCTTTTCGCGCACATGGCGGGCTTCTTCCTGCATGCACCGCTCGCGGTCTTCGGGTTTGCCGTAATAAGCCGGGCGCTGCCAGATGCCGGCCGGCATCATCTTCGCCCCGGCTTGCAGGTGACGGCGGTGCATGGGCGTTTGCCGATAGGGGTCGAAGGCACGGCCGGCGACATGTGCCAGCTTTTCTGCCTGGAACGGTGGCCGGGCGGTAGTCACTCCGGTCTCGCTGATGCTGCGGCCGGTAGCCTGGGCCACCAGGCGCGCCGTGGGCAGCGCCGAGTGGCGGCCCTGGGAAGGGCCCATGCCGACCGTGGAAAAACGCTTGACCAGTTGCACGTCACGGTAGCCGCTGCGGGTAGCGTTGACGATGTCGCGCACTTGCAGGTCTTCGTCGAAGTCGACGAAATCCTTGCCTTTGGGGTGGGGGAAGATCGGCCAAGGGAAGTTGACCTTGGCTTCGGCGCCGAACGCCGACAGGGCTGGTGCTTGCAGGCCCAGCGCTGTCACTGCGTCGGCGGCCCCGCGTATGGCATCGGCCAGCACGTTGGCCAGCGCGTGGCGGCCGTTCACGGAGCCGGCGATATCCAGCCCGGCCGGCAAATGGCTGATGGCGAATTCGTCGCGGTTGACGTCATAGGCCAGCTTGCCACCGGCCTGGCACAGCAACTGGTATACCGGCATGTAGCCCGCCGACATGCACAGCAGGTCGCACGCCAGGCGCAGCCCGTGCGGGCCGACCTTGCCCTGGCCGGTGATCGGGCGAATGTCCACGCCACTGACATGGCGCATGCCCGCTTCATGCAGGGCTTCATACACGGTGCTGCCCAGGTGTACGGGGATATCGCGGCGCTTCAGCTCGGCAGCCAGTGCGTCATCGGCCGGCGCGGCGCGCATGTCGACTACGGCGGCTACGGCCACGCCTTGCTCCTGCAGGTCGAGGGCGGCGAGGTAGCCGTCATCGTGGCCGGTGAGGATGACCGCGCGCTGGCCCGGCTTGACCGCGTACAGCTTCATCAGCCGCTGGGCAGCGCTGGTCAGCATCACGCCCGGCAGGTCGTTGTTGCGAAACACCACCGGCTGTTCGAACGAGCCGGCTGCCACCAGGCAACGGGTGGCGCGCACCTTGTACAGACGCTTGTGCTGGATTATCGGCAGGTAGTTGTCGGTGAACCAGCCGTTGCAGGTAGCCTCCAGCAGCACCTGAATGTTCGGGTGGCCCTCGACGGCGGCCAGCAGCTCTTGACGCAGGTTGGCGGCGCGGGTGCCGGCGATGTCGAAGCGGGCGTAGGTGAGCGAGCCGCCAAGCACCGGTTGTTGTTCGATCAGCAGCACTTTGGCCCCGGCGTTGGCCGCGTCCAGGGCCGCACGCAGGCCAGCAGGGCCGGCGCCGATAACGGCCACGTCAACGAACAGATAGGCTTTGTCGTAGTAGTGCGGTTTGAAACCCAGGTCGAGCACGCCCAAGCCGGCTTTCTTGCGGATCAGCGGCTCCCACACTTTCCACATGCCCTTGGGCTTGTAGAACGAGCGGTAGTAGAAGCCCACCGGCATGAAGCGCGAGAACTTGCCCAGGTAGGCGTCGCGGTCATGCTGCAGGCTGCCGTTGAAGTTCTGCCCTTCGACCACCTGGCCTTCGCGGACGGCCTCCAGGTCGGCCAGTACGTTGGGTTCTTCAGGCAACTGCACCAACGTGTTGGCATCCTGCCCGGCCATGCTCAGCGGGCCGCGTGGGCGATGGTATTTGAACGAGCGCGACAGCAGCCAGCGGCCATTGCCGAGCAGGGCGCTGGCAATGGTGTCACCGGCAAAGCCCTCGCAGGCCTGGCCGTCGAACTGGAAGCGCACGGGCCGCTCGCGGTCGATCAGCAGGCCCATGGGCGCGGGGAGGCGAGTGTGGCTGTTCATCCGGTAATCTCCGGGCTGGCGGCGGGGGTGAAGTCGACGCGGCGGTCGAACAGTGCTTTCGGGTCGAAGGTGCGCAGCACCTGGTCGCTAACCGTGTGACGCTCGGCCAGGAACCAGTAGCTGGAGGCGTTGTGCAGCCACCACTCGGTCACCACCCCGGCCAGGTTGTCACTGTTGAACACATAGTCGGCCCACTCGGCATCGCTGCAACTGGCCGGGTCGGGCATGTGCTTGAACTCGCCGCCGTAGGTGAACTCGCTGATGTTGCGCGGGCCGTTCAAGGGGCAGGTCAGGATCTTCATCGTCGTGTGCTCCTAATGGCTGGCCGCCGTGGCGCCCATTTCGTTCACTTGCTGGAAGCGGCTGAAGCGCTCCAGGGCGAAGGGCGCGATCATTTCGGGTACTTTGCCGCCGCTGGCGACCAGCTCGGCCATGGTCTTGCCGCAGATGGGCGTGGCCTTGAAACCCCAGGTGCCCCAACCGGCGTCCAGGTAGTAGTTGTCGACCGGCGACAGGCCCATGATCGGGCTGTAGTCCGGGGTCATGTCGGTCATCCCGGCCCACTGGCGCATCAGCTTGGCGTTGGCCATGAACGGGAACATCTCGATGGCGTGGGCCAGCAGGCTTTCCTTGAGGTCGAGGGTGGAGCGGGTGTTGTACAGCGGGTACGGGTCGGAGCCACCGCCGAAGACGATCTCGCCACGGCTGGTCTGCTGCACGTAGCAGTGCAATGCCGAGGAGCTCACCAACGGATCGAGGAACGGCTTGAAGGGCTGGGTGACCATGGCTTGCAACGGGTAGGTGTGGATCGGTGCGCGGATGCCGGCCTTGGCCATCAACAGCGAGCTGGCGCCGGCCACGGCCTGGACCACGCAGCCGCACTGCACGGTGCCACGGTTGGTCTTCACCGCTTCGATGCGGCCATTGCGAATCAGCAGGTCCTGTACTTCGGTCAACTGGTGGATTTCCACGCCGCGCTTGGCCGCCTGCTTGGCGTAGCCCCAGGCCACCGCGTCGTGGCGTGCGGTGGCGCCGTCGATGTGCCATAGGCCCGCCAGCACCGGCAAGTGACCGGGGTCGAGGTTGAGGTTGGGCACCAGTTCACGAATCTGTTGGCGGTCGATCATTTCGGTCCGGCCGCCAAAGTGCTTGTTGACCTCGGCGCGCTGGCGGAAGGCGCGCACGGTAGCGTCGGTGTGCGCCAGGGTGAGCTGGCCGCGCTCGGAATACATGATGTTGAAATCGAACTCGTTCGACAGGTTCTGGAACATGCGCACCGATTCTGCATAAAAGCGCACGCCCTCGCTGGTGAGGTAGTTGGAGCGGATTACCGCCGTGTTGCGCGCGGTATTGCCGCCGCCCAGGTAGGCCTTTTCCAGCACGGCGACATTGGTGATGCCGTGATACTTGGCCAGGTAGTAGGCGATGGCCAGGCCGTGGCCGCCGCCGCCGATGATCACCACGTCATAGCGCGGTTTGAGTTCGCACGGTGGCGGCAGGTCGACCTCCACCGGGTAGTCGGCGCTCAGGCCGTATTTCAGCAGGGCGAAAGGCATACGGTGCGCTCCTGGTGGGCGGCCTGTTGCTGCAGGTCGAGGGCGAGCAGGGTGTTTTTCATCAAATAGGCGATGGTCATCGGGCCGACGCCACCGGGCACCGGGGTAATGCCGGCCACCTGTGGCAGGGCGGCAGCGAAGTCGACATCGCCGACCAGGCGGCTGTGGCCGCCTTCATCGATGCGGTTGATACCGACGTCGATCACCACTGCGCCGGGTTTCAGCCAGTCGGCACCGATCAAGCGCGGTTTGCCTACGGCTGCCACCAGAATGTCGGCCTGGCGGCACAGCGCTGGCAGGTCGTGGCTGCGCGAATGCACCACCGTCACCGTGCAGTCGGCCTGCAGCAGCAGGGCAGCCATGGGTTTGCCGACGATGTTCGAGCGGCCCACCACCACCGCGTGCTTGCCGCGCAGTTCGCCACAGGTGTCACGCAGCAGTCGCATGCAGCCGCTGGGTGTGCACGGGGTGAGCACATCGCGGCCCTGGGCCAGGCCACCGACGTTTTCGCTGTGGAACCCGTCCACGTCTTTCAGCGGGTTGATGGCCTGCAGCACGCGGTGCGCGTCGATGTGCGCGGGCAGCGGCAGTTGCACGAGAATGCCGTTCACCTCGGTATCGCGGTTCAGGCGATCGATCAGGGTCAGCAGTTCGCCCTGGGTGGTGTCGGCGGGCAGGCGATGCTCCAGCGAGCGGATGCCTACTTCGTCGGCGCGCAGCACTTTATTGCGCACGTACACCTGGCTGGCGGCATCGGCGCCCACCAGCACCACAGCCAAGCCGGGTTGCACGCCGCCCTGACGCAGCTCCTGCACCTGCTCGCACACCTCGGCCAGTACACGCGCGGCAGTGGCCTTGCCGTCGATCAGCTTGAGGCTGGGGATGGCGTTCATTTGAAGATCACCGTGCGGTCGTGGTTAAGGAACACCCGGTGCTCAAGGTGGTATTTCACCGCGCGGGACAGGGCAATGGTTTCGGTGTCGCGGCCGATGGCCACCAGGTCGTCCGGGGCATAGGCGTGGTCCACGCGCTGCACTTCCTGCTCGATGATCGGGCCTTCGTCCAGGTCGCTGGTCACGTAGTGGGCGGTGGCGCCGATCAGCTTGACCCCGCGCTGGTAGGCCTGGTGGTAGGGCTTGGCACCTTTGAAACCGGGCAGGAACGAGTGATGGATGTTGATCGCCCGGCCTGACAGTTGGCGGCACAGGTCGTCGGACAGAATTTGCATGTAGCGCGCCAGCACCACGAGCTCAGTGCCGGTGTCTTCGACAATGCGCAACAGTGCGGCTTCCTGTTCGGCCTTGGTTTCCTTGGTAACGGGCAGGTAGACGAAGCGGATGCCCTGGCGCTCGGCCATGGGGCGCAGGTCCAGGTGGTTGGACACCACGGCGGTGATCTGCATGTCGAGCTCGCCCTTGGCATGCCGGTACAGCAGGTCGGACAGGCAGTGGTCGAACTTGCTCACCATCAGCAGCACGCGCATCGGCCGGGCGCTGCTGTGCAGGCTCCACTGCATGTCGAAGCGTTGGGCCACGTCGGCAAAGCCCGCCTCCAACTGCGGTGTGTCCCCTGTGGTACCGGTGTTGTAGCGGAACACTGCGCGCATGAAAAAGCGCCCATTGTCCTCGTCGTCGAACTGCGCCATCTCGCTGATGTAGCAACCGTGCTCGGCCAGGTAGGTGGTCACCGCAGCGACGATGCCGGACACGGCCGGGCAACTGACGCGCAGGATGAAGTGATCGGGAGCGGGGTGCATGTCGGATAGGCCTCGTGAGTGGGGGGCAGGTCGGGCACAAGGGCAAAAGAAGCTTCGCGAGCAGGCGAAGTGGTGTTTCTTGGCAGGAATATAAATTTCCTTTAGGCGATTTATAGGCGAAGTGAGGGGTGTCGGTCTAGGGGGGTTGTGAAATTTTTTATCCTGACAGGAAAGTTTTTTGAGGGCGCTTTGTAGGTCTATGCTTGCACCATGACCACACCACCCCCCTTGCGCCAACCATGCCCCCCTGGTGCCTGCGACTGCGGCCGCGAACATCTGGGCGAGCATCCGCAGGCCGCACAGCGCATCCTGCTACTGACCCGTCAGGAAGAGAAACGCCTGCTCGAACGCCTGGAAAACCTCAAGGACCTGGAGGACCTGCAACGCCTGCAGCAACGGATGTACGACAATCTCGGCATCCGCGTGCACATCGCCCCCGGGTTCAACGAAGTGCGCACCATGCGCGGCATTGTCATCGAGCTGGATGACCAGCCAGGATTGTGCGGCAGGACCCGGCAATCGATCCCGGCGGCCATCCGGCGCGGGCTGGAGCGTAATCCGCAGGTGGCGTTCCGCCTGCTCGATGCACACGACCTGTTGCGTGATGCCTGAAACGTTAATTTTTCAGCGGCCGGTTACGTCTACTTGAAAGCCCCCCTGCGCCACGCGCATAGCGGCATTCATCATTCAAGGAGACAGGCAATGACTTCCGTATTCGACCGCGACGATATCCAGTTCCAGGTAGTGGTCAACCACGAAGAGCAATACTCGATCTGGCCCGACTACAAGGCCATCCCCAACGGTTGGCGTGCCGTGGGCAAGAGCGGCCTGAAGAAGGAATGCCTGGCCTATATCGATGAGGTCTGGACCGACATGCGCCCACTGAGCCTGCGCCAGAAAATGGCCGAAGCCGCCGCCCAGTGACCGCACTGAACCTGCTGTGCCTGCCGTATTCCGGAGCCAGCGCCATGGTCTACAGCCGCTGGCGGCGCAAGCTGCCGGCGTGGCTGCAGGTGCGCCCGGTAGAGCTGCCCGGGCGTGGCGCACGCATGGCCGAGCCGTTGCACACCGACATGCAGGCGCTGGCCCGGCAACTGGCCGCCGAGCAACGCCTGGCGGCCAATGGGCCCTATGCGTTGCTCGGCCATAGCCTGGGGGCGTTGCTGGCCTTCGAGCTGGCCCATGAACTGCAGGCGCTGGGCTGCCCGTCGCCACTGGCATTGTTTGCCTGCGGTACCGCAGCGCCAACCCGGCGCGAGGATTACGATGGCAAGGACTGGCGCGAGCCCAAAAGCGACGCCGAGCTGATCAGCGAGTTGCGCGAGCTTCAGGGCACGCCTGAAGAAGTGCTGGCCAACGCCGAGCTGATGAGCCTGACCTTGCCGACCTTGCGCGCGGATTTTCTGCTCTGTGGCACTTACGCCTACCGTCAGCGGCCGGCCCTGCAGTGCCCGCTGCACGTGCTGGGCGGCGTGGACGACCGGGCCAGCGAAGAGCAGTTGCAGGCCTGGCGCAAGGAAACCCAGGGTGACTTCTCGCTGCAGATGTTCCCGGGTGGCCACTTCTTCATCCATGAGCACGAAGACGCCGTGCTCGATGCGCTGACCGCATCATTGCAGCCGCTTCGGCTGTCTGCCTGATTGACGTCACCCCTTGCCTGAGGGAGGCTAGGCCTTTTTCCAGGCAAGGGGCAGACAATGCTGATCGATCCACACGAGGCCGCACTGCTGGTCGGTGAACAGCCCTGAACGGCCGGTTACTGGCTGTCGGGTTGATGGCGTTGGCGCTGCTGCAAGGCTGCGTCGGGCACCGTGACGAAGCACCCGAGGCGGACCCGGCCAAGGTCCGTGCGCAACTGTTGCGGCTATTGCCGGCCCAGACCAAGGACCGCGAGGGCTGGGCCAGGGACATTCAGGTGGCGTTCGAAACCCAGCGCATTACCCCAAGCAAAAGCAACCTGTGCGCGGTGCTGGCCGTGACTGAACAGGAATCCACTTTCAGCGCCGACCCGCAGGTACCCAACCTGGGGCGGATCGCCCGCGAGGAAATCGACCGGCGTGCGGCACGTCTGCATATCCCCAGGCTGTTGGTTGACGGTGCGCTGAAGACGCCTTCGGGCAACGGCCAGAGCTACCAGCAGCGCTTGCAGGCGGTGCGCAGCGAGAAGCAGTTGAGCGCGTTGTACGACGAAGTGATAGCCCGCGTGCCACTGGGCAAGACCTTGCTGGACGGGCTCAACCCGGTGCACACCGGCGGGCCGATGCAGGTCAGCATCGACTTTGCCGAAAAGCATGCGCAGGGTTACCCCTACAGCCACGATGGCAGCATTCGCCAGGAGGTATTCAGCCGGCGCGGCGGCATGTACTTCGGTATTGCCCACCTGTTGGGCTACCCGGTCAACTACGAGCGCCAGCTGTACCGCTTTGCCGATTTCAATGCTGGTTGGTACGCCAGCCGCAACGCCGCATTCCAGGCCGCACTGAACAAGGCGACTGGTGTGACGCTTGCCTTGGATGGCGACCTGATTGCACCGGGTGCGATCATGCCCGGGGCCACTGAACTGGCCGCGCGCAAGCTGGGCGGGAAGCTGGGGCTGCGTAACCCGCAGATTCGCAGCCAGCTGGAGGAGGGCGACAGTTTGGCGTTCGAGGACAGCAAGCTGTACAGCGGGGTGTTTGCCTTGGCAGATGCCAAGGCTGGCAAGCCGGTGCCACGGGCGGTGCTGCCGGGGATCGAGCTGAAGAGCCCGAAGATCACCCGAAAGCTGACCACGGCGTGGTTTGCCGGGCGGGTGGATGAGCGCTACCAGCGGTGCATGAAGCGGTAGCCGGTACAGGCAACATCAGCTTTCGCCCAAGGCCCCAACCACTTGGTCGACGCTGGCCTTCAACCCGGCAAACGCATCCTCAGGGTCGCTCTCCACCACCACCAGTTTCGCTCCGGCTGCCTTGATCACCTCGGCTACCGCCGCGTCCGGCTGCCGATGGTCCAGCACCAGTGCCACATCCTGCGCTTTCAGGTTTTCCTCCAGCGCCTTGAGCGCGGCAGCGTCCCATTCGGTCGGCAGCGGCTGCTCCACCACATCCAGGTTCAAGCCGCTGGCCAGGTAACCCAACCGCCCGGACAAGCTCACCACCGTCAGGTTGTCGACCTTGGCCAGACGTGTCTGGCTGCTGGCCGATAGCTCAAGCAACTGGCGCTTGAGCCCTGCCAGGTTGCCCTGGATCTTCGCTTTGTCATCCGGTGCCAGCCGCTCGAGATCATTGGCCACTACATCGGCCATGCGCCCGAGGTTGGTCGGGTTGAGCCAGGGGTAGGCGCCGTAGGCATCGTCACCTGTGACCGCAATGCCGGGCAGCGCGCCATCCACCGGCCGTGCGGCATCGATTTCGACGATGCGGATGTTGCTGCGTCGGGCCATCGGGTACAGCGGGTCGTCACGCCAGATCGAGCGTACACCGATCACCGCGTCGGCCTGCTGTGCGGCTTTCTCCAGGCTGGGGCCACCGCGCGAGCTGAAATACGACGGCTGGCGGCTGGCCGGCAGGTTGGCCGGTGCCGCACGTTTGAGTTGCACCGCCGTGCCGTCGAGCAGGGCGCTGGCCAGGCTGTGGGTGATGGGCAGGGTGGTCAGCACTTGCGTGGCAAAAGACAGCGACGGCAGGCCGGCCAAGGCCAGCGCCAGAGTCAGGCGTTTCAGGTTCATGCCGGGTTTCCTTGCAGGCGTGGGACGAGGGCGCGGGCCAGGGCGGCCAGGGCAAAGCAGATGCCGGCGACCAGGATGATCGCGGCGCCCGACGGCACGGGCAGGTCGAAGACGATTGGCAGCAGAATGCCAAGCAGGGTGCTCAAGGTGGCGATCAGTACCGAGACGAAGAAGAACCCCTTGAGCGACTGGCTGACCAGGCGTGCAGCCGCAGCGGGGATGACCAGTAGTGCTCCGACCAGGATGGCGCCGATTACCTTCACGGCAGCCACGGTTACCAGGGTTACCAGCACCACGAACAGGTAATCCAGGGTTTTCACGGCCACCCCGCGCACGGCTGCCAGTTGCGGGTTGAAACTGGCCAGCATGATGCGGTTGTACAGCGGCACAGCCAGGGCCAGCACCAGCACCGCGACGATACCCAGCACCACCAGGTCCTGGCCGCTGACGGTCAGCACCGAGCCGAACAGCACGTTTTCGAGGATGTGCACATTGATCTTGCCGGCCAGCATCAGCAGCAGGCTGGCACCCAGCGCCAGCGACACCGACAGGAACACGCCGATCAGCGTGTCCGGTGAAAGGCCCGTGCGGTTGCGCAGGAAGTTGAGCAAGATGCCGAACAGCAGGCAGTAGCCGAACAGGCTGCCATAAGGGCCGGTGTAGGGCTCACCGAGCAGGATGCCGATGGCTACCCCGGTCAGTGCAGCATGGCCCACAGCTTCGGAAAAGAACGCAAAGCGCTTGACCACCACCAGGGTGCCCAGGCCGCCCAGTACCGGGCCAATCATCAGGCCAGCCAGCAAGGCATTGACCACGAAGCCGTAGGCCAGTGCCTCAGGCAAGTAGCCAGCCGTGGCCCAGTCCTGGACCAGTTGGCGGAATGCTTCAAAACTCATGAGGCAAGGCTCTCGCTACGCGGGTGAACAGAGAACAGGCCAAGCAGGCGCTCTGGTGTGAGGGCCTGGGCCGGTGGGGCGTCGAACAGCACCTGGCGGCTCAGGCCAGTGACCCGGTCGGCCAGGCGCAGCACGGCCTCCAGGTCGTGTTCTATCCACAGCACCGTGGTGCCGGCCTGGCGCCAGCCCTGCAGTAACTGCTCGAACACCTGGATACCAGCTTCATCGAGGGCCGACATGGGCTCGTCCAGTACCAGTAACTGCGGCTCGGGGATCAGGCCTTGGGCCAACAGCACGCGCTGGCGTTCGCCGCCAGACAATGCGCCCATGCGCCGTTTGCGCTTGTCGAGCATGCCGACCCGCGCCAAGGCCGCATCGATGGCCGGCTGCACGCGGCGCGACAAGCCGAGAAAAGCCGGGCGCCGCTGGCACATGGCAGCCATGAAGTCATCTACGGTCATTGGCAACCCACGGTCGAACTCCAGCGCTTGTGGCACATAACCGATCACCTCACGCTCGCCTGACCAATGCAGGGTCAGCTGGCCCTGGTGTGGCATTTGCCCGAGCAGAGTCTTGATCAGCGAACTCTTGCCACCACCGTTAGGGCCGACGATGGCATGCACGCTGCCAGCAGCAACGCCGAAGCTGACGTGTTCAAGGATGCGGGTACGGCCCAGGGTAAGGTCGACCTCGGCGAACTCGATGCGTGGCCCACAGGCCTTCACCAGGTTGGCGGCGGCGGTCATGCGCGGTTCTCCTGGATGGCGCGCACCACGGTGTCGAGGTTGCGCTTCATCTCCACCTCGTACTTCTCTTTGGTGTATTCACCGTAGGAAATGTGCGTCAGCGGGTACAGGCGCACGCCGGATTCACGCTGGATGGTTTCGACATAGGCGGACGGGAAGTCCATTTCCGAGAAGATCACCTTCACATCCAGGGCTTTGAGCTGGTCGATGGTCTTTTTCAGCTGGGCCGGGCTGGGCTCGATGCCGTGGGCCGGTTCGACCACGGCGGTCACCTCCAGGCCGAAGTCGCGCACCAGGTAGTCGTAGGCAGCATGGATGGTGGCAACCCGAAAGGTGGCGCTGGGTGCTTCGGTTACCTTGGCCAGCGCCTCGGCACGCAGGGCGCGCAGGCGCTTGGCGTAGGCACGGGCGTTTTGCGTGTACAACTTGGCGTTGTCCGGGTCGAGCTTGCCCAGTTCGCGGGCGATGTTGTTGACCTGGGCGATGGTGGTGCTGATCGACAGGAAGGTGTGCGGGTTGACCACCTTGCCGGCGCCGCGCGCTGCAATGCCCGTGGCCGCCAGCAACGGCACGTTCTGGTTGGCCTCGATGGTGGCGATGCCGGGCTTTTCGCTGGCGGCGATCATGCGGTCGGCGAAGTCGTCATGGCCGACACCGTTGAGCACCACCACGTCCAGCGTGCCGATGCGCTTGATGTCCTCGGCCCGTGGCTCGTAGGCATGCGGGTTGAAACCCGCGGGAATCAGCGGCACCACTTCGGCCTTGTCGCCGACGATGTTGGTCACATAGCTGTAGTAGGGGTGCAGGGTGATGCCAATACGCAGCGGCTTGCCGTTATCGGCCAGGGCCAGTGCCGGCAGGGCAAAGGCCAGGAGCAGGGCGAGGGCGGAGCGGAACATGGGCGGGAGTCCTTGGGTTCAGTGACGGTGTTCGCGGGTAACCCCAGCGTCGTAGTGGCTGACCACCTGTTGCCAACCCGCAGCGATCAAGGCCGCCTGGCCGAGATCGTCCGGGATGACGGCAGCGCTGTCGCGGCGCAACCAGACATCGGCCTGGCCGGTGCTGTCCGCTGTCAGGATCAGCAGCAGGCTGCCGGCGACTTCAGGGGCCTGACTTCGGCCCAGGTAGGCACCGGATTTCAGCCACGACCACTGATGACTGCCACGGCTCTGGCTGCCGGCATCCACCACGAATGGCGGCAGGCCTTCTTCGGCCAGTGCCTGCACGCTCGGCACGGTAGCGTTTTCTTCACGCAGCGCCTGGATCTCGTCGAGGGCCACCCGCAGGTCGGTGTACAGGCCTTGCTCGGCAGCGGTAAGGTCGCGGCGGGCGTCAATCTGGTGGCTGGCGATGGCCTGTTCGTCTTCGCGCTCGCCCCGCAACAGCACCACACTGGCGGCGAGCACCACGATCAGCAGGCTGGCCAGCAGCACGTACAGGGTTTCGTGCCCGGCGCCGGCCGGGCGTATCACTTGAGCGCGGCTCATGGCTGGACGATATCGGCGTGGTCGACTTCCACCACGTGTCCGGGGCCGGCATCGAACAGCACGTAGAATTCGCCTTCCGGGCGCTTGAAGGTGAGCGTGGAGTCGTCGCCCAGCTTGCCGCCGACCAGTACTTGCTCGTCATAGCCGATCACGTCCAGGGTCACCCCGGCGGCACCGCTGCCGTCCGAGAAGCCACCGGTGCATTTGACCTGGCCGCTGGCCAGTTCTTCGCATTCGCACATCGGGTTGTGTGCCAGGGCAGGGCCAGCGGCCAGTACCAGCAAGGGCAGGGAGAGGATGCGCATCAGGTGTTTCATTTCTTGCCTCCTTGTTTCTCGAGCCAGGCCACGGTGGCAGGCGATGCCTTGGCCAGGGGGACGGATGCCTGGTGCATGCTGCCGTCCCAACCTTCCAGAGTGATCCAGATTTGCGCGTCGGGTTTGGTACGCGGCGGGATGGGCAGGTTGGTGCCCATGCGGTAGGGGGCGCCAAAGAAGATGGTGCCGGCAGCGCGCAGGCTGCGGGGTTTGCCGATGCGCAGGTAAACGGCCTTGACGTCTTTCATGCAGGCTTTGCACAGGGACGCGCTGAAGGACTTGAAGTGGCCGGCGGGGCCGTCTTCGCGTGGTGCTTCGTCACGCAATTCAGCCAAGTCCAGCGTGTAAGGGCCGGCCTGGATGCCACTGACCACGTTCGCCCCCAGGCCGGCGTCGCCACGAAACAGCTTGGCGTCGCTGAAATACTTGGGCATGAAGCCCAGCGGGACGAGGATCAGCAGGATGTTCAGATGAAAGCGCCACTTCAGCCACCACTGCTTCAGCGGGCTGGCGGGCACGGCCTGGGCGTGGCTCATGGTTGGGTCTCCAGTGTGGTCTGGCTGCGTGCGGCACGGGGAGCACGGTCGCTGCGCTTGAGGGCGGCTGCGGTGGCCTGGGCGGTACGCTTGGTCCAGATCAGCAAGCCGCTGAGCACCATCAAGGTGAGTACCAGGCCGAAGAAGAACCAGATCAGCTTGATGGGCAAACCGCCAAAGTCACCGGTGTGCAAGGGGCGCATGGACTCGGTGACGAATTCCAGCGTGGAGCGGTCGCTGAGCAGGAACTGGCTGTCGACGTTGCTTGTGTAAGGATTGACCGCTGCACTCTGGAACATCAGCGGATACCAGCCGCGCCCGCCCATGGAGACGTGGCTGTAGGCGGTCGCCGGCAACGAAATGAAGGTAATGTCCAGGCCTGGAATCGCCAGGCCGGCGATACGTGCCGCCTCATCGAGGTCAATGCGCGGGGCAGGCGTGCCATCCGGCATTTGCGGCACATCTTCACGGGCGATCACCGGCACGATAGGCCGGCTGGAAATGGTGATGTGGTTGTCCGAAAGCAGCGCCTGGATCAGGAACCAGGTGCCGGTGATGGAAATGACCGCGATGAACCAGATCGACCACACCCCCGCCAGGCGATGCAGGTCGCCCCAGAAAATACGTGAGCCGTGCCCGGTGCGCACCGGTTTGAAGAAGCCTTTCCAGAACTTCTTGTACACCACCAGCCCGGTGACCAGAGAGGCCAGCATGGGCAGGCCGAGAAGCGAAACCAGGTACCAGCCCCAGCTGAAACCATTGGTGAACGGCACCAGCCACCAGCCATGCAATGCACGGGTAAAGGCTTCGAAGTTGAAGTCAGGGGACTTGCCCTGGATGACGCCGGTGTAGGGATTGACGTACAGCGTCGGGCTGGTCCCGTCGGGGTATGTGACATCGGCCAGCAGGGCAAAGTGCGAGCCGTCAGGCTGCCTGAGCGACTCCACGAACATGTCTGGCTCGGCTTTGCGCATGGCGTCCAGTACCTGCTGGAAGCTCAGGCGCTCGGCATCACCGTCGGGCTTGCTCGCGCGTACGTCCGGGTTGGCCAGCCAGACGATTTCCTGGCTGACCACGGCGAGCATGCCGGTGAAGCACACGATCAGCACAAAGAACCAGATTGGCAAGGCGAGCCAGCTATGCACCAGGAACCACAGCCTGGATTTGGATTTTTTCGGTGATTTGGCCATCAGACGGTCTTCTGCAATGGGTGGTCGAGCGTGTGCCCAACCAAAGAGGGCTGTACTGATAAGGACGAATGAGAATCGAAAACCTGCCGTTTTAAATGCAAGCAAATGTTTCAGGCAGCACAAGGCCGACCTGCGCGAGAAGCGACAGGCCGGCCTTGAGGGTGCTTAGCACAGGGGTCAGGCGCGGGTCAGGGCCGCAGCGGGTTGTGCTTTGCCGTGCAATTGCGCCAGGTCCTGATACAGGGCGCGGCCAATTTCTGCGGCACGGGCCGGCAGTACCGAGAGCAGGGTGTCACTCAGGCCGTGGCTGTTTTCGCAGAAGCCCTGCAAGTACACCGAGGCCTGCAGGTCGGGGCTGGCCAGCACGCGGTAGTTGCGGTCGACGCTGAAGTCGTCCAGGTAACCGGCCAATGGCGCCAGCAGGTCACGGTGCGAGCGGCGCTCGTAGCCGGTGGCGAGGATCACGGCGTCGTAGCGGTGGGTTTGCTGCTGGCCAGTAGCGAGGTCGCGCAGGGTCAGCTCCAGGCCTTCGCGAGTGGCCACCACGGCTTCCACCTGGCGCCGGCACAGCACGTTGTGGCGGTGCTGGTGGGCGACTTTCTGCCGGTAGAGGATGCCGTAGATGCGTTCGATCAGGTTGAGGTCGACCACTGAATAGTTGGTGTTGTGGTACTCGCCCAGCAACTTGCTGCGCTGGTCGGCGGGTTCGTTGTAGACCAGGTCGGTGTAGTCCGGCGAGAAAATCTCGTTGACGAACGGGCTATCGTCGGCCGGTTTGAGGGCCGAACCGCGCAGGACCATGTCGACCTTGACAGTCGGGTAGCTGTCGTTCAGGTCGATAAACGCCTCGGCGGCGCTCTGGCCCGAGCCGATCACAGCGATGCGCATCGGTTTGCCGTCGGCGCACGGCAGCTTGTTCAGGCTGCTCAGGTATTGGGAGTGGTGGAACACCCGTGGGTCATCCTTGAAGGCGCCGAACTTTTCCGGAATTTTCGGCGTGCCGCCGCTGGCGACCACCACCGAGCGGGTGCGGCGGCTGTATTCGCGGCCCTGTGCGTCGCGTGCGATTACGCGCAGGTGGTTTACCCGGCCATCCTGCAGTTCCGGTTCGATACGCAGCACTTCCTGGCCATACACGGCCTGGGTGGCGAAGTGTTCGGCGGCCCAGCGCAGGTAGTCGTTGTACTCCAGGCGGCAGGGGTAGAAGGTGCCGAGGTTGATGAAGTCGGCCAGGCGCTGCTTCTGGTGCAGGTAGTTGACGAAACTGTAGGGGCTGGTGGGGTTGCGCAGCGACACCAGGTCTTTCAGGAACGAGATCTGCAGCTCACTCTGGGTGGCCAGGGTTTCGCCGTGCCAGCGGTAGTCCTGTTGCTTGTCGATGAACTGCGCATCGAGGGCATGGCCCTGGGACTCGGCGAGTTCTTCCAGGGCGATGGCCAGGGCCAGGTTGGAAGGGCCGAAGCCCACGCCGATCAGGTCCTTGATAGTTTCCGGGTTTGCAGACTGGCTCATGGCTGCGGTTCCATAATGGTCGAATGTGGACGCCGCCGGGAGGGGCCGGCGCTTGCGTTTGTACATTGGGTGGAACGAGCCACATGATGGGGAATTTACTGGCGGGCGGCCGACCCACTGCTACACGGGCTAAAGACCTGCGCGCTGCGGCCGATAGGCAGAACCATGCAAGGACCCATTTTGCAACGCAGGGAGACAGACATGACAGGATTTGCAGCAGTCAGCATCAGCACCACGGCCCAGGCGTTGAGCACGACTCAGGCTGCCGACATCCAGGACGCGCAAAAGGCTGAAGAGGGTGGAACAGTCGCTCAGACCGACGCCTCCAGGGCGAACGGTGGCGGCCAGGCCCAAGGCGCCCAGGGCAGCAGTGAAAGCTCGGAGCCTGCGCACATCAAGCAATTGCGCGAGATGATCAAGAAGCTGCAAAAGCAATTGGCCGACGAACAGAAACAACTGGCCCAGCTGATGGCGCAGAAGATGGAAGAAACCGCCAAGATGGCCGCTGTGAGTGCCAAGCAGGCGAGCATCGCGACCATCAATGGTGAGATCCTGCAGGCAACCGCACAGTTGCTCGAAGCGCTGCAGACGTCAGGTGGCAGCAGTGCAGGGGGGATGGTCAATACGCAGGCCTGATGCGACTGGGGCCCGCAAAGGCCCCAGCGAGACCGTTAGAGTTTACTCGGAAACCAGGCGCCCCTTGTTCTGCCGGTCCGCCTTGTACTGCATGGCCACTGCAGGTGCCGGTTTGGCGGCACCGGTTTCCAGCCACTGACGCATGCGGCTGGCATCGGCGAAGTGGGTGTACTTGCCGAACGCATCCAGGATGACCATGGCCACCGGGCGGTTGTCCATGCGGGTCAGCAGCACCAGGCAGTGCCCGGCTTCGTTGGTGAAGCCGGTCTTGGTCAGCTTGATGTCCCAGTTGCTCTTGTTCACCAGGTGGTCGGTGTTACGGAAGCCCAGTGTGTAGTTGGGCTTGCGGAAGGCCACGGTTTTTTCGCGGGTGGTCGACAGCTCGCTCAGCATCGGGTACTTGCGCGAGGCCATCAGCAGCTTGGCCAGGTCACGGGCGGTGGACACGTTCTGCGTCGACAGGCCGGTCGGCTCGACATACCGGGTATGTGCCATGCCGAGGCTGCGGGCCTTGGCATTCATCGCCTTGATGAACGCCGGATAGCCACCTGGGTAGGCGTTGGCCAAGGAGTTGGCGGCACGGTTTTCCGATGACATCAGGGTAATCAGCAGGGTTTCGCGGCGGTCAAGCTGGCTGCCCAGGCGCACGCGCGAATACACGCCTTTCATTTCCGGGTTGTTGGCAATGGTCATGGTGAGCATCTCATCCATGGGCAGTCTGGCATCCAGCACCACCATCGCGGTCATCAGTTTAGTCACCGAGGCAATCGGCACCACGCGGTCGGCATGGCTGGCGTACAGCTCCTGGTTGGTGTTCAGGTCGATCAGCAAGGCGCTGCCTGAAGCCAGGTGCAGCTTGGACGGGTCGCGTTGAACCTGGGCCGGGGGTTGTGCAGCAGCGGTCGACGGAAGGGTCGCGGTTCCTGTGAGCAACAGCAGCAGGCTGAGGATAGACAGGGATGTTTTCACGTTGAGGCTCACTAAAAGTTGGTATGTCGTTGGCTGTGCAAGGGTTTTCCCCCTAAACCGCTGCATTGTGGAGTATGGCCCAAACGCTGTCGAATGCCTTATGACTAAAGGGCGCAAGGTGAACGATATTTAATGCTGTACCAATTCTGTACCAATTACGTTCGTTTCCAGCTTCGCCAGTTCTGCCCAGTCGTTGGCTGAATTCAACCACTTCGCGTAGGTCGTGAGCAGCACCTGGACGGAGTGCCCCAGCTGGCCAGCGATGAAAGCAGGGTTCATGCCCGACATAAGGCACATCGTGGCATAGGTATGCCTGCAGTTGTACTGCGGTCGGGCAGGAATTTTCAGGGCCTTGATCGCCTCATTGAAGTGGTGCGCAGGCGTTTCAGGCCTCATCATGTGGAGTGACTTCCCCGCAGGCTGAAAGATGAATGGCGATTCGGTAGACACCCGACGCGTTTGCTTGGACCGGTAATGCGCCACCTCTTGCGCTCTGGCCAGGGCGCCAAGGGCTCGGCTGTTAAGCATCACGGTTCGGGTGTACTTGGTCTTGGTGCGATCAACTACCTGATTCTCGACCACGATCCGACAGACGTGGGCCGTCTTTTTCTCAAAGTCGATCTCATCCCAGCGCAGCGCCATGATTTCCCCGGTACGCATGCCGGTAAACAGCGCGAACTCGTAGAAAGCCGCGAACACCTGGTTGCTTCGGGAGAAGTTCGCGTACATCCACTGGATAAGCGCGTCAGCCTCTTCAACAGTGAAGGGGTCAATCTGCTTTCTGTTTTTCTGCGGCAACTGGATTGATGCCGCCGGGTTCCTGTCCACTACTTCGTCATAGACCGCCGCGCGAAACATCGCCTTAACCCGGGCAATCGCGGCGCGCTTGACTGTCGAACTCTTCCACTTGGTCTTTGCGACCACCTCCCTCAGCACCATCGGCGTGACCGCTTTGATCGGCAGTGTCGCCAGATGTGGCATCCAGTAGTTGTTCATCAAGCCCTTGTAGTTGACCCGGGTGTCGTGCACCACTTCTAGGCTGTTCAACCAGCTTTGCGCATACTCGCCAAACATGAGCTCATTAGTTGGAGCGTTGTAGCTCGAAGTCGGGAACAGTTCGGCGTACCGCTTTTCGTCCAGAACCCCGTGTTTGGCCAGGCTAATTACTTGAGCGCGTAGATCGGCTGCCGCTTTGATCCCCTTGGCGGTCTGGGGGTATGCGAGAGTTTCGGTCCGACGTTCACCGTTGCAAGTAAAACGGATCCGGATTGATTTGCCGATGAATTCGACTCCAGTGGGTAACCCCAGCTTCCTTCCAGCCACGCTTCGTATCTCCTGATGCTGTAAAAAATCCGGCCGTCGATTTTCTTCCAGACCCCCTCGGGGATCACGCCGCGGCTTCGCTTGCCTTCCAGGGCCCGCTTGGTCGTACCGACCAGCTCGGCCATTTTTTCCTCAGGGACCTTGTCGGACACATAGGTCACCGGCTGGCGCTCTTCGTCTTGCATGATGGTCTCCACGCCGCCGGTGGCGGCAGGTTGGTGGTCAGGTGGGGGTCTTTTCGAGCACCGTGTCGGCGACTTTGAGTGCGGCCTTGGCGTTGTTGACATAGGCTGGATCGAAGCCCCCGGCGTAGTGGATAACGCGCTGGCAGGTGTCCAGTTCTTTGCGCGCCAGGCGCAGCGCCTGGGTCAGTTCTTCCTGCAGCGCACCCTCGGCGCGTCCGATATCCCAGAACTCTTTGCCCCAATGGCCTTCCGGCGGTGGATTACTGTTCTGCCTGCCGAAGGCCATGGCGCCGATGATGGCGTCACAGAGCAGCCGCTTGTAGGTGTTCTCGCCATCAAGTCCCAGGCCGCCGCGCCGCCGCAGGGTGCTCACGACCTCGTCAACGTTCAGGCCGCTGTCCTTGAGCACGATGTCGAGCTCGGGCTTGTCCTGGGTGTAGATGACCAAAGCCAGCTTGGCGCCTGGTCAGAGGTCAGCCGCGATACGCTCCAGGCAGTCGTTCGCGGTTTGGTGAAATCGTTCTGTTGCGGACATAGGGAATCCTCGCCTGCGCCTGTCGGCGGGCTCATGTGGTTTAATCGGGGTTCAAGAGGAGGAACGATATGGCCAAGGAAACTAGAAAGCCGTGGGGCTATGCAGCAGTCACCCTGATACCAACTGGTATCGGGTTCGCTTTCAGTGGGCTGATGACAGAGCAGCCTGCATTCATCTACAGCGGCCTTGGCATGGCCATACCGGGTGTATTGCTGGCCGTGACGCATTTCTGTTCGGCGCGCCGGCGGGCTTGAGTGGTGGTTGGGTGTGACCATCTCGGCGGGGTCACCGATATGGTTCCGCCTGGCTGGCGGGTTTGAGTAGTAGTGGGCGGGGTTAGGCTGCTGGGCGCTTCATGAAGGTGATCCAGTGCGTCTTTTCGCGTTTACCGGACTTGTGGCCAAACAGGGGTTTCTCATCAGTCAGGGCCAGCAGCTCGCTGACCAGCACCTGGGTTTCGTTCCATTTAAAGATCAGGATCCCCTCGGGTTCCAGCACGCGGAAGCACTCGGCAAAGCCTTGGCGGATGTCCTTTCGCCAGTCGCTGGTGAGCAGCCCGTACTTAGCCCGCATCCAGCTATCCACGCCGGCTCGGGTCAGGTGCGGTGGGTCGAACACGACCAGGCGGAAGGTGGAGGCCTCGAAGGGCAGGCTCCGAAAGTCCATAAGCACATCGGGCTCAACCTTCAGCACCCGGCCATCGCAGAGCAGGTGTTCCTCGTCGCGGATGTCACCGAACAGGGCGCGCTGGTCCTCCTTGTCGAACCACATCATGCGGCTGGCGCTGCAGGGGTCGAGAACCTTTGCTGCTGCGCTCATCGCGGCCCCCTGTAGATCAGGTAGGCCATGTACATCAGGGGTAGGGTCATAGAAGGTGTCCTCCGGCATCCAGCAGGGCGTCTCGATCTTGCCGAAGCTGATCGCGCTCTCTGATCAGGGCCTTGATTGCGGTTGAAATGTTGCGGTGCCCCAGCTCGATGGTGATGGCAACGCATACAATGCGTTAGGAATCACCTCAGCCCGGCTTTTGGCCGAGCCAAACCCGCCTGGAACGGCACCACGCCGGACGGGCTATCACTCAGGGAAATGAGAACAATGAAGACCGCTATCAAGGCCGGTATCGCAGGAGCGGTGCTGGTAGTAGTGGGCGCAGCCCACGCTGAGCTGCATGGGGAAGAAGCAGAGATTGCAGCACGGGATGCAGCGGTGCGTCAGTACGCGGCGAAGCTGGAGGCCGATTTGCAGCAGTGCTTGAGGAAGCCGGAGACCAAAACCACCCAGGATTCAGGTCTTTGCGCATATGCAATGCGGGAGGCGGCTAAGGATGCGGTGAAAGAGAAGTACCAGAAGGCCCTGGCCACCGCAAAGGAGTACGCCGATGAAGGCCGGCTCCCTAAAAATCTACCGGCCATGATGCCCCAGGCGCAGGCAGCGTGGGAGCAGTTCGTAGAGGCAGATTGCGGTGTGGTAGGTGCTCTCATCACTGGGACCGCGAGCGCTACCTATCAGACAGTGTGCGAGTACAAGCACCAGATACAACGTCTCCACGACCTAGACCAATGGTGATTTTGATGGTGATTGATAGGCGCAGGTCGTCTTAGTCAGGCCGGTCGCCCGATTTCGCCGCCTCGATGATTCCGCCAACGGTCTTCATGGCATCAGTTCCTTCGGCACCTGGACGGTATCGCCGAGCTTCAACGCAACCACCACCCCGCAGGCCGCTATGGTTTCAGTGGCCCCGCCCATGAGCACGTCGTTATCATCGATCGTCTTCCAGGCTGCCCAGCAATCCGAACCGTGCTGAGGGGCGTGGAGGCTGATGTTGTGCTTGCGTATCAGGGCGCCGGCCAGCGACCAGTTCTCGTGCGGGTCAAACCGCACATCGCGGATGGTGACCTCGCCGGTGTAGCGGACGAACACCCTCCACGGGTTGCCATAGATGGGCGGGGCGAGGAGCACGTCCAGGCCTTCCGCTTTGCCGACGGCCCATGCCAGCTGCTCGCCGACCAGGTCGGCCGTCTTCACTTCGATCAGGTCGGTCATGACTGCACCTGCTGCGCGGCGAGTCGCTTCCTTCGTTGTTCCTGGCCCTGTCGCTCGCGCGCCGCATAGACCCGCAGGCACTTCTTGCAGGTCACCTCTTTCGGGCGGTCAGAGCCGTCCATGTCTTCGCCGGCCTGGTTGCATGCGATCTGGCAATCGTGATCGTCGAAGCAGCCAAAGTGCGAGACTAAGTGAATTACCTTGCTCACAGCTGATACCTCTCATCAATCCAGCGCCCAGGCGCCAGAGCGGGTGTAGGTTCGGGTTGGGTTTCGTGCGGGGAGAGCTGGCGCTCGTTGCCGGCCTGCAGCTGGCTGTCGGGGATGCAGCTGCTGCCGCCGGCATAGCCACGCTTGAACGCGTAGCAGGTGACGCCGCGCTGGTTATCACGAACGACCTCGATGTCGTCGCTGAGTTGTTCTGCGCTGGCGCCGGTGGCCAGCAGCAGGAGGCAGAGGGCGAGGCGGGTCATTTGCTCACCTCGCCGCTGTAGCGCTCGAAGCCTTCGCCGTACTCATGGCAATAGGTTGCCGGCCAGCACCCACGGGTGCCCTCGGGAACCATGTTGTACATGCAGTCGTAGGTCCCGCGACCTGGAGTCGTCTTGATCCAGACGTGGACTGGGCCGCCAAGCGCCCAGCCTGGATACCGCTTGATGGCGGCGGCCATGAACTGATCGAGGTCGTGATGCCCCTTACTCATGACGATGTAGGTGTCTTCACCAACGCTCTGCACGTCGAGCGGATGCTGTTTTGCAGGCATGCAGGTTCCTTGGCCGCCATATTGCGGCAGTGAATAGAGGGAAGAGGGGTTGCCGATTGTCCGATTCAGCTCTCAGATCGGCTCGGCGGATTTGCGTAAAACTGGGTGTTCGCTATGGTGGCAATACAACACCTAACTACAACTAAAGTCGTAGGAGAGCTTCATGAGAATACGCGGTGATGTTTTCTGGGCCTGGGCTGACCCGACGCTTCACCACCGCACTCATGACGAGACACTCGACGATGGGACATACATCGATGTCCAGGTGCGACTGTCGCGGACAGGCACTACACAGATGTTCATTGGTGTGTATGCGTCGTCCGGCATGGCGATACACGAAGAGGCTTTCGATTCGCGTCCCGGTGAGTCGATGACCAGGGCTTTGGCCTGGGGTGTGGGCCGGGCCCGTAGAGTCGCCACCGATACCATCCCTCAGTTCGACCAGTTCGCCTGCTCAAAATAGAGGGGAGAGGGGTTACAGCGATAGGGGCACGGATGTACTCCCGCTGGGAAAGGCGCTGCGTTGTTTGGTCAGAAGCGCATTCGGTTTCGTGCTAAAGAAGTCGGATGATATCTTTGTGCCATTCATGTCGATGGAGTTGCAAGGATGTCTGATCCCAAAACAATGGCTGTAGGTCAGTCAATGCTTGTCTCATCCGATTTCTATTTCGAAGACCGGGAAGGGCGAGCGATTCGTCCAATTTTTCAACTGGATGCTGCGACTGGTGAGCGCTCCTATCGAGCCTATCCAGATGGAGGAAACGAGAAGGCGTTCGATCTCAAGATTTATAGCCATGAGGATCTAGTCGACCAGGTATTGCTAGGAATACCAATCCGCTGCCTGCTTCCCGACGGTAAGAGTAGTAATCGTTCATCTACGTCGAAGGACATTGTGCGGTATGTGATCAACGGTGAGGTTCCGCGCAGATTTTGGTGGGTGAATCACAAGCAAACCTACAAAGATGAGCACGCCGGCGGGTACATCTGGTCTCCAAAAACGAAGAAAAATAATACATACAATCTTGGTTACGACAGTCTTACACGTGTGAGGGCTGGGGATATTGTCATTTCTTTTGCCTGGCAGGAGATTAAAGCGATTGGTGTTGCATCTGGTGAGCACCGGGAAGAACCGATTCCAGCTAGCCATTCTCAAGCTGGCGAGTACTGGGACGATCTCGGCTGGATGGTACCAATCGAGTGGTTACCTTTAGATCACCCACTTGTGCTTAAACCACATATTAGCTCTTTGATTGAATTGCTCCCGAGGAAGTATTCACCTGTACAAGAAAATGGAGATGCGAATCAGGGTTCGTATCTGGCGAGTGTATCCCCAATGCTTGCTCGAAAGATTTTGAGTCTACTATCCGTCACCAATCCTGAGGTCGAAGCCACGCAACGGTTATCGAACTCATTACTGGGCACTCATGGTCCCCTCGAAGGACGGTTGCCAGCAAATCAGTTGCGTAAGGTGACCTCGGAGCATATCTGGCAAGCCGTACAGGTACTACTTGAGGGAGGGACCGCTGAAAATTTCGGGCCTTCAACCGATTACGACCTTCTAGTGGACGAGGGAGTTCGCCTCGCCCCTAAACAGGTATTTGGACTCGCGGCAACCGCCGCTCTGGGATTCACCGTTAGACCAGTACACTTCACCGCGGGCGTTGGGACTGTTTGCTTCGACCTCTTAGAGGAAGCTGGTTATAGAGTGGTGTCGAAAGGGGTCGAAGTTAAGCCAGTGGATCTACTTCCCGATAGCGAAGACCAGGTGTGGGCAGAGGGCTATCGTGGCCTGGTGCATCACCTTCGAAGAGAGCGGGCCACTGGTCTTTCCAATGCCAAAAAAGCTGAGTTTCGTCGTAAGCACGGAAAGTTGTTTTGCGAGAGTTGCCACGTCGATCCTGTTGAGATTTATGGAGAGTTTGGCGAGGCGTGCATTGAGGTTCATCACCACGCAGTTCATGTTGCTGAAATGGGGGATAACCACAAAACAACTCTCGAAGACCTTCGCTGTCTTTGTGCGAACTGCCATCGAATAGAGCACCGTCGATTGAGGACTCTGTCATGAAACGGCTCAATAGCACCATTGTCAGGTAGCACTATTCTGTACCGGTACCCGCGAGGTCAGCCTCTGCCAACTCGCAGAAGAATGAGCAAGAGGGAATCGTCTCGTTACGCCGTACGGGGCCATCGCCAAGATCGCGAAGGGAATAGCGAACGTTGGTGTTGCGGTTGCGGAAGAGGTAGGAGCCTTCGCCCAAGTCGTCCTGAATGGCGCACAAGGCCTCGAATTGCTCCGGGAAGTCCTGACGGATGGCTCGGAAGTAGCCTTCCCCTCCCTTAACGCAGCCGATGCAATTGGCGTTGTCGTAGCCCATCCGGTACATCAGCGGCAGTTCGATGCCTGCTCGCAGCAGGATGGCTTTGCAGTCATCCTTGCCCAGGCCTCGGTCGATCAGCGGTGCGATCACCGGGCGGTCAGGGTTTCGCTCCCTGAGGTCTTCCAGGCGATCGGCCTCCTCGGCGGTATAACCGAACACCATCACGTCGCCAGGCTGTTTCCATGTGTCGAGCAAGCGCCGCTTGAGGATCTTGGTGCACGGCGCTCCGGTACGGCCTTTCATATAGCGCTCGCGCCGGAACACCTCAAGGGCGTCGGCGCCGTACTTCTCGTCACGCAGGACGGTGATTTGCTGGCCGAACCAGGCTTCGCAGTCCTGGGCGAACCGTCGGTTGTCTACTTCCTCGTTGGCAATGAATGCGTTGATGATCTGCACGTCATGCGTGCTGCCGTACTCGGCCAAGGCCAGCTTGGTGGCCACCGCCGAAGCGGCGCCGCAACTGAACTGGCAGACGATTCGATTGAGCATGGCGGCTCCTGGCCATTACTATGTTGGCCTGAAAAAGTAGGGAAGAGGTAGGGATGAGCTTAAGGACAAAGTTGGCCGTAATATTTTCGGTCATTTATATATGTGGATTCGCATTGATTTGCGTGTATCGATTCGATGATCTGATAGATTTAGGACTTAATGAACTAGGTGATTATCTTGCTGGAGCCTTCGGGCCGTTGGCTTTAGCTTGGCTAGTGTTTGGATATTTCCAGCAAGGCGATGAGTTGAGGCAGGGTACAGAAGCTCTTAGGCTTCAGGCGATTGAATTAAATAATGCTGTGGCTGAACAAGCGAAGATGGCTTCGGCGAATGAAGTTGCTCTCCGAAATCATGAGAATTCTCTTGAGCCCCTTTTTAAGGTGGTGGCATCTGGTAGCGGCTGGGATGATGATGGGGAATTCTACTTTGCCTTTAGCTTGCATAATTTTGGAGAGTATTGCGAGGACGTTAAAGTCGTCGCTGAGCTTGGGGGCAGAGAACATCCAAGTAAAAGAATAGGTACGATGTTTTCGGGTGACTGTGAGACTCTCCGGAGAAGTGGGATGAACGAATGGGAGGACTTTGTCTTATCAGTTGAGTACAGAAGCCGGATCGGCCGCCTTGGAAGACAATCTTTCTCTGTTGTAAGTTACCAAGATGAGGACGAGCCTCACCCAATATACTATGCTGAAAAGCATCCCTTCCTCAGTTCGTGAGCTATTAATGCTAGCTCCTTGTTTCTCCCATGGTCCTTGCGTGCAGGCGCCGCCCTCGCCGGGGAGGCGTTATCGTTGAATAGGGGAAGGCGCTGGCGGGCAGCGCCGAGTGATATGCTTTGCCGCTTACCAGCCAAGGAGAGTGGTGATGCATTTGCGCGAAAGGCTTCGAGCGTTCCAGCTGTGGTTTAACCCCAAGCGCAGACGGTGGGCTGGCGTTGCGCTGATCGCGCTTGGCGTGGCCGGGATGTTTCTGAACCCTGAAAGCCGTTGGACCTTGGTGTTAGGAACTGGGATCTACTGGTTCTTCACAGCCTTGCCACCCGTCCTCGGCGGAAAGTGTTAAGGCGCTGGCGGGCAGCGCCGGAGGCTCAGGCTCGATTCAGGAATTCCTGACACCTGCAGTTGAGGTCCTGGCAATGGCTTTGACCAACCCAGTCAGGCAGCTGGTCGCCTTCATATCGGACCTGCGTGGAGTGGATGAATCCGCTTCGATGCACATCCCTGATGAATCTCTGGCGGTCAGCCTCGTTATCCGACCGCTCAGGCTGATCCCAGCGGCTCATGACGATGCGTCCGCACGTTGTCTTTCCGTGGTCCATGCGGCCCATGGGCGTCTGGTTATCGATCATGGCTTTCTCCATGCATGCGCCGCCCTCCGTGGCCGGATGCGGCATGGTGATCTGAGAAGTGCGCAGTAATGCGTCACGCATTTGTGTTTGGAGGCGTCGGTGCGGTACTACTTGTAAGCAGGCATAGGGCCTGATCAAGGAGTTGCTATGGGATTTGAAGCTAGGCCGCTCAGCGAGTTGAAAGAACTGATCGCCTCAGGCGTTTCGATTGAGATGTCGGTTACTGGAAGAACCTTAAGCGATCTGTGCCAACTGGCAACGCATGCGAGCATGGGGTCGGGCAGATTGATACTTAAAGGCGCATCAACGCTTAGCACAAGTGAGCTTCTATCGATTGGCGCTTATGCCAGTGGCCGAGTGTTATTCAAGGACTAGCAGGACAACGGATTTCGTCACCTGGGTATCTTCGAAGTTCGGCCTTGCTTGCTTCTTCGAACTGACGCGCTAGTTTTGGCGATATGTAAAAAGCTGGCGCGTCAGGCCGCTCAAGGCGACGCGCCCGCTCTTCAGGATCCTGCGCAATCCACGACAAGGCCAGGTCCTGCCACAGCTCTTGGATCTGCTTGTATCCGCAACGCTTGATCTCGGCAGCCATTGCCTTTTTGATGCCCTCCGGCATGTTGAAGAACACCTTCTCGATGCCCAGCCTCTCGGCTTCTTCCTTCTGGCGATCCCGGTAGTCCGAAGAGTGCTTCGCGGCTCCGGTCTTCTGCTTGGCCATGGCCGATACCTCCCAAGCCGCTGGGCGGCAAATTGATGTGCTGCTGGCGCCGGCCGTGCCGGACGCGTGCGGTGATGCGTTTCATGCTGCTTTCTGCTGATTCCAGGCGCCGACGGCAGCAAAGATCTTGGCGGCCTCTGCTTCGTCGAGCGTTGTGTCGGTGGGTATGGCGATCCAGCCGGCCGCGACCAAGTGGTTAGGGTTGGCCGTGGCCCGCAGGTCGGTGTAGGTAGTCTCGATTACGTCGGTCAGGTGGTCGGCCCGGTAGTTGCCTTGTGGCGCGACCTCAATCGACTTGTGGTACCGCTCGCCGAGCTCTGTTCGGCACAGCACGCTCAAGTAGATGGTCCATCGGTGCGGGATGTCGCACACGGCATCGACCACCTGGCGCACGCAGATCTGCTTGAGGTTTTTCCAGTTGATCAACACCTGCTGGCCGCTGGGGTCGATGTTCACGACGGCCGCGTGGTTGGCGGAGACCAAAGCCCGGCAGGTCCGCTCCAGTCGGGAGCGCATGTTGTGCGGCTTGCGCTTGCTCATTGCCGCGTGCCTGTCTTGTTAGCCGCCCCGGCTTCCATTGCATCCACGAATCGCAGCGCGGCTCGATAGCTGAAGGCGAAGCCCTGAACGGCGCCCGTGGCGATTTCTACCACATCCCAGGTGTTACCCTTGCCCGAGGCCTGGTAGCGCGGCGTTCCTGCGCTGACTTTTGCCATGGCTTCCGCCCTTACCAACTTGCTGTGCTCGAGCAGGGCTTTGAGCCCTTCCACCTTCTCTTGGAAGGCCGGGTGCATTGCTGTCTGCATGGGTTGATCCTCGGTAGGGTCAGGCGTGGAGCTCGAAGGCCTCGGCCTTGCGAACGATTCGAACTTGGGCGGTGCGGCGTTCCGGCGCACGGCGGTCGCGGCGCATTGGGTCGCTGTCGTCGATCACCGCATGCATGGCGATGAGGCCGGCGAGGGCGATGCAGAGCGGGCTGATGATCTGTTGGCGCATGGCCTTGGTGACCGCCTCGATGCGGCGGCCGGCCTCAAGCTTGAACAGCGCGGCCTCGATGCGGTTGGCCACGGTGCCGGGGCTGACTGCCATCTCGCGGGCGATTTCTTTGGTGGTGAGCCCTTGGGCCACCCACAGCAATGCTTCGAGCTCACGCGGAGCCAGCGCCTTGCCGAGCTGGCCAATCCATGAGCCGCAAGTGATCGTGTCCATGAGCTGTTATCTCGGTTTGGCGCCGTCCAAGGCTTCGCGCAGTTGCAGGACAAGCGCAGTGGGAATGGTGAGGGAGCGGCTGTCCTCATCGATCGAGTCCAGCGATGCAATTAAATTGCGTGATGCGGTGTGCACTGCTTCAAGCCTGGGCTTCGGTATCGAAGGGCCTTTCATCGAACCGGCAGTCACTCGCTTCTTGCCGCTTGCCTGTGCTTTCTCCAGTTCGGCTCCCAGCACCTTGCCAGCACCGTCTCCGTGTTCCCGGACGACTTGTGCAGCTGTCGTAGCTGAAACGTGGCCGGCAGCTACCAGGTTCTGCACATCAGTGTTTGCGTTACCGACAGTGAGCACCTGCTCGACGTGTTGCCGTGTCTTGCCGACTTTGGTGGCTATCTGCTCCACCGACCAGCCGAAAGCCCGGAGGCGCTTGTAGCCTTCAGCCAGCTCCAAGGGGGAGAGCTTTTCGTTTTCCTGACTGGTGATGATGCGTGCCACTCGATCGGCATCGCTGCCTTCGAAAGCGATCACTGGCACCCAGGCTTCCAGTACGTGTGGCCTATCTTTGTTGGGCGTCCGTGGCAGACGGCCCTCGGCATCGAGCTTCAACAGCGCCCGGCGCCTGCGGTGGCCATCAACCAGCCAAACACCACCTTCGGCCCGTGGGCGAACTTCCAGCGGAGGGATTTGACCGCCCGCTGCGATGAACTCTGCGAGAGCGTTGATGCTCGCTTCGAGTGCATCGCCTTCGGTGCGGAGGTTGAAACCTGGCTCTTCGTGCAGATCCTCCAGTTGAACCTTCATGGCATCGGCGCGCCGCACCTCGCCATCCTTGATCATTTGCTTGAACGACTTCGCCATTTGAGTTCACTTCCGTTGGGCTGCATTGGTCGTGACGCTCGCTGCCGTGTACCTCCCGGACCAGGGGAGGGCGAACGCCACGACCGATGCAGCCTGGTGATGGGGAACCAGGTGAACCGGGCAGTTTCCGTCAGGCTGACGTAGCGCAGGGTGACTGGCTCAGGACTTTCTTCTGCTGCTCGATCAATCTGTCGATTAGCTGCTGTCCACCGCCAACAGAAAGGCTCCAGGCGCCGTAATACAGCCCTTCAGCGATGCTCCCGTCGAACTCAGTCGAGCTGTCTTCGCCCCAGATCTTGTACTTGATGCGGTTTGTTGGCCGCTTCGCCATCGTCTTGCCCTCCAGGGCGGTTGATTTCCCGTCTGGCCCTGTCGCCAAGGCCAGCCAGTGAAATCTGTTTTCCGCACCATGCGTATTGCCGCGGCTATCCCCACCTGGCCGGGTCACACATTTCGTGTTCGGTGTTCTTCCCGGCTGGCTGCATGGTTTGGCGTCCTCCCATTGGGGAGTCCGGCAGCTGTCCAGAGGCTGCGTGGTCGACGACTTAGCTTGTCCCGACCCAGGTGATTGCCTGGGTGCGTCGAGGTGGTCACGTCTGGTTGTGTAAAGAGCGGTGGCCGGTGAGGGCTTCGGCAGCCCTAGTAAGTGACTGCTTGAAAAGAAAGATAAGCCAATGCCTAACCCATGTAAATAGGTAATGCCTAATTTATTCTTGAATGCCTTATCCGTCATCCGTGCTTGCATCATTCGATGACTCAGGTAATCTCCGCCTAATACTGGATGTATGTACAGCTGATGAGGAAGGTATGGCCAAGCAGAAGAATTCGAGCCCGCAAGCGCGCCAAGAGATGACGGCCTTGGAACGCCTGGGCCTGCGAGTCTCATCGATGATCAATCACCCGATTGCGCAGTCGCAGCGTTGGGTGACGATCCATCGCCTAGACACGGATGGAGACATGGAGTGGGAGGAGGTGATGGGGCTGCTGGCCGAAACGCCTGAGCTGGACCTGACATTCAACGACGACGAGAGCGTGACGGTAAGGTGGGAGCCGCTGAGCGCAGCTGATCGTGACGACCTGGTGGTGGACAGGGCCTGGGAGGAGGAAAAGCTTGAGGAGGAGGCGCCTTTCTGACAGCCATCAAAAAGCCCGCTCAAGGCGGGCTCATCGTGCGATGAAGGCATTAGCGGGTGAGCATGATCTTGGTAGTCTTACCGTTTGTTACGGTAATCCGATCCGTGATTTGCCCGCCCTGGTTGGTAAGGCCCCATTGGGTAGGGGCTTGCCAGCGGACATCCGAGGTCAAGAAATACCGCCCAGGAGGAACGTCGTTGAACTGGAAGGCGCCACTGCCGTCGGCTTGAGTGATTTTTACATAGTTCGACTGCTGCGGATCAGCTGGCTGGATTGGAGCACGAACCTCGTAGATCGTGCGATACCAGTGCTCCGAGTAAGACGTGACAGGGTTAAGGTATACCTGCGAACCAGCTCCATATTTGACATCGCCGCCAACTGTTTTCATGAAGACTTGCCCTTCAACCGTGCCGGTCCCGGTGGCGGGTAAAGCCTTGTACTCCTCGACCGGAAATGATGGCCGAGGCTGCGGGGCAGGCTGTGAAACGCATCCGCCTATCACCAGTGACGTTAAGAGCAGAGCGGAAATTTTTTGAGCGGACGAAAGCATAGATAACTCCCTGTGATTTGGGCGTCATCCTACCACTATGGCCATCCGCCATCACGCGTCCAAAGAAAAGCCCGCACTGCAATGCGGGCTAACGTAGGGAAGCGGATGAGCCCTCACTGTGCAGGGTAGGGCGTGAAAAAAGCGTGAAGGCATGAAAAAGCCCGCCGAGGCGGGCTTGGTGCAACGAGGCGCTCAAGAAACTCTGTCTAGAATTTTGTCCTTAATGGCCTGAACATCAGTCACAACCGGGACAATGTCGTTGGCAGCAGTCATGAGGCGCGATGCATCTTGCTTTGGCAGTTCAGTAAAATCGCTGCACACGATCATTGAGTCAAATTTCAGACCCATATGCTTAAGGTGAAGCAGTGTTATCGTGGTAAGCCGAGCTTTATCCTTCCCGTTTACCCCGAAAAGGTACAATGGACGACCTTGAGTTCTGATCTGGTAGTCAACCAGATAATCCTCCCCGCCACTGATGGCAGGGGCGTAGGACTCGTCGACCATCTCGCTGGGAACGATCGAGTAAAGAATTTCGCGCAGGTCGTGGTAAAAGGTTGACTCAACCCGACTACGTGACCATAGGGCAATATCCTCCACTCTGCTGAGTCCTTGCCCGAGCTGAAATAGGCCTCTGACCAACCTGTCAGCTGGGACCTCCAAGAAAATTTCACCATCATCTTCTTGCAAGCCATTCTCGGAGAGTATCGTCTCAAAGAGTTTAGCTCGAGGACCGGTGAGAAGCTTTCCTAGGTCATTCTCGTAGCTGAGGCGCATCATGGTGTTAGCGGCGTCAGAGATGCGCCACCCAGCGGAGGTCCTGGTCAAGTAGCTCGTAAATGAGTCGCCATCCCTCGCGGTGAGAGGCAGAGATACCGTCAGCAAATCGCCGCGCGCAGACACCGCCACATCCTCGCAGAATGCGTGGCACAGGGTCTCCTTGATGGCGGCAATGTCGTTCATAAGTCAAAGCTCAGTTGCGAATATACTTCCACCCCAAAATCTTGGCTTGGGAGGTCGAGCCCAGAGATGTTGCAGTCACTCAGCATACATTTTATCGCTCCCGCCAAATCATGGTACCGATCGGTGGTTTCTGCGAATTTCTCGGCCTTGTCACCCATTTCCATGTACCGCTCTGTCGCGCGATGGATATGGCACTTATGCTTTATGAGCTCTCCATCCTCAAGCGGGTTCCGATGGACGTGGTTGCTCCCATTGTAGCGGACCAGCGTGACCTTCTCCCCGTTGCGAGGGTGATAGATCAAGCCGCACGAGTAGGCATCTGGGTCAATTTGGTTCTGGCGGGTGTACATCTCAAAAGACTTGTCACTATCAGAGGCGTAAACTTGATAGTTGATTCGCTCTGATTTCTTTTGGACCTTGGCCTTAGCGCCAGGATTCTTGATGACCTTTGGGATTGCGAGCAATTCCGCGATCAGGGTGTCACTTATCACCATGCAGGGTCCCTCCCCAGGGAAAATCCATCAACTCGACGAGTCTTCGCTCGCTGATCGTAACCCACCGGGTTACAGCTCCTTCGACCTCTCTATCAGTCGATCCTCCTCAGCCTGTATTGCCAGGTAGACCCCGATCACTGCCTGGGCTTCATGCTCGTTTCCGGCCCGGATAGACCTATGAACCTCATCAGATCACCCCGTACCAGTGGCTCAGCACCATCAGCTCAAGGACCACTACGAACACGCATAGGAAGATAAAGCCGGGACTGAAGACCCGCTTTCGATTGGAGCCTCCGCCCAGGCAAGAAAGGTCAGCGCCGTCGGTTGCAACGACGAGGAGCCCTAGAAGGGCGAAAATCCACGCTTTACCCCAGAAACCACGCTCTCGCCACTGACTCATCCCATTCCGTCCGCACTTTCAATCCGTTGTCTTGCTTCGCCTCTAGCTCCAGTAATCTGAGTGCTGCCCTGGCAAAATACCTGGCTAGACCAGGTGGGCATTCCACACCAGCAGCACCCTGGCCTGGATGTAGGTCATGTCACGCCGAATCAGCCGATCCTTGTGCCGAGGGTTGTCCGAAATCATCTCGTAGTGGTCCTCATCAGCCACCTGCAGGCGCTTGATGTAGAGCAGGTCATCCCAGACGAATAGGTACACCCCATCGCCCACGAAGTCGCGGACGTTGATGTTCACTATCAGCGGGTCGCGGTGCTTGATGGTTGGCTCCATTGACTGGCCCCAGCCGGTGACCACCTTCAGGTGGTAATGCTGTTCGAATTCGACGCCGATTTCCCGCAGATGACTGGGACTGACGCGAATGTCCTTGAGCATTTCCGGGTAGTCGTGCGGGAGCTGACCGCCGCCCATTGCCGCGCGAATGTCGTAGTGGGCGATCCGAACCTCGTCGCCTACCAGTCCTGGTCGCGAGAAGTCGACGGTAACCACATTCCCTTCATCGCTTGCCTCAGCCGCAGCCATGAGCTGCGCACGGGCAGTCTCTGAAAGCCTCTTTCCCTGCTTGGCGAGCATGTTGCGGACGATATCGGCAGCAGAGGTGGAAACAGACTCATCTGGTGAAGGCTCGGAATCCGCGTCCGACAGGCTTTCGAAGGTAAACCCTGGGCGTAGACCCCAGTGCTCAGGGCCGACCACATCAGCGAAGTATGCGATGACATCCATCAGCTTGGATTTGTCGATTCGGCCGTTTTTCACCCAGCCCTGTACCGACGGAGGCTTCACCTGGAAGTCGTCTGCGATTTTCTTCTTCGATACGCCCTTGGCGATACGCGCGGCCTCAATGGCTGCGCCTAATTCTGGTCCGGTAAGCATTGCCTAATTAGGCCTATGCAGTTGTCGGTTAGGCAATGGCTTGTGCAAAATAAGGTAATGCCTTATCTTCACGAGTAAATCTCCTGGAGAGAAGTCATGAAATCAGCTGAAGCAGCCAAAGAAGCATCCCGCTTGCTGGGCAGTCAGGCGGAAATGGCGCGCAGGCTGAGCGTTTCGGCGCCGACTGTAAACCAATGGTGTTCAGGGGAGCGCTCAGTCCCAGCTAAGCGCGCCCTACAAATTGAAGCTCTAACTAATGGGGCAGTACGCCGCCACGATCTCTGCCCTTCGTTCCCGTGGAACCAAGTCAGTTGCAACTTGAACCAGCCGCAGTCCGCTGCTTAGGCATCAGCATCTGCGAAGTGCACTGTCGGCTCAGCTACAAGGCAGAACTCAGAGCAATTTCAGAGGCGGTGAAGTTTCCATGAGTCGAATTATCCAACGCCCGGCATTGCGCCAGTAGATGACCGAAACACCTGCTGATCCATCCAGTACCTGAATCGCAGGCATAAAAAAACCGGGTGGCAGCCCGGCTTCTTCAACAGCATCAAATCGAGGTCGATTATGCACCGCATGGCCGATGCAGGCAATACCACGCATTCCACGTCAGGTTTTGGTATTTCGTCGAATCTGACGCGTCAGGCTGTAAGTCATGGAGGGCGATCGTAATGGCGCGTATCCGCACCATCAAGCCTGAGTTCTGGACCAGTGAACAGGTCATGGAATGCTCGGCGATGGCTCGGCTCCTGTTCATCGGGATCTGGAACTTCTGCGACGATGCAGGCAACCACCCGATGTCCCCGAAGACCATCAAGGCCCTCGTTTTCCCTGGAGACGACATCACTGCGTTAACGGTGGAAGGGCTGCTCGCTGAGCTGGTATCGAACCGACTGATCACCATCTACGAGGCGGCATCGAAGCAGTACCTGCACGTCAACGGATGGCACCACCAGAAGATCGATAGACCTACTGTAAAGCACCCTGAATTCGTTGAGCCCTCGCCGAGTGCTCGTCGAGAAGTCGGCGAAGGCTCGTCTAGCGGTGATCGAGTCCTCACCCCCGGAAGGGAAGGGAAGGGAAGTAATACACACTCTCCGCGTGAGCCGTTCGCGATGTTCCTCGAATGGATTCCCGACCAGGTTCAGCTTGAGGCTTACGCCAAGCGTTCCGGGGTAGCTATCGACGAGTTCTCGGAAAAAGCCATTTCGGGTTTTGTCGTCCATCACGACGCGAAGGGGCTGGCCAAAACCGAGAGCCAGTGGATCGCCGACTTGGTCGGCTGGAGAAAGCGCGACCTTGCGAATGCCGCGAAGGTTGTTCCTCTGCGGGCAGGATCTGGTGGCCAGCAGCTCGACGACAGTGATACGTCGTGGATCGAGCAAGGAAGCGCCCAATGAATCCAGTCGCAGTTGTAACTCATGGCCTATGGGCCAAGGTTCAGTCTGGTCAGCACATCTCTGCTGGATACGATCTGCCCGATGACGTGAAGGCAGAGCTCAACCGGAAGACAGCGAAGGTGATCAACGATCTGTTCCGTGATCTGCGATCGATCTGCACCGCCTGGAAGCAGGCTTGGCCAGACCAGGCCACCTACGACGCGTCTAAGCAGCAATGGCTGACCGCCTTTCTTGAGGCCGGCATCTGCAATCCCGAGCAGTTGCAGTTCGGGCTAATGCGCTGCCGCCAGTCGGGTGCAGCATTCATTCCTCCACCCGGCGAGTTCATCCAGTGGTGCCAGCCATCGCCCGAAATGCTTGGCCTCCCAGCATTGGCGAACGCCTTCCGAGAAGCGACTCGCAATGCACATCCTGCGATGGCTGGCCGTGGCAAGTGGAGTCACGACGCGGTGTGGCACGCGGCCAAGGAGTGCGGCTTCGAGAACCTCAACAAACTGCCGTCCGATGCCAGTTCGAAGCTGTTCGAGCGCAACTATGTCATCGCGGTTCGTCGCCTCATGGCTGGTGAGCCGTTGCAGAAGATGCCCCTGGCACTTCCCTCCGAGGTAGCCGCCCGCCGTACCCCACAAGTCGGGAATTCTGCCCTGGCAGCCCTGCGTGCCCGCTTGGCGGGGCGCTGATCAATCAACCTGCAAGGAGGCGATTCTGTGCGCCAAACAAAACTGACCAAGGCCGCACGCGGCCGCGAATGCCAGGTGCGTATCCCTGGCGTATGCAACGGTAACCCCGAGACCACCGTCCTTGCGCACTACCGCCTGGCTGGCACCTGCGGCGTCGGCAAGAAACCACACGACATGCAGGGCGCCTGGTGCTGCAGCGCTTGTCACGACGCCTGCGACGGCCGCAGCCGGGGCATTGATCGTGAGACCGCCCGTCAGTACCACGCCGAGGGCGTCATGCGCACCCAGGCGCTGCTCATCCTTGAGGGGGTGCTGATCGCATGAATGCGCCCGCCCTTCGCCCGTTCAAGGCCAAGCCGGCCCGCGCAAAGCCCGTCGACAGGGAAGGGCAGGAGCAGGCTGCCCTGCTCGAAGAGATCCAGCTGCGCTATCCCGAGGTCTTCGAACTGATTTACCACGTCCCGAACGGCGGTCACCGACACAAGGGCGTGGCGCTGAAGCTCAAGGCGCAGGGCGTGAAGGCCGGAATCCCTGATCTGGTGCTGACCATGGCCCGAGGCGGGTACTTCGGTCTTTACATCGAATTCAAGGCGACCGTTGATCCGGCGCCCGTCTCGTCCAGCCAGCAAGCGTGTATCCGCCGGTTGAACGACCAAGGCTACCTGGCCGTTGTGTGTCAGGGGCATTTCGACGCCATGGAGTGCCTGAGGGCGTACCTGGCCCTGCCTAAAACGGAGGTTGCAGCATGACCAAAACCGCCGCTGTGAAAATCAGCGATGCAGAGATTCGCCGGCAGGCCGCCGGCCAGGTGCGTGACCTGCGCGCACTGGGCAACCAAGGCCTTTACTTCCGGTTTCACCGTTCCCGTGAGCGCGGGTCCTGGTACCTGATCCATAAAGGCAAGTGGTGCCGGATCGGCTCGTACCCTGACCTGAGCGCCGCAAAGGTTGCTGCAGCACTGCCGGATATCCGCTTGCGTCTCGAGGCTGGCGAAAGTTCAAGCCTGTCGAGCTGGTTGCTGACTGGCGAGTTGCTGGCCTGGTTCGCTGAGCGCATGTCCCGTGATCGCAGCCTGTCGGCCAAGCGCAAGAGCACGGCGGCGTCGGCTATCAAGCAGCACCTGATACCGCGCCTTGGTTCTACCCCTCTTGCCCTGATGGATAAGGCACTGCTCGATCGCGGACTGATGTGGCCGCTACAAGAGTCGCTGTCGATCGACTATGTGCGCTTGGTGTTCCAGCTGCTGGCTCTGGCCTTCCGGCAGGCCGCCAAGCTCGGGCTGATCAGCAGCAACCCCATGGCCGGCATCCGCTTCCGTGACTTCTCCAAGGCCAAGGTCACGGTCAAGCCGTCGCGACTGCGTGGTGTGCACCTGGAAGACTTGATAGCGCGCATGAAGAGCACGCTGGCCCACAACCCGCAACATGGCCTACTGGCCCTGATGATGCTGTGCCACGGCACCCGACTGGGCGAGACCCGCATGGCCCGCTGGAGCCATATCAGCCTGGCCGAGCGGGAGTGGTTCATTCCCGCCGAGCACACCAAGACCGGCGTGCAGCACCGCCTGCCACTGACCGACCAGGTGCGCTTCCTGCTGATGGCCTGCCGCGAGATCCAGATCAATCAGGGTTACGAAGGTGAGTTCTTGTTCCCGGGCCGGCAAGGCAAGCCCATGAGCGAGTCGAAGGCTTCTGCAGTGTTCTCGGTCATGGGGGAAGGCAAGTGGACCAGTCACGACCTGCGCAAGCTGGCCCGTACCAGTTGGGCCGATCTGGGTGTTGACCACCTGGTGGGCGAACTGATGGTCAACCACGCCATGGGCCACAACGTGAAGGTGTACATCCAGTCCGACGTTATGGCTCGCAAACGCGAGGCGCTGGAGAAGTGGCACGCACACCTTGATCAGAAGGGTTTCGAGTCGGTTCACGGCTTGACCGGCGATAGATCAGCGGATTCATGGATTCTCTCCAAGGCCGCAGAGCGCGCGGGCTTCGAGGCCCTTCCGGCATCCACCATAAGCGAGGATTCGAAATGACTGGAAAGCCCTCAGGGCCAGCCATGCCCGACTTGAACGCGATGTCTCCAGCGGCCCGCTCGGCGGCAATGCGCGGCGGGATGGAGGGTTGGGGTTTTGTCGGCGGGCTGCCTGGGCAGATCTGCTATCAGGAACAGGTTGATTCGAAGTCGCGACGGCGCTGCAACTGCGGCTGCGGGCGCCGGGCAACCCACCGGGGAATGGCCAACGGGGTCTGCTTGAAGATGGGGTGCGAGCTGTCGGTGCGGCGCTGGGTAAAGGCGTCCAACGCATGAGGAAGAGCCACGGCCCAGCCTTCAAGAAGGCTGTGATCGAGCTGGAAGAGTGCCCTTTGTGCCGTGGGAGAGCGGTCATTAAGGGTTTGTTTCACGAACTGCCGTGCGACCACTGTAACGCCTCGGGCTGGGTAGTGGCGGCAACTGGCGAGGCCCTGGCCCTGGATGAACTGGTGACCCAGCTCAGCATGAGGCTGCAGGGCGCGACACGGCAGATCGAGCAATTGAAGAACCCTCAGGCATCCGGGCCTGAGGCGACATATCAGGGAAGCAACCGGCGCGGCGCCGGCGGCACCAACTACACCGGGGATTGAGGGGGAAGGACATGAAAAAACGAACCTACGTAGACAAGGCCCTTGGTGACACCGCGTACATGCTCGAGCAATGGGGCTGGTGGCGCATGGATGGGATGGGCGTGCCTCAGTATGTCTGCCCGCTCTATGCACTCATGAAGGAGCACGTCCCAGCGGAAGGCGGGCTAAAGCAATACGTGATCACGGACGACCTAGCCCTGGCGGTGGACGGCGCCGTAGCCAGGCTGAACAAGCGCAACCCGCAGATGGGCGGATTCATCTGGTTGTACTTCGGCGCTAAGTGGCCTGCGTTGCGCATCGCCCGTGAGCACAAGATGGGTGAAGCCAAGGCGCGCGAACTGATCAGCACCGGAGTGGCATGGATCGACTGTGCTCTGGAGCAATTGCGCGAGGCTGCATAAAAAGCTTTCCGCGCGGATAAACACCTGTTTTCATAGCAGCGTGTCCAGCTTGCAAGAAACGCGACACAGACAAACCCCAGACATCGCGCTCTGGGGTTTTTCGTTTATGCGGATGACGCGCCCTGGCAGCAGGGCTAAGTCGGTAGTGGCGTTCAGTCAAACCCGTGCGGTCACTGATGGACAACGCGATGAGAGTCTGGGGTACGTGACCCAGCGATCCAGACCACCAAGCCGGGTAAGTGCCGGCCCTCCGCACCCATTCAAGGGCTCGCCATAACAGCGGGCCTTTTTCTTTTTCCGCTCCCCGCAACGGGAGGAATCGAGATGGCCCATATGCCGCCAGAGAAAGACCCATCCTTCTGGGTGCTTGTACTAACAGCCCTAAGAGAGAACGGCCTGGCTATGGGCCTGACATTCGCCCTGACCTGGTTGCGTATTCAATACGATGGCCAGGAAACCCGCCCAGTCCGACAGCTGATTGAGGCTACTCTTGGCGCGTTGATCGTGATGGTGGTTGGCCTGACCGTGAAAGAGTTCGGCCTGAGCATCGCCTGGTCGTTCGCCACTGCTGGCTTTGTCGGCGTGCTGGGCGTCGAGCAGGCGCGCCAGCTCGGTAGACGCTGGGCAGAGCGCAAGGTCGATGGCCCATAACCTGCGCCACAAAATCTAGGTGCGCGGTTTCGTGGTGTCTCATTCTGTGCGCAGTAATGGGAATCGCTCTTCAGGGTTGCGTGAACCAGCGTTCAGTTTCTCGCATTCTGCAGCCGCCGCCGTCCTACTGGTGAAGCCGCGCTTCAGCCTTTCCTTTTCTTGATTGTCGTAGATGTCGAAGCCGCCCGAAGTGGTGGCGGCATAGAACCGGTTACCGATTTGGAAGGACTCACCTTCGATAGGCACAGCCGGAACGATAACGAATCGTGGTTGCATGACTTAGGCCTCCCCAGGCAGATACCCAAGTATTAGTTCGATTGCAGAAAGCCAGCAATATGACTCATCGAGACGAATTGATGGCATTCCGTGTCACTAGCGTCAGTGGTCATCTGGCTCGTTCAATTAGGCCAAGAGTTGCTCCGCGCCACAAAACAGACATGCGCCGTTTCCTGGCGCGCCCACATGAGGATTCACCATGGACAACCAGCACAAGAAGATCACCGGCTACCACGACCTCTCCCAGAGCGAGATCGACGGCATGAACTCGATCAAGGCCCTGGAAGCCGACGCCGGCGAGCTGTTCAAGCAGATTGGCCAGATCGAGGGCGTGGATCAGCGCACCCTGGCCTTGGCCAAGACCAACCTGCAGCAGGGTTTCATGTGGTTCGTGCGCTCGATCGCTAAGCCCGCTGATCCTTTCAGCTGATGGCCAAGGCGCCTTACACGCGATGCAAGCTTTACGTGGACGGCGTTGATGGCATCGCGGTCGGCGATTTCATCACCACTGCAGCCGGTTCGGCCTACCTGGTGCAGACGCTGCGGGTGAATCGCAATCGGCCGGAGCGTAAGCACATGGACTGCCTGCGCTAGCCGATCGCCGAGGTGCCGCCTGATGCACGGTGCTATGAGATGACTTGGTACAAGAGGTGAGGAGCGCCGGCATGGCTAGGGTGTATGCAACGATCGTTTGCCGCCATCGCTGGTGGTTGAAGTACTACCTGGCTGGCGTGCTGGCCATGGCGCAGGTCACAGGATGTGAACCGAACCCCAGTCGGGTTGCCTATTGGGTCGGTCGCGGCCTGAAGGTTGAGGTGCGCTGATGGCCAGGCTCAAGACGCTCGGTTCTCGCATCAAGGAGAGCGCAGGCTCACGGGTCAAGGTGGTGAGCCCTGGCAGTTGGCGAAGCGGCATGACCAGCTCCCAGCGCGGCTATGGCTACAAGTGGCAGCAAGCCCGAGAGCGGTACCTGCGCGACAACCCGCTTTGCGTCTATTGCGAGCGGAACGGCCGCACAACTGCCGCCAGGATTGTCGACCACATCGTTGCTCACCGCGGAGACATGGCTCTCTTCTGGGATGAGACCAACTGGCAGAGCCTCTGTAAGCCGTGCCATGACTCCGTCAAGCAGGCCGAGGAGGCGGCGGGACTGGGTGGCTGAGGCGTCAGCGGATCGTCGAAACCCCGCGGACGGCGACCTAGCGGCACGCCAGTGACGTGCCGCGAAGGGGTAGGGGGGTCAAAAGCTAGGGATTCTCATCTAGCTAGACCGCCACCGACCCCACGTAGACATTTTTCTCCCCCCTAAAGGTTTTTGTTAATGGTGTTAACAGACAAACAGCGACAGTTTGTTGACGCTAAGGCCCGGGGCGCGTCCAACAAAGAAGCAGCGGAAGCCGCGGGCAGTAAGCCCTCGACGGCTGCTGCAGCTGGTTCGCGCTGGGCCAATGATCCGAAGATCGCATCCGCAATTCTGGCTCGTAGAGCAGAGCTCAGTGTTAACCCTGAGCCGAAAAGGCGGCGCAGCAAAGCGAAGGCCGATGAAGCCAATGAAGACCCCGTCGAGATCAATGAGGCCGACGGAGAGTTCCTGAGTTGCCTGCCTTCAACTGATGATCCATTGGTGTGGCTGCTCGCGCTGATGAACGAGCCCCGGGCGAAAGTCTTCGACCGGCGCAACGCTGCGCAGACCGCCGTGCCGTATATCCACGGGAAGAAGGCCGAGGCGGGCAAGAAAGAGCAGAAGGCGGAGGCCGCCAAAGAGGCTGGCAAGGGCAAGTATTCCCGAAGCAAGCCGCCCCTCACTGTCGTCAAGGGGTGACGCATGCTTTGGACCACGGCCTGCCCTGATTGGTGGCGGCGTCTGGCTGCCGGCGAATCCATCATCCCTGAACCGCTGTTCCCACTGGAGGCAGAAGAGAGCCTGGAGGTGTTCAAGGGGCTTCGCATTGTCGATGCCCCGGGCAGCCCGACTATTGAAAGCGCTTGCGCCCCATGGGTGCTGGCTTTCGCAGGGGCTGTATTCGGCAGTTACAACAGCGAGACCGGTGAACGCCTCATTCGGGAGTTCATGCTTTGCATCCCGAAGAAGAACAGCAAGTCGACTATCGCCGCCGCGATCATGCTGACGGCCCTGGTCCGCAATTGGCGCATGTCAGCCGAGTTCATCATCCTCGCCCCGACCAAAGAGATTGCCGACAACGCCTTCGTGCCGGCGAAGGACATGGTCAACAACGACGACGAGCTGAAGGACCTGCTGCATGTGCAGCCACATCTTCGGTTGATCACTCACCGTGAGACCGGCGCCACGCTGAAGGTGGTCGCCGCCGACAGTGACGTGGTGGGTGGCAAGAAGGCCGTTGGCGTGCTGATCGATGAGGCCTGGCTGTTCGGCAAGAACCCGAAAGCGGCTGACATGATTCGAGAGGCCACGGGTGGCCTGCTATCCAGGCCAGAAGGCTTCGTCATCTGGCTGACCACGCAATCGAACGAGCCGCCGGCTGGTGTGTTCCGGTCGAAGCTGAACTATGCGCGCGGCGTGCGCGATGGCCGCATCAACGACAATCGCTTCTTGCCGATCATCTACGAATTCTCGAAGGAGATGATCGACAGCGGTGCAGCCCGCAGGCCGGAGAACTTCCACCTGGTGAACCCCAACATGGGGTTCTCGGTCGACCGCCCGACGCTTGAGCGCCTGTTCATGCAGGCGGAGATCGATGGAGAAGCAGAGCTACGCGGCTTCCTGGCCAAGCACCTGAATATCGAGATCGGTCTTGCTTTGATGTCCGACGCTTGGGTCGGCGCTGAATTCTGGGAACCGCAAGGCGCTACTTGGCTCAGCCTGGACGAAATACTGAAGCGGTGTGAGGTGATCGATGTTGGCGGTGACGGGGGCGGCCTTGACGATTTACTTGGCCTAGCAGTCCTAGGGCGGGAGACCGGGTCGCGTAGGTGGTTCCACTGGGCTCATGCCTGGGCCCACCCTTCAGTGCTTGAACGGCGCAAGTCGGAAGCCCCCCGACTGAAAGACCTTGAGTCAGCTGGTGATCTGACCATCGTGAAAAGGATCGGCGACGACGTTGAGCAGTTCGCAGCCATAGTGGCCCACATCAATGAGAGTGGTCTGTTGGACAAGGTTGGGCTCGACCCCGCTGGCATTGGCTCTGTTCTCGATGCCTTGGCTGACGCGGGAGTCGAGGAAGACAAGATCGTCGGTATTTCACAGGGCTGGAAGCTGACTGGTGCAATCAAGACGACAGAGAGAAAGCTCGCGGAAGGCACCCTGCTGCATTGCGGTCAGCCGCTTATGGCCTGGTCATGCGGTAACGCCAAAGGCGTGCCGTCGGCCAACGCCTTCCTGATCAACAAGCAGGCCTCGGGCACCGCCAAGATTGACCCATTGATGGCCACATTCAACGCCGTTTCACTGCTCAGCCTCAATCCAGAAGGACGCGGGGGAATGGACAACTTCATGGCTGGTATTCGGGACCCACTGATCGCATGAACGCATTTCATATTTTCATCGCCTGCGCAGTGGTCGCTTTCTGCTTGGCATGCAGCGGGGTCTGGCTGTTGGCTGGTACCGGCTGGGCTTTGTTGGCGGGATCACTGAGCTTCTTCTGCATCGCCGGCTTCATCCGCAGAGGGCTTGTCAGTGATTAAAACCCTATCCCAGGCATTGGGCGCTGCTGCCACCAAGCCATCAGCCAGTATGAGTGAATGGCTGGGCAAGACTATCAAGCTGTCGGACGGAGGTTTCTGGAGTGCCTTTAACGGTGCCCAGTCCAGTAGTGGTAAGTCAGTCAGCGTCGACAAGGCCATGCGCCTGTCTACCGTGTGGGCATGCGTCCGTATCATCTCGACTTCTGTAGCCGGCTTGCCATTGAGCATCTACCGGCGGATGCCCGATGGTAGCCGAGAGAGCGCCCGCGACTTCCCGTTGTACGATGTGGTGCACAACAGCCCCAACGAAGACATGGCTGCCTTCCATTTCTGGCAGGCCGTCGTCGCCTCGATGCTGCTGTGGGGCAACGCCTACTGCGAGATCCATCGCTCTGCCGGGCGCGTCATCGCCCTGGACTTCCTGATGCCGTCGAGAGTCGACCTTGAGTTCGACGACGATGGACGACTCAGGTATTTCTTTAGGCCCCGAAAGGGAGCCCGCCGAGAGATCCAGCGGCAGGACATGTTGCACATCCCAGCATTCACCCTGGATGGCCGAGTCGGCCTTTCTGCTATTCGGTACGGCGCGGATGTGTTCGGTTCTGCGATGTCTGCAGATGATGCCGCCAACAGTACGTTCCGCAACGGCATGATGCCCACAGTCGCTTTTTCGGTCGACAAGACGCTAAACCCCGCTCAGCGCGTCGAGTTTCGTGAGTACGTTAAGACAATCTCCGGAGCATTGAACGCAGGCAAGAGCCCAGTGCTTGAGCAGGGCGTGAAGCCGGAGATGATCGGTATCAATCCTGCCGATGCACAGCTGCTGGAGTCGAGAGGACACAGCGTCGAGGAAATTTGCCGATGGTTCGGCGTTCCCCCCTGGATGGTGATGAAGACCGACAAGGGCAGTAACTGGGGCACCGGCCTGGAGCAACAACAGATCGCGTTTCTCACGTACTGCATCATGTCCTTCACGGCGCCGATCGAGCAGTGCGTGAACAAGTGGTGCATGACGGCGGTTGACCGGATCAAGTTCTACGCCGAGTACTCACTTGAAGCGTTCCTGCGTGCGGACAGCGCCGGCCGTGCAGCCTATCTCAGCACGATGGGGCAGAACGGCTACATGACCCGAAACGAGGGTCGGCGGAAAGAAAACCTTCCGAGCATGCCGGGTGGCGATGTACTGACCGTGCAATCCAACCTGGTGCCACTTGACCAGTTGGGCAAGCAAAACGATAGCCAGGCCGCAAGGGCCGCTCTGATGAACTGGCTCCAACAGCCGGAAAAGTAAATCACGGGAGTAATCCATGAAGCACAAGATCCAGTCTCGCGGCCTGCGCAGCGAGATGAGCCCGCGCGCGCTCGACAAATGGAATCCCGCGATCCAGGCGGCCGTTGAAAACACCTCGGACACCATCACGGTGTACGGGGTGATTGGTGAAGACTGGTACGGCGAGGGAGTCACGCTAAAACGAATCGATGCCGCTCTGCGGGCCATCGGTGAGCGGGATGTAACCGTCTACATCAACTCGCCTGGCGGTGACATGTTCGAAGGCATCGCCATCTACAACCGTCTGAAAGAACACAGCCACAAGGTCACCACCAAGGTGCTTGGCATGGCTGCCAGCGCCGCATCGATCATCTACTTGGCCGGAAGCGACCGGCAGGTGGCCAGCAGCGCCTTCCTGATGATCCACAACTGCTGGACGTTCCTCGCGGGCAACCGTCATTACCTGCGCGATGTGGCTGATGACATGCAGGAGTTCGATGCCGCGATGGCCGACCTCTATGCCGAAACCAGCGGCCAAGCTGTCGACGACATGGCCGAACTGATGGATGACGAGACCTTCATCCGTGGCAAGCGAGCTGTGGAACTGGGCCTGGCTACCGGCGTCCTGTCGTCAACCGAGATCACCGAGCGCGAGACCGAAGAGTCGACGCAGAGCAATGCGCTCAAGGCCATGGACGTCGCATTGGCGAAGGCTGGAATGCCTCGTTCTGAGCGCCGCGAACTGTTCGCCAATTTTAAGTCCGGCATGCCTCGCGCTGCCGGCGGGGGTACGCATAACGCTGCCCCGCCCGACAAGCCTAGCGCTGTCGCGCCAGACCTCTCCGCCTCTCTGAGCGCGGCAACCAATCTCCTCAATTCTCTGAAAGGAAAGTGACCATGGACTTTGAAGCCCAAGTCAAGGAACTCAACGCCAGCCTCAAGGGCATTGGCGATCAGATCAAAAGCCAGGCCGAGGCGACCGAGAAGCAACTCAAGGCTTCCGGTGAAATGAATACCGAAACCCGCGCCAAGGTCGATGAACTGCTGACCAAGCAGGGTGAGCTTCAAGCGCGCCTGGGCGAGGCAGAGCAGAAACTGGTGAATGCAAGCCGCGATCGGGGTCGTCAGGAAGAGCCACAGAAGTCGGTAGGCGCTCTCGTAATCGAAAGCGAAGAAATGAAGGACATGAACTCGTCCTTCCGTGGCTCCCGCCGTGTCTCCGTGCCGCGCGCGGCCATCACCACCGCAACCGGCGGTGACCTGGTACAGACTGAGCGCTTGCCGGGGATCATTGCCCCGCCTCAGCGCCGACTGACCGTCCGCGACCTGGTCGCGCCAGGTACAACCGAATCAAACTCCATCGAGTACGTCCGTGAAACCGGCTTCGTCAACAACGCCCGCACTGTGGCGGAGAGCACTGCCAAACCGTACTCCGACCTGACCTTCGGCCTGGCCACGGCGAACGTGCGGACCATCGCCCATTTGTTTAAAGCCAGCCGCCAGATGCTGGACGACGCTAAGGCGCTGCAGAGCTATATCGATGGTCGTGCACGCTACGGTCTCACCATGGCAGAAGAAGCGCAGTTGCTCTATGGCAACGGCACCGGGGTGAACCTGCAGGGCCTCATGACCGTTGCACAATTGTACGCGGCACCGGCTGGCGTAGCCGTAGTGGGTGAGCAGCGTATTGACCGCCTGCGTCTGGCGCTGCTGCAGGCCGAACTGGCCGAGTTTCCATCCGACGGCATCGTGCTCAACCCGATCGACTGGGCGGCCATTGAGCTGACCAAGGACGGTGAAGGCCGCTACATCATCGGCCAGCCCCAGGAAGGCACCAACGCGAAGCTCTGGAATCGCCCCGTGGTCTCTACCCAGGCCATGACCCAGAACGACTTCCTCGTAGGTGCGTTCAAACTCGGCGCCCAGATCTTCGACCGCATGGAAATCGAAGTGCTGATCTCGACAGAGAACAGCGATGACTTCGAGAAGAATATGGCAACGATTCGTGCTGAAGAGCGCCTGGCCTTCGCCATCTACCGCGATGAAGCGTTCGTTACTGGTCCGCTGATCACTCCTTAATTCCTTGCGCTGGGGCGTCAGGAATGGCGCCCCTCAGGAGTATTTCCATGGCACGTAAACAGGAAAAACCAGAGTCCACGGTTGAGCCGAAGGATACTGCCTCGACCACTGAGTCGAGCGGCAGCCAGCCTCAAGATGGAGCGTTGTCCCTCTCGCCTGGTGAAGCCGCCTCGCCAAATCCTGGCGAGGCGGGCGCTCCCGCAACTGATTCAGTCTCGGGCGCAGAGCAGACACCGCCAGAAGCACCGGAAGAATCGGGGGGCGGATTGGGCGTCGCCGCAGGGGACCTGGGCGCCAGTGCCGGAGCTCCCGCTACGGAAGCAGGGGCATCGGTAGGTGATGGCCAGAGCGGGCCGACGGTGATCGAGGCTGGCGACGATACCGACCAGCCAGCTGCAGGGGATCTGGTTGCAGCTAACCCAAATCCAGTGACTCTTCAGATCTACCCGATGCGATCCTACATGGATGAGGGCGAGCTGCGCCGCCGGGGCGGTCCAGCCTATGTGGTGCCACGCAGGCACGCGGAGGAGCTTGTGCAGCGAAAGTTGGCATCGCTCGAACCGCTGAAGGAGTGAAGACATGCCGGTGATCAGTTTGACCACAGCCCGTCATCACCTGCGAGACCCTGACGATGATGACGAGTACCTGGAGCTCCTGATCGAGGCGGCTGAAGGGCAGGCGATGGACTATCTGAACCGCCGCGTCTATGTCGATCAGCAGGAGCTGGATGATGCTGTCGCCGCCGGTGATGCTGGCGAGTCTCCCATGCTCAGCAACAAGCAGATCCAGGCCGCATGCTTGCTGATCCTCGGCCACCTTTACGCCAACCGTGAGGACGTTGTGATCGGGACTATTGCCACCGAATTGCCGAAAGGTTCGGTCGCGCTCCTGACCCCGCACCGTGTCGGGTGGGGGGTATGAGAGCCGGGCCGCTACGTCATCGGTTCGAGGTGACCCACCGACATGAAGAGCGCAATAAGTCCGGGGGAGCCACAGTGACATGGCTTCCTGCAGCCCGCCCTGAAATGTGGGGCGAAGTCCGCACCCCTTCTGGGCGAGTAACGGCAGTTGCTGAAAAGCTGAGCGCTGTTGTCACGGCCGAAATCATCGGCAGGCCGCGATCAGACATCTTTGCCGGGTCGCGTCTGACGCGCCGCGGGGTCACTTACCAGGTCGAGGCAATTTTGCCGGACAACGAGAACACCCTGATGAGGCTGCTCTGCTCATCAGTACCGAATCCATGAGGTGAACCATGAAAATTCGAGCATTGGGCCCGCTGACGGGTGCGTCTGGCGATCGTGAGAAAGGCGAAGAGTTCGAAGTCGCCAAGGAGTACGGCGAGGGGCTGATTGCTCGCGGCTACGCCGAGGCGGTGGAAGAGAAGACCGCCAAGCCGGCGAAGGCCGACCAGGCCAAGGAGTAAGCCGTGGCCCGCCGGTCAAGCATTCGCGGCGATATCCGGCTACGCCGCACGCTTCGCAACATCCACCGGACGATGGACAACGAGCTGCAGCCGGCGATGCTGGAGGCGGCAAACCGCATATTGGAAACCCAGCGGCAGTTGATGCCCAAGGACACCGGTGCGGCCGCCGCAGCGCTGAGGGTGTACGTCTCGCCCAGTGGCCTGGACGCCCAGATCGGGATCCGCGGCAAGCGAGACAACCGGCGGTTCTTCTACCTGCGGTTCATCGAGTACGGGACCAAGGGTTACCTTGGAGGAAAGCGCGCTGGCAACCGCAATCGGAAGGCCTCTAACAAGAGCGACGGCACGCACTTCTTTGGCAAGTATCCCGCCATGCCTGCCAGGCCTGCCCACCCGTGGCTCCGGCCGTCGATGCAGGTCAACCGGGAGTACGTTATGGCAGACATCGAAGCTGCAGTGCGCCGAACGCTGCGAAAGGCAAGCCAGGGAGTAGGAAATGGCTGATCCTTCATTGGCTCTGCAGGAGGCCATGTTTGCCAGGCTTCAGGCCGAGGTCAGCTGCCCGATCTACGATGGCGCGCCGCTGAACGCAGAGATGCCGTACGTCTCGATCGACCGGGAGATATCAGTCAACAGCAGCCCGATCTCGGGCCGTAAGCGCGAAAACCGGCTGGTGTACCTGTCGGTCTGGTCCGATGCCGTGGGCCAAGCCGAGGTCAAGCGCATCAACGGCGAGGTCATCGCTGCCTTGGACGAGCGCCGCCTCCCACTGGAGGTGGGGCGTGCCGTTTCCGTGCGAGTAGAGCAGGCCGACGCACAGCGCGATGCGGATGGCATCACTTACCAGGGCTCGATCACTGTCCGCGTGATCACCACCCACTGAATCACCGACTGGGCCGCGCCGCGGCTTTTATCCAATGTGCCTTTGGAGGAACCCTCATGGCCGACGACAACCTCAACACAGCCGCCGGCTGCCGCTTCTTCATCGGCGGCAAGACCGGCGCAGACACCGAAACCAAGTACAAGGCCGACACCTACGTTGAAGTGGGCGAGATCGAGGACCTGGGTGAGTTCGGCGATACCTTCAGCAGCGTGAACTTCACGTCGCTGAAAAACGGCCGCGTGCGAAAGTACAAGGGCACTGCCGACGCTGGCGACCTGACGCTGACCGTAGGCCTGGACAACGGCGATGCTGGCCAGAATGCCGTCAAAACTGCGCACAAGGATCGCAGCAAGGGCGATTACAACATCAAAATCACCCTCAACGACGGCGACCCGGATGCCTCCCCGGCGATCAGCCCGACCACGTTCTACATGCGCGGGAAGGTGATGAACAACACCGTGGCGCCTGGCGCTGCTGACAATGTGGTCCGTCGCAACATTACCATCGGCATCAACTCGGACATCCTCGAGTTGCTGCCGGCACCGGTCACCCCATAACACCCGGGGCTTCGGCCCCGGCGACACAGGACCTGATCCATGAACAATACGCTGCACGGTACTGTCACCGTGAAACTGGGTGACGAAGAGTTCACACTCCAGCCCACCCTCAAGGCCGTTCGCGCAATCGAGAGCCGCTTTGGAGGCCTGCGCGGCGCCTCTGGAGCCCTGCATGCAGTAGGCGTGGATGCGGTGGCCTTCATCATTGCCGCCGGCGCTGGCCTGGAAGGGAAGGCTGCTGAAACGCTGCCCGAGAAGGTCTGGCAGGAAGGCGTAGCCGGGCTGACACCGTCAGTCACCAGGTACCTTGGAGCTCTCTACAATCCGCGAGGCGGTGACCCGGGAAACGATCAAGCCGGGACGGTGTAAGCGCTGTCGAAGACGGCAGCTACGTCGACCGGCTGTATGGGATCGCCACCGGCTGGCTGGGCTGGGCGCCTGATGTGGCCTGGTCTACGCCGCTCCCTGAGCTGTTCATGGCGATGGATGCCAGGATTGAGTGGGCGCAGATGACCAACCCGTTCGGCAGCGGTAAGGCCTCGGGCCAGCAGGGCAAGCCGAAGGCCTCTAATGTGGCGGATAAGCTGCGGCAGGCGCTGACGGGAAGACGGGCCAATTAGCGTTTTGTTAGTCTTCCCTGTTCGAGTGCGAGGGAATGACCAATGCAGAAAATGATACTGATGCTTCCTGCTTTTCTGCTGCTGGCAGCATGCGGGCAATCGGATGCGAAGAAGGCAGAAAGTGCAGCCGCAATGGCTGAGATAAGAAACCAGCGCGTTGCTAGAGAATTTGTGGGCGGAGTCTTAAAAGATCCAGGCAGCGCTGAGTTTCGTAATCAGCACGGGCTTTGTGGCGAGGTGAATTCCAAGAATTCGTTTGGGGGCTACGTTGGTTTCAGGAGATTTATCGCAGCAACCAAGGAAATGGTAGTTTTCGAAAATGATGGCCGCATGAGCCCACGCGATTTTGAGACAGCCTGGTCGAGGCACTGTCGTTAGTTTTCCCGTTTTACCACCCGCTTCGGCGGGTTTTTTATTGCCCGGAGAAAAGCATGGCAGACCAACAAGTCCAGGGGATGCTCGTTCAGATCGAGGCGACCACCGCCCAGCTTCGCCGCGAGTTGGCCAGTGCTGACCAGATGGTGGCGCGCAGCACACAGGCGATTGACCGCAACTTGGCCACTGTCGATTCGGCTTTTGACAGAGCGGGTGCAGCGGCTGATAGCGCTGGCGCGCTAATGCGTGGAGCCTTCGCTGCGGTTGCTGGCGCTGGGCTGATTGGCGGCATCATTCAGCAGGTCGATGCTTATGGGCAGATGTCCGATCGCATGAAGGCCGCCGCTGGCAGCGCTGGTGAGTACCAGAGCGTGCAGGAGCACTTGCTTCGCACTGCTCAGGAAACCTACCGGCCACTGGCTGAAGCGCAAGAGTTGTACATCCGCACTGCAGACGTCATGCGCAGCCTGGGCTTCAACACCCAGCAGACGCTGGACATTACCGACAGCTTCAGCTTTCTGCTGGTGACAAACGCCGCGGCCGCCGACAAGGCCAGCTCCGCGCTGGATGCCTATTCCAAGGCGCTGCAGACCGGCAAGGTTGAGGCCGATGGGTGGGTGTCCATTCAGGACGCCATGCCGACCATCGTCACCGCGATCGCTACCGCCACCGACAAGAGTGCCGAAGAGATCCGCAAGCTCGGTGTCCAGGGCAAGCTGTCGCTCGATGACATCAACACCGGCTTACTGCGCACCGTGGAGGTCAACCGCAAGGCTGCGGCTGACATGTCCACCAGCGTGCAGGACGCGATGGTGAACATCAGCAACGCCACTCAGACCTTTCTGGGTGGCATGGAGGAGCGGACCGGCGCAGTCGCGGGCCTGTCGAGCGTGCTGATCGCCCTGGCCGACAACGTTGATCTGGTGGCGGTTGCCATGGGGGGGGTGGGCGCTGCGGCTCTTACCCTCTATGTCGCCAAGGCTGGCATGGCGCTGAAGGCCGCCCTGGCCCAGCGTATCGCTGAGGTCCAGAACGCCCAGGCAGCACTGCGAGGCGCTGAAGCACAGCGCATTTATGCCCAGGCGCAGGTACAGCAGGCGGAGGCTTCGGTAGCTGCCGCGACAGGCCTGCAACGGCTCAATCTGGTTCAGACTCAGCTCTTGCCAAAACAGGCGGCGCTCACGGCTTCCACCGAGGCGCTGACCATTGCCCAGGCCAACCTGACACGCGCCGCCACCGGTGGTTTGCTGTCGGCACTCGGCGGCCCGATGGGATTGGCACTGCTCGCCGGTACCGCAGCGGCCAGCTTCCTGTTACTCAGCGACAACGCCGACCAAGCGGGCGTCAGCCTAGACGACCTGCACAAGCCGGTTGCTCAGCTGCGAGAAGAGTTCGCCAAGCTCAACAAGGACCAGCGCGAAGCCTCGCTGGTGAAGTGGCAGCAAGAACAGGTCAATGCCGCCGACAAGGTCAAAGACGCCTATGGCAACCTAACCCAGTCCATCCGGTCGGCTGTGGTAACGGCTCCGGCGCGCGACTCTGGCGGCCAGTACAACCGGCAGTTGGCTGAATACCAAGGCCTGATTGACCGCCTCAATGAGGCGCGTGCGTCTGGACAGGGTTTATCGCCCGTGTTGCAGGAGGTAGCGACACGGCTGCAACTGCCGGCCAGCACGGTGCAGCAGTGGATCACCCAGGCTGGAGCCGTCAGCGACGCCGATCAGCGGTCGAGCCTGATCGCGGAAACCCTGCGAGTTCTCACCGGTGTCACCGAAGCTAACACTTCGGCCACCCAGGCGAATAATGCCGCCAAGGTCGGTATGAGTTCGGCGGGCCAGACGTATTTGGAAACGCTGCAGAAGCAACTGGCCGGCCTGCAGGACAATGGCGACGCGATGAAGATCGCCAACCGCTACATCGCCGAGAACGCCGATCTCACCGAGACCGACCGCCAGGCGATCCTTTCGGCAGCTAGCGCGATCGAGGCACAGAAGAAGGCCAACCAAGGCGCCAAGCAGGAAACGAAAGACGCCACCTCTGCGCAGACGAAGCTGAATCAGCAACTGAAGGAAGCAGAGACCGCTTATCAGCAGTTGAAAAAGGCTTACGACCCGGTAGGCGCTGCGTCCGATGAGTTTCAGAAGCAGACCAAGAACCTTGATCTACTGCTGGCGCAGAAGAAAATCACCACCGAAGAGTACGGCAAAGCTGTTGGTGCGCTCGCCGAGCAATTCAATAGTGCGGTGCAGGCCTCGACCGGCCTGTCGCGGGCGATGAAGTACCAGGCCGATCTTGAGCGTCAGTTGGCGATCGCCCAGCAGCAGGGCGACGCTGCCGCTGCAGCGGTTGGAATGGGAGACAAGCGGGCAAGTCGTGCTCAGTCTCGCCTGGCGCTTGAGCAGGAGAACAACAACAAGATCCTGGCCCTGCGCGATGAGTTGGCCACCGCTTCGAACGAGAAGCAGCGGCAGGAGCTCGAAAAGCAGATCGCCTTGAGGCAGGAGTACGGCGCGAAGCTAGTGCAGGTTCAGGAGGACACTTTCATCAAGATCGATGCCGCCCAGGCGGACTGGAGTAATGGCGCCTCGGCAGCCTTCGAGAACTACCTCGACAGCGCTGCCGATGTTGCCGGCCAGACCGAGGAGCTGTTCACCAACGCGTTCAACAACCTTGAGGATGGCATTGTCCAGTTCATCAAGACCGGTAAGGCGTCGTTCAAGGACTTCGCGGACGCAATCATCGAAGACCTGATCCGCATCCAGGTGCGTCAGGCTGCTGCGGGTTTCCTTGGTTCGGCGTTTAGCTTCCTCAGCGGCGGCAGCTCGGCGCTAGGCCAAGGAACCATGACCGGATTCAGTGAAGTCATTCCCAATGCCAAGGGTGGCGTGTACGACTCTCCGAGCCTGTCTGCCTTTTCCGGCGGGGTGTATGACAGTCCGCAAATGTTCGCATTCGCCAAGGGAGCGGGGATTTTCGCTGAAGCCGGGCCAGAAGCAATTCTTCCGCTCCACCGGGGGCCGGATGGTTCGCTTGGTGTCATGGCCGCCGGCGCTGGAGGTGACGGTGGTGCAGCCTCAATCTCTTTTGGCGGTATCACCCAGCACATCCAGGTAGGCGGTCAGGCTAATGCCGCCACTATCGCCGATGTTCGACGCGCTGCAGAGCAGGGTGCACGCGATGGTTACGAGCTCATGCTGCGAGACTTCAAGACCAACGGCGCCGGGCGGCAGATGCTGCAGCGGCGGTAACTATTCTTGGCCCGCTTCGGCGGGCTTTCTTTTGGGAGTGACCAATGGCGGAGGAATGGCCCGAGGACTTGGAGCCCACTGAGGTCACCTGGGGTGTCGTCTACAACAACCGGGGGTTCACTTCCTCGCTGTCAAATGCCCAGCAGATCGCGGCTCAGCCAGGCGCCTACTGGAAATGCACCATGACCTTCGGTGTTCTGTACGACGAAGACGAGCGCGAACTGACATCGCTGCTGGGCCGACTGCAGGGCATGTTCGGCACGGTGAACATTCCGTACCTGACCCGGGTGCGTACAGACAACATCGGCGCACCGACCGTGGCTGTCGCCAACGCTCAGTCAAGCGTCATGCAGTTGCAGGGCATGCTGGCCAGCCGACCGGTGTTCAGCCGGGGCGATCTCATCACCATCATGGGTGAAATGTTCGAAGTCGTCGAGCGGGCCACGTCTGACGCCACCGGCAAGGCCCTGGTCTCGGTGAACAAGCGCATCCGCAAGGTGATCCCGGCCGGCAGTGTGGTCGAGTACAGAAACCCCTATTGCGAGATGCGGCGCATGGACGACACCAATGAATGGACCACCCAGCCGGTGGTCTCGAACTCGACCCTGCAATTTCGAGAGGCATTCTGATGGCTGGCGTTTTTCCATTTAGCCAGACAGTCGTCGACATCATCGCCCAGGGCAACTTCATGGCGGTCTATGCCTGCCAGTTGGACTTCCCCGATGGCATGGTCTTCGCGCACACCGGTACCGGTGATCTGGTGATCGACGGCATCACTTACCAGGGTGTTGGCAGCTTCGGGTCGGTTGGCCAGTCGCAGGAGAGCAGCAACTCGGGGTCGCCTATGTCTGTTGAGCTAACCCTCAACGGCCTGGACACCCAGATCATCACCGAAACGTCGATCAAGGGCTGCCGTGGACGCAATGGCAAGCTGATGTTTGTCGTGTTCGACAAGGACGGCACCTATGCCGCAGACATCTTGTTCAGCGGCCGCATGGATGCCGCCAAGTTCTCCTACGCGGGCAACGGCGAGGCGGGCAACAGCATCACGGTCCCGCTCATCGACCGCATGGCGGAGTGGAACAGAACCGGTACCGAGCGCTGGACCGATGAGAACCACCGGGCGCGCCGGCAGGATGACCGCTTCTTCTTCGCCATCGCGCAGATTGCCGACTGGCCTATTTATTGGGGCGCCTCCAAGGATGCTCCGAAGTTCACCTACGAGACATAGCCATGCGAAAGCGCGATTGGACGACACAGCTTGCCAACACGATCAAGGCCGCCACCGAGCGGCCTTTTTCATGGGGCGAATTTGACTGCTGCCTGTTCGCCGCCGACTGCGCCCTAGCAGTGTGCGATGTCGATCCTGCCGAGGCCTACCGAGGGCGGTACTCATCTGAGGCTGGCGCCAAGCGCCTGCTGAAGAAGCTGCACGGCTCGTTGGAGGGTGCTTGGGATGCCCGCTTTGCCCGAGTCCAGCCTGGCCTGATCCAGCGGGGCGACATTGCCCTGTACGACGGCCCCAATGGGCGGGGTGTAGCGGTGTTCTGGGCAGATGAGTTCTGGTCTGTGTCCCCCGACGGTGTCGGGCGGATCGAGTGCGAGCCGTTGACGGTGTGGAGAGTTGAATGAGTTCAGCAGTCAAGAAGGTTGCCCAGGTCGCCATCGGCGCAGCCATCGGCTTTATCCAGGGCGGCCCATGGGGGGCGGTCGCTGGCGCGGCGATGGCGTTCTATGTCGCCTCGCAACAGGACAAGCTCGACACCGGCTCGCTGCGTTCGGGTGAGCCCTCCAGCCAGACTCTGCGCTCTTCCAAGGCCGCTGCCCGGTACGTGCTGGGCCGTGTCAGCACCGGTGGCGTTCTGGCTTGGGGTCAGGAGCAGGCAGGCGACCAGACCGATGGCGAGTGGCTGCACATGGTCTATGTGCTGTCAGAAGGCGAGATCGACGGGCTGGAAGAAATCTTCCTGGGCGAGGAGGTTGTCCAGACCTACGGCGAGCACGCCAGCTACGAGCTGGTCACCAATCCGACCCAGGTGAATGCCTTTCTCAAGGCCAACAGCCCGGATTGGCGCGACACCCAGATCGGCCGTGGCCTGTCCTTCGTGCGGCTGTCGTTCAGGTACAGTGCCGAGAAGTACCCCTCCGGCATCCCGGATGTACGGTTCGTGCTGCGCGGACGGCGGGATATCTACGACCCACGGACTCGCACTACCGGCTACAGCGAAAACACCGCGCTGCATATCCTCTGGTTCCTGCGCAATCGCTGCGGGGTGCCTGATGATGAGATCGTGTTTTCCAGCTTCGCCAACAGCGCGAGCGTGTGCGACGAGATGCTGTCCAACGCGGACGGCAGCACCTCGGCGCGGTATCGTTCGGGCTGCGTCATCGGCGCCGACGAGTCGCGCACCCAGGTGATGCAGAAGCTCGAAGCCGCGTGTGGCGGCAAGCTGATCCGTGTTGGCGGCCGCTGGATGCTGCAGGTTGGCGCCTACTACGGCCCATACGACTTCGAGATCACTGAGGACATGGTTATCGGTACCGTCACCGGTAGCACCGAGCCGACCAACGACTCAGCGACCAACACCGTGCGCGGCACCTTCGTGGACCCGTCGCAGGCCTGGGCCGAGACCGACTACCCCGAGGTTTCGGTCAGCCAGTGGGTGGTGGACGACGGTGGCGAGGCGGCAGAAACCTTGTCGTTCTCCTACGTCAGCAATCCGTACCAGGCCCAGCGCCTGGCCAACATCGAACTGCGCCGGCGGCGCGCAGGCGGGACCTTGTCGATCCCCATGAACTTCATGGGCTACAACTGCCGACCAGGCCGCTCGGTCAAGGTCAACCTGCCGTCGCTGAACATCGTCGGCGAATTCATCGTCACCGACTGGTCGATGAGCCCCGACAGCGGCTGCAACGTGTCGGTGGCACAGAACGAGCCGGCGATCTTCGATGACGCTGTAGGTCAGCCATACAACCCGATCGGCTTCATCAGTCTGCCAACCGGCGGCCTTGGCAGCCCTACCGGGCTCACCTGGTCGACCGAAGACAATGCTGAGGTAGTCCAAGGCACCTTGGCGTGGGTCGCCCCTTACGGGGTGGTCACTGGTTACGCCATCACGGTGCGTCAGGGCACGGCGGCCGTGCAGGCGCAGCAGGTGCCGGCCACCACGCTCAAGCTGCCGCTCTCTGGCCTGCCGTCCGGCAACTACACCATGAGCGTGGCCGCTTTGGGGCCGCTGACCCGCTCAGGCGAAGCCAGCATCACGGTGAACATCGATGGCCCGCCAGTGCCGGAGGCGTGCGTGGTGCAGGCCACCATCGATACCATCACGCTGTATCCGAGCAACACGCTGCACGGTCTGAACGGCGGTACCTACGAGTATTTCTATTCGACCAACCCGCAGGCCACCCAGGGTGAATACCTGGGGCAGGGCCTGACGCTGAGCCACACCGGCCTCGCGTTTGCGACCAACTATGCCTACTTCATTCGCTCCAAGAACGCCTACGGCGTCAGCGCCTTCCTGAAGGTGGTGGCCTCCACGTCGACCGATGTGAAGACCATGCTCGATGCGCTCAAGGACAAGATCGAGGGGGGCCAGCTGGCGCCCGCGCTGCGCCAAGAGATTTCGCTGATTTCTGGCCCGCCGACTTTGGCCGGCTCCGTGGCCCAGCGCCTTGCTGCGGAGGCGAGTGCTCGTGGCCAAGCCATAGCCGCCGAGGCTACGGCCCGTGGCCAGGCCATCGCCGCTGAAACGACGGCCCGGAACCAGGCCATTGCCACCGAGGTGGTTGACCGCAACCAGGCGATCGCCGTCGAAACCCAGGCGCGCACTAAGGCGATCAGCGATGAATCTGCCGCCCGCGCTCAGGGCCTACTGTCCGAGGCTCAGGCTCGCGGTGCGGCTATCACCAGCGAAGCCCAGGCCAGGCAGTCGGCTGACGGCGCGCTGGGCCAGCGCATTGATACGGTCACCGCATCGACTGGCAACAACGCTTCGGCCATCCAGTCTGAAATCACGGCGCGCACCAACGCGGATAATGCGCTGGGTCAGCGTATCGACACTGTGGCGGCCGGTACCGCCTCGAACGCCGCCGCGATCAGCAACGAGACCACGGCGCGGACCAGTGCCGATGCCGCCCTGGCCTCGCAGATCGCAACCCTGCGCGCCGAGTCCGGTGGCTTTGACTCGGCACTAAACTTCGGTTTCGCTTCGACCGTCGAGGGCTGGACCGGTACACGCTGCACGCTAACCATTGAGAACGGCCGCTTGATCGTCACCAATGACGACGCCGGCGCTTCGTACCTCAATTCACCGGTTGTGTCGCTCAAAGGCCGTGACCATGACCGCATTCGCTGCCGCATCACCCGGCGCGCAGGTTCAGGCTGGAATGGTCAGGTGTCCTATGTCACGGCCAGCCATGGGTCGTCGACCTCGTACAACAAGATCATCCCAAACCCGGGGCTGGCGGTTGGCCAGACCGTGGTACTCGAGTGGGATATGTCGCAGCTGACCAATGGCGGCAGCGACTGGTCGGACAATACGATCACCAGGTTCTACCTGTGGCTCAGCTCGGCGGCCGGCGATGTGTTCGAAATCGACTGGATTGCCGTCGGCCAGATCGCACCGTCGGCATCGGTCGCCTCGGTCGTGGACGAGCGAACCGCCCGGATCAGTGGTGATGAGGCGAACGCCTCGGCCGTCACCGCCTTGGGCAGCAGCCTGACCACCACCAACCAGAACGTCACCGCTGCCCAGCAGGCCGCTCAGGACGCTGCCACGCTGGCGGGTGGCAAAGGCAAGGTGCTGGTGCAGGCGACTGCGCCGGCCGTGGCTGACCGCCTGGCGCAGAACCTGTGGATCGATACCACCGGCAACGCCAACACCCCGAAACGGTGGAACGGTACTGCCTGGGTGGCTGTGACAGACAAGGTGGCCACGGATGCCGTCGCGGCTGCACAGTCGGCACTGTCACAGCTGGCCGGCAAGGCCGATGCTTCGGCGCTACAGGCGCTCAGCACCACGGTGACCAACCAGGGCAACACGCTGTCGAGCCAGGGCAGCAGCATCACCGAGCTCACCAACAGCCTGCAGACCACCAACGGCAACGTCGCCACGGCTCAGCAGGCGGCCCAGGCTGCGGCCAGTCTGGCCGGGAGCAAGGGCAAGGTGCTGTATCAATCGGCGACGCCGGCGGTGGCTGACCGGCAGGCCGAGAACCTGTGGATCGACACCACCGGCAACGCCAACACGCCGAAACGCTGGAACGGCACTGCTTGGGTGGCCGTCACCGACAAGGTGGCGACCGATGCCGCTGCGGCGGCGGCCAGTGCGCTGGCGCAGGTAGCCAACAAGGCCGATGCCTCGGCGCTACAGGCGCTGAACTCGACCGTGACCAGCCAAGGCACCACCCTGACCAGTCAAGGGGCGGCGCTCACCCAGCTCAAGGCTTCGATCGGCCAGCAACCTGACAACCTGATCCTCCGCGGTAGCTTCGAGGATGGCCTGGTCGAGCCTTGGACGGCTGACCCGGTGATCAACAACATCTCGGCGCACCCGTCGGCCGGCAAAGGCATCGCGTTCTACGGCAACAGCTTCTGCGGTGTGGGCTTCAACGTCCTAACCAAGGGCGGCGAGCAGTTCGACCTGGCGGCTGATATCTGGCCGAACTACATGACGGCGGGGCAGACCACCCGCTTGCAGATGCAGTTCTACGACAAGGCCAACAACAACCTCGGATACTTCACCGCGTTCACGGTGCCGGCTGGGACTGGCGGCTTCAAAACCTCCACCGGCCGCATCACCGCGCCAGAGGGAGCGGTCTCGGCTCGGTTCGTGACCCGTACTGAGCCGGCAGACGGTACCGGCCGCTCCCTGTGGTGCAACATCCTGGCGCGCCGGGTGACGGCGGCTGATGCAGCCAATGCAGAGGCTGTTACCAACCTAACCACCACGGTCACCCAGCAGGGCACCACACTGACCAGCCATGGCCAGGCCCTGACCCAGCTGAACAACGACCTGCAGACAGTTGCCCAAGGGAAAGCGGACGCCTCGGCGCTGCAAACCCTGAGCAACACGGTCACCAGCCAGGGCAACACCCTGAGTAGCCAGGGCGCAAGCATCACCCAGCTGAACAGCGGTCTGCAGACCACCAACGGCAACGTGACGACGGCGCAGCAGGCTGCCCAGGCAGCTTTGGACAAGGCTGGCGCCAAGGGTGAGGTGATTTACGGTACCTCGGCGCCGGCCACGGACAAACGCCTGGCGCAGAATCTTTGGATCGACACCACGGGAGGGGCGAATACACCCAAGCGCTGGACGGGATCGGCCTGGGTAGCCGTGACGGACAAGGCGGCAACGGACGCAGCCGCAGCAGCAGCCAGCGCCTTGGCGCAGGTGGCCACCAAGGCTGAGGCCGCTGCGCTGCAGACGTTGAGCAACACCGTGACCAGTCAGGGCAATACGCTGACCAGCCAAGGGAATGCTCTCACCGGGTTGCAGGCCTCGATCGGCAATCTGGGCGGGAACGGTGCCAACTTGCTCGGTAGCGAGTACAGCTGGCTGGCCTTGAGCATGCTACCGGCACTCAGCGGTCAGCTGCTTACCCGCACTGGCGTGGCGGTGCCGGAAGCCGACTCCGGGTTCGGCCTGCGCCTGGTGACCACCGAGGCGAACAACATCTTCGCCTATGTGACCCTGGCGCCGTCGAACAACGCGGCCGGGTTCAACATGCGAGTGGAGGCGGGCACCTACCTGGTGTCGATGTACGTCAAGGGTGACGCAGCCGGCCAGATCATGGCCAACCTGTACGACGGCACCACCTCACGCTCGGCCACGCTGAACTACACCACCGATCGTCAACGCCTGACTTTCGTCCTCACGATCACGGCCAGCTCTAAAGTCGGCCTGCTTATCTACCCGAACCGCCACGCTGCGGCCAGTGCCTCGATGGTGGTGGACTCGATCATGGTGGAGAAGCGGGTAGGCGAGAGCAATGTCCCCTCGCCATTCGTGGCGGGGCCGTCGGCGCGGGCAACTGGCGTGCTGGCGGCGGCCAACCAGGCACTGGATGTGCGGGTGACGCAGACCGAGGCCGGTTTGTCCTCGAACAGCGCAGCGGTAACAAGCCTGGGCAACAGCCTGCAAACCACCAACGGCAACGTCAGCACTGCCCAGCAGGCGGCACAAGCGGCCGCTGACTTGGCGGGCAGCAAGGGCAAAGTGCTGTACCAGACCGCTACGCCGGCCGCTGCTGATCGGCAAGCGGAGAACCTGTGGATCGACACGACCGGTGCAGCCAACACCCCGAAGCGATGGAACGGTTCGGCGTGGGTAGCGGTGACCGACAAGGTGGCCACCGACGCGGCAGCCGCTGCCCAGTCGGCGCTGACACAACTGGCCTCCAAAGCGGATGCGTCAGCGCTGCAGACCCTGCAGTCGACGGTCACCAGTCAAGGCAGCACGATTACAAGCCAAGGCAACTCGCTGACACAGCTGAAGGCTTCCCTGAGCCAGCAGCCGGACAACTTGGTGCTGCGCGGGACGTTTGAAGATGGCTTGGTCGACCCATGGACGGGTAACCCTGGGATTGCCGGACTGACGGCGCACCCGTCCGCCGGCAGGGCGATCGCTTTCTATGCCAACAGCTTCTGCGGTACGGGGCGGATCATTGTCTCGGGCGGAGAGCAGATCGACATGTCGGCGGACGTGTACCGCGCGTATATGACGGCAGGACAGACCGGTAACTTCCAGCTGCAGTTCTTCGACAAGACGGACGCCAGCCTAGGCTACTTCAATGCCTTCACGTTTTCGGCGGGCGGCGGCTTCCAGACCTTCTCGGGACGGCTGACCGCACCGGCGGCGGCTGTGTCGGCACGCTTTGTTACGCGGATACAGCCGGCAGACGGAACGGGGCGGGCACTGTGGTGCAACATCGTTGCCCGCCGGGTAACCGCAGCGGATGCGGCCAACGGCGAAGCGATCAGCACCCTGGGCACCACGGTGACGCAGCAAGGCACAACGCTTACCAGCCAAGGGCAATCGCTGCTGAGCCTAACCAACCGCATGACCGATGCCGAAGGTGTGAACAGTGCCCAGGCAACGGCCATCAGCCAGATGGACACCACGGTCAAGCAGCAGGGTACCGCGATCACCGCGCAGGCCAGCCGCCTGGACGGGCTGTATGTCCAGGTGAACCCGGAAATGGAAGGCGACAGCACCGGCCTGGCCGGCGCAACAGGGGGGCTGGTGGGTGTCTGGACGGAGCAATCGGCCCGGATCGAGGACGGTATTGCCATCGGACGGCAAGTCGACACGGTTCAGGCGCAGGTAGGGCAGACCAATGCCTCGGTCCAGCAGGTCAGCGAGGTCATGGCTGACATCAACGGCAGGGTGTCGGCTCAAACCACGCTGAAGGTCGAAACGAACCAGGGCGGCCGCAAGGTCGTCTCGGGCATCGCGATCGGCAGCAATGGGGAGGAGGGCGAGATCCTGCTAATGGCCCAACGACTGGCGATTATCGACAACCTGAATGGCCAGACGATCCTGCCGTTCGTGGTCGAAGGTGGGCAGGTTTTCATCAACCAGGCGGTAATCAACAGGGCTTTCATTCAGGAGATTGTTGCTGGTATGACCATTCGATCTGCCGCGCTCAATGCCCAGGGCCTACCACTGCTTGAAATCAACTTTGCTGCGGGAACATTCATCCTGCGCGGGCAGGATGCATCCGGTTCAACTCTGCTGAATAACGGCGGCTTCTATGTCTACGACGCCAACGGCGTTGAACGCACGGCGATTGGCCGTCTCGGCTGAGGAACAATCATGGCGCAATATGGAATCCGAGTATCAAACTCAAACGGTGTTGAGGTTTTTGGCATGGGTGATTTCACCCTGCAGAAAATGGCGTCCATGATCCTACCCGCACGGGCGCGTACATTTGGGGATGGGGTCAGACGCGACCACATCCCCATGGATGTGCCCGGCTATGACCCTGCCACTTGTTTCGTGATGATTACCCCAAGGGTTTATGCCGGGTATGCACAGCCCGGCTACCCCGATACGTGGGGGTACTTGCCAACTTACAAAAACTTAGGTGGAACACTCATCGGGATTTATACCTATGTCAATTTTCGACAACCCACCAACGTGGGAGGTAACTATCGAGATAAGTGGGTAGAGCACACCGTCGAATGCGTGGTTGAAGCGGTGAGGGCCATTTAATGAGCAGCTATGGCTTTTCTGCAAAAAACAATTATGGCTCGGTGATCATCACCAGCGAGCGTAAAGTGTTGGTGTTCTCCGAACGTGGAACATTGAACATTACGTCTCGCTACACCGACCGTGGGGGCTACGGGGAGGCGGTGTTTATCAAGCCGATCCGCACCCAGGAGCCGCCGCAGGTGTTTATCCGGCATGTCAGCGGTCTGCACTCAAGCCTGGGGCTTTCCGCCACCATCAAGGGCGGGCCGGGGGCCTGGACAGGCTTTAGCCTCGACTCGGCGTCCTCCGGTGGCAACACGCTACAGAATTTCCTGATTGAGTATGTAGCCTGCAAGTTTTCAGACACTGCCGAAACGTCGGGCTACGGCATGAATATTCGGGACGCCAGCGGGCAAATTGCGTTTTCCACCAAAGATAAACCGGTGCGATACGGGAAGTTTGCGACCTCATGGACGCAAACGCTCTTTGATACATACCAATTTATATTCACTCCCAACGTGACAATTGACGATGATGATTTTATCTGTATCTCGGCCATTGATCGCGGGGTCAATTGGTTCGCTCAGAAAGCGCAGTTTGCCGGAATGAATATCTTGGCGGGCGGTAAGCCCAACATGAATATCTATTGCCAAGTGATGACCGCCGGTGGTGACTGGTATTACGACGGTACTGCCGGCACCACGCTTGGTGTTGCTGTCTGCAAATTTCCAGAATCGCGCTATTACAACTAAGGGCTAAAATATGGCCAAGCAAACTATCAACCTTGGGACCGCGCCAACTGGCGCAGGCGGGGACGACCGGCGAAGCGCCTGGTTAAAGGCTATCAACAACTTCAACGAGCTCTACAGCGCCTTGGGGGCGCCCGCCAACGGAGCAATTCCGGCAGGTATCGCTGCAGCAGCACCGATCATCGGTGACCCGGCAGCCGGCGCTTTGATGCGGGCTGGCTCGAACTCCAACGGTTACTACTTCCAGTTCGCCAGCGGCCTGTTGATCTGTGTCGTGGCGTTTACCGGCTATACATCGAACGTTGTGAAGAGTGTGCCTTGGCCATTCGCGTTCATGGCCGGCACTAATGTCGGCATTTCTGCCTCGATCACTCCGAGTACCGGCTATGACAACTCGTCCCCGACATACTGGGGCACCACTAGCCAAGCCAATTTCATCTCCAGCCTTAGCCGTGCACAGAACGCTGTCGTGATCACGGGTACGGGCTTCTGGAAGTAGGGGGCCAGCATGATTATCAAACTTTCGCCTCAGGAGATGCATCCGCCGCAGCAGCTCGCTGTGTGGAAGAACGGCGAGCAGTTGAACATCAATGGCTTGACCATTGACCTGGCTAACCTCGTGGAGGGCGCCGCGCTTCCCGTTAACGCCATCGGCTCGGCATGGCTAGCCACCCCGATCCGCCGTATTGGCGGTCAGGTGGTGCTGACCCTTTTTCTGCCGAACAGCCCGGAGTCGACCGAGGCCGAGCGCTTCCCCAGCGATCTGGTGGATGTGCCCGACGGCCGCGTCGCTCTTCCTGGCAAGCCAGCCGAAGAGCATTTCCCGACGCTCGGCTTCGCCCAGATTGACTGGAGCCTCATGCAGACGGTAGCCCAGCAGGCCGAGGTGCTGACGCTGGCCACCATTGCCCACCTCCGTAGGGAGGCTGACCTGGCTGTGGCGCCTCTGGCCGATGCCGTGGCTTTGGAGATGGCCAGCGAGGAGGAGGCCGCCAAGCTTAAGGACTGGCAGCGATACCGTGTTCTGCTGAACCGAGTGCCAGAGCAGTCCGGCTGGCCAACTGAAATCGACTGGCCTGCGCTACCGGCCTGACTCACAGCAACACCTAAACCCAACCGCCACCCGGCGGTATTTTTTTGCCTGGAGAAAAACCGATGCCTTACATCGCCATCAACCTCAGCAACGCCTACGACCCTGAGAACAACACCCGCTTTGCCGATCCCGAGGATGCTGACGCCCGCGCCCGCGCGATCCTCAACCAGTTCCCGACTGCCCAAGTATTCACCGCCCAGGTACTGAAGGAGTACAGCGCCAAGGTTTCGATCACCGCGAAAGAGCCGGCTGAGCCCGAGACCGCACCGGCGCCTGAAGAGCCCGCTGCCTAACTCCCTGAAACCATCCCAGGCCCGCCGAGTGCGGGCTTTTTTGTGCCTGGAGAAACCTATGACTACAGCCACACCTCGCGGCGTCCGCAATCGAAACCCCGGCAACATCGATTTCAACCCACGCAATGCCTGGCAGGGACAGCTGGGCATTGAGGTAGGCGTGGCCAAGCCGCGCTTCGCCAGGTTCGACCAGGCCGAGAACGGGATCCGGGCCTTAGGCAAGTTGCTGCTCAACTACCGGGGCAAGGACGGTTTGCCCGGAGTTGGTCGCCCAGGTATTGACACCCCGCTGGAATTCATCAGCCGCTGGGCACCCTCCAGCGAGAACAACACCTTGGCCTACGCGCAGGCCATTGCCAAGCGCCTCGGCGTTGGCGTGCGCGACTCCATCGACATCTCCAAGCCGCAGGTGCTGCGCGAGGCGGTGGTGGGCATCATCGTCCACGAGAACGGCGGAAACCCATACTCACCGGCGGTCATTGATGAGGGCGTGCGGAGGGCGCTGGCATGACGATCAAAACGATTGGTCGATGCCTCGGCCAGGCCGAAGACGGATCGCTCTGGTTCTTCTGCAATGGTTGCAAGCTCCCGCATAGCCTGAACGTGGGCGCAGGCCGTGGCCCGCGCTGGGGGTACAACGAGAATGCAGACGCACCGACTTTCACGCCGTCTGTGCTGTCGCGGTACCGCATGGGTAGTAAAGAAACGGTCTGCCACTCCTTCGTGACCGATGGCCGCATCCAGTATCTCGCCGACAGCACTCACGGCCTGGCCGGGCAAACGGTCGACCTTCCAGAGTGGGAGGCGGCATGGAACAGCTGGTAGCGAAACTTTCACTCCCACTGCGCTTGCTGGCCGTGCTCCTGGTGTTCGGCTCCTACTGGGGTGCCTACCAGCACGGCCGCTCGGTAGAGCGAGCGAACGCCGGACAGGTAACAGCACAACGAGACAGCGGTGACCGGCTGGCCGAAGTGGTCGGTGAGCGCAGCGCCCGGCAGGAAGAACAACGACGCGCCACGGCGCAGGAGGAGGCGAGAGCCAATGCCCAGAAAGAACGAACGATTGCTGATGCTGGCGCTGCTGACGCCGATGCTGCTGGCCAGCGGTTGCGCGACGAAGGAGCCAAGCTCGCCGCCACCGTCAGTTGCCCCGGCACGGATACCGCCGCTATCGCCAGAGGCCAGGCAGCCACCCGCGCCGCCATGGTGCTCTCCGACTTGCTCGAGCGGTCTGTCGAAGCGAATCGAGAGTTGGCGAAGGCGTATGATCGAGCCCGAGTAGCTGGCGACCAATGCGTACTTGAGTATGACGCTTTCTTCGAGTGATTCAATCCTCTCTCGTAAACCACATGATCATCCTTTAAGAAAATCCTCGCTACCGCTATCCTTTGGAGCAAGTCGTCCTTGGCGTTGAGGGGAGATGCCCTTCCTCCTCCTCTGTGCTCGAGATTGAGAAGTCCGTTTCTAATTGCGAGATCAGTATGTTTGATAAAGGTTTTTTTTATTCTTGCCAATTGGCCCTTTTTGTCGGTAGTGGAGCGGTTCGAGCGGATGACTTAAGCTCTCTAATTCGGAGTAGGCTTGATATCGGAGAGTATGAGCCGATGTTAATTCCTGAGCAGCCAGGTATGCCTTCGGAATTTCCTCGATTGCATATCAATACGGCTGAAGGTTATCGTTTGTCAATGAGCAGGGCTCGTATTGACTTTATTCTTGAGCTACCGCTGGGGCTTGATCAGTCGCATATCGATAACTTCAGAGTTAAGTGTGAGGCGCTTGGTAGTCTATTAGATGAGAAAGGGTTTAATTTCACAAGGATTGGTTGGATAAAAAATGCCTTCAGTCAGAGCGACACGCCAGCGCAGGACATGATAGAAGCCTTAGCAAAGTTTTCTTCAGAGCAAGTCTCTGATTTTTCCATGTCTGTAACGAAGAAGGCTACCATTGGGGAATGGTCCGCGAATAGCCTATACACCATAACAAATGGGGTCGGTCCAGCTGGCCTGACAGGAGTTGTGTGCGTGCGTGATATCAACAATGATCCACTGCATCCTGTAGTAATAGCGGCATCTCAAGTTGGCTCTATAGTAGAGGCTTTTGATCAGGTCGCGTCGCTCGATAGTATTGAGCTGTTTGTCAATAGCGGCGAAGGGTTGTTCTAATGGATAATAAAAGCTCGTCCGGAGCGAATTCCGATTTGATAGCCAAGCTCTTTGCCCAAAGCTTTAGGTCCGCCTCTGCGAAATCGACTTCCAGTTCAAGCGTTTCTTCCAATATACCGACAGCCTCGTCGAATCCATCGCCACAGGTGTCGACCTCGGTAGATTCAGAGATTGATGCTAATAAGAAAATTGACGACTATATGCAAGTGGCTTTTGCTCAGGTTAATGCGAAGCTAGATGAGCTTTATAAAGAAAAGGCTACATTTATCTCTCAGGCAGAGAGGAAGGTGGCTAAAATGTTGCGTGATTCGACTGGCATGATGAACTCTATTCAAGCGAGCCTTGATTCAGCTCGAGAACTCACGGAAAAATCAATTGAGACACAAATACGCTTGCAGGAGGAAGTAAGTTCTATTAAAGGGAATGCGGTGTCTGCATTGTCTATATTTGTATCGTTTTTCGCATTTATCACGGTGTCGATCAACGTTTTTTCCAAGGCTCAGAATGTCGCAGCAGCTTGTGGTCTGGTTCTGGTTTTTTGGTGCTTACTCATCGGCTTTAATGTTTTGATTGGTTGGCAATTTAATACATTGCGGCACTCAGGCATCGCATGGTTTGTTTTGGTCGTCGTGCTGTTTTTGTCGTTTGTATCGATGATCGCTATGTATCATTTTGCACCCGACCTTGTTTCTGCATCTAAATCAGTGATGTGATTTAGTGGGGTGGCATCTTCAGGCTTTTATGAGGAAATCTTATGCTAAATCGCATGAGTCGGCCTAACATTAGACGGTTAAATTGATGGAGCACTGTATTGGACAAGCGCACCTTCATTGGCATGGTCGAGGCTGGCGAGCCGCTGATACAGCAGGCCATCGATGCCATGCGGGATTACCACCAGGCCCAGGACCGTGGCGCGCCGCCGGAAGAGGCCGAGCGCCTTCGCCTGCTGGCCGATTCGCTATACCGAGCGGTTATCGATTACCAGTTAATCCAAGCAGGGCGGGCACCGTCTACCATTCAGTGATGGCCTCCTCAGGATGGATCCCCGATGAAGTGTAAGCCGCCGATCCTTTTCCCTGACCATCCAATGTATGCCAATGCCGTGGACGCCATGAAGCGTTATCACGAAGCCCAGGGTGCTGGCAGGCCAGCCGATGAAGTTGAGCGGTTGCGCCTGATTGCGGAGTCGCAGTTCCAGGCGGTCACCGACTACCAGCTCAAAGTGTTAGGCGGTCCTGCTGGCCCGGTTCACTAATTGGCTTGATTAGTTCGGCGCCTTGATTACGCACATTGCCAACGGCCGTGCTAACTTGGTACCACTCGAAGGCCTCGGCCGGCTCGCCTAGTTTGAGCACCAGTTGCTCCGCATGCTCGCTCGGCATTCCTGCCGCGATCCACTCGTATGCCAGCTCAGGTGACAGCACGACAGGCCTACGATCGTGCACGTCGACCATGCCGCCCTGGGCATCGGCGGTGAGGATGACAAACCCGTCGTGCTCGCCACCCGCAAACTGGCCGATGCTGGCACATAGGGCGGGGAGCCCGTCACGACGGCGAATGTAATACGGCTGCTTCTTCGGTCCACCCTCATCAACCCATTCGTACCAGCCGTCGATGGGGGTGACTGCTCGGTGCGGCCAGATCGCTCGGAAGAATGGGCCGTGCGCCACCTTTTCGACCCTGGCATTTATCGGCGCAGCACGGTCGGTCGCCCAATGCGGCCGCCATCCCCACCTCACCAGGTCAGCGCGCGGGCCTGCGTCATCAACCCTCAGCACTGCCACCGGCGTGGTCGGCGCGACGTTGTACCGGCCAAGAGGCTCGTCGCCGACGTTGTTCTTCCAGGCCTCTGGCAGGCTCAGGGTTTCAACGAAGTCGTGTATGCCTCGGTACTGACTCAACCTTCCACACATACGCCGCCCTCCTGCATGAGCAAACAAGCATAGTCCGCCGAGCGGTACTGGCGCGGTTGCTTTTCCTGATGCTGAAATACTGTATCTATATACAGTGCATGGTGCAGTATGTACTTCCTCCTCGTTCGCCGCCGCGTGAATGGCGTGGCCATCCCGTCCGATCAGCTCAGGAGGATCCAGCCCCTGAAGGCCGACATCCACATTGGTGACCACCACAGCGAGCCTCTGGGCCGGGTATCGACCCAGGCCTGGGTGTTCAGCCCTGCGCCGGGGCCCGACATCATCCCCCGGCTGCACGACGCGAAGGTCAACGGTATGGCCCAGCTCGGCATCAACATTAACGGGATAGAAGAGGTTGACGGCGTGCTGTATGCGCAGTCTTGGTGGTGCAGAGCAGAATGATGGCCGGGATACCGCAAGCATGGATGGATGAACTGAATGACCGATTTGCCTTGGTTACAGATCCCGATGGGCGCGCTGCCGTGCTCGCCGAGATGGCCTATGCCGCCCATCGTCGTCGAGAGGTTGGAGACGATGACCTGGTTGATATGCTGGAGCTGGCGGAATCGGCACGGGCGTGGGCGCTGCTAGAGCACGAAGAAGCTCGGCACTTGGGCCTTTTCGAGTATGAGGGTTGGGTTGAGCGCGAGCCAGGAAGGATCGCTGTCGGCGGGACGCCGGGAAGGGGGAAGAGAGCTGTCTAAAACTGAGCTTAAGCTTCTCGGTTTTGCTGGGCGAAAGCCGGTGAAACTCGCCGAATCGTATTAGACAGTTGCGATTCGCAGGCCGCTAGCGGCGCGGCCTGAGGACCGTTTCTCACACTACTGCTGCATTACTGAATGCTCAGTAGCAGCCGTAGCTATTGCAGGTCGAGCGATAGGCGTTTCCGCGGGAGTCCACACCACTGTTGATAACGGTGTTGCCTATCCGCTGACTGGTTCCGTTCCAAGAATTCCCATTTGCAGAGGTACCGTTATGGAAGGTGGTATTGCCGATGGTGGTGCTGTGCTGGTTCCATGACGAGCCAGTGCCAGCATTGAACCCTTGTACATTGGTGGTGTTGCCGAATCGCTGAACGTTATAACTGTTCCCGCTGTTATCGGTACATGTCTGGAACGAGCCGCTACCGAAGCAGCCTGCGAATGCAGCAGGAGAAAGGGCGATCAATCCGATTACCGCAGCAAGCCTTGTCATGGTGCTAGCTCCAAGTCAGTGATGGCGCGCGCAAGCATAGAGCGTTTGATGTCACGATGCCATGACCTCAAATGGCTACCGGATGGATGGCAATTGGGCTGAAAATCGATTCCAAAACCGAAACGGCGACCCTTGCAGTATGCGGCTTGTAGCCGTGCCGTTTCGTCTTTGTTTTGGGATCGAATTTGCCCCTCATGCCGCATGGATAGGGCGCTTATACCACGGTCTTGAAAGCCGCTGTCTTTTTATAGGTCTCCACCTGGAGGAACAGCTAGGGCATCTTTCATAGAAGGGCTGGCAGTGGTTGTCAGCCGGCGCGCCTTGGATAGATCGAGCTCATAGTTTCCGGTTGGCGGGTAGTAGCGGGCTGCTGCGATTGCCTGCGTGATAGGTCCGTAATACACAGTGGATAGCGCACCGTCTTGGTATTGGATGACCATTAGGTCGTCAACTCTGTCGATGGTCGACCTACCGATAGGAACAAATCCGTTTTTCTGAGCCGTCGTCTTAACGCTTACCTTTCTACCACTCCTGCAGATCACATCGAAGCCATGCTGGTTGGTTAGGTGAGCGAGGGTGCCTTCCAGCTCTAACGCGCAGTAGAACTCCCCCAGGCGCCCTAGAAGGTGGCGTACCTCCGTAGCGCTTACACCGAATTCAACCGTCTCCAATTGAATCAGCTCAAAGTATTTGTCGAACAGCTGCTGGATACGGTCTTGGGTGATCATCGTATGCGGACGTCAAGGTCAGCTTTGGCCGTTCAGTTATACAGGATTTTCATAATCCGGCCTCTGCGGAGCGAATGTTCGGTGTAGCCGACCCCAGCGGTGCGTCAAATGCGATGAATTTCGATCTGGAGCCCCTCATTCTTATCGGGCGCCTGAAAGTAGCTGGTGATCAGATCAAACTCGGCGTCGGTCGCAGCAAATTCATGTTCGGCACGGCTGTTACGAATATGCAATCTGCTTCGACAGACATCGTCGTGTACCTCGAGGTAATGAACGCAATGGGCAACCTCGGCCGCGTCAGCCAGGCTCCGCAACCATTGCCGATCCTGGAGAGTGTTGGCAGGGAAATCCAGGACGACTGTCACTCCGGCACGCAACATATCAGTGACGAGCGGGCCCACCACCTCTCTAATCTGGCGCGAGAAGCGAACGTAATCGGTCACTGACTTGACCTGGCCTGGGTAAAGCTTTGAGAGCCAATGATCCTCGCTTAACAGAACCGCCGACAGTTCGGTAGCCAAACTTTTTGCCAACGTTGATTTGCCGGATGCAATCTTGCCAGTCATGAGATGAAGCGGTGGTGTGGGCATGGGGACGTCTCCTTGTCGAGCCCAGATGATGCTTATTGAATAGCTTCGAAGCAACCAGCGGCCACTCACTGTCTGCTTTGGGTCGAAAGCGGACAGATAGCGACAGCTATCGGCTGAAACCAATTTTGATACCACTGAAAGGGAAATGAGGGTGGTGGCGGGGTGTTTGCGCCAATGAAATCAACCCTCCGCCACCGCTAACCACCCCTGAAATACTGCATGGTGATGTTGGCGGCATGGGATGAGGTTTGGTGACGGAAAACCGCTGTATGTGCGTACAGCCAGCTCGTACCAATTTTTGTACCAATGGCTGTGTTTTCCAGTGGGATGCAGTGTATCGGGATGGGCTGGAAGGCCCGTAAATACGGGCTTTCCTCACTTTCGAAAACTCGCCAAACCCCAAAAAACATCTGTGGAGTATGGCCCAAACGCTGTCGAATGCCTTATGACTAAAGGGCGCAAGGTGAAGGAAATTTAATCCTGTAGCGGAGCAGGGCCTGATTTCAGGCGCACGGCCGCGATGGCCGCTCGGCGCGGCCTTGATCAGGTCGGATAGCAAATCAGTCTGTACGCAGGATGGGAAACAACTCTTTTGGGTTGCGTGATTCTGCGTTCATCAATGTGCACGCGGCCGCCGCTTCGGACTTGTTGACATAGCCCCGCTTGAGCCGCTGTTTTTCCTGGTTGTCATAGATATCGAAACCGCCCGAAGTGGTAGCGGCATAGAACCGGTTACCGATGCGCAACGCATCACCTTCCACTGGCACGGCAGGGACAATAACGAATCTTGATTGCATGTTTCGCGCCTCCCCAGGCAGACAGTCAATTATTAGTCTGGGAGCGGGAAGGCAACAATATGACTCATCGAGACTAATCAATGGCTCGGCGTGTCACGGCGATCCCGGCGCAACCCGTGTTGGGCAGGGCACCGGGATGCCTTTCGGGCTTGCATCGTTCAGCGGTGGATCAGCGACAGTTCGCTGATGATGCAGATCGAGCCGTCATCGGCCGGTGTTGTATCGGTGTAGTCAACCTGGTTGTAGATGCCGCCGTGGAATTCGAACAACCGTGGCGCCCAGGTACTGTCGAGTTGCAAATTACCTGACGAGCCGGAAACACCATTGTATTTGGCCGTCACGTTGACCACGCCGGCAGACGTGGTGTGGATGCTGACGATGAACCTGCCCCCCAGCGGCACGCCTTTCAGCACTGTCGAGTTCACCGGGTCGGCCTGGTTGTAGGTGCGCCGAAAACCCAGCGTGATGTTGCCCTTGTTCCAGAACACCTTCACCGGCGGGCTATCGTCCCCACGTACGTGCATCTGGGCGATGACCACCTTCTGCGCAGCGTTGACCTTGGTCAGCGTCATGGTTTGGTAGTTCCAGTGATCCTGGGCACTGGCCAGCGTCCAATCCTCAGTTTCCGTCCACTCGCAGCGGGTCCTGCGGGTGCTTTTGCTTGAGGCGCCTTTAGTGGGGGCTGAGAACTGGATCGAACCATCGCTGAGGACCTTGACGATGCTCGGGTAGCTGGCAATCGCTTCGGCACCGTTGAGTTCGAGTGCAACGGGGTTGGTCGAGGATACGGCTACCGGCGTAGCGATGATGAGGTTGCTGATGTCTACGGTCATATGAACTCCTGACGCAAAGCGAGGATTGGCTGGGGGCTCTGGCGGCCGCGTTTGCGGCTGCGGGATAAAAATTAGCGCTAGGCTAAATTCCAGTCAATAGCTTAAGGCTAAATAAATTTCGCTTTGCGCAAATTTACACAATCGGGAAAATTTTCAGCGGGGGGCTTTACGCTGGATTTGGCGGTGAGATAAGCTTTTCTCGGATACTGTACAGATATACAGCTTTCAGGATGAGAATATGTCTATGCACATGCAGTCAACTTCCCGGCAGCGTCAGGCAATGACCGGAATCGAGCGTCTTAGCCTGCGGGTGTCGTCGATGATCAACCACCCGGTCGCGCAGACCCAACGCTGGGTTGTGGTGCATCGCCTGGACACCGACGGTGATGCGGAGTGGGAAGAGGTGATGGGCCTGTTGTCCGAAACGTCCGAGTTGGACCTTACGTTCAACGATGACGAGAGCGTTACCGTACGTTGGGCGCGCAGCAGTGTGGAGGAGCGCGATGACTTCATCGTTGAGCAGGACAGCAAGGCGGAGGAGGTCGAAGCGCAGGCGCCGTTCTGAGCCTCATGAAGAGCCCGCCTGGGGGCGGGCATGGGCGTTATACCAAGTGTGCATTCCACACCAGCAGCACCCGGGCCTGGATGTAGGTTTCTTCGCGGCGAATCATGCGGTCCTTGTGCCGTGAGTTGTCTGAGATCATCTCGAAGTGGTCCTCATCCGCGATTTGCAGCCGCTTGATGTAGATGTGATCGCCCCAGGAAAAGAAGTAGATCCCGTCGCCCACGAAATCCCGGATGCTCACGTCCACGATCAGTGGGTCACGGTGCTTGATGGTCGGCTCCATTGACTGGCCCCAGCCGGTCACCATCTTGAGGTGGTGGTGTTCAGTGAATTCCACACCCAGCTCGCGAAGATGGCTGGGACTGACGCGAACGTCCTTGAACATTTCCGGGTAATCGTGGGGGATCTGGCCACCGCCCATGGCAGCCCGCACGTCGTAGTGGGCAATCCATACTTCATCACCCACCAGGCCAGGGCGGACAAGCTCAGCTTTCACCCGTGTGGCGTCCAGCGGCTCTTCAGCTGCGGCCAGCAACCGCTGCCGGGTTTCTTCGGGGATGCCTTTGCCACTTCTGGCAAGCATCTGCTTGACCAGGTCGGCCGCAGAAAGCTTGCCGTCGCCGGTTTCGACCGGCAACTGTACCGGGTCACCTGTCGACAGTGCGTCGAACCACCCGCGTGGCAGGCCTTCGATGCCCTCGATCCGGCGGGCCACGTCATCGCCCAGGTTTTTTGCGGTCTTGTCAGAAAGGATCTGGCTCAGGTGTGCAGGCGCCATCCCCCAGCGCTCTGCGCAGGATCCCTTTCTCTGGCTGCCGATCAACTTGACCAGGTTGTGTTTGCGAATGCCGTAGATGTCCATAGGGCAAAGCATGCCAGTGTTTAGCTCGCTGCTAAATGTGCGCATGGCTAAATTGCCTCTTGTGATGAAATTAGCTGTAGGCTAAATTAAAGCGGCAAACAAGAAAAGCCAGCGAGACACTTTTCTCCAGTGCTCATCACATCATCATTGGTAATGAGGTTCACATGGATCCGACCGACCTCGGCCCGGGCACAGTCACTTGGCTGAGCGGTACGGGCACTGTGCTGCTAGGTGCGTTTCTGTGGCTGCGCAAGTGGTTGTCCAAGGATGCGGCCGAACGTGCGATGGACAGCGCGGATGTTGCAGTCATTCGCCGCCTGACCGAGCTGCTGGACATTGAGCGGGATGCCCGCCGAGAGGCAGAAACCAAAGCGGACCAGCTGGCCAGGGAGCGCAACGAGCTGGTACTGACGGTAGGGCGGCTTCAGGGCAAGATCATGGTGCTGAGCAGCCAGTTGAGTCGTAGCTCGCAACGCTGAGGGGCCCAGGCAAAAAAAAGCCCACCATCTTGGCGGGCCATAAGGGCGTAGGGAGCGACGCACAACACATTCGGGTCAGGCAACCAGGGTGCCGGGTTGCAACTGTTCAACCAGTGCCTGGGCCGAGGCCAGTGTCGGCATCGGGCCGCTCACGGCTTCACCGTTGCGTACCAGGTACCAGCAAGCCAGCAGGCCCTGCTCACGCAGTGAGGCGGGAACGGCGCTGCCGACGACGGACATGATATGGATAGTGGCCATGGGGACCTCCTGCAAGACATGGCCCTACCATACGCAGCAGCCGGGGCGGTTTGAAATCAACGTGCTCAATAGTGGTCATTAGTTCTATCAACCTTTACCAGCGCGGCGGGCCGTAATACACCGGCGGTGGGCCGTAGTAGGTGCGGTAGCCCGGGGGCGGTGGTGCTGGGGCGTAGTACGGCTGGTAGTACACCGGCTGCGGTGGCGGTTGCACATAAACTGGCGGCGGCCCGTAGTAGACCGGCTGGCGTTCGACATACACGGTACGGTCACGTCCGCCATACACCGTTGCCCCGACCACCGCGCCGACCACCGCCGCGCCCAGCAGTGGGCCCGGCCCATACCAACCGCCGCCGCCATGGCCGCCATGCGCAGCAGCAGGTCCGCTGACGGCCAAGGCACCGATCAGCAAGGCAATTCCGGGAATGAGACGGTTCATAACGCAACCTCGCAGGAAAACCCCTCGTTCGGGGCCTTACTACTATGACTCCGGTCTCCGTCAGCTGATTACAGGGAAACGGTAAAGGTTATGTAAGGGACGACCAGTGGTTGGCTCTGGTACGCTGAATAAACGTTTCAGTTATGACAAAGGAGCAGGTTATGTCGACAACTCCCAGCAGGGACACGGTATTGTGCATCTCCCTGGCCGGGCGCCCCGGCACCTTCGGCGTGCGTTTTCACAACCACCTGTACCAGCAGTTGGGCCTGGACTTCTATTACAAGGCCATGCGCACGGATGACCTGCCCGCGGCGGTGGCGGGTATCCGAGCGTTGGGTATCCGCGGTTGCGGTGTGTCGATGCCGTACAAGGAGGCCTGCATGGCCCTGGTCGACGAAATTGACCCGTCGGCTGCGGCCATTGAATCGGTGAATACCTTGGTCAACACCAATGGGCACCTGAAGGCTTACAACACCGACTACCTGGCTGTTCGCCAGTTGCTGGCACAGCATCAGGTCGACCCGGGCACTGCCTTTGCCCTGCGCGGCAGTGGTGGCATGGCCAAGGCCGTGGCCAGTGCCTTGCGCGATGCCGGCTTTGCCGAGGGCATGATCGTTGCGCGCAATGAGCAAGCCGGGCGCCAGTTGGCGGATATCTGTGGCTATCGCTGGGTACCGGACCTGGGAGACATCTGCCCGCCGATGCTGGTGAACGTGACGCCGATCGGGATGGCGGGAGGACCGGAGGCCGAAGAAATGGCGTTTTCCGAGCTTGCCATTGCAGCGGCTGAGCGGGTGTTCGATGTGGTGGCGATGCCGGCGCAAACCCCGCTGATCCGCCGGGCGCAGGCGTTGGGCAAGCCGGTCATCACGGGCCTGGAGGTGATTGCGTTGCAGGCGCTGGAGCAGTTTGTGCTGTACACCGGGGTAAGGCCGACACGGGCCCAGGTGGATGCGGCAGTGTCGTACGCGCGGGATATCTAGTGGCTGCTGTGCCGGCCCTTGCGCAGCTAGAGGGCCGGTACAGGTTCAAGGCAGGGTCAGAACACCTTGTGCCCCTCATCCAGTTGCTGGTCAACCAAAGCCCGGCCGTGGGCCAGTGACACATGCTGCGCATTCTCAAGGTCCGAGAAAAACTTCATTGGCATCGACATGCGCCTGCTGGTGTGCCCGTCAGGGGCGGTGATCAGGCAGCCGGCGGCATAGGGCAGGGGGGAGTCGGGGTGCGGCATCACGCTGGCGGTGATGGTGTGCTTGCGGTATTCACAGTGAAGAGATTGCATCGTCCTTACCTCGCTGTGGCATGTGAAGCAGTTACCTTCATATACCACAGCAAGGGGCCGGGAGTTCCCGGCCCGACGAGCGCACGGCGATAAACGCTTAGCCTTTGAGCTCGGTTGGCTGGATCACTTCCACCCAGTAACCGTCCGGGTCTTTGACGAAGGCCAGGTGGTTCATGCGCCCGTCCTGCAGGCGTTTCTGGAACGGTACGTCCAGTGCTTCGAAGCGTGCACAGGCGGCGCGCACGTCCGGCACCGAAATGCAGATGTGGCCAAACCCGCGTGGGTCGGTGTTGCCGTTGTGGTAGGCAAACTCGGCATCGTTTTCGGTGCCGTGGTTGTGGGTCAGCTCCAGTACGCCAGGGATCGACTTCATCCACTGGTGGCGTGCGGCGTCATCGGCAGGGATCTGCGCCGGGTCGACCAGGGCCAGGAAGTACAGGCTGAAAGCGGCTTCGGGGAAGTCGCGCTTGTCTACCAGGCGAAAGCCCAGCACGCGGGTGTAGAAGTCCAGCGATTTCTCGATGTCCTTGACCCGCAGCATGGTGTGGTTGAAGACGAACTGGGCGGTGGCGGTGTCTGGCTGGGCGGTGACGCCAGGCAGGGTTTGCAGATCGTGCAGGCTCATGAGAACTCCTGAGACGGGGCCGGGCACAGGGCACCGGCAAAACGGACAGGCTGACCATGATACGGCAGTGCGCCAATAGCGCAAATGAAAGCGCCCTGCACAAGGCAGGGCGCTGGAATTAGAGGCCCGCATGTGCGGGCGCGTGATGGGGTCGCTAGTCCTTTAGCTGTCTCGATACTGAGCCAGCCCTTGTGAAAAAAGTGTGAAGTACACGTGGACGTTTCATCAGCGTACCCAGCTTTCTACCGTCGCGGCGCCGTACTGTTCTTTCCAGGCCTTGAGCCCGCGGTGGTTGCCGCCTTTGGTCTCGATTCGCTCGCCGGTGTGCGGGTTTTGATACACCTTCACCACGCGTGGGCGGCGCTGTTGCTTGGGCGCGGCGCCGGATACCCGGGTCACGGCTTTCGGGTCGAGGATGGCGATGATATCGCGCAGGTTCTTGTCATAGCTTTTCATCAGGCCGACTAGTTTCTGCTCGAATTCGATTTCGCGTTTTAGGCCGGCATCCTTTTTCAACGCCTCCAGTTGCGCCATCTGTTCCTGGAGCGCTTTTTCGGCAGCACGAAACTCTGCAAGTCTGGACACTGTAATCACTCCTGTACGTCGGTCGTGGCAGGGCGTGACGAACATTGAAGAAGAATGAAAACGCCGGCCACGCGGGTGGGTTCTGCTGTTCGCTGATATCGAGTGTAGTCATTCATGGGTACTGGGTAAACTGCTAACTTTTTGTAAGTAAGTTGGGAACTTTCCTAGTTTTGCGTGCGTTGTTTCGCCGGTTTTCTGTGGTGGCCTGCCTGGGCGCTTAGACCATGGTCCAATGGCCCGTGCCAGAGCCTTTGCGCGATCATTTCAGATGATGGCCGGCTACTGTTCTGGCCTGTCGCAGTACCGTGGCCAACACGTGCCACAGGTTGTTAACCCGTTTTCATTCTGGATGTTTCCTCGCATGTTTGCCCCTTTCCCCCTCGCCCCCGGGCGTCGTGTTGCCGGCCTGTTCCTGTTGTGTGCCGGCGTCAATGCCCAGGCCGCCGGTTTTATGGAAGACAGCAGTGCGAAGCTTGAAGCACGCAATGTCTATTTCAACCGGGATTTCCGTGACGGCCACAGCAGTTCCAGCCAGGGTGCGTCCAAGCGCGAAGAGTGGGCACAAGGCTTCATCCTCAATGTGCAGTCGGGTTATACCCAGGGCCCGGTAGGTTTTGGTGTGGATGCACTGGGTATGGTCGGCTTCAAACTGGATTCCAGCCCGGCCGACAGTAACAGTGGTTTGCTGCCGTCTTCCGGCCACGACCCACGGCACTCGGCCGACCAGTACGCGAAGATGGGCCTGGCGGCAAAGGTCAAGGTCTCCAACACCGTGCTCAAGTACGGTTCGATGATGCCGGATGTGCCGTTGCTCAAGTACAACGATGGCCGCCTGCTGCCGACCATGTTCCATGGCGCCATGCTCACCTCTGAAGAACTGCACGATCTGAAGTTCACCCTGGCTCGCCTGGACAAATACACCGCTCGGGATTCCACCGACCGCCAGGACATTCGCGTGCACTGCAAGAACAAGCGCTATGCCTGCGATATCGAAGCCGACCACTTCGACCTGGCCGGTGTCGATTACCGTTTCAACGAGCGCTTCAGCGCCCAGTACCAGGTGGCCAAGCTGGAGAATATCTACCGCCAGCACTTCCTCGGCCTGGTGGCCAGCCAGCCGTTGGCAGTGGGTAGCCTGTCGGCCGACCTGCGGCTGATCAAGAGTGACGACATCGGCAATGCCCGCGCCGGGGCAATCGACCACCGCGCTTTCAGTGGCATGCTCGGCTACAGCCTGGGGGGCCACAAGATCAGTGCCGGCTGGCAACGCATGTATGGCGACAGCGCCATGCCGTATCTGGATGGCAGCAACCCGTACCTGGTCAACTACGCGCAGGTCAACGACTTCGCCGCCGCCCAGGAGCGCTCCTGGCAGGTGCGCTATGACTATGACTTCAAGGCGCTGGGTGTGCCCGGCCTTACCTTCTTCACCCGTTACATCAACGGCGACAATATCAAGGTGCCGGGCAGCACGGCTGAAGGCAAGGAATGGGAACGCGACACCGAGTTCAAGTACCAGGTGCAAAGTGGCACATTCAAGGATGTCAGTGTACGCCTGCGTAATTCCACTTACCGCAGTAACTACGAGAAGTGGGCGCGTGACATGGACGAGACACGGGTAATTGTCAGCTATAACTTCTCGATCTTCTAAGCGACTGCTTTGCCAAATACCAGCAGCCAACTGACAATGGCGGCTGGTTCCCGCAAAGGGCAGGACAATGAAAAATCTGTTGTTGATCGGCATCGGCCCGGGTGACCCGCGCCAGGTCACCTATGAGGCAGTCGATGCGTTGCGAAAGGCCAGTGTGTTCTTCGTGCTCGACAAAGGTCGCAACAAGGATGAGCTGGTGCGTCTGCGCACGGGCATTCTGCAACGCTACCGGCCTGAGGGCGGCTATCGCCTGCTACAGGTAGCCGACCCTTTGCGCGACGCCCGGGCGGATGATTACCTGGTAGCGGTGCAGGCTTGGCACCGGCAGAGGGCTGCGCTGTATGGGCAGTTGATCGAACAGGAAATTGGCGACGGCGAAACCGGCGCTTTTCTGCTGTGGGGCGAGCCGACCCTGTACGACAGCACCTTGCGCATACTCGACCTGGTCCGTGAACGCGGCGTGGCGCTGCGCCTGCAGATTATCCCTGGCATCAGCAGTGTGCAGGCGCTGGCTGCACGTCATCAGGTGCCACTCAACCGCATTGGCGAGCCGCTGACCGTGCTGCCAGGGCGGCGCCTGACCGAACAGGGGCCTATCGACAACGTGGTGGTGATGCTCGACGGGCAGTGCGCGTTTGCCCAGCTTGATGACCCGGCGTTGGTCATCTACTGGGGCGCTTACCTGGGGACTGAGGATGAAGTGCTGATTGCCGGGCCGCTACAGGCGGTGAAGGCGCAGATTCTGGAAGTGCGTGAGCGGGAGCGGCGGCGCAAGGGGTGGATCATGGATACCTACCTGTTGCGCAGGTAGTTGTGAGGTGTATTGCCTGCGCGCGCGAAGAGGCCGGTACAGACGACCCCATCTCAAACCGGGCCGAGAATGGCCACCACCTTGTCCCGCAACTGGTCGATACTGAACGGCTTGCCGATCATGTGCATGCCCTCGGGCACATTGAGGCTGTCTGCATAACCACTGGCAAACAGCACAGGCAGCAGCGGCCGCAATTCGCGCGCTTTACCCGCCAGTGCTTCGCCACGCATGTCCGGCAAACCCACATCGGTCATCATCAGTGCCAGCGCCTGGCTCGGATCTTCGAGCACCCGCAGGGCGGCCGCGGCATCTTCTGCCTGGATCACTTCGTAGCCCAACTCTTCGAGCACTTCGACCATCAGCATACGTACGATGTCGTCGTCTTCGACTACCAGAAGGTGCATGTTTCAGGTCCTGTGCAATGAATGTCTTTAATCTGTGCTCCGGTCGGCACCAGAAGTTCCCGAGGATACCCATCCATGCAATCAGATGGAACGATTGGCGCACGCCACCTTCAAATACTGGCTAAATGCCCTGCCAGACCCGCCAAAGCTGGTTAGACTCGCTTAACAGGACGGTGCAGTGGCAGATAACGATAGCGGTAGATCCGCCACGCTTTTCAATGGACTTTTCTTGCTCGGGCCCTTTCACATGATGCAATCAGCCTCGATGGACCAACGAAGCTTTCGCAAGCTGTTGAGCCGCAACATCGGTCTTCCTCTGGGGGTTGGCCTGTTGGGCGCCGTGGCCTTTGTCGCGGTGATCAACTACCTGCTGTCGGCCATGCAGTGGGTCGAGCATACCGACCGGGTGATCGGTAATGCCAACGAGACGCTCAAGCTGTCGATCGACATGGAAACCGGCATGCGCGGCTTCCTGATCACCGGCGACGAGCGCTTCCTTGACCCCTACGAGGTGGCAAAACCACGCATTCTGGGCAGCTTGCAAAGCCTGCGCGGCCTGGTCGAGGACAACCCGCAGCAGGTCGACCGCATCGACCGGCTGGTTGCCCTGCAGCAAGCCTGGAACAGTTTCGGCAGCGAGATGATCGCCCTGCGCCGCAGCCAGGGCGATTACCAGGCGTCGATCGGCAATGGCCGGGGCAAGCGCCTGACCGACGAGATCCGCAAGGAGTTCGACGGCCTGATCGGCACCGAACAGCAATTACGCATGGCCCGCAACGAGAAAGTCAGCAGCGTTACCGTCACTGCCATTTCAGTGTTCGTGCTGCTTCTCGTCGGCCTCAGCGCTTTGTTGGCCTACCTGGGCCGGCGTGACCTGCTGGCGTTGTCGGGCAGTTACGAAGCAAACTTCAAGGCCCAGCAGCGTGCGGCGGAGCGCCTGGAACACCAGGCCTGGTTGCGTAATGGCCAGACCCGACTGGCCGAACAGGTGCTGGGGCAGCTGACCCTGTCCATGTTGGGTGACAACATCCTGCGCTTCTTTGCCGACTACCTGGGAAGTGTGGTGGGGGCGGTGTATGTACGCGATGACCATGGCCGCCTGGTGCGCGTGGCCACCTATGGCCTGAGTGCTGAAGAGCAAGCCCGGGAGCAGGTAAAGGGCGATCACGACGGCCTGCTGGCTCAGGCCGTACGTGAAGGGCGCCTGCTGCATCTGGAAGAACTGCCGCAAGGGTATTACCAGCTGAGTTCCGGCCTGGGCAGTGGCCTGCCACGCAGCGCCGTGTTGCTGCCAGTCAGCGACGACGGGCAGATCAATGGCGTGCTGGAACTGGGCTTCCTGCGCCCATTGGACGACCGCGACGCCGAAATGCTGGAACGCATTGCCGGCAACCTTGGTATTTCCATCGAAAGTGCCCGCTACCGCCAACGCCTGCAGGAAGTGCTGGCCGAAACCCAGCAGTTGAACGAAGAGCTGCAAGTGCAGCAGGAAGAGCTGAAAACCGCCAACGAAGAGCTGGAAGAACAATCCCGTGTGCTCAAGGAGTCTCAGGCCCACCTTGAAACCCAGCAGGCGGAGCTGGAGCAGACCAACGAGCAGTTATCCGAACGCACAGAGGCGCTGGACCTGAAAAACGACGAGCTGATGCAGGCTCAGCACGAGCTGCAGGCGCGCGCCGACGAGTTGCAGCGCTCGAGCAAGTACAAATCCGAGTTCCTGGCCAATATGTCCCACGAGCTGCGCACGCCGCTGAACAGCTCGCTGATTCTGGCCAAACTGTTGTCGGAAAACGCCGAAGGCAACTTGAGCGAAGAACAGGTCAAGTTCGCAGATTCGATCTATTCGGCCGGCAATGACCTGCTCAACCTGATCAACGACATTCTCGACATTGCCAAGGTCGAGGCCGGCAAGCTCGAGGTGCGCCCTGAAAGCACACAGGTGGAACGCCTGGTCGAGGGCCTGCGCGGCATGTTCGAACCGCTCGCCGGGCACAAGGGGCTGGCCTTCGAGGTAAACGCTGAACCGAATGTACCCGCCACCCTGTACACCGACCGCCAGCGCCTGGAGCAGATCCTCAAGAACCTGCTGTCCAATGCCGTCAAGTTCACCGAGCGTGGCCAGGTCAGCCTGAACATCGGCTACCAGGCTGGCACTGGCATTGTTTTCGCTGTGCGCGATACCGGCATTGGCATTGCCGCCGACCAGCAGCAGGCCATTTTCGGTGCCTTCCATCAGGTCGACGGTACCAGCAACCGACGTTACGGCGGCACAGGCCTGGGCCTGTCGATCTCGCGCGACCTGGCGCATTTGCTGGGCGGGCAGATCAGCGTTGACAGTAGCCCTGGCAAAGGCAGTGTGTTCAGCCTGATCCTGCCAGAACACTACGAAAGTGTGGGGCACAGTGTGGAGCCCCTCAGCCTGCGCCCGGCGGTCGACACGCTGCCGCCCGCCGCCCCCCAGGTGCCGGTGCCGGCTGCGCCAAAGCACCCGCTGCCGGCGTTTGACGACGACCGTGAGCGCGCGCCGTTCGGCAACCGCTGCATCCTGGTGATCGAAGACGAACCCAACTTCGCCCGCATCCTCTTCGACCTGGCCCATGAACTGGGTTACAGCTGCCTGGTGGCGCAGGGCGCCGACGAAGGGTTCGAGCTGGCCGCCCAGTACATCCCCGATGCGATCCTGCTGGACATGCGCCTGCCCGACCATTCCGGCCTGACGGTGCTGCAGCGCCTCAAGGAGCAAGCCAGCACTCGGCACATCCCGGTGCATATCATTTCTGTCGAAGACCGGGTCGAGGCCGCCATGCACATGGGCGCTGTCGGCTACGCGGTCAAACCCACCAGCCGCGACGAGCTGAAAGAGGTGTTCGCCCGCCTGGAGGCCAAGCTGACCCAGAAGCTCAAGCACATCCTGCTGGTGGAAGACGACGACCTGCAGCGCGAAAGCATTGCCCGCCTGATTGGCGACGACGACGTGGAAATCACTGCGGTGGCCATGGCCCAGGACGCCCTGGAGCTGCTGCGCGAGAACATCTACGACTGCATGATCATCGACCTCAAGTTGCCCGACATGCTCGGTAACGAGCTGCTCAAGCGCATGACCGCCGAGGATATCCGCTCCTTCCCGCCGGTGATCGTGTATACCGGTCGCAACCTGACCCGCGAAGAAGAAGCCGACCTGCTCAAGTATTCGCGTTCGATCATCATCAAGGGCGCACGCTCGCCGGAGCGCCTGCTGGACGAAGTCACGCTGTTCCTGCACAAGGTAGAGTCGCAGTTGTCCAATGAACGCCAGCGCATGCTCAAGACCGCACGCAGCCGCGACAAGGTGTTCGAAGGCCGTAAGATACTGCTGGTGGACGATGATGTGCGTAACATCTTTGCCCTCACCAGTGCCTTGGAGCACAAGGGCGCGATAGTGGAAATCGGCCGCAACGGGCGTGAAGCCATCGAGCGCCTGGAGCAGCATGACGACATCGACCTGGTGCTGATGGACGTGATGATGCCGGAAATGGACGGCTTCGAAGCCACCCGTCTGATCCGCCAGGAACCGCGCTGGCGCAAGCTGCCGATCATCGCCGTGACCGCCAAGGCCATGAAGGATGACCAGCAGCGTTGCCTGCAGGCCGGGGCCAATGATTACCTGGCCAAACCGATCGACCTGGACCGCCTGTTCTCGCTGATCCGTGTATGGCTGCCGCAACTGGAGCGAATTTGACTAGCGAACGTAACACCGACATTGAGATCCGCTTGCTGATCGAGGCCATCTACCTCAAGTACAGCTACGATTTCCGCAACTATTCCGGCGCTTCGATCAAGCGCCGGATCCTGCACGCGCTGCGCCAGTTCGACTGCCTGACGGTGTCGGCGCTGCAGGAGCGTGTGCTGCACGACCCGGGCATGTTCATGCAGTTGCTGCAGTACCTGACGATCCCGGTCAGCGAAATGTTCCGCGACCCGGGGCACTTCCTGGCGCTGCGCAACGAAGTGGTGCCGCTGCTGCGCACCTGGCCTTCGATCAAGGTGTGGATTGCGGGTTGCAGCACGGGTGAGGAGGTGTACTCCATGGCCATCCTGCTGCGCGAGGAAGGCCTGTTGGAGCGCACCATCATCTACGCCACCGACATCAACCCGCATTCGCTGGACAAGGCCAAGCAGGGCATCTACTCGATGCAGAGCATGCGCGAGTACGCCGAAAACTACCGCATCGCGGGCGGGCGCAGGGACTTTTCCGAGTACTACACGTCGGCCTATGGCAACGCCATCATGGACAGCACCCTGCGCGACAACGTGACCTTCGCCGACCATAGCCTGGCCACCGACAGCGTGTTTTCCGAAACCCAGCTGGTGTCGTGCCGCAACGTACTCATCTATTTCAACAAGGAATTGCAAGACCGTGCCCTGGGCCTGTTCCATGAATCCCTGTGCCACCGCGGCTTCCTGGTGCTGGGCAGCAAGGAGTCGGTGGACTTTTCGGCCTACAGCGACCGGTTCGAGCCGCTGGTCAAGCCTGAACGGATCTACCGTAAATCATGAAGGGCGTACGCGCAGTGGTGATTGGCGCCTCGGCAGGCGGCGTGACGGCGTTGTTCACCGTGCTCGGCGCGTTGCCCGCCGGTTATGGCATCCCGGTGGTGTGCGTGCTGCACCTGCCGGATGACCGTCACAGTCAGTTGGCCGAGGTGCTGCAACGGCGCTTGCAGCGCCCTGTGTGCGAGGCGCGCGACAAGCAACCGCTGAAGCCCGGGCAGGTGTATGTAGCCGGGCCTGGCTACCACTTGTCGGTGGAACGCGACTTCACCCTGTCGCTGAGCCAAGAGCCACCGCGGCATTTTTCCCGGCCATCGATCGATTTCCTGTTCACGTCGGCGGCAGACGCCTACGGTGATGGCCTGCTCGGCGTGCTGCTTACCGGTGCCAATGAAGATGGCGCCGAAGGGCTGGCCTACATCAAGAACAGCGGGGGCCGGACCATCGTCCAGGACCCCCGTGACGCACAGGTTGCGCTGATGCCTGAGGCTGCCCTGGCCCTGCACCAGCCTGACCATATACTTTCTCTGAGTGGCATCGAGCAGTTGCTCGCCGCCCTGGAACCCAGCGCATGCTAAGCCACACCATCGCCAAACTGCTGATCGTCGACGATCTGCCGGAGAACCTGCTGGCCCTGGACGCCCTGATTCAGGGCGAAGACCGCGAGGTGCATCAGGCCCAGTCGGCGGAAGCCGCGTTGTCGCTGCTGCTCGAACACGAGTTCGCCCTGGCCATTCTCGATGTGCAAATGCCAGGCATGAATGGCTTCGAGCTGGCTGAGCTGATGCGTGGTACGGAAAAGACCCGCAACATTCCCATCGTCTTCGTCACTGCGGCCGGACGCGAAATGAACTATGCCTTCAAGGGCTACGAAAGCGGGGCGGTGGACTTCCTGCACAAGCCGCTCGACACCCTGGCGGTGAAGAGCAAGGTGTCGGTGTTCGTCGACTTGTACCGCCAGCGCAAGGTGCTCGACCGCCAGTTGCAGGCGCTGGAGCGCAGCCGCCAGGAGCAGGAACTGTTGTTGACCCAGTTGCAGACGGCGCGAGGCGAGCTGGAACATGCCGTGCGAATGCGTGATGACTTCATGTCGATTGTCGCCCACGAGGTTCGCACGCCGCTCAATGGGTTGATCCTGGAAACCCAGCTGCGCAAGATGCACCTGGCACGCGGCAACCTGGCCGCGTTCAGTGGCCAGAAGCTGCAGGCGATGGTCGAGCGCGATGAACGGCAGATCAACAGCCTGATCCGCCTGATCGAAGACATGCTCGATGTGTCGCGTATCCGCACCGGCAAGCTGTCGCTACGGCCCAAGGCCTTCGACTTGAGCCAGCTGGTAGGTGGACTGGTGGAGAATTTCGCTGCCCAGGCCACTGCGTTGGACACGCGTATCGAGCTACACCGTTGCGAACCGCTGCACGGTGAGTGGGACGAATTTCGCATTGAACAAGTGGTGGTCAACCTGTTGTCCAATGCCTTGCGATATGGTGAGCGCAAGCCGGTGCAGGTACGGGTGTTCGAACAGGACGGCCTGGCGTGCGTGCAAGTGCAGGACCAGGGTATCGGCATTGGTGCGGCCAACCAGCAGCGCATTTTCCAGCAGTTCGAGCGGGTGGCCACCCAGCAAGCCAGCGGCGGATTGGGCTTGGGGTTGTATATATCGGAGCAGATCGTGCAGGCTCATGGCGGGTGCATCCGGGTCGACAGTGAAGAGGGCAAGGGTGCCACTTTTACCTTGCAGCTGCCGCTGGCAACCTACGAACAACAAAACGACCAGGCGCGGGCAACCTCTGCATGAGCCTGCGGTCTGATGGCCAACTGTAAGCATTTCAAGGCGTTAACATGAGTGAAGATGCACAAGACGTGGTGCTGATCGTCGAGGATGAACCGGCGATTCGCATGATTCTGCGTGACTACCTGGCGGGCGAGGGGTATCACGTGCTGGTGGCCGAAGATGGCGAGCAGGCGTTTGCCATCCTGGCCAGCAAACCGCACCTGGACCTGATGGTGACGGACTTCCGCCTGCCGGGTGGCATCTCCGGGGTGGAGATTGCCGAGCCTGCGGTGAAGTTACGGCCGGACCTGAAGGTGATCTTCATCAGTGGCTACCCGGCGGAGATTCTGGAATCGGGCAGCCCGATCACCCGCAAGGCACCGATCCTGGCCAAGCCGTTTGACCTGGATACCTTGCATGAGCAGATCCAGAGCCTGCTGCGTTAACCTGTTCCGGCCTCTTGGCGGTTTTACCCGCGAAGAGGCCGGAACAGGCTACCTCAGGGTCCGCTCAATACCCCCTACCAACATACTCTCCATCAACCCCACTCCCTGTTCCTCAGGCAGTGCCTTCAACATCCCCGGCAACTGGTTAAGCAGCGCCGCCACCACATGCGCCGTCGCCACCAGGGCTTCCCCTTGCAGCTTCGCCTGCGGCGCAATCAGCCTCAGCAGCCCGGCCTCGTAACGCGAACGCAACAACGCCAAACGCGCCCGCTGCTCGTCACTCAGGCAGCACAAATCCCGCTCGGCCAGCCGAAACTGCATGGGCCGCTCGGCATGCAACTGCCAGTGCGCCGTAATCAGGCAACTCAACGCCGAGGCCCCGCGCGCCATGGCCCGGCGGCCCTGGTCCAGGGTGGTCTGCAGTTCTTCGTACAACTCCTCGATCAGGTCGTACAGCAAGTCCTGCTTGCTCGGGAAGTGATGGTACAGCGAGCCTGCAGTCAGCCCCACATGGGCCGCCAGCTCGCGCATGCTGACCTGGCCAAAGCCCTTTTCGGCAAACAGCGCCATGGCCCGGTCACGTCGCTCTTCAAAATTGGCACAGCGCATTGCGGCATTGACCGGGGGCATGGCGCAGGGTCCTCAATAGGTGAAGAAACCGCGACCGCTCTTGCGCCCCAGCCAACCGGCCGCGACCATTTCCTTGAGCAGCGGGGCAGGGCGGTACTTGCTGTCGTTGAAGCCCTCATGGAAGGCCTCCATGATTGCCAACAGCGTGTCCAGGCCAATCAGGTCGGCCAGGGCCAGTGGGCCGATGGGCTGGTTGCAGCCCAGGCGCATGCCGGTGTCGATGTCCTCGGCGCTGGCTAGGCCTTCCTGGCGCACGAAGATCGCTTCGTTGATCATCGGCACGAGGATGCGGTTGACCACAAAGCCCGGACGGTTGCCGGCGGTGATCGGTGTCTTGCCGACCTTTTCGGTCACCACCAGCGCCTGGGCATAGGTGCTGTCGCTGGTCTGCAGGCCGCGAATGATTTCCACCAGTGCCATCATCGGCACTGGGTTGAAGAAATGCACACCAATGAAACGCTCGGGGTGCTCGATGCTGGCGGCCAGCTGGGTGACCGACAGCGACGAGGTGTTGGTGGCGATCAGGCAGTCGGCGGCGACGTTGGCGGCCACTTGCTGCAGGATGCGCTGCTTGAGCTGCAGGTTCTCGGTGGCGGCCTCGATCACCAGCTGCGCACCGCTGAGCTGGGTGTAGTCGGTGCTGGTGCGAATGCGGGCTTTGGCGGCTGCGGCCTTGTCCGTCTCCAGGGTGCCTTTGTTGACCTGGCGCTCGAGGTTTTTGCTCAAGGTGGCCACACCACGCTCCAGTGCCGCGTCGGACACGTCCACCAGCAACACCTGGTAGCCGGCCACTGCACACACCTGGGCAATACCGTTGCCCATGGTGCCGGCGCCGATCACGGCGATCTGTTCAATGCTCATGTGTCAGCCTCCCTCAGACGCGTTCGAAGACCACGGCGATGCCTTGGCCACCACCGATGCACATGGTGGCCAGCGCGTAGCGGCCCTGGATGCGCTGCAGTTCATGGATGGCCTTGGTGGCGATGATCGCGCCCGTGGCGCCTACCGGGTGGCCCAGGGAAATGCCCGAACCGTTGGGGTTGACCTTTTCCGGGTCGAAGCCCAGCTCGCGGGCCACGGCGCAGGCCTGGGCGGCGAACGCTTCGTTGGACTCGATCACGTCCAGGTCCTGGACCTGCAGCCCGGTCTTTTCCAGCACCTTGCGGGTGGCCGGGATCGGACCCAGGCCCATTAGTTCAGGCTCGACACCGGCGTGGGCGTAACCCACCAGGCGGGCCAGCGGCTTCAGGCCCAGGCGGCGCACGGCGTCGCCCGTCGCCAGCACCAGGCCGGCGGCGCCGTCGTTGATGCCGCTGGCGTTGCCGGCGGTGACGGTGCCGTCTTTCTTGAACACCGGCTTCATGCCGGCCAGTTGTTCAGCGGTCACTTCGCCACGTACATGCTCGTCGACACTGAATTGCACGCTGCCTTTACGGGTTTTCAGTTCCAGCGGCACGATCTGGCTGTCGAAGCGGCCTTCGGCAATGGCGCGGGCGGCGCGGCGCTGGCTGGTCAGGGCCAGTTCGTCCTGCATTTCGCGGGTGATGCCGTGTTTGGCCGAGACGTTTTCGGCGGTGATGCCCATGTGGAAATGCTGGAACGGGTCCTGCAGCACGCCAACGGTGTAGTCGATGCCTTGCAGGTCACCCATGCGCGCGCCCCAGCGTGCCTGTGGCAGCAGGTATGGACCACGGCTCATGGATTCGGCACCGGCTGCAACGGCCACGTCGGTGTCCCCCAGCAACAGCCCCTGGGCTGCCGAAACGATGGCCTGCAGGCCCGAGCCGCACAGGCGGTTGACGTTGAACGCCGGGGTTTCCTTGGGGATGCCGGCGTTCATTGCTGCCACACGGGCCAGGTAGGCGTCACGCGGCTCAGTGGGGATTACCGTGCCCATCACCAGATGGCCAACGTGATCGGCGGCCAGGCCCGAACGCTCGATGGCAGCACGGGTAATGGTGCTGGCCAGGTCGGCCAGCGGCAGGTCCTTGAGGGAGCCGCCAAAGCCACCAATGGCTGAACGGACGGCACTGACGACGTAGATTTCTGCGTTGCTCATAGGGGCTCCGATTGCGAAGGCATGGCGGGACGGGGCCAGGCTCTGCGAGAATGGCCGGCGGTCCCGGAGTGGGATCGAGTCTAGGCAAAGGTTCCGTTGCAGCCTATGCCGGAACTGTTCAAACAACCTGGCACTTTTTGCCACTCAGCATAGACAGCGAAAACCGCCATGCGCGATAGCGATTCGGTCGCCGTGTACTTTCTCAACGCCATGCTCCATGCCCTGCGCGACAGCCCCGCCGAGCGTGATGCACAGCTGCGTGCCGTGGGCATCGACCCACAGCTGCTGGAACAGCCCCAGGCACGCGTGCCGGCCAAGGCCTTCGCCCAGCTCTGGCTGGCGATGATTCAACGGCTGGACGACGAGTTTTTCTGCCTCGACAGCCATGGCATGCCGCTGGGCAGCTTTGCCCTCATCTGCCGGGGCTTGATACTTGAACCGAACCTGGAAAAGGCCTTGCGCCAGTGCATGGGCGGCTTCGGCCTGTTCCTGCGGGACCTGCGTGGCAGCCTGACGGTACGTGGTGGTCGGGCGCAGATCAGCGTGCAGTCGAACATTGCCGACCCGCTGACCCGGGTGTATGCCGAGGAAACCTATTTGGTGCTGATGATCGGCATGCTGTGCTGGCTGGCCGGGCGGCGCATTGCCATCGACCGTACCGAACTGGCGGTGTCGCGCCCGGCCCAGGAGGACGACCTGCTGCTGTGGGGGCCAGACCTGCGCCTGGGCAGCGGCCGTACCGAGGTGGAATTCGACAGTGCCTACCTGCGGTTACCAGTGGTACAGGATTTGCCAGCCTTGAAAACCTTCCTGCGCACTGCGCCACAGGGGCTGGTGATTCGCTTTCGGAACCAGAACGGGCTGGTGGCCGAGGTGTACCGGCGCTTGCGCGCACTGCGTTATGGCCAGTGGCCGACATTGGCGGCGCTGGCGCAGCAGCAGGGGGTTAGCGCCAGTACCTTTCGCAGGCAGTTGGACCGGGAGGGGCGGTCATACCAGCAGATCAAGGATGAGGTGCGCCGGGCGATGGCCTTCGAGCGCTTGCGTGAAGGAGTGTTAAGCATCGCCGAAATCGCGGAGCAGGCGGGGTTCCAGGAGCCCAGTGCGTTTCACCGGGCGTTCAAGAAGTGGACGGGGCAGAGCCCCGGTAGCTATCGGGCTCGGTTGGCTGGGCGTTGATGTGTCACCTGTACCGGCTACCCATTAATGATCAGGCCGGCACCATCGCAAACCCGACACCAAAGCGGTTCCAGGCATTGATCGTGGCAATTGCCAGGGTCAGGTTGGCCACTTCGGCCGGTTCGAAATGTTCCTGCAGGGCTTCATATTGCCCCTGCGGCGCGCCCTGCTCAGGCAAGCGGGTCAGGCTCTCGACCCAGGCCAGTGCCGCACGTTCACGCGGGGTGAAGTAAGCGGTCTCACGCCATACGCTCAACGTCTGCAAGCGTGCCTCGGTCTCGCCGGCCTTGCGCGCATCGTTGGCATGCAGGTTCACGCAGTAGGCGCAGCCGTTGATCTGCGATGCCCGCAGGCGCACCAGCTCCAGCAGGGAACTCTCCAGGCCGCTCTTGGCCAGGGCCTGCTCCAGGCCGACCATGGCTTTGTAGGCTTCGGGGGCGTGCTTGGCCCATTCGATACGGTTGTGCATGGCTGTCTCCAAAGGGTGTGGGGTGGGAATGGCACTACTTTAGTGCCGCCCTTTGGCCCCCCCGATAGCCAATCCTGCGCATATGCAGGAGGCCAATCGACCATTCATGTGGCCACTGACAGGCATCCAATCTCTTCATTTCTGCCAGGCTGACCGAGCCGGGATAATGGCCGGGTCTTGCTACAAGAGAACCGATTCACAATGAGAGCTGCGTTGAACCTGTTGCTGGTGATTCTGCTGGCGCTGAACTTGCGGCCGATCCTGACCAGTATCGGCCCGTTACTCGAACCTATGCGTGCCAGCACTGGCCTGGGCTACCAGCAGGCCGCCTTGCTGACAGCGTTGCCGGTGCTGTGCATGGGGCTGGTACCGTTGCTGCAACCCTGGCTGCGGCGCTGGATCAGCGAGCATGGCGGCATGGTCGGTGGCCTGGCTGCGATTGCCCTGGCCTGCCTGTGGCGGCTGCAATTGGACAGCGCGTGGGCGTTGATTGCCAGTGCAGTGGTCGCTGGCCTGGGCGTGGCGGTGGTGCAAGGCATGATGCCAGGGTTGGTCAATCGATGGTTCCCCGGGCGGCTGGCCGGGGCGATGGGCCTGTATTCGGCGGCACTGATGACGGGCGGCGGCCTGGCGGCCGTGCTTGGGCCACATGTCAGTGGCCACTTCGGCCACTGGCAGGCCGGCCTGGGCCTGTGGGCAGCCCCGGCCGTGCTGGCGGTGCTGGCCTGGGCCGTGCTGCGGCCTCGTCAGGAAGCACCGAGGCTGGCGGGCGCTGCGGGTGGACACTGGTTTGGCACTCGCCGGGCGTGGTTGCTGGCCTTGTACTTCGGCCTGATCAATGGCGGCTACACCAGCATGGTGGCCTGGTTGCCCGCCTACCATATCGAGCACGGTGGCAGCGCCCAGGGCGGCGCCGACCTGGTGGGCCTGATGACCATTTTCCAGGTGGCCGGTGCGCTCGGCCTGCCTCTGCTGCTGCGGCGCTGGGCAGACCGGCGCCCAGGCCTTTGGCTGGCGCTGGCGATTCAGCTGGCCGGCTTTCTCGGCCTGCTGCTGGCACCCACGGTGGCTGCAGGACTGTGGGTCGCCATGATCGGCTTTGGCTTGGGTGCCTGCTTCAGCCAGAGCCTGACGCTGACTCTGGAGCACCTCAAGACGCCTGCGGAGGCCGGCAGCCTGGCGGCATTCGTACAGGGGATCGGCTTTATCATCACCGGTATCGTGCCGTACATCACCGGCTGGTTGCGTGACGTGAGTGGCGACTTCCAGGCATCGTGGACGCTGCTGACCGTGACCGTGATGGCGATGCTGTTGGTAACCGCGTGTTTCAATCCGCGTGGCTATGCTGCGGCCGTCGCGCGCGCGCCCGCGACGGGCAGGGCCGCGCCGGTCAGCTGAGGCGTTGCAGGGTATCGCGCACCCGGTCCAGTGCCGGGTCGATGTCCAGCAGCTCGATAGCGCCAAAGCCCAGCAACAGCCCCGGGCGTATCGGTGCTTCGCTGAAAAACGGCGCCAGCGAATACAGGCCCACCTCCACCTTGCGGGCCAGGTTGGCCAGCAACTCGACATCGACCCCGGGCTTGGCCAGCGCGCTGAGGTGGAAGCCCGCGCTGGCGGGGATGGCGCTGAACCACGGTGACAGGTCGCTGCCCAAACGCGCCAGGATACGTTCGCGGCGGGCGCTGTAAACCTCGTGGCAGCGGCGGATGTGCTTGTTCAGGTGGCCTTCGCCCAAAAAGCGCGCCAGCGCCCACTGCAGCAAGGTCGGGCTGTGCCAGTCACTGAGGTGCTTGGCCACGCAGGCCGCCTGCAGCACGGCAGGCGGCAACACGGCATAGCCCAGCCGCAGCTCGGGCAGCAACGTCTTGGAAAAGGTTCCCACATAGGCCACCAGACCATGGCAGTCGAGGCGCTGCAATGCGTCCGCTGCCGGCCCGTGGTAACGGAACTCGCAATCGTAGTCGTCTTCGATGATCAACGCGCCCAGCTCAGCCGCCCGGGCCAGCAGGGCGTGCCGACGTGGCTCGCTCATGGGCATGCCCAGCGGGAATTGGTGCGACGGCGTTACATAGATCAACCGGGTGCCATCGGCGATGTGCTCGACACGCAGGCCTTCATCATCCACCGGAACGGACTGCACGCGTGCACCAAGGGCCAGGAACAGTTGCCGGGCAGGCGGGTAGCCGGGGTCTTCCATGGCCACTTGGCAACCGGGTTCCACCAATACCCGGGCGATCAGGTCCAGCGCTTGCTGGGCGCCGTTGCACACCAGCAGGTCGGTTGCGCTGCAGTGCACGCCGCGGGCGTAAGCGATGTGGTGGGCTATGGCCTCGCGCAGCTCCGGCAGGCCCTGGGCCGGAAACTGCCGCTCGGGGTGGCGTTGGCTGCGGCGCAGGGCGTAGTTCAGGCAGCTGCGCCACTGGTCAAACGGAAATTGCGCCTTGCTCGACGCACCACCGATAAAGTCATAGCGGGAGGGCGCTTGCAGTTGGCGTTGGCCGAGCACGGTAGCGCGCTGCTGCCAGCGCTCGAGGGACAAAGCGCCGGCGAGGGGGATGGTGGTTGATTCATGGCTACGCAGCGGTTGGCGCGGCGTGATGAAGGTGCCACGGCCGACCACACCGCTGAGCAGGTTGTCGTAGGTGAGCCGCGAATAGGCCTCGGCCACCGTCTTGCGTGACACGCCCAGTTGCTCGGCCAGCAAGCGGGTGGGTGGCAACTGGGTGCCGGCGGCCAGGTGGCCACTGTCGATCCCGGCGCGCAGTTGCTGATAGAGCTGGTCGGCCAGGCCTTTGCGGCCTTCCAGGCGAATGTGCAGTTCCATGGGGCGGTCCGGAGCGGGGGAGTGCTCAGGATAGCGGATTGGCCAGACAAGGGCATGGGGCCGCAAAGCGGCCACATATCTCAGAGCCGGGCCGTACTCACCGTGATATAGCCCTTGTCGGCGACTGCGATGCGTATCACCGTTTCATCCGCTGGCGCCTTGCGGTTGCGCTTGATGCGCACGCCATCGACTGCGGCCGCTTTCAGGTGTTCCGCGATGGCCCGTCCGTTCCGGTCAAAGAACACCTCGCTGGCCAGCAACTCGATTCGCTCGACCAGTTGCCGGGAGTGTTCGTCGGTGGCGCAGAAGAACATCACCCCCGACAGGTGCGGATCCTCTTCGGGGTTGCAGATGTCATGGGCCAGCATTTCGCACAAGCTGCTGCGCAGTTCGGCAATGGAGCGGGCGTAACGGTGCATACGGAGCCTCCTCTGGATCGCGACCTTGCGGTTTCCAGTGCCGATCTTGTTTTTTGCGTGCAGAGGCAGCAAGCAGGATGCTTCCGAGAACGTTGTGGGAAATTTCTGAGGGCGCCGGAATACCACCCCTGACGGGCCGGCGGCAGATGTTTGCTGCCGGCGCAACACAAGGCCGCGCCAGCAGCTCCGCGCAGCTTGGGCTAGCGTTGAACCTGCTGCTTGAACTGCAACCGCCAGCCATGCAGCAACGGCTCGGTATAGCCACTAGGTTGCTCGCGCCCCTTGAACACCAGCTCTCGGGCGGCGCGAAACGCATGCGATGCCTCGAAGTTGGCCGCCATTGGCCGGTACGCCGGGTCCCCGGCATTCTGTTGGTCTACCACCTTGGCCATGCGTTGCAGAGTCGCCTCGACCTGCTCGGCACCCACCACGCCATGGTGCAGCCAGTTGGCGATGTGCTGCGCTGAAATACGCAGGGTGGCACGGTCCTCCATCAGGCCAACATCGTGGATGTCCGGTACCTTGGAGCAGCCGACCCCTTGTTCGACCCAGCGCACCACGTAACCGAGGATGCCTTGGCAGTTGTTGTCCAGTTCAGCCTGGATATCGTCGGCACTCCAGGGCCGCTCTGGGCTGACCGGTATGCTGAGCAGGTCGTTCAGCAATGCGTGGCGCTGGGCGTTCAGATCGACTGCTTCCAGCGCCTGCTGCACCGCTGCCACGTCTACCAGATGGTAATGCAGCGCATGCAGCGTTGCGGCCGTCGGTGAGGGCACCCAAGCGGTGTTGGCACCGGCCTTGGGCTGGGCAATTTTCTGTTCGAGCATGGCCGCCATCAGGTCGGGCATGGCCCACATGCCCTTACCGATCTGTGCCTTGCCGCGTAATCCGCAGGCCAGCCCCACCAGCACGTTGCTGCGTTCGTAGGCCTGGATCCAGGCACTGCCTTTCATGTCGCCCTTGCGCAGCATGGCACCGGCTTCCATGGCGCTGTGCATCTCGTCCCCGGTGCGGTCGAGGAAGCCGGTGTTGATGAACACCACCCGTGATGCAGCACTGGCGATGCAGGCTTTGAGGTTGACGCTGGTGCGCCGCTCTTCGTCCATGATGCCCATCTTCAGGGTATGCGCGGGCAGGCCCAACAGGGACTCGACGCGACCGAACAGCTGGTCGGCAAAGGCCACTTCGGCCGGCCCGTGCATTTTCGGCTTGACGATGTACAGGCTGCCTTCGCGCGAGTTGCCTCGGCGCTTGAGATCGTGCAGGCCGATCAGGCTGGTGACCACGGCATCGAGGATGCCTTCCGGAATTTCCCGGCCATCGCGGTCGTGGATCGCCGGGTTGGTCATCAGGTGGCCAACGTTGCGAATGAACAGCAGCGAACGGCCTGGCAAGGTCAGTGGCTGGCCGTTTGCACCGTGATACTGGCGGTCGGCGGCCAAGGTGCGGCTGAAGGTTTTGCCGCCCTTGCTGACCTGCTCGCTGAGGTCGCCTTTCATCAGTCCCAGCCAGTTACGATAGACATTGACCTTGTCGTCGGCATCGACGGCTGCCACTGAGTCTTCGCAGTCGATGATGGTGGTCAGTGCGGCTTCCAGCAGGATGTCCTTGACCCCGGCCAGGTCCTGCTGGCCGATGATGTTGGCCGGGTCGATCCGGATTTCGAAATGCAGTTGGTGGTGCTGCAGCAGGATCGCAGTAGGCGTGTTTGGCTCGCCTTGGTAGCCACGCATTTGCGCGGGGTTTTGCAAGCCAACCTGGCGGCCATCGGCCAGGGTGACCTGCAGTGCGCCCTGGTTGATCGCGTAGGCCTTGGCGTCGCTGTGTGAGGCGCCGGCAAGCGGGGCTGAGGTATCGAGGAATTGCCGGCCATAGGCAATCACCTTGGCGCCGCGCACCGGATTGTAGCCTTGGCCGCGCTCGGCACCCGCGGTTTCGGCGATGGCATCGGTGCCGTAGAGGGCATCGTACAGTGAACCCCAGCGGGCGTTGGCGGCGTTGAGGGCGTAGCGGGCATTGCTCAGCGGCACGACCAGTTGCGGGCCGGCTTGTACGGCGATCTCGCGGTCGACGTTGTGGGTGCTGATTTGCACGTCTTCGGGGGCATCCACGAGGTAGCCGATGCCTTGCAGGAAGTGCTGGTAGGCCACCATGTCGCGGATTGGGCCGGGGTGCTGGCGGTGCCAGCTGTCCAGTTCGGCCTGCAGGCGCTCGCGTTCGGCGAGCAGTGCACGGTTTTGCGGGGCGAGGTCGTGGACCAGGGTGCTGAAGCCTTGCCAGAAGGGGGCGGCTTCGATGCCGGTGCCGGGGAGCACTTCGTCTTCGATGAAGCGCTGGAGGATGGGGGCTATCTGGAGTTGATGGTTTGGCATTGTCTGTCCGCTCGATGTTCAGTTTTCAGGAAATGGGGTGCCTGTGCTGGCCTCTTCGCGGGTGAGCCCGCGAAGAGGCCAGCACAGGATTTACAGAACAGCTGCCCCGACCTTGGCCACCTGGGCGTCTTGCTCGGACTTGACCCCGGACACACCGATGGCACCCACCACCTGGCCGTCCACCCGCAACGGCACGCCACCTTCCAGGCTGGTCAGCAGCGGTGCAGTGACAAATGCAGTGCGGCCACAATTGACCATCTCTTCGTAATCCCGTGTTTCCTTGCGCCCCAGCGCAGAGGTCCGAGCCTTTTCCACGGCAATGTAGGCACTGGCTGGCGCACAGCCGTCCATGCGCTCCAGGGCTAGCGGGTGACCACCGTCGTCAACCACGGCGATGGTGACGTTCCAGTGTTGGGCCAGGGCTTCCTGGCGGGCGGCGGCCAATACGCGGGCGACTTCGGCCTGGCCGATCACGAACTTGCTATGCATGGGGGGGCTCCGGGTTCAAGGCTGCTTCGACAATTTCTATCCAGTGCCGTACCGGCGTACGCCCGGCCCCGTCGAGGTGGGCCTGACAGCCGATGTTGGCGGTGGCGATGACGTGCGGTTTGCCGCTTTCCAGTGCGTTGAGGCGGTTGTCACGCAGTTGCAGTGACAATTCGGGCTGGGTCAGCGAATAGGTGCCCGCCGAGCCGCAGCACAGATGGCCGTCCGGCACAGCGGTGAGGGTAAAGCCCAGGCGCGTCAGCAGCGCTTCCACCGCGCCGCCCAGCTTCAGGGCATGCTGCAGGGTACAAGGGCAATGGAAGGCCAGGCGCTGTTCGGCGCACAGGCCTAGTTGCTCGATCGGCTCATCGCGCAGCACTTCTACCAGATCGCGGGACAGGGCGCTGACCCGCGCGGCCCTGGCGGCGTAACGGGGGTCTTTCTCCAATAGATGGCCGTAATCCCGCACGAACGCGCCGCAGCCGCTGGCGGTTTGCACAATGGCCTCGGCCCCCGCTTCGATGGCAGGCCACCACGCGTCGATATTGCGCCGTGCACGTTGCAGGCCTTGCTCTTGGGCATTGAGGTGGTAGTCCACCGCGCCACAGCAGCCGGCCTGGTGGATCGGCTGCACGCTGATGCCCAGGCGGTCCAGCAGGCGCGCGGCGGCGGCGTTGGTGTTGGGCGACAAGGCTGGCTGCACGCAGCCTTCCAGCATCAACACCCGGCGTGCATGGCGCGGTGCCGGGCGCTGGCCAGGGGCGACCACCCGTGCCGGCAGTTTGCGCTTGAGTGTGGCCGGCAGCAGCGGGCGCAAGGCCTGGCCGCCACGGGTCAGGGCCTTGAACAGCGCCGGGCGTGGCACCACGGCTCGCAGGCCCTGGCGCAGCAGGCGCTGACCGAGCGGGCGCGGCACCTGTTGTTCGACCACGGCGCGGCCGATGTCCAGCAGGTCGTGGTATTTCACCCCTGAGGGGCAAGTGGTTTCGCAGTTGCGGCAGGACAGGCAACGGTCCAGGTGCAGTTGCGTGCTGGCCGTGATCGGCTCGCCTTCGAGCAGTTGCTTGATCAGGTAGATGCGCCCGCGCGGGCCGTCCAGCTCATCGCCCAGCAACTGGTAGGTGGGGCAGGTGGCGGTGCAGAAACCGCAGTGCACGCAGGAGCGCAGGATGCTTTGCGCCTCGTCGGCGCGGGCCAGGCGTCGGGAGGCTTCACTCAGGTTGGTTTGCATGGTCTGGCCTCACAGGTTCGGGTACAGGCGGCCAGGGTTGAACACGCCCTGGGGGTCGAGCTGCTGCTTGAGCGTCTGGTGGTAGCGCATCAGTGCAGCGGGCAGCGGCGGGCTACTGTCCGCTCCAGCGGTGTAGCAGGTGGCGTGGCCGCCCACGTTGGCGACCAGGTCGCGAATGGCCTGTGCCGGTGCGCTGGACGTGAGCCAGCGCTGCGCTCCACCCCAGTCGATCAGTTGCTGGCCGGGCAGGTCCAGCTCGCCGGTGGCGTTGGGCAGTGACAGGCGCCACAGCGGTGCAGGGCTGTTGAAGAATGCCAGGCGCTGCTCGCGCAGGTCGCTCCAGAAACCGCTGTCGAGGGTTGCGCCGCCCAGTCGCTGGCGTGCCGACTGAACCGAGCCTTCGCCGCCTTCCAGGCGCAGGTACAGCGCTTCGCCGTCATGGCAAGCCGCGCTGATCGGCAGAGGCTGCTGGCCCCATTCGGCCAACTCGGCCAGCGCCTCATGCCGGCCCATTGGCAGGCGCAGGCTCAAGCACTGGCGCGGCCGGGGCAGTACTTTCAACGAAACCTCGGTCAGCAACCCCAGGCAACCGAAGCTGCCCACCATCAGCCGTGATACATCGTAACCAGCCACGTTCTTCATCACTTCGCCACCAAAGCGCAGCAACTTGCCGTGGCCGGTGATCACCCGCGTGCCCAGTACATAATCACGTACCGACCCGGCCCATGGCCGCCGGGGGCCAGACAAGCCGGCGGCGACCATGCCGCCCAAGGTGGCGTCCGGGCCCAGGTGTGGCGGTTCACAGGGAAGCATCTGGCCGGCTTCGTGCAGCGCCGCTTCGATCTCGCGCAGCGGTGTGCCGGCGCGGGCGGTGAGCACCAGTTCGGTCGGGTCGTAGCTGACGATGCCACGGTGGCTGCGGGTGTCGAGTACTTCGCCAGCTACAAGGTTGCCCAGCCTGGCTTTGCTGTTACTGCCCTGGATACGCAGCGGTGTGCCTTGGTTCAGCGCCTGGCCGACCTGCTCCAGCAGGGCCTGGCTGTTGTCGCGGTCCATGCTCATCAGAAGCGCTCCAGCTCGGGGAAGGGCAGTTGCCCATGGTGCACATGCATGGCGCCAAACTCGGCACAGCGGTGCAGCGTGGGAATGTTCTTGCCGGGGTTGAGCAGGCCCTGCGGGTCGAAGGCGGCCTTCACCGCGTGGAACAGGGTGATTTCGTCGCTGTTGAACTGCGCGCACATCTGGTTGATTTTCTCGCGGCCTACGCCGTGCTCGCCCGTAATGCTGCCGCCTACCGCCACGCACAGTTCGAGGATCTTGCCGCCGATGGCTTCGGCACGCTCCAGTTCACCTGGCAGGTTGGCATCGAACAGGATCAGCGGGTGCATGTTGCCGTCGCCGGCATGGAACACGTTGGCCACGCGCAGGCCGTATTCCGCGGACAGGTCACTGATGCCCTTGAGTACCCGTGGCAGTTCGCGGCGCGGGATGGTGCCGTCCATGCAGTAGTAATCCGGCGAGATGCGCCCCACCGCCGGGAAGGCGTTCTTGCGCCCGGCCCAGAAACGCACGCGCTCCGCTTCGTCGCGGGCCAGCCGTACTTCGCGGGCCCCGGCGTGCGCCAGGACGGCGGCCACCCGTTCACAATCGTCATGCACATCGGCTTCGACGCCATCCAGTTCGCACAACAGGATGGCTGCCGCGTCCACCGGGTACCCGGCATGAATGAAGTCTTCGGCGGCGCGGATGGCCAGGTTGTCCATCATCTCCAGGCCGCCGGGAATGATACCGGCAGCGATGATTTCGGCGACTGCCCGACCGGCGTCCTCGACACTGTCGAAACTGGCCAGCAGCACCCGCGCCACCTGGGGCTTGGGGAGCAGCTTGACGGTCACTTCCGTGACGATGCCGAGCATGCCTTCGGAGCCCGTGAACAGTGCCAGCAGGTCGAAGCCTGGGCTGTCCAGCGCATCGCTGCCGAGGGTCAGGCGTTCGCCTTCTACCGTGAGGATTTCCACCTTGAGCAGGTTGTGCACGGTCAGGCCGTATTTCAGACAGTGCACGCCTCCGGCGTTTTCGGCAACGTTGCCACCGATGGAGCAGGCAATTTGCGAGGACGGGTCTGGTGCGTAGTACATACCGTGCGGGGCGGCCGCCTGGGAGATGGCCAAGTTGCGCACGCCGGGTTGCACACGGGCGTAACGGCCCTGTGGATTGACCTCCAGAATGCGGTTGAAGCGCGCCATTACCAGCAGGACCCCCTTGGCCAGCGGCAGGGCGCCGCCCGACAGGCCGGTGCCGGCGCCACGGGCTACCACGGGTACGCCGCGCTGGTGGCAGAGCCTGAGCAAGGCCTGCACCTGCTCCAGGCGCTCGGGCAGCACCACCAGCAGCGGTACCGTGCGATAGGCCGACAGGCCGTCACATTCGTAGGGTTTGAGGTCTTCTCCGCGGTACAGGATATCGAGGTCTGGCAGGGCCTTGCGCAGCGCCTGCAACAGGTCCGCCTGGTCTACGGTGGGCAGCGCGCCATCGACGCGTTCGTCGTACAGGATATTCATCGGCTCACTCGGCAACGTTTTTGTTGTTGTTGGCAAAGCGGTCACCGGTGCAGCCTGCACGTGCCAACGGCCCTGGTCGAGCGCGTCGTTCACTGGTCCTACCAGTTTTTCTGCAAAGGGCTGGTTATTGACGGCTTTGCCTGTCTAGATTGGAGCCATCGGTTGAGGTGGTCCTACCAGTAGGAGAAGGCGTGATGGGTGCTGAGGGCAAGGTCAAGGTCGCCGACCAGGTGGCCGAGCGTGTGGAGCGCCTGATCGTTGACGGCGTACTCAAGGTGGGCCAGGCCTTGCCGTCGGAGCGGCGGTTGGTGGAGAAGCTGGGGTGTTCACGCTCGGCACTGCGCGAAGGGCTACGCATTTTGCGGGGGCGCGGCATCATCGATACCGAACAGGGGCGGGGCTCGTTCGTCGCCGACCTGACAGGGCAGTCGGGTGCCACACCGTTGATGCATTTGTTTGGCTCGCAACCGCGTACGCTGTTCGACTTGCTGGAAGTGCGGGCGTTGCTGGAGGCAGAGTCGGCGCGGCTGGCGGCGTTACGGGCCACCGAGGTTGACCGCTTGCTGATTCGGCGGCGCTACGAAGACATGCTGGCCGCGCACGAGGCACCAGACGCGATCGATGCCCGTGAACACGCTCGTCGCGACCACGCGTTCCACCGGGCGATCAGTGAGGCGTCACACAACCCGGTGCTGGTGCATACCTTGCAATCGCTCAGCGACCTGACCTTGAGCACGGTGTTTGCCTCGGTCAACAACCTGTATTGCCGGCCGGCGCAAAAGCGCCAGATCGACCGCCAGCATGCACGCTTGTATCAGGCGGTGATGGAGCAGTTGCCGGAGCAGGCGCAGCGGGCTGCGCGCGAGCATATCAACGGGATTCGCGACAGTTTGCGGGAGATCGAGCAGGAGGAGCAGCGCCTGGTCAGGGCAACCATGCGCATGGATGGCTGGGGGTGAATGTTTGCCTGCGCCGGCCCTTTCGCGGGCGCGCCCGCGAAAGGGCCGGCGCAGGCTGACCTCAATGATCGGCTATCCGATCATCCTGCGACAGAATGGCCCGGGCCAGCTCTTCATCATTGGCTTGCAGCCCAGGGTGGTCCCTGCGGGCTTGTTCCAGCGCCGACTCCACATAGGCGCCACGGATTGCACCGCCACTGGCAACGAAGGCAGAAAGTTCATCGCGTGCCGGGATGATCCGTTTATCGTCCTTGAAGGTCGAGTAAAGCGAAGCGGAAACACCGGCCGAGGTGGCGACGTCGCCCGCATCGACGCGGGCCAGGGCAGCACCGGCAGGCAGCAGGAGCAGCAGCGCAGGAGCGAGGAGTAGGTGGCGCATGTCGTGTTCTCCAGTAGCGTGAAGCCCAAGGTAATAAAACACTCAACGTTTAAGAGAGCACGCAGGAGGTGGTAGTTCCCTTGGGGGCCACGAAATAGATTGTGTGGGGGCTATGACGGGAGGAACGGGGAATGGGGTGTTCTGGCTGCAGGAGAACAACCGCCGTCCAGATTGCCTGAAGATAGATTGACCGTGGCGGGCCGGGCGTGATTTGCTCGGCGCTACGGCTTCTTCGCGGGTGAACCCGTGAATGGCCCGACACGATCATTCAAAGGAAAATGAAGGTTCGCCGATGTCCGAATACACGCTGCATTGCTTCGCCGAATCCGGCAACGCCTACAAGGCCGCGCTTATGCTTGAGCTCACTGGCCAGGCCTGGCAGCCGGTTTTCGTCGACTTCTTCAACGGCCAGACCCGCGAGCCAGGCTGGCGCGATGAGGTGAACGAGCAGGGCGAGGTGCCGGTGCTGGAGCACGCGGGCAAAACCTTCACCCAGTCTGCGCTGATCCTGGAATACCTTGCCGAACAGACCGGCCAGTTCGGCCCGCGTGATGAAGACGAAAAACGCGAGATCTGGCGCTGGATGCTGTTCGACAACCACAAGTTCACCAGCTATTACGCCGCGCTGCGCTTTCTATTCTGCCTGAAGAAAACGGGGGAAACGGACGTGACGCGATTCCTGCGTGAGCGTGCCACGGCGGCTTACCGTATTGTCGACGCACACCTGGCAAAAACGCCGTTCATGGTTGGCGGCCGGCTGACCATCGCCGACCTGTCGTTGGCGGGGTATGTGTTCATGCCTGAAGATACAGGGATCCCGCTGGTGGATTTCACTCATATCGAGGCTTGGAAGGCGCGAATCCAGGCGCAGCCGGGGTGGAAGCATCCGTATGAGCTGATGCCGCGTACGGCATCCTGAGGCCTTCGCGGCACTGCAAGGCTCAGATGGACAACCGTATCACCCGGTTGTCCAGCACTTGCTGTTCTTGCCCCCGCCGCTTGTTCACCACCAGCTCGCCAATGGCAATCAGCCGCGTGCGCGTGATGTTGCGCGACAACCCCAGCAACTGCGCGGTATGCACCTGGTTGTAGTGGCAGAACCGGTAGGCCGAGCGCAGCAAGGCGTTTTCCACCTTCTCGTACAGGTCGCCCGGCTGCTCCTCGAACAGCTGGCTGAACGCCCGCTGCAACAAGTCGTCTACACCATTGCCAGCCGTCTCTTCCTCTTGCCGCTCGATGCGCAGGTTGGACAGGCGCAGGTCCTGCGCCTGCACCGTGCCGTCGCCGCAAGTGAGCAAACTGTGGTGAATCACGTTCTCCAGCTCGCGGATATTGCCCGGCCAGCTGTATTCCACCAGCTTGGCCTGGGCTTTGGCGCTGAGCTCCACCGGGCCGTAGCCCAGTCGGTCGCTGTAGCTGCGAATGAAGTGCCGGGCCAGTGGCAGGATGTCACCCGGGCGGTCGCGCAGAGGGTGCAACTGTAAGGTCACCACGTTGAGCCGGTAGTACAGGTCTTCACGAAAATGCCCGGCGTTGATGGCCTTTTCCAGCTGCACGTTGGTTGCGGCCAGGACCCGCACATTGATCGGGATGCTCTTGCGCGACCCTAGCCGCACCACCTCGCGCTCTTGCAGCACGCGCAGCAACTTGACCTGGATCGGCAGGGGCAGGTCGCCGATTTCGTCGAGGAACAGCGTGCCGCCATTGGCTTCCTCGAACCAGCCGGCCTTGGCCGCCAGCGCGCCGGTGAAGGCGCCTTTTTCATGACCGAACAGTTCGGCCTCCACCAGCGACTCCGAGAACGCCCCGCAGTTGACTGCGACGAATGGGCCGTTGCGCCGGCCACTGAGGTTGTGGATGTGGCGTGCGACCAGCTCCTTGCCCGTACCGGTTTCGCCGATGATCAGGACGCTGGCCTCGCTGGGGGCGACCTGTTGCAAGTGGGCGAGCAGCGCCTGTGACCTTGGGTCTTCGAAGACCTGTGCGGTCGCCCTGATCGAGGTAGCCAGTGTCGGTGACGGGGGGAGGGTCAGCAGTTGCATGGGCAATCCTCAGGAATAGAAGGATGGGGCAGGGCGCTTGTCGTTGAGGGCCCACTCGCCGAGTTCGTGGATGCGGTAGTCCACCGGATCGTGCAGGGTTTGTGTGCGCAGGTTGCGCCAATGGCGGTCGAAGCGCAGCGAGGCATGGGTGGCGCGTGCGCCGGTGACCTCGAACAGGCGGTTGCAGATGTCCAGGCCGTGGCGGCTGGCGGCGACCTTGGCGGTGCCGATGGCCAGGGCCAGATCGCCGCGCTCTTCTGCCGTGAGGGCATGTTCCTTGGCCCAGGCGGCATCCAGCTGGCGTGCGGCCCGTTCGATCAGCAGACGCACGCTTTCAAGGCCAACCCAGAACTCGCCGTAATGGCGCAGCACATAAGGGTCTTCGGCACTGCTGGCGGCGCTGGAGCGGAACCACGGCCGGCTTTCCTTGAGGGTGTACTGGCGGGCTTCTTCGAAGGCGCCTTCGGCAATGCCGAGGAACAGGTTGGCGAAGTGCAGCTGGGCAATCAGCGGGCGCAGGGCGGCGAACGGAGTGCTCAGCGGGCCTGGGTCGAGTAGCAGTTCGTTGTGCTCTACCCGCACCCGCTCGAACGTGGCGCTGCCACTGTCGGTCTGGCGTTGACCGATGTTGTTCCAGTCGCTATGCAGGCTGATGCCGGTGCGGCCACTGGGGATGGCGGCAATCAGAAGCTTGCCGCCGGCACGTTCGTCCACCGCCGAGGCGATGAGCATTTCCGAGTCGCTGGCGCCGGAGCAGAAGCTTTTCTTGCCCGAAAATTCGCACCAGCCATCGAAGTGCTTGACCACGGTGCGGGTGTCCAGCGGGTTCAGGGCATTGCCCCAAAACCACTGTTTGCGGGCGGTCTGTTCGAACCAGGGCTGCCATTGGTCGGGGCGTGAGAACAGGCGTACGGTGGCCAGCATCAGGTGGTGAAAGCCGAACACATGGGCAATGGAGCTGTCGACCCGGGCGAACTCGCGCACCACCGCGAACGTGTCGTGCCAGTTGGCACCCTGCCCACCGAAGGCCTGCGGGATCACCAGCGACAGCAGGCCGCTGTCACGCAGGGCATCGCGCTCGGCTTTCGGGGTGCCGCCGCGCTCGTCGCGTTCTACGGCGGTCTGGGCAAACTGCCCGGCCAGTTCGCGGGCGATGGCCAAGGCCGGGCACAGCGGGGTATTCACAGGTGCATTCATGGCCGCTCCTCAGGCGCTTTTACGCAGTGCGTGGTGGGCGCCGAACAGCGGCACGGCACGCTCTGCAGCCAGGCGGATGCGGGCGGCGAGGGCATCGCTGGACACGCGATAGTCGGCCAGTTCTGCCTGGCTGGCGAACACGCCGATTGGCAGGGTCAGGGCTTGCAGGAAGCTGAACAGCGGGCGCAACTGATGGTCGAGCACCAGCGCATGGCGTTCGCTGCCGCCGGTGGCGGCGAGCAGAACCGGGGTGTCGACCAGGGCATCCTGGCCGATCAGGTCGAACAGGTGCTTGAAGTGGCCAGTAAAGCTGCCGCGGTACACGGGGGTGGTCACCACCAGCAGGTCGGCTTTTTCCACCAGACGCAGTTGCTGCTCGACGGTGTCGGGCAGTTCGCTGCGCCACAGGGCGCTGCCCAGTGGGCGGGCGATGTCGCCCAGTTCGATCAGGTGCGGCTTGATGTGCAGGTGTTCAGCCAGCTCAGCGAGGATCGCCTCGGTCAGGGCCAGGGTGCGTGAAGGGCGGGAAGTGCCGCCGGACAGGGCTACGACATTCAGTGGGGTGCTCATGGGCAGGTCTCCGGTTCGGGTTGAGCGGGGGACTTTGCTTGAGCAATCGTCGTGCCGGGTTCTAATGTTCTTCTAAATCAACAAGTTATCGCGTTAGCAGGTTTGCGTCGCTGTTGCCGGGCGGGCGTTTCGTGTTGATTGGGTGTTGCGCTGCGAACAGTTGGCCAAGTGTTGGCGGCTGTGCAGTGGAGAGAGTTATAGAGGATTATCGTTCGTTAAAAAAAGAATAAGAATTCATATTGTTATGCATTTTTATGGATAAGCCGCCGTCTTGCCGGTACCGACAATGCCCTGTACGAACGTCACCAGTTGATCCCTCGCGGTGATCACGCTTCCCCATTGCGCCTGCCCGCACAGCAAACCCAGTACGGCATGGGCAATCGACCGCGCTCGGAGTGCCGGCAGCCCGCACTCTGCGGCGACAATGTCACTGAGCAGCCCGCTGTATTGCGTTTTCAACTGTTCGATTTGCAACAGTTGCTCTGTGTTCAGGTTCATGGCTTCCCGCGTCAGCAGCACCAGTTTGTCGGGGTTGGCCTGGCTATACGTCACGAAGGCCTGCACAAAGCACGGCAAGTGTTCACTGATGGTACGGGCACCTTTGAGGCATTGTCGGGTTTCATACAGCAGATCGGTCAGGCTCGACTCGATCAGCTCGAACAGCAGCCCCTGTTTGCTCTCGATGTGGTGGTACAGCGAGCCGGCGCGCAGGCCCAGGTGGCTGGCCAGGTCACGCAGGCCTATGGCCTGGTAGCCATGGCTGGCAAACAAGGCGCTGGCCGCCTCCAGCAGGCGGTCCCGAGCGTGCGGGGTGGGTACGGGCGAGAGGCTGGAAGCGGGCATGGACGCACCTGTGGGCGAATTGATGTTTGACCAAATGTAAGACAACAGGCATCTTACGTAAAGACTCAATCGCGGAGGTGTTTCGTGGAAAATCAAACGGTGGTGATCGTAGGTGGTGCCTCGGGTCTGGGCCTGGAAACAGCCCGGCTGATGGTTAAACGTGGAGCCGGCAAAATCGGCCTGATCGACCGCAATGAGCAATTGCTGGTACAAGCCGCAGAAGAGCTGCGCGGGCAGGGTGTAGAAGTGGCAATCGCGGTAGGCGACATTGCCCGCAAGGACACCGCCCATGCAGCCTTCGACCAGATCGTCGAAGGCTTGGGGCGGGTGCATTGCCTGGTCAACAGCGCGGCCATCTACCCGCGTAAGGACATCTTCGAGATCACTGACGACGAGTGGGGCCTGGAGAACGCCGTCAACATCAAGGGTACCTACCACATGATGGTCGCCGCCGCGCGCCACATGCAGCAGTACGTGGCGGCCCCGGCGGTGACCGGGCGTATCGTCAACGTGACGTCGGTGGATGCCTTCAAGGCCCACCCGCAAAACGCCCACTATGCCGCCACCAAGGCAGCGGTGGTAAGCCTGACCAAATCGTTTGCCCAGGCCTGTGCCAAGGACCAGATCCTGGTCAACTCGGTAGCCCCGGCCGGTTTTGCCACCGAGCGCGCCAAACAGCTGGGCTTCCTCGGCGAGCTGGCGGCAGCCAACCCGCTGGGCCGTGCTGCGGAACCGGCAGAAATCGCCGAGTGGATCGTGATGATGGGCAGCAGCCGCAACAGCTACGCCACCGGTGAAAACGTGATTGTCAGCGGGGGCTACATCTATGCCTGAAGCCGCATTTCCTGAGGGCTACCAGCGCGCGCTGGTGACCGGGGCTACCAGCGGTATCGGCAAGGCCATCGTACTGGCGCTGCGTGATGCCGGCCTGCAAGTGATTGCCGTGGGGCGCAGCGCTGAGGCGTTGGCCGAGCTGGCTGGCGAGCCGGGTGTGACCACCTTGCAGGCGGATGTGCGTGATTACCGTTCGCTGGCTGCTGCGCTGGAAGGGCAAGCGGTGGATGTGCTGGTCAATAACGCGGGCATTCTGTCCACCCGGGCGGCATTCCAGGACATCGACGAAGCCGAAATCGACAACATGCTCGACATCAACCTCAAGGCGCCGTTGCACCTGGCGCGCCAGGTGCTGCCAGGCATGGTCGAGCGGGGCAGGGGGCACCTGTTCTTCATTGGCTCCAGTGCTGGTCGAGCGCCGCACCCGGGTGCAGCGGTGTACGGCGCGTCCAAGGCCGGGGTCAGCCTGTTCTGCGATGCCTTGCGCTGTGACCTGTTGGGCAGCGGCGTGCGAGTGACCGAGATTGCTCCGGGTCGGGTGCAGACACAGCTGTACAAGACTGCCATGGGCATGCAGGCGGCAGGCAGTGAGCTGTATGACGGTTATGAGTCGATCCAGCCGGAAGATATCGCCCAGCTGTTGCTGGCGGCGCTGAAGATGCCGCGGCAGGTGGATGTGTCGCGGTTGGAGGTATTCCCTACTGCGCAGGCGGTGGGTGGCGGGCGGATGGTCAAGACGGCGGGCTGATCCGACGGTTCTATCGCCTGTACCGGCCTCTTCGCGGGCACGCCCGCTCCGAAAGGATCACCACTGGTCCACAGGCACCACAGTACCTGTGGGAGCGGACGTGCCCGCGAAGAGGCCAGTGCAGGCAATGCAGTTTTGAGTAAATAGGTGCTTGACCACCTGTAAGACAACATATAACTTACATTAAGACTGCTTCAGCCGGTCGAGACAACTACAAAGCATTGCAGGGGATATGACGATGACTGCGACATCATGCCGGGTCGGCGTGGACATAGGCGGCACCTTCACCGATATCGCGCTGGACGTGAATGGCGTGCTGCATTCGACCAAGATCCTGACCGACTACGAGCTGCCTGAACGGGCCATCCTCACCGGCGTGCGCCAGGTGGTGGAGCAGGCGGGCCTGGCACTGTCGGACATCGACCAGTTGATCCATGGCACCACCTTGGCCACCAACGCCCTGATCGAGCGCCGTGGCGCGCGCACCGCCTTCATCACTACCGAAGGCTTCCGGGACACCCTGGAAATGCGCACCGAAAACCGTTTCGAGCAGTACGACATCAACATCGCCCTGCCGCCGCCACTGATCGATCGTGACCACCGCTACACCCTGCGTGAGCGCCTGAATGTCAAAGGCCAGGTACTGATCGCCCCTGCGCAGGCCGAGATCGATGCCCTGGTCGAGCGCATTGCCGAAGGCAACTACGAAAGCGTGGCCATTGGCTTCATTCACAGCTACGTCAACGGTGCTCACGAACGCCAGTTGCGCGATGCCCTGCAGGCGCGACTGCCGCAGTTGTCGATTTCCATTTCCAGCGAAGTCTCGCCGCAGATGCGTGAGTTCGAGCGCTTCAACACCGTGTGTGCCAATGCTTACGTCAAACCGCTGATCAAGTCTTACCTGGACCGCCTGGTGGTGACCCTCAAACAGGAAGGCGCCCATTGCCCGGTGTTCATGATTCACTCCGGTGGCGGCATCATCTCGGTGCAAAGCGCCGCTGAGTTCCCGGTCCGTCTGGTGGAGTCCGGTCCGGCTGGTGGCGCCATCTTTGCGGCCGACATCGCCCGCCGCTACCAGCTGGAGAACGTGCTGTCGTTCGACATGGGTGGCACCACGGCGAAAATCTGCCTCATCGAAGACCAGGTACCGAAAACCGCGAAAACCTTCGAGGTTGCCCGTACCTACCGCTTCAAGAAGGGCAGCGGCATGCCGATTTCCATCCCGGTGGTGGAAATGGTCGAAATCGGTGCTGGCGGCGGCTCCATCGCCAGCCTCGACAGCATGCGCCAGATCCGCGTGGGCCCGCACAGTGCGGCCTCCGAGCCTGGCCCGGCCTGTTACGGCCGTGGTGGCCTGGAGCCGACCATCACCGACGCCAACCTGCTGCTCGGCCGCCTGGATGCAGACAACTTCGCCGGTGGCGCGCTGCGTTTGTCCACCGACAACGCGGCCAACGCCATGGCCCGGGTCATCGGCCAGCCGCTGGGCATGCAGGCCGTCACCGCAGCGTTTGGCGTGTGCGAAGTGGTTGACGAGAACATGGCCAACGCCGGCCGTGTGCATGCGGTGGAAAGCGGCAAGGACATTGCCGACTACACCATGATCACCTTTGGCGGTGGCGGCCCGCTGCACGCTGCACGGCTGTGCGAGAAGATGGGTGTGGCACGCTTTATCGTCCCGGCGGGTGCTGGCGTGGGCTCGGCGATCGGCTTCCTGCGTGCGCCATTCGGTTACGAGGCCGTACGCAGTGCGTTCGTACGCTTGTCCGAGTTCGAGGCCGCGCAGGTCAATGACCTGATCGACGAGATGAAAGCCGAATCGCTGGGCTTCCTGCGCCAGGGCATGCCGATCGGTGAGCCGGACATGGACTGCACCGCGTTCATGCGTTATGTGGGCCAGGGCTGGGAAATCCCGGTTGCCTTGCCATTCAAAGCCTTCAGCGCTGCCGACACGCTAGAGTTCAAGGCCCGCTTCGAAGCAGCCTACACCCGCTTCTTTGGCCGCCCCATCGAAGGGCCGGACATCGAGATCGTCAGCTGGTCGGTCAAGGCCAGTTCGCCCCTGCCACCCGTCACGCAGATTGAGGAAGTGGGCGCCGCCTACCGCGCCCATGAAATTTCCCGCCGCCAGGTGTTCGACGTGGCCGCCGGTGGTTTTGTCGAAGCCGGCATCCACCCACGCGAAGAGCTGCAAGTCGGTGCCCGTGTCGACGGCCCGGCGGTCATCGTCGAGCGCGAAACCTCGACCTTCGTCACCTCCAATTTCACCGCCACGGTCCAGCCAGACGGCTGCCTGCTGGTCGTGCGCCGCTAACGCCTGAATTCGGAAGCCAGAACCATGAGCGATACGTTGATCGACATTCAAATGCAGGTGATGTGGAACCGCCTGGTCTCGGTGGTCGAAGAGCAGGCCCTGACCCTGATTCGCACGGCCTTCTCCACCAGTGTGCGCGAAGCCGGCGACCTGTCCGCCGGGGTGTTCGACCGCGCCGGCAACATGCTGGCCCAGGCCGTCACCGGCACCCCTGGCCATGTGAACACCATGGCTGAGGCGGTGGTGCACTTCATCAATGACATCGGCGAGGACAACATTTTCGAAGGCGATGTCTACGTGACCAACGACCCGTGGAAGGGCACTGGCCACCTGCACGACATCACCATCGTTTCGCCGTCCTTCTACAAGGGCAAGCTGATCGGCTATTTCGCCAGTACTGCCCACGTGGTCGATATCGGTGGCCGGGGCTTCGGCCCCGATGCCCGTGAAGTGTACGAAGAAGGCCTGTTCATCCCGATCATGAAGTTGTTCGAGCGCGGCAAGGTCAACCGCGATCTGATCAACATCCTGCGCAACAACGTGCGTGAGAACGACCGGGTAGTGGGCGACTTCTATGCGTTGTCGGCGTGCAACGAAACTGGCCACAAGCGCCTGCTGGACATGCTCGAAGAGTTCAAGCTGGACGACCTGGAGTACATCGGCGGGTTCATCCTCGAACACAGCCGTCGCGCTACCCTGGAGTGCTTCAAGTCGCTGCCCCACGGCACCTACAGCAACAGCATGACCCTCGACGGCTACGATGTGCCGGTAACCCTGGCGGTCACCATCACTGTTGGCCCCGACGGTATCAAGAGCGACTTTACCGGCACTTCTGGCATGAGCCAGTTCGGCATCAACGTGCCGCTGGGCTACGCCAAGGCTTATGCCTGCTATGGCCTCAAGTGCATCGTCGCACCGGAAATCCCGAACAACACCGCTTCGCTGGCGCCCTTCGAAGTCACCGCGCCTGAAGGCTGCATCCTCAATGCCAAGCACCCGGCGCCGGTGTCGGTGCGCCATGTGCTGGGCCATTTCGTGCCCGACCTGGTGCTCGGCGCGCTGCACAAGTGCCTGCCAGGCAAAGTGCCGGCCGAGGGTGCCAGCGCCCTGTGGAACCTGCACCTGAGCGTGCGTCCGCTGGAGAGCAACCTCAACGGCCGCAATGCCGAGATGCTGATGTTCAACAGCGGCGGCATGGGTGCCCGCTCGACGATGGATGGCCTGAGCGCCACGGCGTTCCCCAGCGGCGTACACACCATGCCGGTGGAAGCCACCGAACACGCCGGCCCGGTCGTGGTATGGCGCAAGGAACTGCGTGAAGGCTCCGGTGGTGCTGGCCAGTTGCGCGGTGGCCTGGGCCAGGAAATCGAAGTGTCGGCGGCCGAAGGCTACAGCTTGCGCTTCAGTGCCATGTTCGACCGTATCCAGTACCCGGCACGCGGCCTGGAGGGTGGCAAGGAGGGCGCCCAAGGCTTCGTTGGCCTGGATGACGGCAGCGTGCTGCGCGGCAAAGGCCAGCAATTCGTACCCGCTGAGCGCCGCCTGGTGCTGCGCCTGCCCGGGGGCGGTGGTTATGGCGACCCGCGCCAGCGCGACCGCAAGCAGGTTGAGCGCGATGTACGTGCCGGTTACATCAGCGCCGAGCAGGCACGTAACGACTACGGCTTTGACGCCGCTCAGGAGCGCTAGAGGATGGACGTGCAAAGCAGCCGCGTGCGCGCGGTAAAAAGCTCGCCAAGCATGGCCGTGTCGGTACTGGCCAAGCAGATGCTGGCCAAGGGCGAACCGGTCATCAACCTGGCACTCGGCGAGCCGGATTATAACGTACCGGCCCACGTGATCGAAGCCGCCCACCAGGCGATGCTTGCGGGTAACAACCACTACACCGGGCCCAACGGTCTGGAGGTGTTGCGCCAGGCCATCGTCGACAAGTTTGCCCGGGAAAACGACCTGGTCTACGGCCTGGACGAAATCTGCGTAGGCAACGGTGCCAAGCAGCTGTTGTTCAACGCCTTTCTGGCCACGCTCGAACCGGGCGACGAGGTCATCACCCCGGCGCCGTACTGGGTGTCGTACACCGACATGGCCATGCTCAACGATGGTGTGCCCAAGGTTATCCCTTGCGGGGCCGAGCAGGGGTTCAAGCTCAAGCCCGAGCAGCTGGAAGCGGCCATTACCCCGCGCACACGCTGGGTGATGCTCAACTCGCCGAACAACCCGAGCGGGGCGATCTTCACCCGTGAAGAGTTCGCCGCGTTGGGCAAGGTGCTGGCGCGCCACCCGAACGTGCTGATCATCTCCGACGAGATCTACGAGCACATTGTGCTGGGCGATCAGCCGTTCGTGTCGTTCGTCACTGCTTGCCCGCAACTGCGTGAGCGCACCTTGCTGATCAACGGCGTGTCCAAGGCCTATGCCATGACCGGCTACCGCCTGGGTTACGCCGCCGGGCCGAAAGACCTGGTCGTAGCCATGAACAAGACCCAGTCACAGACCACCACCTGCCCGTCGAGCATTTCGCAACTGGCCGCCGTGGCGGCGCTGAACGGGCCGCAGGACTTCGTGCGGGAGGCCAACCGTGAATACCAGGCGCGTGGCGCGCTGGTGGTGCAAGGCTTGGCGCAGATCCCGGGCTTGCAGCTGCAGATGCCGCAGGGCGCTTTCTATGCCTTCCCCGAGGTAGGTGCCTTCATCGGCAAGCGCACCCCGGATGGCCAGGTCATTGGCAACGATGCCGACCTGTCGGCCTACCTGTTGCGGGTCGGCAAAGTCGCGACTGTGCCGGGCTCGGCGTTTGGCCTGGAACCCTACATTCGTCCGTCGTTCGCCACGTCGCGGCAGGAACTGGAACAAGCCCTGGGGCAGTTGCGCGACGCGTTCGCGGCGCTGTCCTGAGCCCATCAAGCAATCGAGGTAACACATGAGCAAGCCTTTCAAACGCCTGCTGATCACCGGCGCCGCCGGACGCCTGGGCAGCGTGCTGCGCAAGCACCTGGCCGCCTTCGCCGACGAGTTGCGCCTGACCGACATCGCCGACATGGGCCACGCTGCGCCCCATGAACAGTTGGTGCGCTGCGACCTGGCCAACTTCGACGATGTGCTGCCGCTGACCGAAGGGGTTGACGCCATCGTTCATGCCGGTGGCGTACCGGTGGAGGACACCTTCGAGAAAATCCTCAACGGCAACATCGTCGGCACCTACAACATTTACGAAGCCGCGCGGCGCAACGGTGTGAAGCGTGTGGTGTACACCAGCTCCAACCACGCCATCGGCTTCTATGACCGCACCGAGACCATCGATGCCACCGCCGCGCATCGCCCCGACAGCCTGTATGGCGTCAGCAAGTGCTTTGCCGAAGACTTGGGCCGCTACTACTGGGACAAGTTCGCCATCGAGTCGGTCAACCTGCGCATCGGTTCGTCGTTCCCCGAGCCGCTGGACCGGCGCATGCTCGCCACCTGGCTATCGTTCGACGACTTCGCTCAGCTCACCGAGCGCTCACTGTTGGCGCCACGGGTCGGACACATGATCGTCTATGGCATGTCGGCCAACCGCGAAAGCCTGTGGGACAACCGCCTGGCCTCATCGATCGGCTATGTGCCCAAGGACAGCGCCGACGACTACCGCGACAAGGTCCTGGCCAAGCACCCGCCGCTGCACCCGAATGAACCCGCTGCACGCTACCACGGCGGCAACTTCGCCGGCGCCGGCCATTTCGAAGACCCGAAATAACGCCCACATCAGAAGAGAGCTAATTCCATGGCTTCCACCGCTAAACAACAGAATTACGATGTGGTGATCGTCGGCGGCGCGGTCAACGGCAGCGCCACCGCCTACTTCCTGGCCAACAACCCGGACTTCAAGGGGTCGGTGCTGGTCATCGAGCGCGACTGGACCTACAACAAGTCGGCCACCGCGTTGTCCAGCAGTTCGATCCGTCAGCAGTTTTCCAACCCGATCAACATTGAAATCTCCAGGTTCGGCGCCGAATTCGTGCGCAACTTCCCCGACGTGATGGAAGTGGATGGCGACCGCCCGGATCTGGCCTTTCACGAAAATGGCTACCTGTTCCTTGGCGACGACAAGGGCTATGAAGTGCTGCGCCGCCTGCACGATACCCAGGTGTCTCACGGCGCGGATGTGCACCTGCTCGACCCCGAGCAGCTCCAGCGCAAGTTTCCCTGGGTGAACATCGACCGCCTCGCTGGCGCCAGTTATGGCCAGAGTGGAGAAGGCTGGTTCGACAGCCTTGGCATGCTCAACGGCTTCCGCCGCAAGGCGCGTTCCATGGGCATCGAGTACATCGAGAACGAGGTGGTGGGTATCCAGCGCGAAGGTGATCGCATTACCGGCGTTCAACTGGCCAGCGGCGAGCGTATCGGCTGCGGCCTGTTGGTGAACTGTGCCGGTACTCGCGGCACCAAGGTCGCGCGCATGGCGGGCCTGGATATTCCGGTCGAGCCACGGCGCCGCTCGCTGTTCGTGTTCGACTGCCGTACCCCGCTGGAAGGCACCGTGCCACTGACCATCGACCCGACCGGGGTGTTCTTCCGCCCCGAAGGCAAGTTCTACCTGGGCGGCACCTACCCTAAAAACGACCCGGAAGTGGACTTTGAAGACTTCGACGTGTTGCACGAGGAGTTTGACGAAGAGGTGTGGCCGATTCTTGCCGAGCGGGTGCCCGCGTTCGAGGGCATCAAAGTGGTCAACTATTGGGCCGGGCACTACGACTTCTGTGTGCTCGACCACAACGCCATCGTGGGCCCGCATAACGAAGTGAGCAACTTCCTGTTTTGCAACGGCTTCAGCGGGCACGGCCTGCAGCAGGCACCGGCCATTGGCCGCGGGCTGTCCGAGCTGATCACCTATGGCGGCTACCGCTCGCTCGACCTGGGCGCGCTGAGCTACCAGCGGGTGATCGACAACAAGCCGTTCCTGGAAGACTCGGTTATCTGACCGCAGCGCCTGAGGGAGAACAACAATGAGCAACTCCGAAGTGAAGCGCAGTGGCGGCCAGGTACTGGTCGATGCCCTGCGGGTGAATGGTGTCGAGCGTGCGTTCTGTGTGCCGGGTGAAAGCTACCTGGCGGTGCTCGATGCGCTGCATGATGTGCAGGACGAAATCGACCTCATCGTCTGTCGCCAGGAGGGTGGTGCCGCCTACATGGCCGAGGCCTACGGCAAGTTGACCGGCAAGCCGGGCATCTGCTTCGTTACCCGTGGCCCAGGCGCCACCAACGCCTCTGTGGGCGTGCACACCGCCTTCCAGGACTCCACGCCGATGCTGCTGTTCATCGGCCAGGTGGCCCGCGACCAGATTGAACGCGAAGCCTTCCAGGAAGTGGACTACCGGCGCATGTTCGGCCAGATGGCCAAGTGGGTGGTACAGATCGACGATGCCGTACGCATTCCCGAACTGGTCAACCAGGCCTTCCAGCGCGCCATCAGCGGCCGCCCCGGGCCTGTGGTGATCGCCTTGCCGGAAGACATGCTGACGGACGTGGTACAGGTAGCCGATGCCCGCCCGGCCCAGCGTGTCGAAGCCGCCCCGGCGCCGCAGGCGCTGGGCGAACTGCAGGCGCTGCTGGCCAAGGCCAAGCGGCCACTGGTAATTGCCGGTGGCGGTGGTTGGAACGCCCAGGCGGTGGCCGACCTGAAGCGCTTCGTGCAGGCGCAGCATTTGCCGCTGGCAGCGTCATTCCGCTGCCAGGACCTGTTCGACAACACCGACCCGCACTATGCCGGCGACCTTGGCCTGGCTGCCGGCCCGGTATTGGTCGATGCAGTGAAGCGATCTGACTTGTTGATCGTGGTAGGCGCACGTCTGGGCGAAATGACCACGGGCGGTTACGCGCTGGTCGACATCCCGACACCAAAACAGGCACTGGTGCATGTGCACGCCAGCGCCGAAGAAATTGGCCGCGTCTACCAACCGACCCTGGGCATCAATGCCGGCCCGGCGAGCTTCCTGAACCAGGCCGCCACCTTGCCCGCCGTGCGCCCGGCGGCGTTCACCGACTGGGTCGCCAGCCTGAACAGCGGCTACCGGGGCAACTTCGAAACCCCGCGTTCGCCGGGTGATGTGCAGATGAGCGAAGTGATCGCCTGGCTGAACAAGACCTTGCCGGCCGATAGCATCCTTACCTGCGGTGCCGGTAACTACACCGGTTGGGTGCACCGTGGCTACCAGCACCGCGTATTCCGTACGCTGCTCGGGCCTACCAACGGCTCCATGGGGTACGGCGTGCCGGCAGCAGTAGCAGCCAAGTTGACCTACCCGCAGCGCACGGTAGTGGCGTTTGCCGGCGACGGTTGCTTCCTGATGAATGGCCAGGAGCTGGCCACGGCGGCGCACTACGACGCCCGGGTGATCACGGTGGTGGTCAACAACGGCATGTACGGCACCATCCGCATGCACCAGGAGCGTACTTACCCGGGCCGGGTCTCTGGCACCGAACTGCATAACCCGGACTTTGCCGCCCTGGCCCGCGCCTATGGGCTGCACGGTGAAACGGTCACTCGCACTGAGGATTTCGCCGCCGCCTTCGAGCGTTGCCAGGCGTCCGGCAAGCCGGCGCTGATCGAGGTGCAGGTCGACCCTGAAGCCCTGACCCCGCGCATGACCCTCAGTCAGATCCGCGAAAAGGCCCTGCAGGCCAAACGCTGACTCACCTCAGGTGGGGCGCGGTCCGGCCCCACCTTTTTCATTCTTCGAACGAGCCAATCGACATGAACCTTGCCGATCGTGATCTGCTGCGTGAAGTTTGCTATATCGATGGACAATGGCTGGCCGCTGACAGCGGCCAGCGCATTGCCGTGACCAACCCGGCCACAGGCGAAGTGCTCGGCCATGTGCCGCGCATGGGCGCAGATGAGACCCGCCGCGCCATCACCGCCGCCGAGCGCGCCTTGCCGGCGTGGCGGGCGCTGACCGCCAAGGAGCGCGCAGCCCGGCTGCAAGCCTGGTTCCGCGAAATCCTTGCCCACCAGGAAGACCTGGCGCGCATCATGACCGCTGAACAAGGCAAGCCGTTGGCCGAATCCCGTGGCGAAATTGCCTTTGCCGCGGCCTATGTGGAGTTCTATGCCGAGGAAGGCAAGCGCATTTACGGCGATGTGATTCCTTCGCCGAACGGTGACCGGCGCTTGATCGTGACCAAAGAGCCGAGAAGAAGGTGACCATGGAATTGGGGCAACGCCCCGTTCATCGTGTTCGACGATGCCGACCTTGCTGGCGGATGTCACACCGGGCATGCGTGTGGCGCGAGAGAAAATCTTCGGGCCGGTAGCGCCGATCTTCCGCTTCAGCAGCGAGCAGGACGTGATTGCCCAGGCCAATGACACCGAGTTCGGGCTGGCCTGCTACCTGTATGCCCGGGACGTCGGGCGCATCTGGCGCGTATCCGAAGCGCTGGAGTACGGGATGGTCGGGGTTAACGTCCGTGTGGTGGCGACTGTGCCGGCCTCGCGGTTTTACCCGCGAAATGGCCGGCGCAGGCGCTGCAAGGTGATGTCGGCACGCTGGTGATGCTGGAGCAGCGGGCGTCTACCTGAGGGCATTGTGACCAGCCACGTTAATTTTTTCTGCCAACCCGGCAGAACCCCCCGCCGCACTCTACACTCCTGCCAAGATGGACCAGGGCTATTGGCCACCATTCGGCCCCTCTCGCTGCCTGCGAATGGCTTCGGCCCGCATGATCGTTCTGGCTGCTCCCTCAATCTGCTTCACATGGAGTACCTGGGATGGGCTGCGTGTCGACGGGGCGTGATACCGGTAGGACCGGGCGTGGCATTTCACTGCAATGGCTGGTGGCGCTGGCCATCGTGCTGGCCATGCTGCTGCTGGGTGCCGCCCTGGCCTGGCAGGGTTATCGCGGTATCCGCCAGACCCTGGTAGCCGCCGCCGGCGATACAGCCCAGCAGGTGGGCAAGACCATCGACGAACGCGCCCGGCGCCTGATCGACCCGGTGCAAAGCAGCATCCGCCTGCTTGCCCACAACCCTGCTGCGCATACCCAGGCGCAGCGCCTGGATAGGCTGCCGCAACTGGTCGAAACGCTAAATGCCAACCGCATGCTCAGTGCCGCCTACATGGGCTACCCCAGCGGCGATTTCCTGTTGGTGCGCCGGCTGCGTGACCCGCAGCTGCTGCAGCGTTTCGCCGCGCCGCCGGGCACGGCGTTTCTGGTGCAGCGTGTCAGCCGTGGCGAGGGCGGGGTGGTGCAGGGCGAGTGGCGCTACTACGACCAGGCGTTGAACCTGTTGCAGGCCCAGGCCAAACCCGAATACCGCTACGACCCGCGTACACGCCCGTGGTTCGCCGAAGCCAGTGCGCAGCCCGCCACTGTGCTGACGCCGCCGTACGTGTTCTTCACTACCCGCGAAATAGGCGTCACCCTGGCGCAGCGCAGCGTTGACGGAGAAACGGTGATCGGCATGGATGTTTCGGTCAACGACCTGGCCAGCGAAACCCAGGGCTTGCGCATCACCCCCAGCACCGAAATTGCCGTGCTCGACGACCAGGGCAATGTTGTGGCCTACCCGGACTTGCAGCGGGTGATCGTGCATGAAGGGCAGGGCGTGCGCCTGTCGCGACTCAGCGAGCTGGACATTGCAAGCCTGCAGCACCTGTACGCTGACCTGCCGTCAGGCACGCAGGCACAGCCATACCAGGTGGACGGCCAGACTTGGTATGGCATGCGCATTCCGCTGACCAGCCTGGCCGGGCAGGATCTGCAGGTGTTGATTGCCGTGCCGGGCCATGAGCTGCTGGCCGGTGCGCGCAAGGTGTTGTTCGAGCAGTTGCTCTGGACCTTGGCGTTGATGGCCGTGCTGCTGGTGCTTGGCGGTGTGCTCGGTCGGCGTATCGTCCGCCCGCTGAAGGTGCTGGCTGAACAGGTGCAGGGCTTGGCCAGCTTTGATTTCAGCCGCGAAGTGGGGGTGAAATCGCAGGTGTCCGAAGTACGAGAGCTGAGCCAGGTATTGAGCCGCATGGCTGGCACCATTCGCGGTTTCCAGGCCATTACCCTCACGCTCAGCCGCGAGCGCGACCTGGCGCGTATGCTCGACGGCGTCCTGGCTCACCTGGTGCACGCTGCCGGGGTCGAGGCCGGTGTGGTGTACTTGTTCGACGCCGAGCACACGCTGCTGCGCCTGGCCGCCGCCTGCCGGGGTGAGCAATACCCCGGCGAGCTTGCCGTGGATGAAGGTGCCCGTTGCACGCTGGCCGCTGCGGTGACGCAGGCCCTCGGCCTGGACGAGCGCAGCCAGGCCGTGGTGCTGAAAGACCGTAGCCAGGCGCTGCTGGGCATTCTGGTGCTGCAACTGGATGAGGCGCAGGCGCGCGACCAGCTGGGCGAACCGTTCCGGCAATTTGTCGAAGAGCTTTCTGGCGTGGCGGCAGTGGCCATCGAGACACGCCAGCTGGCCGAAGCCCAGCAACGCCTGATGGATGCCATGATCAAGTTGCTGGCCGACGCCATCGATGCCAAGAGCCCCTATACCGGCGGCCACTGCGAGCGTGTGCCGCAACTGGCGCAGATGCTGCTGGACCAGGTGGTGAATGCCGACAGCGGCCCCTATGCCAGCTTCAGCATGACTGAAGCCGAACGCTACGAATTTCGCGTAGCGGCCTGGCTGCACGACTGCGGCAAGGTCACCAGCCCTGAGTACGTGGTGGACAAGCCGACCAAGCTGGAGACCCTGTACAACCGTATTCATGAAGTACGCATGCGTTTTGAAGTGCTGTGGCGTGATGCCGAGCTGGCCTACTGGCGAGGCCTGGCCAGCGGCGCCGACCCGCAGGTGCTGCAAGCCGCGCTAGTCCATAGCCAGGCCCAGCTGCAGGATGACTTCGCCTTTGTCGCCCAGGCCAACATCGGCGGCGAGTCCATGCAGGATGCCGATATCGAACGCCTGCAGCAGATCAGCCAGCAGCGCTGGCAGCGCCACTTCGACAACCGCCTGGGCATCTCCCGCGATGAGGCGCAGCGCTATACCGGCGTACCGCAACCCGCGCTGCCGGTAGAAGAATCGCTGCTGGCCGACCGCCCCGAGCATCGTGTGCCCTGGGGCGAGCGCAAACCCCCGGTGACCAAGGGCGACCCGTGTAACCGATGGGGCTTCGACATGCGCCTGCCAGCCCACGCCAGCAACCACGGCGAGCTGTATAACCTGTCGATCCGGCGCGGCACGCTGAATGACGAGGAGCGTTTCAAGATCAACGAGCACATCGTGCAAACCATCATCATGCTCAGCTCGCTGCCGTTTCCACGTCAGATGAGACGCGTACCGGCCATCGCCGGCAACCACCATGAAAAGCTGGATGGTAGCGGCTACCCACGCCGGCTGGGTGAGCATGACCTGGGCATTGCCGAGCGAGTCATGGCCATTGCCGACATATTTGAAGCACTGACGGCGGCCGACCGGCCTTACAAGCCGCCGAAGACGTTGTCCGAATCGGTGAAGATCCTGGTGTTCATGGCCCGTGACCGGCACATCGACGGGCAACTGCTGGAGTTGTTCCTCAGCACCGGGGTGTACCGCCAGTATGCCGAGCTGTTCCTGCGTGCCGAGCAGATCGACGAGGTGGATGTGCCGTACTGGCTGGCGCAGATGCGCTGCCCGGCCTGAGTGCTAGCGCGAACCCAGGCGCTTGTACATGGTGGTACGGGAAATACCCAGCGCCTTGGCGGCAGCACTGACATTGCCCTCATGGGCCAGCAAGGCGCGCTCGATCACGTCCTGGGTGGCGTCTGAAAGCGAGCGCGGCGCCGCGACCGGCTGGCCTTGCAGGTCTTCTGGCAGGTGCTGCGCACCTATGCTGGGCTCACCCGGGGCCAGCACCCCGACCAGCCGTGCCACGTTCTCCAGTTGCCGCAGGTTGCCCGGCCAGTGGTAGGCCAGCAGCCGACGCCTGGCCTCGGCCTGCAGCGGCGCAAAGCCCGGACGCTGGAAAAAGGCTTCGATCAGTTGTTGTTTATCCAGGCGCTGTTCCAAACCGGGCAGGCTGACACGCAGGCCGTCCAGGCGGTAGAACAGGTCTTCGCGAAAACCTCCGTTGGCTACCAGCGCGCCAAGGTCTTTGTGGGTGGCTGCGACAATGTGTGCCTTGAAGGGCGCTGCCGTGGTGCTGCCAATGCGGGTGACCTGCCGTTCCTGCAGTGCCCGCAGCAACCGGCTTTGCAGGGCCAGCGGCATGTCGCCAATTTCGTCGAGCAGCAGGATACCGTCCCCGGCTGACTCCAGCAGGCCCATGGCACCCCCTTTGCGGGCGCCAGTGAAGCTGCCTTCGGTATAGCCGAACAGCTCGGCTTCGATCAGGCTTTCGGGCAGGGCCGCGCAGTTGATCGCAACGAACGGGGCCTGAGGGCAGCAGTGGGCATGCAGGGCTTTGGCGAACACTTCCTTGCCGGAACCGGTTGGCCCACCTCACTCATACGCCTGCACCCCGGCAATGTGCCGCCCGGCCACATAGCCAAAGGTCAGCGCTGGCCCCAGGTTGATGCCGCCCGACGGGTACCAGCCACCAAACACACTGGCCATGTCGGTACCCGCCGCATACAGGCCTGCGATGGGTTGCCCGGCTTCATTCAGCACCCGGGCACTGCCGTCGGTGCGCAACCCGGCAAAGGTACCAAAGCAGCCGGGTTGCACCTTCACTGCATAGAACGGCCCGTGTTCGATGGGCGCCACGCACGGGTTGGGGCCCTTGTGCTGCGGGTCACCCTGTTTGCGGTTGAACGGCGTGGAGCCACGGCCAAATGCCGGGTCCTGGCCATCTCGTGCATGTTTGTTGAAGTCGCTGACCGTGGCACGCAACCCGGCCGGTTCAATGCCACAGGCGTCCGCCAGCGCTTCAAGCGTGACACCCCGCTTGAGATAACCGCTGCGCACATGCGGCCACACCGGCAGCGGTGCCGGGCGGGCATAGCCCAGGCCAAAGCGGCGCAAGAAGCGATGATCGCACACCAGCCACGAGCACACTTCCTCACCCTGCGGGACTGCCGCGACCATGGCTGATACATAGTCGTAATAGCCATGCGCTTCATTGACAAAGCGCTTGCCGTTGGCCAGCACGCCGATGATGCCTGGCTTGCCGCGCTCGATAATGTGTGGGAAGTGGCCGATGCTGCCATCGCGATGCGGCACGCGCGAAACCGGCGCCCAGGCCACCGGCGATTTCAGGTTGGTGGCCACCACGCCGCCGGCCGCCTCGCCAAGGCGCAGCCCGTCACCGGAACACCCCTGTGGCGGCAGGGCCAGGTTGTCGTGGCCGCTGGCATCGCGCGGGAACAGCTGCTGGCGCCGGGCGCTGTCGTTGGGGAAGCCACCTGCTGCAAGCACCACGGCCTTGGCGCGTATCTGTCGCTCGCCCTGCGGCGTGGCCACCCGAGCCCCGCACACTCGGCCATCTTCGACCAGCAGGCTTTTGGCCGGCGCCGATTCCTGCAGGTGCACACCCAGGTCCTGTGCCGATTTGGCCAGCCGCGCCACCAGTGCCACGCCGTTGACCAGGTGCATCGCCCGACCATACCGCGCCAGGTGATACAGGTGACGGCCAAAACGCTTGCATACGTGCAGCAGTGCCTTGGGCGAACGGGTCATGTTGAGGAAGGCCGCCAGGTCGGCACCGGCCATGATCGGCATGCCCATGAACGAGGTTTCGCGCAGGGTCTTGCGCAGGCGTGGCAGCAAGGCACCCACCTCGCGGGCATCATACGGCGCCGCGATCACCTGGTGCCCGCCCTGGGCTGCGCCCGGCGTGTCGCCATGCATGTCCGGGATGCCGTTGCCGTCGGCAAACTGCAACGCCGTATGTTTCTCGAAGAACGCCACCATGTGCGGGCAAGCCTCAAGGAAGGCATCGACGCGCTCGGCGTTGTAGTGGGTTCCCAGTTCATGGCGCAGGTAAGTTCGCGGCTGCTCGATGTCCTCCACGATGCCGGCCCGCTGTGCCAGCGGGTTACGTGGCACCCAGGCCCAGCCGCCGGACCAGGCGGTGGCACCGCCAAACACGGGCTCCTTCTCTACCACGATCACCCTCTGCCCATGCCAGGCCGCCGTCACGGCCGCAGCCAGCCCGGCGGCGCCGGAGCCTATGACCAGTACATCGTATTCGGTATCCAGAGCAGCTGAGGGCATCGCGGTGTTCCTGTGTTGTTATTAGAACAAGGTTCCACATTTTTATCGGCGCCGTCTTTACCCGCAAGGGCATGGCAGCCCGCGCAGTCAACAACTGGGCGATAACCGGACACTTCAGCGCGACTTCGCTGCGGCCGGTATCGCTCATGTGGAATCATCTTCTAGAATCGGCAAAAAAATCAGGGACCTGTAGTCATGGCTGGTAGTCAGATCGAACGCGCCTTCAGTCTTGTAGAAACCCTTACCGGCGAACCCTCGGGGCTGCCGTTGCAAACCCTGGCCGAGCGCCTGGACATTCCCAAAAGCGCCACCCACCGCATGCTCACCGAGCTGGTGCGGCTCGGCTACGTGCGGCAGAACCGCGACAACAGCCGTTACCAACTGTCTGCCAAACTGGTGGCCTTGGGGTTTCGCTACCTGTCGAGCAACGGTGCCGACATCATTCAGCCGATTCTCGACCGCCTGGCCCAGGACAGTGGTGAGCTGGTGCGCCTTGGCGTGATCGACGGTGCCCGCCAGACCTGGATCGCCAAGTCTCAGGGCGCCCGTTCCGGGCTGCGCTACGACCCCGACATGGGCCGCGATGCGCCGCTGTTCTATACAGCGTCCGGGCATGCCTGGCTGGCCAGCCTGGACGATGAGCAGGCGCTGCAGATGGTGTTGCGCCAAGGTATTGCCGACCCTGCGCAGTTCGGCCCCAACGCACCGCGCTCCACCGACGAGCTGCTCGCCTATCTGCACCGTGCCCGCGAGCGTGGTTATGCCTGGGTCGAGGAAACCTCGGCCATCGGCACCTCGGCCCTGGCTGCCGTGGTGCGCCGCCCGCACACTGACGAGGTGATCGGCGTATTGAGCATTGCCGGGCCCAGTGCACGGATGGCGCAAAGCCGCCTGGCAGAGCTGGCGCCACTACTGCTGGCTGCTGCACAAGAGCTGTCGGCGGCCAGCCGGGCAAGCGAATTGTTTGCCTGACGCGCATTTCCGGTCGATTACCGAACAGCTTGTCCTGCGGGTTCTTCTGAAAGGCTGAACTTGGTTCTAAATTGTGCTGTATGAGTTTTGGAATAGGGTTCCATAATTCATACAACAACAATGACAAGAGGACAGGCTGTTGAACGAACCCCTTCGTATTGCCTTGATCGGCGCCGGCATCATGGGCCGCCAGCACTACCAGCACCTGCGCAATGTGCCGCACGCCCAGCTGTGCGCGGTGGCCGACCCCGGCCCGCAGGCCGAGGCTTTTGCCGCTGAATGCGGCGTGCCCTGTTTTGCCGACCACCGGCAGATGCTGGAGCGCGCACGCCCCGAGGCAGTAATCGTTGCCAACCCAAACAACCTGCATGTGGCGACCGCCTTGGATTGCGTCGAAGCCGGCGTGCCGGTGCTGGTCGAAAAACCGGTGGGCGTGCACCTGGATGAGGTTCGCGCATTGGTAGAAGCATCGCGCCGTTGTGGCGTACCCGTATTGGTCGGCCATCACCGGCGGCACAACCCGCTGATCGCCAAGGCGCACCAAGTGATTGCCGACGGCAAGCTGGGCCGGCTGATCAATGTCACCGCGCTGTGGCAACTGCAAAAACCCGACAGCTATTTCGAAACGCCATGGCGCCGTGAACCGGGCGCCGGCTTCCTGCTGACCAACCTGATCCACGACCTCGACCTGCTGCGCCATCTGTGCGGCGAGGTGGTACAGGTGCAGGCATTCACCCGTAACGATGTACGTGGTTTTGCCAACGAAGACAGCGCGGCGGTGCTGCTGCAGTTCGCCAACGGCGCGCTGGGTAGCCTGACCGGCTCCGACGCGGTGGCGGCGCCGTGGAGCTGGGAGCTGGATGCTGGCGAAAGCCCGGTGTACCCGCGCCAGGATGGCCAGCCGTGCTACCTGCTGGCCGGCACTCAAGGGGCGCTGAGCATTCCCCAGCTCAAGCGTTGGCACTACGCCGAAGCGGGCTCGGGCTGGCACACGCCGCTGCTTCAAAGCGAGGAGAGCATTCCCGCCGGCGAGGCCTTGACCCTGCAGTTGCAGCACTTCGTGCGGGTTGCCCGGGGTGAACAGGCGCCGCTGATCGATGCCGCCGACGGTGGCCGCACGCTGGCGCTGATCGAAGCGATCCGCCAGGCGGCGGAAATGGGCCGGGCTTGCGCGCCCGAGCACATCGCCTGACGCAACCTCTACTCTTTTGGTGACGATAAATGACTGACCGTATTTTCTCCCTTGCAGCCCTGACGGTACTCGAACTGTCCCCGCCAGAGATGGTAGAGGCGGCAGCCCGTGCCGGTTACAGCCACGTTGGCCTGCGCCTGGTAGCCGCCACCGAGCAGGAACAGCACTTCCCGCTGGTGGCTGATGCCGAGCTGCGCCGGCAGACCCAGGCGCGCCTGCGCGACACCGGCATCAAGGTGCTCGACCTGGAAATCCTGCGCCTGAAGCCGGAGACCTGTGTGGCTGATTTCGAGCCGATCCTTGCGGTGGGCGCCGAACTGGGTGGCACTGAACTGCTGGTGGCAGGCAACGACCCCGATGAAGCACGCCTGACCGAGCGTTTTGCTGCCCTGTGCGAGCTGGCGGCGGGCTATGGTATTCACCCACACCTGGAATTCATGCCCTGGACCGAGGTACGTGACCTGCGCCAGGCTATGCGGGTGGTGGCCAACGCCGACCATGGCAATGGCTGCGTGCTGGTGGACGCCTTCCACTTCAACCGCTCCCGGTCTTCACTGGATGACCTGGCGCAGTTGGCACCGCAGCGCATGCGTTATGCCCAGCTGTGCGACGTTGCCGGTCCGGTACCGGCCGACATGGATGAGATCCTGCGCCAGGCGCGTAATGAGCGACGCTTCCCGGGCGATGGCGATGCCGATCTGGTCAGCCTGCTACGCGTCTTGCCGTCAAGCGTACCGCTAAGCCTGGAAATTCCCACGCGGCAGTTGCTGGAGCAGGGCATCAGCGGCGAGCAGCGCGCGCGCATGGCACTGGAGAAGGCCAAGGCGGTGTTGGCCGCAGTCTGACTCCGAGCGGGCAGCGCGCTCACACAGACGGCGCGCTGTCACGGCCTGATCACAAGACTAAAAAAAGGGCCCGCAAGGGCCCCGTAGAGGAAAGTGACTAGCGCACTCAGGCGCTTTCGACCTTGCGCGGTGCCATGAAGTACATCCACACCAGCGCCAGGAAGTACATGGCCGGAATCATGGTAAACAGCACGGCATAGTTGTTGTGGGTAGCGGTCAGCACGCTACCGACGATCTGCGTCATGAACATTCCGCCAATTGCCGCACACATGCTGCCAAAGCCGAACACCGTGCTCACCAGGTGCTTTGGCGTATAGTCCATCACCAGGCTCCAGATATTCGCCGTCCACGCCTGGTGCGCGCCCACGGCCAGCGAGATGGCCGCCACCGCGACCCACAGGCCACTGGCGTTGGCGGCAAAGATGACGCTGAGCATGGTGCAGGCAAAGATCAACATGGATACCAGCCGCGCCGTGGTGGCACGCACGCCGCGTCCGATCAGCCACGACGACAGAATGCCGCCGCCGATGCTGCCAAAGTCCGCCGTCAGCCAGATGATGATCAGCGGGATACCCATCTGGGTCACGTTGATGCCCAGGCTGTACTGCTGGTTAAGAAACGGCGGCAGCCAATACAGGTAAAACCAGAACACCGGCGCGGTAATCGCATAGGCCACCGCAAAAGCCCAGGTCCCGCGCAGGCGCAGGATACGGCTGAACGGCACGCGGGTCGGCTCGGGCTCGTCATCCTGCTGGATGTACTGCACCTCGCTCTGGCGCACGCTGGGGTGGTCTTCAGGGTTGTAGTACTTCAGCAGCCACAGCACCACCCACACCAGGCCCAGGCTACCCATGGCGATGAATGCGGCCTGCCAGCCCCACACGGCCAGAATCAGCGGTAGCAGGGCCGGGGTAACCATGGCGCCGACGTTGGTGCCGGCGTTGAACAGCCCGGTGGCAATCGCCCGCTCACCCGCCGGGAACCACAGCCGTACAGTCTTGACGCAGGCGGGGTAGTTGGCGGCCTCGGTCAGGCCCAGGATGAAGCGGCAGACCATGAAGCCGGCGGCCGAGGTCGCCAGGCCATGAGCACCGGTGGCCAGGCTCCACAGCAGCACGGCGAAGAAGAAGGCGCGTTTTACCCCCACCTTGTCGATCAGCCGGCCCTGCAGCAGAAAGCCGATCGCGTAGCCGACCTGGAACCAGAAGTTGATGTTGGCGTAGTCCATCGCCGTCCAGCTCATTTCCTTGGCCAGCACGGGTTGCATGATGCCGAGCGCGGCACGGTCGATGTAGTTCAGGGTGGTGGCGAAGAACACCAGGGCAAGCATGCCCCAACGGGTTTTGCCGACGCCGAACGCGCCGCGAAGCTTGTCGCCGATCGAACCCGGGTGCATCCGGGGTGCGGCGGGGGTGATCTTGGAGTGGTTCATAAACTGCTCGTTTCTTGAAATTGTATTCAGCTGCGGTACGACGGATACGTGGCCGGTTCCCAGGCAGGGGGCACGCAAGGCCGGTGCATGGTGCGCAGTGAAGATGGCAGCGTCAATTCACGAGACGGGCTACTGTTCGGTTATCGAACTGTTGCGAGGTGCAAAAGAGAGTGGCTAACGTGCTGGTAGTCGTAGTCAGTCAATGAGCCAACCCGGGTCACCCTCGACTTTGCGCTTCCTTTTGTTGAGTCTAGCAGGGGCTTCTTCGAAGGCAGCAGGGGGCGGTGGCGTCGGATTTTGAGTCGGATAGATGTGGCGCTTATTGCAGTAAGGCAGCCTGTTTATATTTGTAGGAAATTTCCGTTTTTATTTGTAGTGCATAAACACTTAGTTCTTGCACTTGGCCATCACCACTTGACACGTTCTAGGCGTGCCTCCTGACCGGGCGGCATAGCGCACGCAGTTGTTCAGCGATTTCTGCCGGGCAATGCTCAGGGTATTCCCCCACGCCAAACCGCCTTCTCCGGTTGAGGGGACTGCTTTGGCAAAGCAGTTTGAGCCTACGGTAGAAGCTGCATAGCGTGCCTGGCTGTTTTTGCTGGAGCAGCCAGCAGTGAGTGCCAGGCAAAAGGCGAGCAGGGTGGTCAGTGCAAAGGGGGCGTGCCCGTCTTTCATTTTGCTAATCATGACTGCTCCTGGGGCACGAGCCAAATAGCTTGCAGGATATTTCATTCCAGCGAAACGGTGAACTATCGCGCCACCCCAGGGCTCCTTTGCTTAGCGCAACCTGTGCGTGCCTGGTGGCAATAGCCCATCAGTCCCTGGGTCACTGAATGAAAAGGAGGCACTGTGACCACACCTGACCAAACCCTCTGTCGTTATACACCCAGCCCGCTTCACGCCTTGCTGCTGGCCGGCAGTGTGCCGCTGTTTCTCGGCGCATTGCTAAGCGACATCGCCTACCTGAACAGCTACCAGATCCAATGGAGCAACTTCGCCGCCTGGTTGATCGCCGGTGGGCTGGTGTTCTGCGGGCTGGCACTTTTATTCGCGCTGGCCAATCTGATCCGGGCAGAGCGCAAAAGTGGGCGACCCACACTGTACTTCGTGCTGTTGCTGGTGACGTGGATGCTGGGCCTGATCAATGCCTTTGAACATGCCAAGGATGCCTGGGCGGTGATGCCATCCGGGCTGGTGCTGTCGGTAATCGTCACGGTGCTCGCGGTAATCGCTGCCTGGACCGGCTTGAGCAATCTGCGCTCGGGAGGTGCAGCATGAAGCCTTTGCATGCGTTGAGCCTGTTGGGCGTGGCTTTGTTGTTGAGTGCGTGCGGCGGCGATGGTGAGGTGACCCAGGCGCTGGGCCCGGACCCGAAGTTGCCAGCCCCCGAGCGCAGCTTGCTGCCAAGCATGAAGATTGCCCGGCCGGTTGCCTGGGGTGAGCAGAAGCCGACTGTGCCGGAAGGTTTCAGCATCACGGCCATCGCTACCGACCTGAGGATACCGCGGCAGAGCCTGGTACTGCCCAACGGTGACATTCTGATCGCCGAGGGGCGCGGCGGCAGTGCAGCCAAGCTCAAGCCCAAGGATGTGATCGCCAGCCAGATCAAGGCCAAAGGCAACACCCAGGTCAAAGGCGGCAACCGCCTGACCTTGCTGCGCGATGCCGACGGTGATGGCACCTATGAGGTGCAGACGGTGTTTGCGGAAAACCTCAATGCGCCTTACGGTCTGGCCTTTGCCGACGGCAAACTGTACGTGGCCAACCAGGATGCGCTGGTGCGCTTCGACTACCGGGACGGCCAGACCCAGGCTGATGGAGCGCCCGCCAAGCTCACTGACCTTCCTGCCGAAATCAACCACCATTGGACCAAGGCGCTGACGGTCAGCCCGGATGGCCGCTACCTGTATGTGGGGATTGGTTCAAACAGCAACATCACCGAACGTGGCCTGGAGGTAGAGGCCGACCGCGCCATGGTCTGGCAGGTCGATGCCGAGACGGGCGCCCACCGTCCTTATGCCACCGGCTTGCGCAACCCGACGGCCTTGACCATCCAGCCGCAGACCGGGCAATTGTGGGCGGTGGTCAACGAGCGTGATGAGCTAGGCCCCGATCTGGTACCGGATTACCTGACCTCGGTGCGTGAGGGGGGCTTCTATGGTTGGCCTTACAGCTATTGGGGGCAGAACGTCGACGAGCGGGTACGGCCGCAGAACCCGGACAAAGTGGCGGCGGCGATCAAGCCGGATTACAGCCTTGGCTCGCATGTGGCTGCGCTGGGTGTCGATTTTTCGATACCGGCCATGGGCGAGCGTTTCGCCGAGGGTGTGTTCGTGGGTGAACACGGCAGCTGGAACCGGCCAAATCCGGTGGGCTACAAGGTGATCTTCGTGCCGTTCCGCGATGGCAAGCCCGCCGGGGAACCGATCGACTTCGCCATTGGCTTCCGGGGTGAGGATGGCAAGACCCGTGGGCGACCGGTAGGGGTAACGGTGGACCCGCGTGGGGCGTTGATCATCGCTGACGACCTGGCGAATACGGTGTGGCGGGTGACGCGTAATCGCTGAACCTTTCGGGGCCGCCTTGCGCCCCGTTCGGTATCAGAAGCGATAATTGAAGCTTGCCTCAAGCGTACGCGGTGCCCCTGGGGTAACCAGGTCTACCGAGCCATGTGCCGAGGCATAGTAATCCCGGTCGAACGCGTTCTTCAGGCGCAGCGCCGCATCCCACTGCGGCACGCTGTACAGCAGCGCAGCGTCGAAGGTGGTGTAGCCCGGCATCACCACCACGTTGTCGAGCGCGGTGTAGCGTTCGTCCACGTAATTGGCACCCGCGGCCACGCGCCACTCCGGGGTCAGGGTGCGTACCAGCCAGACGTTGGCGCTGTTACGCGGCGTCAGGGTAGGGGTCTGGCCTTCGTCGGCCACGCCGTTGGTCTTGCTGTTGGACTTGGTGATCTCGGCATCCAGGTAGGCGTAGCCGGCGTAGATCTGCCATTTGTCCGTAAGCTGCCCGCTGACGGTGGCCTCGAAGCCGTCGGTGCGTTGTTCGCCGGCCAGCACGGTCAAGTTGGGGTTTGCCGGGTCGGCGGTCTTCATGTTGGTGCGTTCCAGGCGGAACACCGCCGCTGTCAGCGACAGGCGGCTGTCGAGCAGGTCCCACTTGGCCCCGATTTCGTAGTTGGTGGTTTCTTCCGGCTCCAGGTGCTGGTTGGTCGGGCTGACCGCGAACACCTCGCCCGAAGGCTGGTAGCTGCGGCTGACCGACACGTAGTAGGACTGGATGGCGTCTGGCTGGTAGACCAGGCCGGCACGCGGGCTCCAGGTCTTGTCGGTACGGTCGAGGTCGACGTTCTGCACGCGGTCGTCGTCGTACTCCTGGCCAAAGATGTCATAACGCACGCCGACCAAGGCCTTCCAGTGCTCGTTCAGCTCGATCATGTCCTGCAGGTACAGGCCGGTGGTCTGCTGGAAGTTGGTGCCTTTGGAGGAGAGGTTGGCAGCGTGCTCGGGTACCGATACCAGGGCGTCGCGGTACACCGGCACCTGGGCCACGTTGTTCTGGCTCAACACGCGCTGGTACTTGTCCTGGAAGCCCACTTCCACGCCGTACAGCAGGTTGTGCTGCATGCCGGCCAGTTGCGCCTGTTGTTTGAGCTCGGTCTGGTTGAATACGCCGTATTCGTCACGGGCTACGTTACCGCGGTTGAGCTTGACCAGCAGTTCGCCGTTGGGTGCAGTGACGAAGCGTGTAGGGCTGCTGTCAGCCAGGGTGTTGTTGCGGTCCAGGTCGTAGCGGTAGTAGCGGCTGGTGTTGGTCAGGGTGAAGTTGTCGTTGATGCGGTAGTCCAGGCTCGCCGTCAACGAGAACACTTCGCTGCGGGCGTAGTCCTGGTCGGCGTCGCCAGAGCCGAAGCGCTTGTCGCGGTCCACATCCACAGGGCGATTGCCCAGCGCCGGGATGCCGAAGTCGATCAGGCGCTTGTCGTACAGGTAGGTGGCGCCCAGGTTCAGTTCCAGGTCGTCGGACAGGCGGAAGTAGGCCGACGGCGCAATGGCCTTGCGGTCGATGTAGCCATCGTCGCGGAAGGTGTCGCTGTCTTCGAAGGCGCCGGTCACACGGTAAGCCTGGTTGCCCTGCGGGTCGGCCCAGCCGGTGTCGAACTGCGTGCGGCGCTTGCCTTCGCTGTCGAAACTCATGCCGACTTCGCGCTTGGGCGTAAAGCTCGGTTTCTTGCTGATGCTGTTGATCAGCCCGCCGGAAGAGCCGCGGCCATACAGCACGGCAGCAGGCCCCTTGATGACCTCGACACGCTCGATGTTGGACAGGTCGCGGAAGTACAGGGGGTCATCCCGTACGCCGTCGATGTACATGTCACCAATGGCGCTGAAGCCACGGATGGTCACCTGGTCGCGCTGGCCGTCGCCGTTGGACAGGCCGATGCCGGGCACGTTTTTCAGCACGTCTTCCATGGATTGCGCGCCTTGGTCCTTGATCACGCTTTCAGGTACGACGTTGACGGTTTGCGGGATGTCGCGCAGGGGGGCGTCGATCTTCATGGCGCTGCGGCTATCACTGGCCTTGTAGCTTTGTTGCTCGTAGGCGCTGGTGACGGCAGTGGCAGGCAGGGCGAGTGAGCCATGAGCATCGGGTTGAACGGCGGCGTGAACAGCAGGCACTACTAGCAGGCCCAGCATGGAAATGGATGCTGGGGCAACAGACCTTTTTGCCATTACAGGTGACTCTTTGTTGTTTTGAAGGTCACGAATAGTAATGATTTGTAAATGTAAAGCAAGTGTAAAGAGTTCGCATTTGCCATTACAAGAGTTGGCATGACGAAAACAGGACGAAATACGTCGCGCCTGCAGGGTGGCCGACAGGGTCTATGCTTGTTGGCGCGCGAGCATTTCGCGCCCCTATCCGGTCTTGATCACATGGAAGCAGGCCTATGAACCCGATCCGCTCACTTGTGCATGCTGTTGCTTTGGCCACGCTGGTATCCGCTACCAGCCTCACCGTGCACGCTGCAGATATCCCGATTGCCAGCGAGGCGCTGGAAAGTCACGTGACCACGCAGGTCACCGCCATCGACCTGGCCAACCGCCAGGTCACGGTGAAGGGCCCAGATAACAAGAAGGATGTGACGTTCCAGCTGACTGAAAAAGCCAAGGCCCTTCCCAACCTCAAGGTGGGGGACCAGGTCGACATCTTCGTGACCCGTGCCGTGGCCTATGTGCTCAACACGGATGTGGGCGGGGCGCCGAAGGCCAGTGAGGAGTCCGGCACCATTCGCGCCACGGCGCAAAACCCCAACCCGGGCGGCGAGGCCTTCCGCCAGGTCAGGGTCACCTCGCAGATCAAGAAGATTGACCTCGCCAAGCATGAAGTAAGCCTGCTGCCGCCAGAGGGCAAGCTGCAGGTGGTCAAGGTCGAGAACCCGGACCTGCAGGCGCGCATGAAAAACCTCAAGGTCGGTCAGACCGTCGACGCGATCTACACCGAAGTGCTGCGCGTCGAAACCTCACGCTGATTTCAGCCGCTGCCGACCTCGGTTGCCTCCGAGGTCGAACGTGGTGGGCGGGCATGTGCTGTGAGCAGCCGGATCAAGGGCGAGGCGATGAAGGTACTGATGATGGCCATGATCACCAGCAGGGTAAAGTACTCCTTGGGAAGTACGCCCAGGTCATAGCCGACATTCAGCACGACCAGCTCCATCAGCGCCCGGGTATTCATGCACACGCCTATCAGCGCCGCATCACGGCGGTTTTCGCCAAGCAGGCGGCTGGCTCCGTAGGCACCGAAAAACTTGCTGGCGAAGGCCACCAGGCAGATCAGCAGGCAATTCCACAGTGCGGTCGTGCCTTCCAGGGCACCCACATCCGTGCGCAGGCCGGTGTAGGCGAAGAATATCGGCAAGAAGAATGCGTTGACCACGCCACTGACCTTGGCATTCCACTGCTGGACGAAGCGGCGTTCAGTGTGCAGGGCAACGCCGAGAATGAAACCGCCGATGATCGAGAACACGCCGATCAGGTTGGTCACGGTCGCGCTGGCCAGCAGGATGATCAGCATCAGGGATATGCCTTGAGCCGTCAGCGGTCGGCGCTCCAGGTCGCCGAGGATCCAGCGCATGATCAGTGGTCGCACCAGGCCGATCACCAGCACAATGAACAAGCCCAGCGCCAGCACCCTGGCCAAGGAAGCCCAAGGGTTGAACTGCGAGGCGATCAGCGATGTAACGCCACCAAGGATGAGCCAGCCGCAGACATCGTCTATTGCCGCCGCACCGATGGTAAGGGTGGCGACTCGCGAGCGCGAAAGGCCCAGTTCCATGAAGATGCGCCCGAGGATGGGCAGGGCGGTAATCGACAGTGCTGTGGCGAAGAACAGCTGGAACGCCAGCAGGGGCGGTCTGTCCCCGCTGATTTGCTGCCAGAAGTATTCGGCAGTGAGCATGCCGCTGGCAAAGGGTACCAGCAGCCCACCCATGCTGATGATGATGACCGAACGCTTGCGGCCCTTGAGGTGTGCACCGAACTCGAACTCCAGGCCGACCTGGAACATCAGCAGGATAAGGCCGATTTGTGCTGTTACCACGAAGGCAGTGGCCGTTTGCGGTACGAACAGCGCAGCCAGTTGCTCAGGAAAAAAGTAGCCGAGCAGGCTTGGGCCTAGCACCAGCCCGGCAAGGATTTCGCCGGCGACTGGCGTTTGGCCCAAGCGGCGGGTACTGAACCAGGCGATCAGCCGCGAAACACTGAAGATCACGATGAGCTGCAGCAGAAACATCAGGGTCAGGTGTTCGGCCTGGGAGCCAACGGCTGACTGTGCCGGCGCCGTTGGCGCGAGCTGCACGGTACTGGCGTGAAGGGTATTGGGCATGATGGTGTCCCGAATGTGTTGGGTCAGAAGGGCGGTGCGATCCAGCCACCGAATGCGAGCTCCAGTGAACGGGCTGCGTCGAGCAGCACAGGCTCCTGGCCGGGGCCGGCCACCAGCTGCACGGCCACCGGGCAGCCTTGATCGAGGCGCCCCATGGGTACCGTCAGGGCCGGCAGGCCCAGTACGTTGAACAACGCGGTGTAGCCGATATCCCCCGGGTAGCGCAGGGCATGGCCATGCTCGGGCGAGGTGCCGGGCAACGCCGGCAGGGCCAGTACACTGTTGCCATCCAGCCGTTCGGTCAGCGCGTGTAACAGGGCATCGCGTTTAGGTAGCTGCCTTGCAAGGCCGGGGTTACCCAGGCATTCGCCCAGGCTGTCGAGCACGGTTGCCAGCCAAGGTCCGGTGGCATGCTGCGGTTGGCCGAGCAGTGCTTGCCAGGCATGAGCCAAATGCGCCACAGGCTGGCCGTCACCGAGAATGTCGGCCAGGCGCACGCCGGTTTCCTGCTTGAGCACGGCCAACCAGATGGCGAACGCATCGTTCAGTGCGTGGGGTAGCCAGCGCTCGACATGGGTGCCTTGGCTTTGATAGTGGTGGGCCACGTCATCCAGCGCCAGAGCCACGGCCGGCGAAATCCGGCTTCCCCAGCCCAGGCGTTCGGGCTGGCACAGGTACAGGCGTTGCAATGCTGCAGGCGGCGGGCGGTGTACGTAGCTGTCGAGGATATTGCGGTCCAGTGGGTCAGGCCCGGCAATGATCTCCAGCAGCACGGGCAGGTCTTCGGCATGCCGACACAATGGGCCGGCAGCAAAGTGCCTGGCGATGGCCATGGCATTCGGCTGCCCCAGGCCGCGTTCGTCCAAGGGAAGATGCCCGGTCAGTGGCACCAACCCCCGTGACGGCTTGAGGCCGAAAATGCCGTTGCAGGCAGCAGGGATTCGCACCGAACCACCGCCGTCGGTACCCAGTGCGAATGGCACGCAAGCGCTGGCTACCAGCACGGCATCACCGCCACTGCTGCCACCGGCACTCCGGTCGTTCCGGTAGGGGCTGCTGGTGCGGCCGTAGACCGGGTTATCGGTTTCTGGCCATAGCGCCATCTCGGCCTGGTTACCCAGCGCGACCGGAATGGCGCCCGCATCGATCAGGCGTTGCGCGGCGGTGGCGGTAAACCCGGCAACCTTGTGCTGTCGGCGGCGTGAGCCGCACGTTTTGGGCGCATCGGCCAGCCCCAGGCCCTCCTTGAAGCTGAAGGGCACGCCATGCAGTCGACCCAGCGGGGCGCCTTGGTCTCGCTGGCGTTCGGCAACTTCGGCGGCCCGCCGCGCCTGGTCGTACAGCGCCACTGCCACCGCGTTGCAGCGCCGTTGCACGGTTTGGCAGCGGCGGATGCTGTGTTCGACCAGTGCTACCGGCGACAGCGTGCCATCACGGACCCCGGCAGCCAGGCGCACACCGCTATGAGCCAGCAGTGCGTCGCTGCCGGCATCGGCCATGGGCATGCCCATCAGTGGCGCGCCAGGTCGAGGAAGCCGCCGTCGCTGCCGAACGGCGACTTGAGCAGCTCGGGCGCCTCGCCGTACTTGTAGAACAGTGAAGGCATCAGCCGCAGGCTGGTAGCGCGTCCCAAGTCCTGCAGCGTGCCCAGGCTATGCCGCGCCAGCAGTTTCAGGTGGCGAGGCGCCACGCTCCAGCGCACCATGCGCATCAAGCGTAAGCGCAGCAGCGCCGAGCGCAGGAAGTAGCTGGCGGCGTATCGCGGCCGGGCCTGGTTGTCGGCCTTGTACAGGGCGAAGTTGATAGTGCGCGAATACAGGTTGGGGATCATCTGCGGGCTGATGCCCGGATTGGAACGGCGTACTTCACGTAACAGGCAGGCAAAGGGTAGCGGTGATGGCTGCAGGTCCCGCGTGTAGCGTGGCAACAAATCGGCGAATTGCTGGGCCTGATGGCCGTCGAGAAAATCGCCGCTGACATACATGGGCAACACCACATGGAAGTACGCCATGTTGGCGAACAGCAGCGTCCAGCCCATCAGGAACGGGTCGTCCATTACCTCGTACCACTTGCTCCAGGTGTCCTGAAGCGCCAGTTGCGCCTGGATGTGCGATTCCAGGCAATTGACATAGGCGGGCGTCAACGTGCCCTGGATATCTTTCTCGATCATGGCGGCCACTTGCGGTATCTGCTGGGCTACATAGGCCAGCCCGGCACTGTTGGCCGGGTCGAAGGTGAACGCTGCATCACCGATCAGGAACCAGCCATCGGTGGAGTAATACTGGTTGGCCTCGTACATGTAGTTGTACATGGCGTGCTGGTCGATGACTTCGCCCGAGGCCATCAGCTCGGTGATCACCGGGTGGTCTGCCATGACCCTTTCCTTGAAGGCTTCCAGCGTGCCAATCCGTTCGTTGATCATGTCCGGGCGGTAGGTAATGCCGATGCTGATCATGTCGGCACCGTCTTCGCTGCGCATGGGTATGAGCCAGATCCAGTAGCCCTTGCCGTAGAAGTGATGGGTGACGTAATACGGGTCGAAACAGTGATGCTTGTCCTTGTGGGTGTTGATGCTGTGCAGGATGTTGCGGTCAAACTGGCGAAGGCGGAACCAGAACGTGCTGCGCTGGTAGGTCGGCTCCTTGTGCAGCTTCAGCTTCTTGGCCATGAAACGGTTGCGGCCGGTGGCGTCGACCACCCAGTCGGCGTCCATTTGCCAGGTTTGCGCTTCGCTGCGCAGGGTCAGGCGGTGACGTGTATGCTCGCCTTCGTGCAGGTCGACCGCAGCCACGTCGGCCTCGATCAATTGCACCTGCTGGTCGGCCACGATCGCACGAAGGTCTTTGTCGAAGCTGAAGCGGTTGAGGTTGTAGGCGGGCATGCGGATCACCCCAGGTGCTTCATGGACCACGTAGTTACGGCATTCCGGGTTGTTGCGCAGTTTCAGGTAATAGGTCAGGCCGTATTTGTGGTAGTGCTTTTCTTCAAGCAGGCTGCCCAGGCCGATACCTTTGAAAAAATGCGTGGTCAGCTCGACCGTCGACTCACCGACGATCGGCCGCTTGCGGTCCGGGCGGCCGATCAGCGTCACTTCTACGCCAGGCAAGCGCTTGCGCAGGTACAGGGCAGCCAGGTGGCCGGCCACGCCGGCCCCCATGATAGCGATACGTTTCATGTCATCAGTCCGTGATGGGGTGGGGCACCGGGAAACCCGGTGCCGGGGGTGGCACTCAGTGGCTGGCGGCTTCGATCAGCGCCTGGGGGTCGGCGCGCTCAGAATAGTCGACATTGATGAACGCCCGGCGTATGCGGCCGTCCTGGCCGATGACGAATGCGCTGGCCATCGGCAAACTGAGGTCGTCGCTGGCATTGAGGGCCTTGAGGTCTGCACCGAGTGAGCGGTACACCGCCTCGAGCTCCGGTTCCAGTTCGAAGACGATGCCGTACTGGCGTGCCAGCTGGTTGCCGGGGTCGCTCAACAGTTGATAGCGCACCCCCAGGGCTTCGCGGGTTTTTTGGGTGGCGGCAGGGCTCTGGGCGGAGACAGCCACCAAGGTGGCGCCGCTGACGGCCAGGTCACCCACCATCTGCTGGTACTCGCCAAGCGCGGCATTGCAGAACGGGCACCACAGGCCGCGATAGAAAACCAGCACCAATGGGCCGCGTGCCAGCAAGGCATGCAGGTCTACCGCCTTGCCATCGGCATCCTCCAGCACGGCCAGTGGTGCGCGGTCGCCGGCTTTCAGCGCATGGGCTTCGGGGTGGCGTGCGATCAAGGCCTGTAGCGACGTGCTGAATTTTTCCAGCACGTCGGCGGGCAGTTGGCCCATCTGCTGTTTGATGGCGTCGAGTTTTTCCTTGAGTGACATGCTTCTCTCCTTGTGGTGATTCACTGGGGCAGGCTTCGGGTTGCCCGGGTGTGGATTCGCTGCGAGGCCTTGCAGCCGGGGGGGTAGCGCTGAAACAGCTGGAGCACCCAATCGGGTCGGGTTTTGCTGGCATCGTTAAGCCAGTTGGCGACCGAGTCCTGGGCGTACTTTTCAGCCTCGGCCAACAGCGGCACGAGCAACGGCTCGGCCACTTCCGGTTGTTCTTTGAGCGCGGCTATGTGCTCACACCAGACGCCACGTGGGCGCAGGATTTCGATACAAAAGCGTCGCACCAGCGGGTCTGCGTCGCCTGCGTAGCGGCTGAGCAACGGCATGGCGGTGTCCAGCTGCTGTGCCAGGCGTGGGCGCAGGGCAATCCAGGCCCATTCGCGTACACCGAAATGCTCATCGCGGGCGAAGCGCAACTGCGCCAGCAGGGCGTCTTGTGCAGGCAGCGTGCGCGAAAGGTGTGCCTGAGCGAAGGCTGCCCAGCTGCGTACGGTGTCGGACGGGTGCGCACAGCATTGCTCGAACACCTCCTGGCGCAGGGGGGCGGGTGCATGTTCCAGCCATTGGCCCAGCGCCAGGCCGATGGCTGCAACCTTTTTTGACAGGCCCAGCGTCTGAACCTGGTCAGCGCAGGCAGCCAGTTGCTCGACCAGCGCCGCAGGTAACCGGGTGGCCAGGGCATTGGCCAGTGTCACCTGATCCACGGCCAGGCATTCGGCCAGGTTGCGGGTTGGCAGTTGGCCAAGGTCGATCAGGGACTTGCGATCATCAGTCATTGCTGAGGCTCCATCACAGCAGGTTGGCAGTGGAGGGCTGGCGCCAACGGGCAATAACGCCCTGGCGCGAGCAGGTGCTCTGGGTCCAGCGCATCCTTGATGCGCTGCCCGAGTTGCCAGGCAGGCGCTTGTGTTTCGCTCAGCAAGCCCATGAAGGCCAGGGGAAGCCGATAGGGCAGTACGCCTTGCTGTTTGCCCGTGCGGAACAACTGCCGGTAGCAGTCTTCGGCGCGGCTGCTGGCGGGGGCATCGTTGCGGTCGAACAGTAACGGCACGGTGCAGTCGATTGCGCGGCCCGACAAGGTGGTGAGGGTAACCGGGCAGGGCATGCGATGGGTTTCGCAAGCCTGTTCCATGTGCGAGACGAAGGTGGCTACCTGCTGGCTGCGCAGGGGCAGGATAGGCGCGTACCAGATCAGGCCGCAGTTGTCCCGGGCCGGGTCGAGCAAGGCGCCTTGCTGCGGTTGCGCACCTGCGGCGTAAGCCAGCGGCAGTGCCACCTGGTTCGGCTGGCCTTCCATCAGTTCAACGCCCATGCGCAGTTTGCTCAAGGTCAGTTGCCAATGCCTGGACCAGGCCCCCGGCAGCAGACGCAAGGCACGCTCAGCCAGCGCCAGCTGGCGTTGGCTGCGGAACAGGTAACGGCTGCAGAACCGCCGCAGTTCGCTGCGGATGATGCCCTTGAGCGAAGCCAGCTGCGCCTGTTCGCAGTAGATCGAACCTACCCCCATCCAGGCGGGCAATGCCAGCGATTGCGCGGCGGCGTTGCGTTCGGCCTGATTCAGTTGGGTAAGGGGCCGGGTGTCGTAGGCCATGCTTAGCAGACGCGTGCTGTTCATCAGGTTGATGCCGCCCACCTGGCTGGCGCAACGTTCCAGAATGCGCTTGATGCCATCGAGGGCGGCCGGGAGCTGTGCTGCCGAGTCCACCCAGAAATAGAACGGTTGCACGACCTGTGGGCGCTTGACCAAGGCGATCGACATTTGTGTCACCACCCCCAGCCCGCTCTGGCTGAACAGGCCGTCCAGGTAGGGGCCGATGCCCCACTTGAAGCAGGCGGTGGTGCCCGTTGCCCACATCGGCGAGCGATAGCGTTGGCCATCGGGCAGAATGGCTTCAAGGCCCATGACGGCTTGCCAGTGGTCCGTTAACGGTGTGATGCCAAAGCCGCGCTCCAGCGCGTTGGCCAACACACTGCAGGTGGGCCCTGCGCCGGTGACTGGCGTAAGGAATGGCAGGTTGCGACTGGCCAGGTAATCGGCCAGCGCGGCCTGGGTAACGCCTGGTTCAAGGGTGACCACGCCCAGAGCCTCGTCGAAGGCAAGGATCTTGTCCATGCGCGACAGGTCAAGTTGCACGCAGTGCTCGTGAAGCGTTGCCACGCCGCCATAGCCCCAGTTGTGGCCTGTGCTTACCGGCTGCACCGCGACACCGTGCAGGTGTGCAATGGCCAGGCAGGCGGCTACCTGCTCGCTGTTGGCTGGCCTGAGCCTGGCACTGGCATGGGCGGGCGAGCGCATGGTGTCCTGCTTCAGCTGGCACAGCGTGCTGGCGTCATTCTGGACATGGGCGTCACCCAGCACCGCGCGCCAGGCTGCCAAGGCGGCTTGTAGCCCCTGCGGCTCAGAACGCACTAGCCAGGCCTCCCATGCCAAGGAACAGGCGCAGTTGGTCGACGTCGGCCCTGCGGCTGCGTGGCAAATCGCGGTAGCGTCGCCGAAATTCGCCCTTCATCGCTGCCACACAGCGCCGCTTGGGGGTGCGGATCACCATCATCAGCGGGCTGACCGCTGTGCTGTATACCTTGGCGCATGGGCCGAGGTAACTGGCGGCAAGGGTCTGGAACTCTTCCAGAGAGAAAGCAGCCAGCAGCGAGTTGCGGTAGTCGAGCAGTGTGGCCTGGTCGGCTCCATCACTGGCGCGGCTGACAAAATAGTCCACCGACTCTACCGACTTGAGCCGGCCAAAGTCGTTCAGGTAGATGGCCCGGTCATTGCGGAGCACGCGTGCGATGTTGCGAAACGTAGCTTCCAGTTGAGTGAGGTCGGCCAAGTGATGCAGCGCCATCGAAGAGATCACCACGTCAACGCTGCGGTCGGCGATACCGGCCAGGCGAGTCATGTCTTCCTCGCGCAGTTCGACGTTGTCGATGCCTTGCTGGCGAATCGAGGCCTGCCCCACCTCGAGCATGGTGGCCGAAAGGTCGGTGCCGATGAATTCGGCCCTCGGGTTCAGGCGGGCCAGTTGCAGCAGCAGGCTGGCCGGGCCACAGCCGATGTCCAGCACGACATCGCCCGGTTTGATCAACGCGCACATCTGGGCGCAGTGGTACAGGTACGTACCGGACAGCGCCTGGCCTTGGCCTGCACTGTCGGCGTAAGCCGAGACACAGGCGTCGTCAGCCATTACCAGATCAGGCTCAGGCGTGCGCACCAGGGGGTGCCTGAGGGTAATTTCCCTGTAGATCGCGCGCAGCAATCCCATGTCCATGAACGTATCCTCCATGAAAGTCGTGTGGTGTGGAGCGCGGGGCGGGCTGCTCAATCCAGTTGCAGAACCCGCCGTACCCGCGGCGTCAGATGGCGCGGCGAGGTGCCGCAACGTGCCATGTGGGTGAGCACTTCGTCAGTGCTCCAGTGGGTTTGAGGCGGCGCGACGGGCAACTGGATGTGCGGGAAATGCCGTGCGCAGAAAAAGTCGAAAAGGTCGGTGTGCTGCTGCTCGACGGTAAAGCCCAGCCCAGGGTGCTGGTAGACCTTGGCGAACACCTGGCGTGCCTGGTTCAGGTTCAAGGCCAGGGGTAGCGACAGGGCATTGTTGAGCTTGGTGTAGGTCTGCACGGGGCCAATGGGCGAGAAGAACAGCACGTTGCGGTAGAAGCCGGCGGCGCGAGGGTGCACGGCGATCAGCAGGCTATTTACCCGGCGATGGTCCATGGCCCAACGGAACATGGCGTTGTACAGCATGAGGGGCACGCCTTTGCCTTTGTAGTGGCTACAGACCGCCAGGGTGCCGACTTCGGCCAGGCGGCCACCGCCCAGGCGTTGCAACACCGCTTCGTTGACATGCACGTCTTCGAGCGGCAAACCGAGCGGCGAGTCTTCGATCAGTGACACGGTCCCCACCACCTGGTCGCCTTTCAGTGCCACGAACGTGGTGGTGCCAGGTAGCAGGTGAAAGGGTGAGAAGCGCATGCCGGCGCGGCACACAGTAGCAATGCCGCGACGGGCATAGCTGTCGTTGACCAGGCGCAGGGCCTGCTCGAGTTCATACAGATTCTGCACCGGTCGAAAGCTGAAGCCTTCAATGGCTAGCGGCTGGCTGCAGAGGCGGCGAATGAACAGCCGCCGGTAGAGTGCTGCTGGCAGGCAGGCTTCAAGCCAGGCCTGGCGCCGCCTTACCTGGTCGCGCTCGCTGTGCACGCGCGGCTTCCTGCCGATTCGTGCCAGTACGCTCTGATTCTGCAACATCATCCACCTCCATGTGGTTTGACGGGTGTATTGGCTTCAGTGCTTGTCGGGTGGCAATGCCAAGGCAGGGCTCGCCGAAAGTGCCTGCAGCGCGGTGGAAAGGGCTTCGCGCTGTGTGTTGTCCAGCGTGTGCATGATCGTGCCGATCCAGTCGGTGTGTTCGGCGAATACCGCGTCCAGGACAGCAACACCTGCCGGGGTAAGGCTGATGCTCAGTTTGCGACGGTCGTGGGCATCCTTGCGGCGCTTGATGAAGCCGTCGCCTTGCAGGCCGTCGAGCAGACCGGTGACGGTGCCTGAAGTAATCGCCAGACGCGTCGCCAGTTCCAGTGGCGACAAGCGTCCGCCAGCCGCTTGCAACGTCAGCAAGATGGCGAAACGCCCCTCCGACAAGTTATGGCGAGCCAGGCGAACCGCGCACACGCGGTTGATTGCCGCAGCCGCGGACAGCAGTTCGAAACACAGGCGCACGCTTTGCCTGGCGTCGGCAGGGGCCTCTGCCAGTGCGTCGAGCATGATGTGATGCTTGTTCTCAAGAATATTCATAAGGCGCAGTTTATCTTGGTGCCTTAGTAAGTCAACAGTGCTTGTGTTACAGGGCTGCGACAGCTGTTGAATTAGTGCGTTGCATGTCTGTTTTTCATACATGTTACGAATAGTTCATGTGCATGATTTTGATTTCCATCAGCTTGGTGCATTGCACGATGATGGCGGTCATCAACACGTTGAAAAGGCACGTCCATGTTCAGTAAATCCATGCTTCTGTTGGTTCTGCCGCTTGCCCTGGCGTTGTTTGCCGGTGCCGTACTGCCCTTTCAGGCCACCGCTAACGCTGCCGTAGGTCGGGCATTGGGGCACTGGTTATGGGGGGCGTTCACCTCGTTGACGGTGAGTTCGCTGGTGGTGATTGTTGCCCTGCTGGTTCTGAGGGTGCCTGCACCGGACATGGGCAAGGCGCTGCAGGGGCCCTGGTGGTTGTGGGTAGGGGGTGTTCTGGGGGCACTGTATGTGGCCGGTGCTGCTGCACTTACCCCAAGGTTGGGGGCTGCGGGCTTCCTGGTACTGGTCGTGGCAGGGCAGATCATCACGGCAGTGCTGGCCGACCATTTTGGGGTAATGGGGTTGACTGGCAAGCCACTCAACCTGGCCAGGCTGGCGGGCGTGGTGCTGATTTTATGTGGCGTGCTGCTGGTGCAGGGCACCTGGGCGACGGCGACACCGGCCAGTGCCGCAGCGGTGGTGAAGCAGCCAGAAGGTTGATCAGCACCCCGGTTGGCTGCAGGCCCACACGGTTTCGCGTAGCCAGCGATGCCCGGGGTCGTTGTCCTTGCGGCTGTGCCAGGCTTGCTGGTAGTCGAACGAGGGGATTGCCAGCGGCGGTTCGAACTGGCGTAACGCCGTGTGCGGGTGCAGCGAGCCTACGGCGCGGCTGGCCACGGTAAGGATTAGGTCGGTACCGGCCAATACCTCCACCGCTGCGCTCCAGTGCGGCAAGGCCAGGGCAATTCGACGGCGCAAGCCTTGGGCTGCCAGCGCACGTTCAATCTCATCGAAGGCGTCCGGGCGCATGGCCATCAGTACATGCGGGCGCGCCAGCCAGTCTTCCAGCGCCAAGCCGCCGCTGGCTGGCAGGACCTGGCGGTCGGCGACGCTGATGAAGCTGTCGGCAAACAGCGGCTGGGTAGTGATGCCTTGGGGCCGGTCCGGGAAGATGCCCAAGGCCAGGTCCAGTTCGCCATCGAGCAGTTGGGCCAGCATGGTTTCGCGGCTGGCCTGGCTGATGGCCAGGTCTACCCCGGGTGCGACCTGGCGCAGATGGCGCATCAGGGGTGGCAGGATAATGCGCGACGAGTAGTCGGACAGCGACAGCCTGAAACGGCGCTGGGCCTTGGCCGGGTCGAACTGGGGGGTGGCGAGCAGGCCGTTGAGGCTGCCCAGCGCATCCTGCAGCGGGCTGGCCAGCGACTGGGCGAGTGTGGTGAGCGCCATGCGGCCGTTCTGGCGAACCAGCAAGGGGTCGTCGAAGTGTTTGCGCAACTGCGCCAGGGCGTGGCTTACCGCCGGCTGGCTGCGGTGCAGGCGCAGGGCGGCGCGGGTCACGTGTTTCTCGCTGAGCAGCGCGTGAAGGGCCAGCAGCAGGTTGAGGTCGATCTTGCGCAGTTCATCCATGGGGTGAATGGCTTTATCACTATTCAAATGTCTTTATCAGATTAACAAATGCAAGCACCGCCTGGTGCGGGTGTTGCCGCAGTGGCAGCGGGCATTTACCTGGTGCGGCCGACCGCGCGCCTGAATACAGCGGCACTGGGGGCATTCAAGGCCTGGCTGGAAGACCGCTTCTAGGCCGGAGCCCCTTGGCGGCCTTGAAGTGGCCTGTCGTTATTCAAGACTGACTCTAAAGTTTATTGCATAAATATTTGATAAATAACAAATCATCTTCTTGCTACAGCGTGCTGAACGCACTGCTCGTAGTAAGTCTGCCTGATTGCGGACGGTTTTAGCCGCGAGCGGCTGTTGTAGGTCTGCTCGGTAATACCGAAGGCGGTCATGCGCATCCACGGTTTGGGGAATTTGCGTACCTGCAGCTTCTTTCGCGTGGCATACAGCGTGACCCCGGAAAGCTTGGCCTGTTGGGCTTCGGCGGCTATCTGCGCCCCCCAGGTGCAGGTGTGGCGATCGTTCTGGCTTGGCGCCCGGGCTTGGGCGCCGAAAGCGAGCGTGGCCAGCAGGCAACCGGCCAACGTTGCTAGAAATACTCGCATGTTGCTGTCCTAAGCATATGAAGAGGAAGGAAGTTTGCCTTCGCTTTTCAAGACCGGGGGCCAGCAATTTGCCGTCAGATCACCGCCATGCGCAGCGGGTTGGTGGCAGGCTTGCGCAGGCTGGCCCAGGCCAGGCCGGCGACCCAGATCACCGACACGCCATAGTTCAGCCGTTGGTACAGGCCGAACAACTGGCCGTTTTCTAGCGCCTGGCCCATCAGGGCGACGGTAACGATCGCCAGGACCACACAGGCCAGGGAGAACAATGACAGAGCGGGTGAACCCGCAATGCGATTGCCCAGCCAGGCCCACAAGGCGCTGGCCAAGGTCAGTGAGAGAAACATCAGCAGGCCGGACAGGTTATGCAGTTGCTGAGAGGTAGACGGCTGCGCCGGAGCGCACCCCTGGTCGCAGGGGAACCAGCCGGTGCCCAGGCTGCCGACACCGTGTAGCAGCACCAGGCCCGCACTCAGCAGTGCAAGTCTGGAGTGACGCCAGCGCCGCGCCAGGCCCCAGGCTAACAGTGCGAACAGTACGGCCAAGGGGAAGTTGTTAACCTGTGGCGACCAGCTATGGGTTGGCGAGCCAACGGCGCCGAGTTGGCTCATGGCCTGTTGCAGGTGGTCGTAGCCGGGGTAGGCTTGGGCAGTGAGCCATACACCGGCCAGCAGCCAGAGGGGGATCAGCAGGCCGCTGGCGAGCAGCAGGCGGTCGTGGGGTTTCATGCCGGGTCTTCCTTCCATGGATGAGTGAGCGCAAAGGCGCACAGTACAGGCTTGCGCTGGCTTTGGGCCAGCTTTTCCCGAGGTGGCGCTACAGGGATGTGCAATAAATACCGCACCGGGTGTATGTGATCGTACAACTGCATGCGCTATGATGAGCGCTGTCTTTCAAGGTGAAACACAGGGCAATGACAGAGCAGCAGGTACAGGCAAGGACCCGGCGCAAGCCGCGTAGTCTGGCCCAGGAACTGGTCACGGTGCTGACCGAGCGCATTCGCAGTGGCCAGCTCAAGCGTGGCGACAAGCTTCCGACCGAATCGCAGATCATGGCTGAGGAGGGCGTCAGCCGCACCGTGGTGCGTGAGGCGATCTCGCGGCTGCAGGCCGCCGGGCAGGTCGAGACCCGTCACGGCATCGGCACCTTCGTGCTGGACGCGCCGGCCACCGGGGGCTTTCGCATTGACCCAGCCACCGTGGTTACGTTGCGCGAGGTTTTGGCTGTTCTGGAATTGCGCATTGCCCTGGAGATCGAGTCGGCAGGCCTGGCGGCGCAGCGGCGCAGCGATGAAGAGCTGGCAGGCATGCGTGCGGCGCTGGATGAGCTCAACGAAGGGGCGGCCCATGCCAACGATGCGGTGTCGGCGGACTTCCAGTTTCACCTGCGCATTGCACAGGCCAGTGGCAACCATTACTTCGCCGATATCATCAACCACCTGGGCACCAGCATCATCCCTCGCACCCGGGTGAATTCGGCGCGGCTGGCCCATGATGACCAGGCGCATTACATGAGCCGGTTGATGCATGAGCACGAGGCGATTTATGAAGCAATCGCCCGGCGTGACAGCGAGGGGGCGAAGATGGCCATGCGCATGCACCTGAGCAATAGCCGGGAGCGCTTGCGTCAGGTACATGAAGAGGCTGAGGCGCAAGGGGCCTGAAGTTTCTCTTGCCAGCGGACACTGCCAAAAGAAAAGCCCCGCCATGCGCGGGGCTTTCTTGTTTCAGGCAATCACTCAGATCGCCGCGTCACTCCACTGACCATTGACCAAACGGCGCAGACCCAATGGGTTGCCGTCGCGCAAGGCTTCAGGCAGCAACGCCTGCGGGTAGTTCTGGTAGCACACCGGGCGCAGGAAGCGGTCGATAGCCAAGGTGCCAACCGAGGTGCCACGGGCGTCGGAGGTGGCCGGGTAGGGCCCGCCGTGGACCATCGCATCACACACTTCGACACCGGTCGGGTAACCGTTGACCAGAATGCGCCCGACCTTCTCCTCCAGCAGCGGCACCAGCCAGGCAAAGGCCTCGAAGTCCTCCTGCTCACCGATCAGCGTCGCGGTCAGCTGGCCACGCAGGCCGAGCAGGGCGGCGCGCAGTTGGTCGTTGTCCTGCACTTCGACCGCTACGGTGGTTGGGCCGAACACTTCTTCCTGCAGCAGCGGGTCGGCATTCACCAGCAGGCTGGCGTCGGCCTTGAACAGCTGGGCGCGGGCCTGGCTGCCTTCCTGTGGCTGGCCAGCCAGGTGCTGGATACCCGCGTGGGCGTGCAGGTGCTCCAGACCGCCGACGTAGCTGCGCAGGCCACCCGCGTTGAGCATGGTCTGGCCGGCCTGGGCGTTCAGGTGCAGGCCAAGGTCGGCCAGCAGTTGGCTGAACTGAGGCGATTGCAAGCCGATGACCATGCCAGGGTTGGTGCAGAACTGGCCGGCGCCCATGCACACGGAGCCGGCCAGCTCGCGGGCGATGGCCTCGCCACGTTTGGCCAGGGCGCCCGGAAGGACGATCACCGGGTTGATGCTGGACATCTCGGCGAACACAGGGATGGGTTGCGGGCGCTCGGCAGCCATGCGGCACAGGGCGTCGCCACCTTTGAGCGAACCGGTGAAGCCGACAGCCTGGATGGCCGGGTGCTTGACCAGCCACTCGCCCACGCCGCCACCGAATACCATGTTGAACACACCCTTGGGCATGCCGGTACGTTCGGCGGCGCGCACGATGGCGCAGCCGACCAGGTCGGCGGTGGCCATGTGGCCGCTGTGCGCCTTGAACACCACCGGGCAACCGGCAGCCAGAGCGGCCGCGGTGTCGCCACCGGCGGTGGAGAAGGCCAGCGGGAAGTTGCTGGCGCCGAACACGGCGACCGGGCCAACGCCGATGCGCATCTGGCGCAGGTCTACACGCGGCAGCGGCTGGCGCTCGGGCAGGGCCAGGTCGATACGGGCACCGAGGAAGTCACCCCGGCGCAGCACCTGGGCGAACAGGCGCATCTGGCCGCTGGTGCGGCCACGCTCGCCTTGAATACGGGCGGCGGGCAGGGCGGTTTCGCGGCAGACGATGGCGACGAAGGCGTCGTCCAGTTCGTCCAGCTCGGCGGCGATCGCATCGAGGAAGTCGGCGCGGCGGGCTGGGCTCAATTGGCGGAATTCGGCGAAAGCGGCCTTGGCAGCGGTGGCGGCCTGGTCCACTTCGGCTTCGGTAGCTTGGGCGAAGCTGTAGGGCAGGGCCTCGCCAGTGCTGGCGTCCAGGCTCTGCAGGCGCTGTTGGCCGGCGGCGCTGCGCTGGCCGGCGATGAAGTTGTGGCCGAGGATTTCAGGCATGGGGTGCTCCTGTAGGTTAAGAGAATGTCTGATAGGTTGCTGCCTTGGGCATCAAGTAATCGGTGCCGGGTTGAACAGGGTGATGTCGTTGTGCAACCGGTGCTGTTCGGCCCAGGTCTGCTTGCGGCCGCTGGCCACGTCCAGGTAGTAGTGGAACAGTTCCCAACCCAGCTCTTCGATGGTCGAGCGGCCTGTGGCGATGCGCCCGGCGTCGATGTCGATCAGGTCGGGCCAACGCTGGGCCAGTTCGCTGCGGGTGCACACCTTGACCACTGGTGCCATGGCGAGGCCGTATGGGGTGCCACGGCCGGTAGTGAATACATGCAGGTTCATGCCGGCAGCCAGTTGCAGGGTGCCGCAGACGAAGTCGCTGGCCGGGGTGGCGCAGAAAATCAGGCCCTTGCGCGTAACTCGCTCGCCTGGGCCAAGCACGCCCTGAATGGCGCCGCTGCCGGACTTGACGATCGAACCCAGCGACTTCTCGACGATATTGGACAGGCCGCCTTTCTTGTTGCCCGGCGTGGTGTTGGCGCTGCGGTCGGCCGCACCTTGCTCCAGATAACGGTCGTACCAGTCCATTTCGCGTATCAGGGCACCGGCAACATCCTGGTTTTCGGCGCGAGAGGTCAGCATGTAAATGGCGTCGCGTACTTCGGTCACCTCCGAGAACAGCACGGTGGCGCCGGCGCGTACCAGCAGGTCGGACGCGTAGCCCAGTGCCGGGTTGGCGGTAATGCCCGAGAAGGCGTCGCTGCCGCCGCACTGCATGCCAAGGATCAGCTCGCTGGCAGGTACGGTTTCGCGTCGGCGCTGGTCGAGTTTCTTCAGTCGGGTTTCGGCCAGTGCCATGATCTGTTCGATCATTTCCACAAAGCCCAGGCTGGCGTCCTGCAGGCGGTACAGCCACGGGTCGCTGAGGTCCACCGACGGGTCGTTGTCGTGCATCACCTGGCCGGCCTGCAGTTTTTCGCAGCCCAGGCTGATGACCAGCGCCTCGCCGCCCAGGTTGGGGTTGCGCGCCAGGTTGCGCACGGTGCGGATCGGGATGTAGGCGTCGCGTGCGTTGATCGCCACGCCGCAGCCGTAGCTGTGGGTGATGGCCACCACGTCATCGACGTTGGGGTATTTGGGCAGTAGTTCGCTGCGGATGCGCTTCACTGCGTGTTCGAGCACGCCGGTCACGCATTGCACGGTGGTGGTAATGCCGAGGATGTTGCGGGTACCGACGGTACCGTCTGCGTTGCGGTAGCCTTCGAATGTGAAGCCTTCCAGCGGCGGCAAGGGCTGCGGGACAGCGTCGCAGCGCGGCAGGCTGTCCAGCTCCGGGGCGGACGGCATGGCCAGTTGGCTTTCCTGCACCCAGCTGCCTTGGCGCAGGTCTTCCAGCGCATAGCCGATGATTTGCCCGTAGCGGCGCACGGGTTCGCCCTTGGCGATGGTCACGGTGGCCACCTTGTGGCTTTGTGGCACGCCTTCGACCAAGGTCAGGCCATCGGCGAAACGGGCGCCTTCGCCCAGGCCGCCGTCGTTTACAACCACGACGACGTTATCGTCGTCATGCAGGCGGACGTAGCGGGGCGAGTCGGAATGTTCGATCAACTGCATGTTTGGGCCCTACTTGTCAGGTTCTCAGGCTTTTTGTACATCCGCCCGCACCGGTTAACCGGCGCGGGCGTGTTCACTCAGTGGCGCGAGCTGGCCAGTTCGCTGTTGGCGGCAGGCTCAGCCTGTGGCTTTGGGGCATCGTCGCGCAGCTCGATGCGTTTGATCGGGCCAACGATCACCAGGTAGCTGAACACCGCCACCAAGGCGTTGGCACCTACATACACCAGCGCCCACTTGAACGAGCCGGTGGCGCTGATGATGTAGCCGATCACGATCGGGGTGGTGATCGAGGCGATGTTGCCGAAGGTGTTGAACAGGCCACCTGACAGTCCGGCGATCTGCTTGGGCGAGGTGTCCGCCACCACCGCCCAGCCCAGCGCGCCAATGCCTTTGCCGAAGAACGCCAGGGTCATGAAGCCGACCACCATCCATTCGGCGTCTACATAGTTGCAGAACACCATGGTGGTCGACAGCAACAGGCCGCAGACGATCGGCAGTTTGCGCGAGAAGGTCAGCGAGTTGCCACGGCGCAGCAGCCAGTCCGAGATCACGCCACCCAGCACGCCACCAATGAAGCCGCAGACCGCCGGCAGCGAGGCGATGAAGCCCGCCTTGAGGATGGTCATGCCGCGCTCCTGCACCAGGTACACCGGGAACCAGGTGAGGAAGAAATAGGTGATGGCGTTGATGCAGTATTGGCCCAGGTACACGCCCAGCAGCATGCGGCTGGTCAGTAGCTGCTTGATGTAGCCCCATTTCGGGCCGTCGTTGCCGCGCTTCTGGTCCATGTCCACCAGGCCGCCGTTCTGCTCGATGTGTTCAAGCTCGCTTTGGCTGATGCGGGGGTGTTGGCGCGGGTTGTGGATGGTCTTCAGCCATACCATGGAGAACACGATGCCCAGTGCGCCCATGACCACGAACACATGCTCCCAGCCGAAGCTGAACACGATCCAGCCCATGATCGGCGCGAACAGTGCAGTGGCGAAGTACTGTGCCGAGTTGAAGATGGCCGAGGCCGTGCCACGCTCCTGTGTGGGGAACCAGGCGGCGACGATGCGCGCGTTGCCCGGGAACGACGGGGCTTCGGCGAAACCAACCAGGAAGCGCAGGGTGAAGAGGGTCACTACGGCCCAGGCAACCGGAAGGCCACCGACAAAACCCTGCAACAGGGTGAACAGCGACCAGGTGAAGATGCTGAAGGCGTAGACGTTCTTGGAACCGAAACGATCGAGCAGCCAGCCACCAGGAATCTGGCCAGCTACGTAAGCCCATCCGAAGGCGGAGAAGATATAACCGAGGGTTACGGCGTCAATGCCGAGGTCTTTCTGCAGGCTGGAACCTGCGATTGCAATGGTAGCGCGGTCGGCATAGTTGATCGTGGTCACCAGAAACAGCATGAACAGGATCAGGTAGCGCACATGCGTCTTCTTAGTCGCTTGCATGCTGGTAATACTCCCACTAGTTATTTTTGTGCGGGCTCACGAATTGTAACCGGAGTGGGGCTTCCCACTCCGGGTGCGGCAAGGGCAGGCCGCAGGGGTGCGCTTATTGCGGACCCATCTTGTCCATCAGGGCTGCGAGCATTTCGTACTCTTCGGCAGTCAGGTCGGTCAGCGGCGTGCGCACCGGGCCTGCGTCGTAACCGGCAATTTTGGCGCCGGCCTTGACGATGCTGACGGCGTAGCCGGCTTTGCGGTTACGGATGTCCAGGTACGGCAGGAAGAAATCGTCGATCAGCTTGGCCACGGCGGCGTGGTCGTCACGGGCGATGGCGTTGTAGAAGTCCATGGCGGTCTTCGGCACGAAGTTGAACACGGCGGAGGAGTACACCGGTACGCCCAGGGCCTTGTAGGCAGCAGCATACACTTCGGCGGTCGGCAGCCCACCCAGGTAGCTGAAGCGGTCGCCCAGGCGGCGACGGATCGACACCATCAGCTCGATATCACCCAGGCCGTCTTTGTAACCGATCAGGTTCGGGCAGCGCTCGGCCAGTTTTTCCAGCAGGTCGGCGTTCAGGCGGCAGACGTTGCGGTTGTACACCACCACGCCGATTTTTACCGATTTGCACACCGCTTCTACGTGGGCGGCAACGCCATCCTGGCTGGCTTCGGTGAGGTAGTGCGGCAGCAGCAGCAGGCCTTTGGCACCCAGGCGCTCGGCTTCCTGGGCGTATTCAATGGCCTGGCGGGTGGAGCCACCCACGCCGGCGAGAATCGGTACCGAAGTAGCACAGGTGTCGACGGCGGTCTTGATCACCTGGCTGTATTCGCTGGCAGCCAGGGAGAAGAACTCACCGGTGCCGCCAGCGGCGAACAGGGCACTGGCGCCATACGGGGCCAGCCATTCCAGGCGTTTGATGTAGCCAGCCTGGTTGAAATCGCCCTGGGCGTTGAAGTCGGTGACCGGGAAAGACAGCAGGCCGTGGGAGAGGATGGATTTCAGTTCTTGTGGAGTCATTGTTGTAGGCATCCTGTGGCGCTTGGGTGAAGGGTGTTGTTCTGCGTTGGAGGTAAGTTATCGTACAACTTGTACGATGACTAGTCCCTTTGCGAGATTTTTTTGCGGCGGTGCAGGAGGGAAGGGTTAATTCTGTACTGGCGTCTTCGCGGGTTACAGAAGAAGGAGCCGAAGACACCGATGGCAGACCAATCACAATCAGTCATCGTATCTCTTGAGAGGGGAGGGAAAAACGATCGCGGAGACAGGCACAAGCCCGCCGCCCGCATCCACGGGAAGTGTTCTGGGACCAGCAGAGGGTGACCGGGGAAACGGGGGCGGCCTTGCGCCACCCCGCGATCAAAGCAGAGGAAACGGTAGGTCAGGCAGCGTGCTGGCGCTTGATCTGCGCCTTGCGTACCTGGGCGCGGCAAGCATCGCCGAATGCCTGGAAGATCTTGATCGAATCAGGGTTTTTCGCCGCTTGCCATTCCGGGTGCCACTGCACGGCGAACAGGAACGGCGAAATGCTCGGGGCGTGAATGGCCTCGACCAGGCCGTCTTCGGCGTGGGCGATGGCTTCGATGCCAGCGCCGAGCTTGCGCAGGCCTTGGCCATGCAACGAGTTGACGCGAATCTCGTCGGTACCCAGGGTGTCCTGCAGCCAGCTGCCTGGCTGGATTTTTACGCCATGAACCTGAGCGTATTGCACTTCAACCGGGTCTTCCGGGTTTTCCCGGTGGTCGTTGAAGCCCGGCTCGGCGTACACCTTCTGGTAGATGTCGCCGCCCAGGGCGACGTTGATTTCCTGCATGCCACGGCAGATGCCGAAGATTGGCAGGCCACGCTTGATCGCCGCCTTGACCAGCGGGATGTCGAACAGGTCGCGGTTCTGGTCCTGGCCCTTGCCTGGGGTCTGGTTTTCCTGGCCATACAGGGCCGGGTCGATGTTGCTGCCAGCGCCGGTCAGGTACACGCCGTCGGCCATGTCCAGGTAGGTCTCGAGGTCTTCAGTGCCGCAGCAGGTGGGCACCAGTACCGGAACGCAATCGGAGAACTCGACCAGCGGCGTGATGTATTTGTGGGTCATGACTTGATAGTCATGGCCTTTGCGCTCTTGGCTGCCCATGGTCATCAGGACGACGGGTTTGCGCAGGGAAGGTTGCTTGTTGCCAATGTTGCTGTTGGACATATGTCACCTTGGGACAGGTTCGGCCTGTCGTTGTTGTGCAGGTGCACGGCGCGGAGCCTTGGGTGCAGCCTGTAGCCCCGAGCACTGCCGGCTCGTCAGAGGCGACGATTCCGGTCGGGGCATGTAGATAGCTTGCCAGAGCCGTTCGATATGTCAAACGACTGAAGAGGGCTTTAACGCGGGGAATGCACCGGTTTTTGGGGGCTGAAACCGATGCGGGCCTGTTGTGGCGTGGGTTTGGCGGGGATGCCGGTCAATAATATTTAACGATGCAGTTGGGTCTTTGCAGCGGTGCAATAAAGTGTTGCTTGTGCCGGCCTCTTCGCGGGCAAGCCCGCGAAGAGGCCAGAGCAGGCTTCAGTGCAGTATCTGCGCCAGAAACGCCTTGGCCCGGTCGGTACGCGGCTGGTTGAAGAACACCTGCGGCGGGCTGTCCTCGATGATTTGCCCACCCTCAAGGAACAGCACCCGCTCGGCCACTTGCCGGGCAAAGCCCATTTCGTGGGTCACGCACAGCATGGTCATGCCCGTGCCGGCCAGCTGCACCAGCACATCCAGCACCTCGGCAACCATTTCTGGGTCCAGCGCCGAGGTTGGCTCGTCAAACAGCATGATCCTCGGCTTCATGCATAGCGCCCGGGCGATCGCCACGCGCTGCTGCTGGCCACCGGATAGCTGGCTGGGGTACTTGTGCGCCTGGCTTTCGATACCCACCTTCTTCAGGTACATGCGCGCCCGTTCCTCGGCGTCCTTGCGCGACAGCCCGCGCACGCTGGTAGGGGCGAGCAGGCAGTTGTCCAGTACGCTCATGTGCGGGAACAGGTTGAAATGCTGGAACACCATGCCGATATCGCTGCGCACCTGCGCCGCTTCCCGGGTGGTGGCGGCCAGGTCGATGCCGTCGACCTTTATGCTGCCCTGCTGGGCCACCTCCAGGCGGTTGATGCAGCGGATCAGCGTCGATTTTCCCGAGCCGGACGGCCCGCACAGCACGATGCGTTCGCCTTCGCGCACCTGCAGGTCGATGTCGTGCAGCACGTGGTACGCGCCGTAGTGCTTGTTCAGGCCTTCGATGCGTATCAGCACCTGGCGTGGGTCGGGCTCGGGGGCAAGGCTGGCAAGGCTCAGTGGTGCGGTCATGTTGTTTTTCTCCCGCGTGGGTTCAGTCGAAACGGGTCGCGCTGTAGGGCGCGGGGTCGGTGAAGGGGTGTTCGCCGGTGATCAGCTCGGCCACCAGCCGACCGCTGACCGGGCCCAGGGTGAGGCCGTGGTGGGCGTGGCCGAAGTTGAACCACAGCCCCGGGTGGCGCGGTGCAGGGCCGATCACCGGGCGCATGTCGGGCAGGCACGGGCGACGGCCCAGCCACGGCGTGTCATCCAGGCGTTCGCCCAAGGCCGGGAACAGCTTGCGCGCCAGGGCCTCGCAGCGGCCCAGCTGGATCTGGTTGCCGGGCGCGCTGGCTGCGTCGAACTCGATGCCGGTCGTCAGTCGCACGCCGCGCGCCATCGGTGCCAGCACGTAGCCGCCCTGGGTATCGCAAATGGAGTGCTCCAGTTGCGCACCGTCACGAGTGCTGTAGTGCATGTGGTAGCCGCGCTTGATCGCCAGCGGGATCTGGTAGCCCAGGCCGCTGAACAGTTCGGCCGACTGTGGGCCTAGGCAGGCCACCACCTCGTCGGCGGTAATCGGGCCGCGGCGGCTCTCGACCCGCCATTGGCCGTTGGCTTGGCGCAGGCTGCGCGCATCACCATGCAGGAACTGCCCGCCGCGCTGCTGAAACAGCGCCGCGTAGCCACGGGTGAGGGCGCCGGGGTTGTTCACGGTCTTCGGGTCGAGCCAGTGGATGCCGCCGACCACGGTGGCGTCCAGCTGGTGCTCGCGGGCCTGCAGTTGCCCGCATTCAAGGATTTCAAATTGCAAGCCATAGCGGCTCAGGCCTTTGGCATCGGCCTTGGCCTGCTCGAACAGGGCCGGGTCGCGGAACACTTCGATCCAGCCTTTGGCCTGCACCAGCCCTTCAAGGCCGGCAGCAGCGATCAGCGCGTCGTGTTCTTCGACGCAGCGCTGCACCAGCGGCAGCATGTCAGCGGCGGCGCCGGCCAGCCGGCCAGGGGCTGAATGACGCCAGTAGCGCCACAGCCACGGCGCGGCCTTGGGCAGGTGCGCCAGGCTGTAGCGCACATCGGGCTGGCGGTTCAGGCCGTAGCGCAGTAATGCGCCCAGTTGCCGGGGAAAGGCATAGGGGATGACGCTGGAGCGTTCGATCAACCCGGCGTTGCCGTGGCTGGTACCGCTGCCCGGTTCGTCGCGGTCGATCAGGATCACCTGGCGCCCGCGGGCCTGCAGGTGCAGCGCGGTGCTGACGCCGACGATGCCGGCGCCGAGGACAAGGGTCTGGCAATGCATGGAACGTATCCTTCGGTCAGTTCAGGTGGCGGCCCAGGCGGGCTTCCAGGTGTTTCAGCAGGCGCCGCACCAGTTCCACGATCACCAGGTAGAGCACAGCGGCCCACAGGTAGATCTGGAAGTCGAAACTGCGCGAGAAGGCCAGTTTGGTCACGCCCATGAGGTCGTAGATGGTCACCAGCGAGGCAATCGCGCTGGCCTTGATCATCAGGATCAGTTCGTTGCCCAGTGGGCCTATGGCCACCAGCAGCGACTGCGGCAGGATCACCTTGAAGAAGGTGGTCGAGCGTTTCAGGTTCAGCGCCCGGGCTGCCTCATGCTGGCCGGGTGCCACGGCCATCAGGCTGCCGCGGAAGATCTCGGCCTGGTAGGCGGCGGTGTTCAGGGTGAATGCCAGCAAGGTGCAGTACCACGCCTCGCGGAAGAACCACCACAGGCCGACGTCCTGCCAGAAGCCCTTGAGCGAGCCCAGGCCGTAATACAGCAGAAACAGTTGGGCCAGCAGCGGCGAGCCACGGAAGAAGTACACATAACCGGCGGCCATACGCTGCAGCACCAGGCTGCGCGACATGCGAGCCAGGGCCAGCAACAGGCCGAGCACGGCGCCCAGGCTGAAGGAAATGGCCACCAGCTTGGCGGTTACCAGCAGGCCATCGAGAAAGCGTGGGCCGTAACGTTCCAGCAGGTCGGGGTCGAGCACCAGTGCCAGCAGTTGTTCGAAGCTCATGCGCGTGCTCCTTGCAGGTGGCGGTTGCTGCGCCGTTCGATGTAGGCGAACACGCGCCCGGAAAGTGCCGCGAACAGCAGGTAACCCAGGCAGGCGACGCCGTAGAAAAACATCGGCTCCTTGGTCACGCTGACCGCCAGGTTGGTCTGGCGCATCAGGTCGACCAGCGAAATGGTCGACACCAGCGAGGTGTCCTTGAGCAGCGACAGCCAGTTGTTTGACAAGCCGGGCAGGGCGATGCGGGTCAGTTGCGGCAACAGCACCTTGAAGAAGCCGGTGCGCTTGCTCAGGCCCAGTGCCGAGCAGGCTTCCAGCTGGCCTTTGGGCAGGGTCTTGAAGGCTGCCAGCCAGATCTCGCTGGAAAACGCGGCGAACACCAGGCTGAAGGCAATCATCGCGGCAAGGAAGGTGTTGATCAGGAACTCACCCTCGTAGCCCATGGCAGCCAGAATTTTCTGCGCGGCAATCTGGCAGCCATAATAAATGATGAGCAACGTCAGCAGCTCTGGCAGGCCGCGGAACACGGTAGAGAACGTGGTGGCCCAGGCCCGTGGCAGGCGTTTGCGCGAGCGTGCGGCCAGGGCGACTACCAGGCCCAGCGGCAGGCCGATGGGCAGGCAGGCCAGGGCGAGGGAAACCGTAACCAGCGCGCCGGCCAGCAGCGCCTGGCCCCAGCCTCCGCTGGCGAAGGACAGCAAGGACAATTGATCGAGCATGACAAACCCCTTGGACGGGTAGTGCGGTCTCTGTGGGAGCGACGCAACGCCGTTCCCATAGAGATTTCGCAAGACTTCCTGAAGATCAGTTGTAGATATCGAAGGCGAAGTACTTGCTGGCGATCTTCTGGTAGGTGCCGTTGGCCACGATCTGTTGCAGTGCAACGTTCAGGCGCTGGCGCAGGGCCTCGTCTTCCTTGCGCACGGCAATGGCAGCATCGGCTTTGGTGTTTGCCACGTCGCCGAGGATCTTGCAGCAATCCCCACCGTTCTTGGTCATCCACTCGTGCAGCGGGAATTTGTCGGCAATCACCCCGTCCAGGCGCCCGGCGGCCAGGTCGGCGTTGGCTTCGTCCATGGTCGGGTACAGCTTCACGTCGGCGCCGGCTTTGCCATACACGTCTTCGGCGTAGATGGCCTGGGTGGACGACGACTGGGCGCCAACGGTGTAGCCGACAAAGTCGGTCTGGGCGCTGTCGATCTTGCTGTCCTTGGCGACGGCAACGGTCAGCGGGGTGCGGTAGTAATGGTCGGTGAAGGCGATTTTCTTGCGACGTTCTTCGGTGTCGATCATCGAGGCGACAATAGCGTCGTACTTGCGTGCCATCAGGGCCGGGATGATGCCCTCCCAGTCCTGGGCCACCAGCGTGCACTCGACTTTCATCTGTTCGCACAGGGCGTGGGTGATGTCGATGTCGAAGCCGTGCAGTTTGTTATCGGCATCGACATAGTTGAAGGGCGGGTAGGCGCCCTCGGTGGCAAAACGCAGGGTTTCGGCACTGGCGGCACCCGTCAGCAGCAGGGCACACGCACCCACCAAGGCCATGGTCTTGTTCATCTCGCACCTCATTGCACTCTTGCTATTGTTGTTTGCCCGCCGACCACGAGGTGTAGCCGACGAACTCGTTATGTAGAGCGGCAGTCGCTTCCAAGCGTTTTTCAACATCAGGCCCGAGTTTCTTGCAGACCTCGTTGACCATCAGGTGAACCCACGACAGCATCGTCGAGGTGGATTCCCAGAACAGGTTGAACTCGGTGGGGATGCGGAACACCTCGTCGGCGTTGGCATCGGCCCAGTCACAGAAGGTGTCGGTCACCAGGGTGACCGCGATGCCCGCCTCGCGCGCCTTCTGGCACAGCATCAAGGCATGGCGGGAATAACGGCGCGCTTCGAACACCACCAGGGCGCTGTCTTCGGCGCGGCCAAGCAGCACTTCGCCGAAGTGCCCGGCGCTGATATCGACCAGTTGTACGCCATCGCGCAGGTATTGCAGCAAGTGGCTCATGCACATGGCCACGCCGCGCTCGGTCTGGAAGCCGGCGATGAACACCCGTGGCTTGCTGGCCAGGCGCTGCGCCACGCTGTGCCAGGCCGGGCTCTGGCGGTACTCGTGCACGCGCACCAGGGCGGCGATTTCCAGTTCCAGGCTGCCGGCGTTGTCGCTGGCGTCCTGGTTCTGGCGGTAATCTTGCAGGCGGTCGCCGACCAGCCACGGGCCATCGCCCAAGTCGTTCTGCAGGTCTTGTTTTAATGCCTTGAGGTGGGCATAACCCAATGAACGGCAGAAGCGCCCGACGCTGGATTCACTGACGCCCAGCTTGGCCGCGATGCTGGCTGAAGTCTGGAACGGCAGTTCGTGCAGGTTGGCAAGCATGTAGGTGGCGATCTTGCGGCCCGAGGCAGCGGCTCCTTCGAGGCTGTTTTCCAGGCGTTGCTTGATCGGTTGGCTCATGCTGTGGCTCCAGGGGTAAGGCTTGGGGAAGAAAATGAATGTTTTCTGTCATCAAGTCAACATTTGACAGATTGCTGTCACATGCAGGAAAGTTTTTGTCGTTGCAACGCTGTAGCCATTCCAATACCAACAAGGAGCTTCAGATGTCCGCACCTTCTACCGGCACTGTCGTGCGTGTGCCTTTTACCGAACTGCAGGGCCTGTTGCAGGCCATCTTCCGGCGCCATGGCTGCAGCGAGCGTGTGGCTGGGGTGCTGGCTTACAACTGTGCCAGTGCCCAGCGTGATGGCGCGCACAGCCATGGGGTATTCCGCATGCCCGGGTATGTTTCGACCCTGGCCAGTGGCTGGGTTGACGGCCAGGCCATACCTAAGGTCAGTGATGTAGCTGCCGGCTATGTCAGTGTCGATGCAGCCGGCGGCTTCGCCCAGCCGGCGCTGGCTGCGGCCCGCGAGTTGTTGGTTGCCAAGGCGCGCAATGCCGGCATTGCCGTATTGGCAATCCACAACTCGCACCACTTCGCGGCACTGTGGCCGGATGTAGAGCCGTTTGCCGAAGAGGGCCTGGTGGCCCTGAGCGTGGTCAACAGCATGACCTGTGTGGTGCCGCATGGCGCCCGCAAGCCACTGTTCGGCACCAACCCCATCGCGTTTGCTGCGCCATGCGCCGAACACGACCCGATCGTCTTCGACATGGCCACCAGCGCCATGGCCCACGGTGACGTGCAGATTGCTGCGCGTGCCGGCCAGCAACTACCAGAAGGCATGGGTGTGGATGCCAATGGCGAGCCGACCACCGACCCGCTGGCGATTCTGGAGGGTGGCGCCTTGCTACCGTTTGGCGGGCACAAGGGCTCGGCGCTGTCGATGATGGTCGAGTTGCTGGCGGCGGCGCTGACCGGTGGGCATTTCTCCTGGGAGTTCGACTGGTCGGGGCACCCAGGGGCGAAAACGCCATGGACCGGGCAACTGATCATCGTCATCGACCCGCACAAGGCCGAGGGCGAGCGCTTTGCCCAGCGCAGCCGCGAGTTGGTGGAACAGATGCAGGCGGTGGGGTTGACGCGCATGCCGGGTGAGCGGCGATACCGCGAGCGTGAGGTGGCTGAGGAGGAGGGGGTGGCGGTGACCGAGCAGGAGTTGCAGGGCCTGAAAGACTTGCTTGGCTGACCCGGCCCTTTCGCGGGCACGCGCGCTCCCACAGGTACGCGCTGAACCTGTGGGAGCGGGCGTGCCGCTAAGAATCCAGCACAAATTCCCAGCCATGCAATGTTGCATAGACAACCTTGCACAATAGTGGATGTTCCTGAACCCGCACTCCGGGTATGCTCAACGCTGACTTTTCGTACTGTCCTGATCCAAGGAGCTGCACGCTGTGTTCAAACATGTCGATGCCTATGCCGGCGACCCGATCCTCTCGTTGATGGAAACCTTCAAGGCCGATCCGCGCGCCGACAAGGTCAACCTGAGTATCGGCCTGTACTACGATGAGGCTGGCGTGGTGCCGCAACTGGCGGCTGTGGATGCGGTGGAAAAACGCATCGCCGGCCAGGACCACGAAGCTTCCCTGTACCTGCCGATGGAAGGCCTGGCCAGCTACCGCCAGGCGATCCAGGCACTGCTGTTCGGTGCCGATCACCCGGCTGTGACCGGCGGCCGCGTGGCCACCGTGCAGACCGTGGGTGGCTCCGGCGCCCTGAAAGTCGGTGCCGACTTCCTCAAGCGCTATTTCCCGCAGTCCGAAGTCTGGGTCAGCAACCCAACCTGGGACAACCACCGCGCCATCTTCGAAGGCGCCGGCTTCAAGGTGCACACCTACCCGTACTTCGACCAGGCCACCCGTGGCGTGGACTTCGACGGCATGCTGGACACCCTGCAGACCCTGCCGGCCAACAGCGTGGTACTGCTGCACCCCTGCTGCCACAACCCGACCGGCGCCGACCTGGAACAACACCAGTGGCAACAAGTGGTCGAAGTGGTCAAGGCACGCCAGCTGATCCCGTTCCTCGACATCGCCTACCAAGGCTTCGCCGAAGGCCTGGTGGAAGACGCCTACGCCATCCGCGAAATGGCCCGTGCCGGTGTGCCGTGCCTGGTCAGCAACTCGTTCTCGAAAATCTTCTCGCTGTATGGCGAGCGGGTAGGCGGCCTGTCGGTGGTCTGCGACGATGACGCCACCGCCCAGAGCGTGCTTGGCCAGCTCAAGGCCACCGTACGCCGCAACTACTCCAGCCCGCCCAACTTCGGCGCCCAACTGGTCGCTGGCGTGCTGAGCGATGCCGGCCTCAATGCCCAATGGGCCGAAGAAGTGGAAGTAATGCGCAAGCGTATCCTCGACATGCGCCAGGCGCTGGTCGATGCCCTGGCGGTGCTGTTGCCAGGCCAGGACTTCCAGTTCTTCCTGCGCCAGCGTGGCATGTTCAGCTACACCGGCTTCAGCGTCGAGCAGGTGCGCCGCCTGCGGGACGAATTCGGGGTGTACCTGATCGACAGTGGCCGCGTGTGCATGTCCGGCCTGCGCCCGGCCAACCTGCAACGGGTTGCCGAAGCGTTCGCTGCCGTCCAGAAGTAACACCGCCAAGGGGCCTGCGCGGCCCCTTGCATTTCCTGTCGGCACAACCCGCTTGTAAAGACAAGTGCAACCGCCCCTCGGAAAGGGGCTTCGCAAGTGCAACCTTTCCGTGCACAATCGCGCCCCTCTTTTCCGGTTGAGTTGGGCGAAGGCACTATTTCGCCATTCTCAGCCTGTTGCAGTCTTGCGAGTGGAGCTTCACCCGGAATGAATGAGCAGGCCCCAAGCGTTGAACAACGCTTTGCAGAATCGACCCCCGCCACCCTTGGCAGCTGGGCGCGTCACGACACTACCTGGATGCTGGGCCTGTTCGGCACAGCCATCGGCGCCGGAACCCTGTTCCTGCCGATCAACGCTGGCCTTGGCGGTTTCTGGCCGCTGCTGATCCTGGCCATCCTGGCCTTCCCGATGACGTACTTTGCCCACCGTGGTCTGACCCGGTTCGTCCTGTCGGGGCGCAACGGTGGCGACATCACCGAGGTGGTCAAGGAGCACTTCGGCAGCACCGCCGGTGCCTCGATCACCGTGCTGTATTTCTTCGCAATCTTCCCCATCCTGCTTATCTATAGCGTGGCGCTGACCAACACCGTGTCCAGCTTCATGGAGCACCAGCTGCACATGGCGCCGCCACCGCGGGCCATCCTGTCGTTCGTGCTGATCCTCGGCCTGCTGGCCATCGTGCGTTGCGGCGAGCAGGCCACGGTCAAGGTCATGAGCCTGCTGGTGTACCCGTTCATCGTCGCCCTGGCGCTGCTTGGCCTGTACCTGGTGCCGCACTGGACCGGTGGCATCCTCGACAGCGCCACCCAGGTGCCGCCGGCTTCGGCGTTCCTGCACACCCTGTGGCTGGCCATTCCGGTGATGGTGTTCTCGTTCAACCATTCGCCGATCATCTCGGCCTTCGCGGTGGACCAGAAGCGCCGTTACGGCGAGCACGCCGATGAGCGCAGTGGCCAGATCCTGCGCCGTGCTCACTTGCTGATGGTGGTGATGGTGCTGTTCTTCGTGTTCAGTTGCGTGCTCACCCTCAGCAGCGCCCAGCTGGCCGAAGCCAAGGCACAGAACCTGTCGATCCTGTCGTACCTGGCCAACCACTTCAGCAACCCGACTATCGCGTTCGCTGCACCGCTGATCGCCTTCGTGGCTATCGCCAAGTCGTTCCTGGGCCACTACATCGGTGCCAGCGAAGGCCTGAAGGGCATCATCACCAAGGCTGGCGCGCGCCCGGGTGCCAAAACCCTGGACCGCGTGGTTGCTGCACTGATGCTGGTGGTGTGCTGGATCGTTGCCACCCTCAACCCGAGCATCCTCGGCATGATCGAGTCGCTCGGCGGCCCGATCCTGGCGGTGCTGCTGTTCCTGATGCCGATGTATGCCATTCGCCGCGTACCGTCGATGCGCAAGTACAGCGGTGCGGCCTCCAACGTGTTCGTCGTGGTGGTCGGCCTGGTTGCGTTGACTTCGGTGGTTTACGGCCTGCTGGGCTGATTCGCCCCCTGCAATGAGGAATGCCCGGGTTGCTTGTCGCAACCTGGGCATTTTTTTGTCCACAAAAAGTGTCGGGAAATAGAACAATTTCACCTGACCCATAGGCACCCGGCCGGCTTCATGCTTAACTCAGTGTCCTTTTCAAACCCAGCATAAGGATTTCGTCATGGCTCAAGTGACTCTCAAAGGCGGCCCGGTTCAGGTTAACGGCAACCTGCCACAGGTCGGCGCCCAGGCTCCGGCTTTCTCCCTGGTCGGTGAAGGCCTGGCTGACAAGTCGCTGAAAGACTTCGCCGGCAAGCGCAAAGTGCTGAACATTTTCCCGAGCGTCGACACCCCAACCTGCGCTACCTCCGTGCGCAAGTTCAACGCCCAGGCCAACGATGTCGCCAACACTGTCGTGCTGTGCATCTCCGCCGACCTGCCGTTCGCCCAGGCACGCTTCTGCGGTGCTGAAGGCCTGGAAAACGTGAAGAACCTGTCGACCCTGCGTGGCCGCGAGTTCCTCGAAAACTACGGCGTCGCCATCGCCGACGGCCCGCTGGCCGGCCTGGCTGCCCGCGCTGTGGTAGTGCTGGACGAGAACGACAAGGTGCTGCACAGCGAGCTGGTTGGCGAAATCGCTGACGAACCGAACTACGATGCAGCCCTTGCTGTACTGAAGTAAGGATTGCGTGGGGCAGGGCGGTGGAGTCCTGTGCCGGCCATAGGGCCAGCACAGGCAGCGGACCCCTTGAGCCCGCCACCGCTCCAGGCAACACCCTGTAACGGCCCGGAACGCTCTCCGGGCCGTTTTCATTTAAAATTCCGCGTCTTGGCAACGTCAGCCTAAGGTAAACCTCTGGTAAAGGCCCTTTGCTTAAACGATGCCATTGCTTATCGTCCACCCTCCCCAAGTCGCCATTCCGAACAAGGTTCGTTCAACCCATGCAAGCGTCCAATTCCCGTTCCCCCCGTCGCTGGCTCGTTGGCCTGCTGATCCTGCTGCTGGTGGCTGCACTGGCCTGGTGGCTGTGGCCTGCAGCAACGCCTGCGCATAAAGAAGCCAGTGGCGGCGGCGGGCGCGGCGGCAAGGGCATGGGCATGATGGGCGGTCGCCCGGGCTTTGGCGGCTCCAGCGAAGCGGTACCCGTGCGCGTCGAGCCGGTGCGAGTGGGTGATTTCCCGCTGTACTACAAGGCCCTTGGCACGGTCACCGCGACCAACACCGTCAACGTACGCAGCCGCGTGGCTGGCGAACTGGTGAAAATCCACTTCAAGGAAGGCCAGCAGGTCAAGGCCGGCGACTTGCTCGCCGAAATCGACCCGCGCTCGTACCGCATCGCCTTGCAGCAAGCCGAAGGCACCTTGGCGCAGAACCAGGCGCAGTTGAAGAACGCCCAGGTCGACCTGGCCCGTTACAAAGGCCTGTACGCCGAAGACAGCATCGCCAAGCAAACCCTCGACACCGCCGAAGCACAGGTGGCGCAATTCCAGGGGCTGGTCAAGACCAACCAGGCCCAGGTCAACGATGCCCGCCTGAACCTCGACTTCACCCAGATCCGTGCGCCGATCAGCGGCCGTGTCGGCCTGCGTCAGCTTGACCTGGGCAACCTGGTGGCGGCCAACGACACCACCGCACTGGTGGTCATCACCCAGACCGAGCCGATCAACGTCGCCTTCACCCTGCCGGAAACCCAGCTGAGCACCGTGCTGGAGCGTTATCGCAGTGGCGCCAGCCTGCCGGTCGAGGCCTGGGACCGCAGTGACAGCAAATTGCAATCTACCGGCGTGCTGGGCAGCATCGACAACCAGATCGACACCACCACTGGCACCCTCAAATTCAAAGGCCGCTTCGAGAATAAGGACCTGGCCCTGTTCCCCAACCAGTTCGTCAACGTGCGTTTGCTGGCCGATACCCTCAAGCAGGTGGTCATGGCCCCGGCGGCGGCCATCCAGTTCGGCAATGACGGTAGCTTCGCCTACGTGGTCAATGCCGAGAACACCGTTAACGTGCGCAAGGTCAAGGTGGGCGCCAGTGATGGCGAGAACAGCGTCATTCTCGACGGCCTGAAGGCCGGTGACCGGCTGGTGCTGGAAGGTACCGACCGCCTGCGCGAAGGCACCAAGGTTGAAGTGGTCGAAGACAGCTCGCAAGTGCCGACCACCCCGGGCCAGCACCTGCAAGGGCAAGAGGCCAAAGGTTCGGCGCAAACCGGTGAAGCACAACCTGGCAAAGCAGCAGGCAAGGCGGGCGCATGAACCTCTCGCGTCTGTTCATTCTGCGGCCGGTCGCCACCACGCTGAGCATGCTGGCCATCGTCCTGGCCGGCCTGATCGCCTACAAGCTGCTGCCGGTTTCTGCCTTGCCGCAGGTGGATTACCCGACCATCCGCGTCATGACCCTGTACCCCGGCGCCAGCCCGCAGGTCATGACCAGTGCAGTCACCGCACCGCTAGAGCGCCAGTTCGGCCAGATGCCTGGCCTTGAGCAAATGGCCTCGACCAGCTCCGGCGGCGCGTCGGTGCTGACCTTGCGCTTCAACCTCGACATGAACATGGACGTTGCCGAGCAACAGGTGCAGGCCGCGATCAACGCCGCCAGCAACCTGCTGCCCAGCGACCTGCCAGCGCCACCGGTGTACAACAAGGTCAACCCGGCCGACACCCCGGTGCTGACCTTGGCCATCTCCAGCAAGACCATGCCGCTGCCCAAGCTCAACGACCTGGTCGACACCCGCGTGGCGCAAAAGCTCGCGCAGATCAGTGGCGTGGGCATGGTCAGCATTGCCGGCGGCCAGCGCCAGGCAGTGCGCATCAAGGTCAACGTCGATGCCTTGGCCGCCAACGGCCTGAGCCTGGATGACGTGCGCACGCTGATTGGCGCGTCCAACGTCAACCAGCCCAAGGGCAACTTCGACGGCCCGACCCGGGTGTCGATGCTCGATGCCAACGACCAGCTGCGTTCCCCCGAGGAATACGCCAACCTGATCCTGGCCTACAACAACGGTGCGCCGCTGCGCTTGAAAGACGTGGCCGAAATTGTCGACGGCGCGGAGAACGAGCGCCTGGCCGCCTGGGCCAACGAAAATCATGCAGTGCTGTTGAATATCCAGCGTCAGCCGGGCGCCAACGTGATCGAAGTGGTCGACCGCATCAAGGACTTGTTGCCTTCGATCACCGACAACCTGCCGGCTGGGCTGGATGTGTCGGTGTTGACCGACCGTACCCAGACCATTCGCGCAGCCGTGAAGGACGTACAGCACGAACTGCTGATCGCCATCGCCCTGGTGGTGATGGTCACCTTCCTCTTTCTGCGCCGCTTCAGTGCCACCATTATCCCTTCGATTGCCGTGCCTTTGTCGCTGATCGGCACCTTCGGCGTCATGTACCTGGCCGGTTTTTCGGTCAACAACCTGACGCTGATGGCCCTGACCATCGCCACCGGCTTCGTGGTCGATGATGCCATCGTGATGCTGGAAAACATCTCGCGGCATATCGAAGAGGGTGAGACGCCCATGCAGGCGGCGCTCAAGGGCGCCCGGCAAATCGGCTTCACCTTGATTTCCCTGACCTTCTCGCTGATCGCGGTACTGATCCCGCTGCTGTTCATGGCTGACGTGGTTGGCCGGCTGTTCCGCGAGTTCGCCATTACCCTGGCGGTGGCCATCCTGATTTCCCTGGTGGTGTCGCTGACCCTGACGCCGATGATGTGCGCCCGGCTGCTCAAACGCGAGCCCAAGGAAGAAGAGCAGGGGCGCTTCTACCGTGCCAGTGGTGCCTGGATCGACTGGCTGATCAAGCACTACGGCAGTGCCCTGCAATGGGTGCTGAAGCACCAGCCGCTGACCCTGCTGGTCGCCGTGGCCAGCCTGGCGCTGACGGTGTTCTTGTACATGGTGGTGCCCAAGGGCTTCTTCCCGGTGCAGGACACCGGGGTAATCCAGGGCATTTCCGAAGCGCCGCAGTCCACCTCGTTTGCCGCCATGAGCGAGCGCCAGCAGGCCCTGAGCAAGGTCATCCTGCAGGACCCGGCGGTTCAAAGTCTGTCGTCCTATATCGGTGTAGACGGCGACAACGCCACGCTCAACAGTGGCCGCCTGCTGATCAACCTCAAGCCCCATGGCGAACGGGATGTCACCGCCAGCGAGGTCATCAGCCGCCTGCAGCCGCAACTCGACCGGCTGGTGGGTATCCGCCTGTTCATGCAGCCGGTGCAAGACCTGAGTATCGAAGACCGTGTCAGCCGCACCCAGTACCAGTTCAGCCTGTCGTCGCCCGACGCCGACCTGTTGGCCCAATGGAGCAGCAAGCTGGTACAGGCGCTGCAGCAGCGCCCGGAACTGGCCGACGTGGCCAGCGACCTGCAGGACAAAGGCTTGCAGGTCTACCTGGTGATTGACCGTGACATGGCCAGCCGCCTGGGCATCACGGTGTCGCAGATCACCAACGCCCTGTATGACGCCTTTGGCCAACGGCAGATCTCCACCATCTACACCCAGGCCAGCCAGTACCGTGTGGTACTGCAGTCGCAGGACGCGGCACTTATCGGCCCGCGAGCGCTGGAGTCGATTCACGTCAAGGCCACCGATGGCGGCCAGGTGCGCCTGTCGGCGCTGGCGCGTATTGAGCAGCGCCAGGCCCAGTTGGCCATTTCCCACATCGGCCAGTTCCCGGCAGTCACCCTGTCGTTCAACCTGGCCCACGGTGCATCGCTGGGCGAAGCCGTTCAGGTGATCGAGCAGGTACAGAAGGACATCGGCATGCCGCTGGGCGTGCAAACCCGCTTCCAGGGTGCGGCGCAGGCCTTCCAGGCATCGCTGTCGAGCACCTTGCTGCTGATCCTGGCGGCGGTGGTGACCATGTACATCGTGCTGGGGGTGCTGTACGAAAGCTACATTCACCCGGTGACCATCCTCTCGACCTTGCCGTCGGCAGCAGTGGGCGCTTTGCTGGCGCTGCTCATTAGCGGCAACGACCTGGGCATGATCGCCATCATCGGTATCATCCTGCTGATCGGTATCGTCAAGAAGAATGCCATCATGATGATCGACTTCGCCCTGGAGGCCGAGCGTAACCAAGGCATGAGCCCGCGCGATGCCATCTACCAGGCCGCGCTGCTGCGCTTCCGGCCGATCCTGATGACCACCCTGGCCGCGCTGTTCGGTGCCGTGCCGCTGATGCTCGCCACCGGTTCCGGCGCCGAGCTGCGTCAGCCACTGGGCCTGGTGATGGTGGGCGGTTTGCTGGTCAGCCAGGTGCTGACGCTGTTCACCACCCCGGTCATCTACCTCTACTTCGACCGCCTGGCTCGCCGCTGGCGCCCGGCCACTGATGTGAAGCAGGCCGAGGCATGAACCTGTCCGGTCCTTTCATCCGTCGCCCGGTGGCGACCATGCTGTTGAGCCTGGCGATCATGCTGCTGGGTGGGGTCAGCTTCGGCTTGCTGCCGGTGGCGCCGCTGCCGCAGATGGACTTCCCGGTGATCGTGGTGTCGGCCAACCTGTCCGGCGCCAGCCCGGAAGTGATGGCCTCCACTGTGGCCACGCCGCTGGAGCGCAAGCTGGGCAGCATTGCTGGCGTGACCACCCTGACCAGCAGCTCCAACCAAGGCTCCACACGGGTGATCATCGGCTTCGAGATGGGCCGCGACATCGACGGTGCGGCGCGCGAGGTGCAGGCGGCGATCAACGGCACCCGTAACCTGCTGCCCAGCGGCATGCGCAGCATGCCCACCTACAAAAAGATCAACCCGTCCCAGGCGCCGATCATGGTGCTGTCGCTGACCTCGGATGTGCTGCAGAAAGGCCAGCTGTACGACCTGGCCGACACCATCCTGTCGCAGAGCCTGGCCCAGGTGTCGGGGGTAGGGGAGGTGCAGATCGGCGGCAGCTCGCTGCCGGCGGTGCGCATCGCCGTCGAGCCGCAACTGCTCAACCAGTACAACCTGTCGCTGGACGAAGTGCGCACGGCGGTGTCCAACGCCAACCAGCGTAGGCCCATGGGCTTTGTCGAGGACGCCGAGCGCAACTGGCAGGTGCGCGCCAACGACCAGCTGGAAAGCGCCAAGGACTACGAGCCGGTGGTGATCCGCCAGCAAAACGGTACCATCCTGCGCCTGTCCGACGTGGCGACCATCACCGATGGCGTCGAGAACCGGTACAACAGCGGCTTCTTCAATGACCAGGCGGCCGTGCTGCTGGTGGTCAACCGCCAGACCGGCGCCAACATCATCGAAACGGTTGACCAGATCAAGGCACAGCTGCCGGCCCTGCAGTCGTTGCTGCCAGCCAGCGTGCAGCTGAACGTGGCCATGGACCGCTCGCCCGTGATCAAGGCCACCCTGAAAGAGGCCGAGCACACCCTGCTGATTGCCGTGGTGCTGGTGATCCTGGTGGTGTACCTGTTCCTCGGCAGCCTGCGCGCCTCGCTGATCCCCAGCCTGGCCGTGCCGGTGTCGCTGGTGGGCACCTTCGCGGTCATGTACCTGTGCGGGTTCTCGCTGAACAACCTGTCGCTGATGGCGCTGATTCTGGCTACCGGCCTGGTGGTGGACGACGCCATCGTGGTGCTGGAAAACATCTCGCGGCACATCGAGGACGGCCAGCCGCCGATGAAGGCGGCCTTCCTCGGCGCCAAGGAAGTAGGCTTCACCTTGCTGTCGATGAACGTGTCGCTGGTGGCGGTATTCGTCTCCATCCTGTTCATGGGTGGCATCGTGCGCAACCTGTTCCAGGAGTTCTCCATCACCTTGGCGGCGGCGATCATCGTGTCGCTGGTGGTGTCGCTGACCCTGACGCCCATGCTCTGCGCCCGCTGGCTCAAACCGCATCAGGCCGAGCAGACACGCCTGCAACGCTGGAGCGACAAACTGCACCAGCGCATGGTCAACGCCTACGACCGCAGCCTGGGCTGGGCCCTGCGCCACAATCGCCTGACGCTGCTCAGCCTGTTGGCCACCATCGGCATCAACATCGCGCTGTACGTAGTGGTGCCCAAGACGTTGATCCCGCAGCAGGACACCGGGCAGCTGATGGGCTTTATCCGCGGCGACGACGGGCTGTCGTTCACCGTGATGCAGCCGAAGATGGAAATCTACCGCCGTGCATTGCTCGCCGACCCGGCAGTGCAGAGCGTTGCAGGTTTCATCGGTGGCAACAGCGGTACCAACAACGCCATGGTGCTGGTGCGGCTGAAACCGATCAGCGAGCGCAAGATCGATGCGCAGAAGGTGATCGAGCGCCTGCGCAAGGAAATGCCCAAAGTGCCTGGCGGGCGCCTGTTCCTGATGGCCGACCAGGACCTGCAACTGGGCGGCGGTGGCCGTGACCAGACGTCGTCGCAGTACCTGTATACCCTGCAGAGTGGCGACCTGGCAGCGCTGCGTGAGTGGTTCCCGAAAGTGGTCGCTGCTGTACGTGCACTGCCGGAACTCACTGCTATCGATGCGCGTGACGGTGCCGGCACCCAGCAGGTGACCCTGGTGGTCGACCGCGACCAGGCCAAGCGCCTGGGCATCGACATGGACATGGTTACCACGGTGTTGAACAACGCCTACAGCCAGCGGCAGATTTCTACCATCTACGACAGCCTCAACCAGTACCAGGTGGTGCTGGAGATCAACCCGAAATACGCCTGGGACCCAAGCACCCTGGAGCAAGTGCAGGTGATCACCGCCGAGGGCGCCCGCGTGCCGCTGTCCACCATCGCCCACTACGAAAACAGCCTGGCCAACGACCGCGTCAGCCACGAAGGCCAGTTCGCCTCGGAAGACATTGCCTTCGACGTCGCGGAAGGCTACAGCCCCGACCAGGCCATGGCAGCGCTGGAGCGCGCAGTGGCCAAGTTGGGCTTGCCTGAGGAAGTGATCGCCAAGCTGGGTGGCACTGCCGACGCCTTTGCCAAGACGCAGGAGGGCCAACCGTTCATGATCCTCGGTGCGCTGGTGCTGGTGTACCTGGTGCTGGGCATCTTGTACGAAAGCTACATTCACCCGCTGACCATTCTTTCGACACTGCCTTCAGCCGGTGTCGGGGCCTTGCTCGCGTTGTACGTCACGGGGGGCGAGTTCAGCCTGATCTCGCTGCTGGGGCTGTTCCTGCTGATTGGCGTGGTGAAGAAAAACGCCATCCTGATGATCGACCTGGCCTTGCAACTGGAGCGTCACCAAGGGCTGTCGCCGGAGGAGTCGATTCGCCGGGCGTGCCTGCTGCGCCTGCGGCCGATCCTGATGACCACCCTGGCGGCCATTCTTGGCGCCTTGCCGCTGCTGTTGAGCCATGCAGAAGGTGCAGAAATGCGCCAGCCGCTGGGCCTGACCATCATTGGTGGCCTGGTGTTCAGCCAGATCCTCACCCTTTACACGACGCCGGTGGTCTACCTGTACCTGGACCGCCTGCGCCACCGTTTCAACCGTTGGCGCGGCGTGCGCACCGACGCCGCCCTGGAAAACCCGCTATGACTTTTGCCCAGACCCCACTTCATCGTGCCCTGCAAACGCTGACCCGTGGGCGTGGCTCGCGCCTGCTCGGCGCCGGGTTGTGCGTGGCCCTGCTCAGTGCCTGTACCTTGAGCCCGGACTACCATCGCCCCGAACTTAACAGCTCGGCGGCGCAGTTCAAGCACGCCGAAGGCTGGACCCAGGCCGCCCCATCCGACGCCATCGCCCGCGGCGCCTGGTGGGAAATCTACGGCGATGCCGGGCTCAATGCGCTGGTTGAGGAACTGAACCGTAGCAACCAGACCGTAGCGCAATCAGAAGCCCAGTACCGCCAGGCCCAGGCGCTGGTGCGCAGCAGCCGCGCGGCGTTGTTCCCGAGCCTGGACCTGAGCACCAGCAAGAACCGCTCGGCCCAGGGCACCGGCAGTTCCAGTTCGAGCCTGTCCAACAACAGCAGCGGTATTCGCAACACCTACAACGCGCAGTTGGGTGTGAGCTGGGAAATCGACCTGTGGGGCAAGCTGCGCGAAACCATGAATGCCAACGAGGCCAGTGCCGAAGCCAGCTTCGCCGACCTCGCGTCGATCCGCTTGAGCCAGCAATCCGAGCTGGTGCAGAACTACCTGCAACTGCGGGTAATAGACGAGCAAAAGCGTCTGCTGGAAGCCACTGTGGCGGCCTACGAGCGCTCGTTGCGGATGAACGAAAACCAGTATCGCGCCGGCGTTGCGGGGCCGGATGCGGTGGCCCAGGCGCGCACCCAGCTCAAGAGCACCCAGGCTGACCTGATCGACCTGATCTGGCAGCGTGCGCAGTTCGAAAACGCCATTGCCGTGCTGTTGGGCAAAACCCCGGCCGACTTTGCTCTGGCCGACAGCAAGGACATTCCTGCGCTGCCGCAAATCCCGGTATCCCTGCCTTCGCAGCTGCTGGAGCGGCGCCCGGATATTGCTGCTGCCGAGCGTAACGTGATGGCCGCCAATGCCAACATCGGCGTGTCACGGGCGGCGTATTTCCCCGATCTGAGCCTGAGCATGAGCGGCGGCTATTCCAGCAGCAGCTTCAGCAACTGGATCGAGCTGCCCAACCGCTACTGGTCGGTAGGCCCGCAACTGGCGCTGACCCTGTTCGACGCTGGCAAGCGCAGCGCCGAGGTGGACCGCACGGTGGCCGCGTATGACCAGACCGTGGCGCAATACCGCCAGACCGTGCTCGACGGCTTCAAGGAAGTGGAGAACCTGCTGGTGCAGTTGAAGGTGTACGGCGATGAAGCGGTGGTGCGCCAGGAAGCGCTGGATGCCGCCCGCGAGTCGCTGCGCCTGACCGAGAACCAGTACCGCGCAGGGTTGATCGGCTACCTGGATGTGGTGAACGTGCAGACCACGGCATTGAGCAACGAGCGCAGTGTGTTGAACCTGTTGCAAGGTCGCTTGGTGGCCAGTGTGCAGCTGGTGGCTGCGCTGGGTGGCGGCTGGGATGCAGAACAGGCATTTGCCGAGCAGGATTGACCTGCTCTCTGCGTTCCAAAGGGGCTGGACATTCTCCCGCAGAGAGTGCATTGGATCCATTCCCATTCGCAGAAACCCCGTGCGTTTCGCCTAAGCTTGAGTACAATCGTCAGCTTTTGCCGGGCCCCCTGTCCCGTCGCTGGAACTCCAATGCTGACCGGTAGCTACTCCTCTTCGCTGGTGCTGATTTCGCTGTGCGTGGCGATTCTGGCGTCTTATACCGCCCTTGACCTGACCGGCCGCATCGCCACGGCCAAGGGCCGGGCTGCCTACTTGTGGATGGGGGGCGGCGCGTTGGCCATGGGCATCGGCGTGTGGTCGATGCACTTTATCGGCATGCTCGCGTTCAGCCTGCCTATCGACCTGGGTTATGACCTGGCGCTTACCGCGTTCTCGCTGCTGATCGCCGTGCTGTCCTCGGGCTTTGCCCTGTGGCTGGTTAGCCAGCCGAGCCTGCCGTGCCTGCAACTGGGCTTCGGCGCGCTGATCATGGGCGCCGGCATCGCCTGCATGCACTACACCGGCATGGCCGCGCTGCGCATGCTGCCGGGCATCGACTATGACCCGACGCTGTTTGGCGCTTCGCTGCTGATTGCCGTGGGTGCGTCTGCGGCGGCGTTATGGATCGCCTTCCGTCTGCGCAAACACACCCCCTACGTGCGGCAGATCCGCGGGCTGGCGGCAGTGGTCATGGGGTTTGCCATCGTCGGCATGCATTACACCGGCATGGCGGCGGCGAACTTCCCCGAAGGCAGTTTCTGCGGTGCGCTGGCAGGTGGGTTGCAGGGCGACAGCCTGGTTTACCTGGTGTTGATCACTACCTTGGCGGTGTTGGCCGTGGCCTTGCTCACCTCGGTGCTGGACGCGCGCCTGGAGGCGCGCACCGCCGAACTGGCCCGTTCGCTGACCCTGGCCAACCAGGAGCTCACCCAGCTGGCCCTGCACGATACCCTGACCGATCTGCCCAACCGCACGTTGCTGGCCGACCGCATCGAGCAGGCCATTGCCAGGGTGGCGGAGCAGGGCGGCTGTTTTGCCCTGATGTTCATTGATCTGGACGGTTTCAAACCGGTCAACGATGCCTTCGGTCACCACATTGGCGACCTGCTGCTCAAGGCCGTGGCGGGGCGGCTGCGCGGCCACTTGCACAGCCAGGACACGTTGGCGCGCATCGGCGGTGACGAGTTCGTGCTGCTGGTGGAATTGCAGGAGCCGAACGATGCCATGGACGTGGCGGTCAAGCAGGTCAACCTGGTGTCGCGACCATTCCGCGTGGCCGAACACGACCTGCAACTGTCGGCGAGCCTGGGCATTGTCCTGTATCCGGGCAACGGCCAGGACCAGCACGAGCTGTTGCGCAATGCCGACGCTGCCATGTACCACGCCAAGAGCGCCGGCAAGAACGGCTACAGCTTCTTCGACGTGTCGATGAACAGCAACGCCCGCCAGCAACTGCAACTGCTGCAGGACCTGCGCCAGGCGCTGGAGCAGCGCCAGTTCCGGTTGCACTACCAGCCCAAGTTCGACGCCCAGGCTTGTCAGCCGATCGGTGCCGAGGCCTTGCTGCGCTGGGAACACCCGCAGCAAGGGCTACTGCTGCCTGACCGCTTCATTGGCCTGGCAGAGAAAACCGGCCTGATCATTCCTATCGGTGAATGGGTGCTGGACGAAGCCTGCCGGCAGATGCGCCAGTGGCTGGACCAAGGGCATCAAGGCTGGCGCATGGCCGTGAACCTGTCGGCCATCCAGTTCTGCCATGCCGGGCTGGTCGAGAGCGTGGCCCGGGCCCTGCAACAGAACGGCCTGCCGGCCAACTGCCTGACACTGGAAATTACCGAAACCACCGCCATGCACGATGCCGATGCCAGCCTGACCGTGCTGCAACGCCTGTCCGACATGGGTGTGGACCTGTCCATCGATGATTTTGGCACCGGCTACTCCAGCCTGATGTACCTCAAACGCCTGCCGGCCAACGAGCTGAAGATCGACCGTGGCTTCGTGCGTGACCTGGAACAGGACAGCGACGATGCAGCGATTGTCTCGGCCATCGTCGCACTGGGCCAGGCGCTGGGCCTGCGCATCGTTGCCGAAGGGGTGGAGACCGACAAGCAGCAAGACTTCCTGACCCGACTTGGGTGTGATTCGCTGCAAGGCTACCTGCTGGGCCAGCCCGTGCCCGCCGAACAGTTCATGAGCAAGTTGCAAGCATTGCGGCCGCAAGATACCGCAGCGGGCTAGACGGCATCGCGCAAGGTGAAGCTGGGGATGAACGCGTCCATCTCCGCTTCGACGGCCTCGATGATGCGTTCAACGTCGGCGGCAGCCATGACTGCCGTGCAGGGGATACCGGCTATGGCCAGTAGCGTTTCGCCGGTAGCGCGGTCGAAGAGTCGCGCCACCATGCTGCGTGGCGCATCCATGATGGCCTCGAAGCCCAGCGGGTGAAAATGCCAGCGCATCACCTGGCAGGCGTTGGGGAACGTCATCTTGTTCATGCCTGCCTCCTTGTCCGTGCCTGGACGTGGTGAGCGGATGGCCACATCGATGCGGCTGCCGGGAATGTAAACATAGCAGCTGCCACGCGTGATTCTCGGTTGCAAATACGACAAATGTGCCAATGCATGACAGCGGTCACATACGCGTCACGAAATCCTTGGCGCTGCAGTCGGCAGGGCAAACGTTTTCCAGGCGTGATAGGAACGGTTTTCCGCTCTGTTAAGTCCGGTTTCAGAGCTGTTTGGCACACAGTTTTTCAGACGAGTGGTGCGCTCAGCCCAGCAACCCGGCGGCAATGTTGATGGTGAACCCCAGAATTGCGGTATTGAACACGAAACCTACGATGGAATGCGCCAGCACGATCCGCCGCAGCCGCCTGCCGGCAACCCCCACATCTGACGTTTGCACGGCCACGCTGATGGTGAACGAGAAGTAGTGAAAGTCCCAATAGTCCGGGTTGCGCTCGCCATCGGCGAAGCGCAGCGGTGGCTCGTGATTCTGCCCGGTATAGAACAGCCGGGCGTAATGCAGGCTGAAGATGCAGCCAATCAGCAGCCAGGAACCGGCCACGGTCAGGCCGGTGTAGAGGTAGTGCAGGGCCAGGTCTGCGCCTTGCAGCCCACGGCTGGACACCAGTTGCAGGGTGACTGCGGCGAGGCTGGCGATGGCGGCAATGCACACGGTGAGCAGGACCAGGCCTGCGTTTTCGTCTTCGACGCGGGCAACCTTGCGGACCTTTTCCGGGCCGGCGCCCCAGCTCAGGTACAGCACCAGCAACAGGTAAAGCCAGACGCCCAGGTTCCAGCCAGCGAGGATGTGTTGCACGGCGTCATCGGCAGGGATCAGCCAGGCGCCAATCAGGCCTGCCGCTGCGGCGAAGCTCAGGCGGGGGTGGGTACGGGTCAGGCGGTGGAAAGCCATGGGGCCTCATTCACGGTGGGTGTGGTCTCTACTCTAGCTTGTTCTTTGCCGGCACCCATCGCACACCCTTGCAACTCTCAGTACACTGCACGTTCCAACACCAACATCTGTTGAACTCGAGGTTTTTGCATGACGCTCAGTCCTTTGGCAGGCAAGCCGGCTCCGGCCAGCGTGCTGGTCGATATTCCCCGACTGCTCACCGCCTATTACACCGGCCGCCCAGACGCTGCCGTGGCGGCCCAGCGGGTGGCCTTCGGCACCTCGGGGCACCGGGGCACTTCGCTTGAATTGAGTTTCAACGAATACCACGTGCTGGCCATCACCCAGGCCATCTGCCTGTACCGCCAGGAAAAGGGCATCGATGGCCCGCTGTTCATCGGCGCCGACACTCACGCCCTGTCGGCCCCGGCCACGGCCAGCGCGCTGGAAGTGCTGGCGGCCAACGGCGTGCAAGTCAGGTTGTCGAAGGACGACGAATACACGCCCACGCCGGCTGTGTCCCACGCCATCCTCTGCCACAACCGTGGCCGCCAGCAGGGCCTGGCCGACGGCATCGTCATCACCCCGTCGCACAACCCGCCGCAAAGCGGTGGCTTCAAGTACAACCCGCCCAATGGCGGCCCGGCCGACAGCGATGTGACCAAGTGGGTCGAGGCCAAGGCCAACGAACTGCTGGCGGCGAACCTGGCAGGCGTCAAGCGCATGGACCATGCCCAGGCGCTGCAGGCCCCGACCACCCAGCGCCACGATTACGTGAGCAGCTATGTGGCGGACCTGGAAAACGTCATCGACTTCGATGTCATCCGTGGCGCCAAACTGCGCCTGGGCGTCGACCCGCTGGGCGGGGCAGGGGTGCGCTACTGGTCGGCCATTGCCGAACACTACAAGCTGGACCTGGAAGTGGTGAACACCGAGGTAGACCCCACCTTCCGCTTCATGACCGTCGACTGGGACGGCCAGATCCGCATGGACCCGTCCTCGCCATACGCCATGCAGGGCCTGATCGGCCTTCGCGAGCGCTTCGATGTGGCCTTCGCCTGCGATCCGGACCACGACCGCCACGGCATCGTTACCCCGGAAGGCCTGCTGCAACCGAACAACTACCTGGCTGTGGCCATCGACTACCTGTACCGCCACCGCCCGCAATGGCGTAGCGATGCTGCCGTTGGCAAAACCGTGGTGTCCAGCGGCCTGATCGACCGCGTCACCCAGCGTCTGGGCCGTGAGCTGTACGAAGTGCCGGTGGGCTTCAAGTTCTTTGCCCAAGGGTTGTTCGACGGCTCGCTGGGCTTTGGCGGCGAAGAGAGTGCCGGTGCGTCGTTCCTGCGCCGCGATGGCTCCGTGTGGGCGACCGACAAAGACGGGCTGATCCCGGCCTTGCTGGCTGCCGAGATGACCGCCCGCACCGGTCGTAACCCGAGCCAGGCCTACGCGGACCTGACCGAAGCCTTGGGCAAACCGTACGCTACCCGGGTCGAAGCCAAGGCCGATGCGCGGCAGAAAGCGCTGCTGAGCAAGCTGGCGCCGGAGCAGGTCAAGTCGACCGAACTGGCCGGTGAGCCTATCGTGCAGATCCTCAGCCACGCGCCGGGCAATGGCCAGGCGATTGGCGGGCTGAAGGTGATGACCGCCAACGGATGGTTCGCCGCACGGCCGTCGGGCACCGAGGACATCTACAAGATCTACGCCGAAAGCTTCATCGACGAGGCGCACCTGCAGCGCCTGGTGCAGGAAGCGCAGGTGCTGGTGGATGCAGCGATTGCCTGACCGGTAACAAACCGCTTGGCCCTGCGCCGCAACGTAAATTAGAATTAATCCTATTTACGCCGCCGCAGGGCCATCCTCATGATCGACGCCGCGCCGCCAACGGAACCTAGCCTGCCTGCCCTGTACCGGGAGCACCGCAGCTGGCTCGAAACCTGGCTACGCCGGCGCCTGGGCAATGCCTGGGATGCCGCCGATCTCAGCCAGGATACTTTTCTGCGGGTACTGACCAGTGCCCAACCATTGGCAGACATACGTGAGCCAAGGGCCTACCTGCTGACAGTCGGCAAGCGCCTGCTGAGCAACTTCCACCAGCGACGTAGCCTGGAACAGGCTTATCTCGATGCTTTGGCCACCTTGCCCGAGCAGCATGTGCCCTCGCCAGAAAAACGCTGGATATTGCTGGAAACCCTGCAAGCACTCGACGAATTGCTCGATGGCCTGAAGGCACCAGTGCGCAAGGCCTTTCTCTGGAGCCAGCTCGAAGGTGTGGGTTACGCCGAAATCGGCAAGCGCCTGGGCGTTTGCGAGCGCTCGGTGAAACGCTACATGGCGCAGGCTTACGAACATTGCCTGCTGGCCGAATTGCAATGACCCCCCATTCCCCCGAAATCCGCGAAGCTGTGCGTGCTGCCGCCCGCTGGCTGGCGCTGCTGGATTCTGGCGACGCCAGTGAGGGCGACTTGCTGCGCCTGGCGCAATGGCGGGCCAGCAGCAGCTTGCATGAAGACGCCTGGCAAAAGGCATCATTGTTGCGTCAGCGCTTTACCGCTTTACCCGGCGCTTTGGCCATGGCAACTCTGGACCGCCCGGACGCCGGCCGACGCGCACTGCTCAAGCAAGCCTTGGCTATTGCCGCGCTGTTGCCGACAGCCTGGCTGGTCAGCCGTGAGCTGCCTCTGGATGCCTGGACTGCCGACATGCACACCTCGGTAGGCGAACGTCGGCAGGTGCTGTTGAGCGATGGCACATTCGTGCAGATGAACACCGACAGTGCGGTGGATATCGACATGAATGCACGCCGCCTGACGTTGCTTCGCGGCGAAGTGGCAGTGAAGGTGCCCGCCAACCTGAACCTGACGTTGCAGGTGCCTTATGGCCAGGTGGTGCTCGGCGGTGGTGAAGTTTGCCTGCGGCTGGTCGATGAGGCCTGCCGGGTATTGGTGGCCGATGGCGTAGCCAGCCTGCAGCCACTGCGCGGCCCGGCACACGTACTGCACGCCGGGCAGCAGGCCAGCTTGCAGGTGGCAGGTGTCGGTCCGGTGACAGGCCTGGATGAATGGCGGCTGGGCTGGCGTGAGGGCGTACTGCGGCTGGATGACCGCCCCTTGGGCGACTTGTTGCACGAGCTGCGCAGGTACCGCCCCGGCGTGCTGCGTTGGGCGCCGGAACTGGAGCGCCTGCGGGTAACTGGCACTTTCCGCCTTGATGATACCGACCGGGTTCTTGCCTTGCTCGCCGCCAGCCTGCCGTTGCAGGTACAAGCACGCACGCGCTACTGGGTCAGCCTTGCTGCACGAGAAAATCGTGCTTGAGGCTGTCCCCTTTTTTTCACTCGCCGGTCATTACCGGTAGAAGAAAATAAAGGGGAGCCATTTTCAATGTCAGCAGTAATGTCTTGCCGCCTGCGCCCACTGGTGCGCGCAGTGCGCCCGTTGTTCGCCATGAGCCTGTTGTTGTCCGCACCCGCCTGGGCTGATGAGCCGGCGCGCCGTGCCTATCAGGTGCCGGCCGCCAGCCTGGGCGCCGTGCTCACCCGGTTTGCCGACCAGGCCGGCGTCAGCCTTTCGCTGGACCCGGCACTGGTCCAGGGCCGGCAGAGTAATGGCCTGTCTGGTAGCTACAGTGTCGAAGAAGGTTTCATGCAGCTGCTGCGCGGCAGCGGCTTGCAGTTGCTGCCGGTGGGTGAGGGGGCCTTCACCCTGATGCCGGCACCCGAGGCCGGTGGCGCTTTGGAAATCGCCCCGACCAGCATCGTCGGCGGGCTGGTCGCAAGCAACGAAACGCAGCCCTATGCTGGCGGCCAAGTGGCCCGGCGGGGCGCGCAAGGCCTGCTGGGGTCGCGTGATTTCATGGAAACCCCATTCAGCATCACCAGCTACACCAGCGAACTGGTGAAGAACCAGCAGGCGCGAACCTTGGGCGAACTGATCGCCACCGACCCTTCAGTCCGGGCCACCAATCCGGCAGGCGGGCGTTTCGAGCAGTTCACCATTCGCGGCTTCAGCCTGTTCAACAGCGATGTGGCCTACAACGGCCTGTACGGTATCTTGCCGACTTACTCGATCGACATGGAAATGGCCGACCGGGTCGATATCATCAAAGGCCCCAGCCAGTTGATTAATGGCATTTCGCCGCGTGGTAGCGTGGGCGGCGGTATCAACGTGCAGCCCAAGCGGGCCACAGACAAGCCGATCACCGAGTTTACCGGCAGCTATGCGTCGGCGGGCCAGGCAGGTGGCGCGGTGGATGTTGGCCGGCGTTTTGGCGAAGGCCAGCAGTTCGGCGTGCGTTTGAATGCTGTGAAGCAGGCCGGCGATACCGAATGGGACCACCAGCGTGTCGAGCGTGAAATGGCGGTACTGGGCCTGGATTTTCGCGGCGAGCGCCTGCGCCTGTCGGCAGACCTCGGCCACACCGAGCGTGACACCGATGCACCGCAGGAGCGTGTGCTGATCGGCGCCAACGCCAAGGTGCCGGATGCCAATGATGTTCGCCACAACTATGCCCAGGCCTGGAGCAAGGCGCGCACCAACGACACCTTTGGTGCGTTGCATGCCGAATACGACGTCAGTGAGTCGCTGCTGGCCTATGGCGCGGTCGGTGCGCGTGAAAGCAACCATGATTTCCTGCGGCACAACGTGTCCATCACCAACGATGCCGGCGACTTCACCGTGCAGCCGCGGGACTTCACCCGCGACGAGTCGGTGCGTACCGCCATGGCAGGCCTTCGCAACTGGTTTCACACCGGGCCGGTCAGCCACGAGTTGAACCTGGCCGCCACCTACTTCTACATGGACTTCACCAACGGCGGCGCCCGCTATGCTTCGGCGCCCAGCAACCTCTACAACCCGGTAGCGACCCCGACCCCGGGCACACCCACCCGCATCGATCCCGAGGTCTACACAGAAAACCGCTTCTCCGGTGTGGCCCTGGCCGACACCCTCGGGTTTTTCGACGACCGCCTGCTGCTGACCTTGGGCGCGCGCTGGCAGCGGGTGCAGGTGGATGACTGGAGCGACGGCGTCAAAGGCGAGACCGCCTACGACGAAGAAAAGGTCTCGCCCTCGGGCGGCGTGCTGCTCAAGGTCACTGACCAGCTGTCGTTGTACGCCAACTACATGGAAGGCCTGAGCCAGGGCAAGATCGCGCCGTCGACGTCGATCAACGAAGACCAGATTTTCCCGCCGTTCACCAGCCGCCAGGTTGAGGTAGGGGCCAAGTACGACCTGGGCCAGGTAGCGTTCACGGCCAGCGCATTTCGCATTCGCCAGCCGGCCTACGAGACGAACGCCACCTCGCGGGTGTTCGGGCCCAATGGCAAGCGTGACAACCGTGGTATCGAGTTGAGCGTATTCGGCGAACCCGTGCAAGGCGTGCGGGTGCTGGGTGGGGTCATGTACATCGACAGCGAGCTGACCGACACCGTGGGTGGCGCCTACGATGGCAATCGCGCGCCGGCCACGCCCGAGTACAACGTCAACCTCGGCGCCGAATGGGACGTGCCGGGTGTGAACGGGCTGACTCTGACAGCGCGAGGCATTCATTCCAGCTCGCAGTACCTGGACCAGAACAACAGCAAGCAGATCGATGGCTGGGAGCGTTACGATCTGGGCGCGCGCTATGCCTTCAAGGTAGATGCTACCGAGGTTACCTTGCGGGCCAGTGTCGAGAATGTGCTGGATGATCGTTACTGGAGCTCGGCGGGGGCTTCGGATGACAGTGAGCCGGGGTTGACCCTTTCCACGCCGCGTACTTACTTGTTGTCGGCAACCATAGGCTTCTAACCCGTGCGCTCCTACACGGGATTGCGCCGGCCTGTTGAATCATGCTGGCGCAATCGCCCGGCCCAGTTTCTGCGCCTGCCCCTGCAACACCCGCATCAAATGCATCGCCGCATGCGACGGCGGCTCGAACCGCGAATAGACAAAGCTGATATCAAAGTGAATTTCATCGGCCAGCGGCACCGCCGCCAACCCACTGTCCTGCGCCACGAATTCGTCGATCACACTGATGCCCATGCCTTGCTTCACCAGGGCCACTGCTTCGTTGGCGTTGGTGAACGACAACAGTGATTTCAATTGCAGCCCGCGCCGCTCGATGTGCCCGGCCAGCAGTTTGCCAAACGGCATGTCGGGCCTGAACAGCAACAGCGCATGGCCTTCCAGCTGCTGCAAGGTCAGCGAGCCATGCCCGGCCAAGGCGTGGTCGGGTGGCATCACCACCACCATGCGCCCGCGCATGAAGGCCTGCGAATGCAGGTGATCGTGCACCACGGGCAGGGCGGCAATCGACAGGTCGACCTTTTTCGACAGGATCTGGTTGGGCATTTCGCCCATCAGCGAGGTTTGCCACTCGATGTCCAGCGAAGGCGCCTCGCGCTTGAGCTGCGCCAGGGCAATCGGGATGACCACCGTCGACAGCGAGGCGCTGCAAGAGATACGCAGCTTGCGGTGGCCGCCGGCACCCAATGACAGCGCACATTCATTCACCTCCAGCGCCGCCTGGTACACCCGCTCGACTTCACGGAACAGCACCTGCGCCTCGGCGGTGGGCACCAGGCGGTTGTTGATGCGCTCGAACAAGCGATAGGCCAGGCGCCCCTCGATGTACTGGATCAGCTTGCTCACGGCCGGCTGCGACACGTACAGCAGCTTGGCCGCCGCGCTGATCGAGCCGGTCAGCATCACCGCACGGAACACTTCCATGTGCCGCAGTTTGAACACCATGGGGCTTGCGTCTGCGCCTTCGTTGCCAAGCAGCATGTGTATTACCTTCGGTTATGGTTTTCGCCATCTGGGTATGAGCGTCAAACCCGCCCACGCAGTATCTTGAACACAGCCAAATCGCCCTTGTGGCGCACAATAACAAGATCTGCAGGCAAGCGCAGCGGTGCTTGCCGGGAGTGCTGCGTGAACATCTTTGACGAACCGAAGATCGATTGCCATAACCATTTGTTTGATCCCGCCCGTTTCCCTTACCACCCCGACGCACCCTATGCGCCCTCTGGCCAGGAGGTGGCGACCCAGGAGCAGTTCACCCGGGTGATGGACGCCTACGGCGTACAGCATGCCTTGCTCGTCGGCCCCAACAGCGGCTACCACACCGACAACCGCTGCTTGCTGCACGCCTTGGCCACCGGGCAGGGGCGGTTCAAGGGCGTGGCGGTGGTCGAGGCGAATATCGCGCTCGACCAGTTGGCGGCGCTGCGGGCGCAAGGGGTGGTCGGTATCGCCTTCAACCCCGCGTTGTACGGGGTGGCCAGCCTCAAGGATGTTAACGGGCTGTTCGGCAAGGTTGCCGAGCTTGACCTGTTCGCCCAGGTGCAGGTGTGCGAAGACCAGTTGCTGGACCTGCATGGCCTGCTGCAAGGCTCCCGAGCGCGTCTGTTGATCGATCACTGTGGCCGCCCGGATGTCGCCGCCGGGGTGCAACAAGCTGGCTTCCAGGCCTTGCTGCGGCTGGCCGACAGTGGCCGGACCAGCGTGAAACTGTCGGGCATGCAGAAATTCGCCGCCGCCGATGCCTTGCTGGAGCAGAGCAGTGCCTACGTCCATGCCCTGCTCGAAGCCTTTGGCCCCGAGGCCTGCGTATGGGGTTCGGACTGGCCGTTCATTCGCCAGCGCTCGCGGGTGGACTACGGCCCGTTGCTGAAACTGGCCGAATGCCTGATGCCGGATGCCCGCATGCGCCGTGCTGTGATGTGGGACACACCCCGCCGTCTGTTCGGGTTCGCCTAGAACCCGGGTTTTGCCATTCCAATAACAAGAGAGCAACCGTCATGAACACTGAACAGAACGCCAGCCTCGGGGTGTTCGACACCCCGGCGCGCGCGCAGCAACGCACCCGCACCCGCTTCACGATCCTGGCGCTGATCTCCGGCGGCACCATGATCAACTACCTCGACCGTAGTGTGATGGGCATTGCGGCGCCCAGCATCAGTGCCGACCTGGGCTTGAACGCAGCGATGATGGGGGTGATCTTTTCCGCCTTTTCGTGGACTTACGCCGCCGCGCAGATCCCGGGTGGCATCCTCATCGACCGGTTGGGCACCAAACTCACCTACTGGCTGGCGCTGACGCTGTGGTCGCTGTTCACCGGCCTGCAAGGGCTGGCGCAGGGATTTCTGTCTTTGCTGGGCATGCGCTTTCTGGTGGGAGTAACCGAAGCACCGTGCTTCCCTACCAACAGCCGGGTAGTGGCCACTTGGTTCCCGCAGAGCGAGCGGGCCAGGGCAACGGGTATCTACACCTTTGCCGAGTACACCGGTCTGGCGTTCCTGACGCCGTTGCTGTTCTGGGTGCTGCATGCCTATGGCTGGCGCTTTCTGCTGATGGCCGTGGGCCTGATGGGCATCCTCTATGGCCTGGTGTGGTGGCGCAAATACCATGAGCCGCACCAGTCCACCACGGCCAACCAGGCCGAGCTGGACTACATCGCCGCGGGTGGCGGGGTAGTCGATGGCGGGCAGAAAGCCACAGTGTTCCGCTGGTCGCAGATTCCGGCGCTGCTCAAGCACCGCAACATGCTGGGCATCTGCCTGGGGCAGTTCGCCTGCAACTCCACCAACGTGTTTTTTCTCACCTGGTTCCCCACTTACCTGGTGACCGAGCGGCACATGCCCTGGCTCAAGGTCGGCTGGGTAGCGGTGCTGCCGTTCATTGCCGCCTCGCTGGGCACGCTGGTCGGCGGCTTTCTGTCCGACGCCTTGCTGCGCCGTGGCTATTCGCTGAATGTGGCGCGCAAGCTGCCGGTGATCGCCGGGCTGCTCACCGCGTCGGTGATCGTGTTGGCCAACTACGTCGAGTCGGATGCACTGGTGATCACCATTCTGTGCATCGCCTACTTCGCCCAAGGGATGTCTGCGCTGGCCTGGATGATCGTTTCCGATATCGCCCCGAAAGGCCTGCTGGGCCTCAGTGGTGGCTTGTTCAACTTGTTCGCCAACGCGGCGGGCATCGTTACGCCCCTGACCATCGGCATCATCGTTTCGCTCACCGGCTCGTTCGTCTGGGCTTTGGCGTTCGTGTCGTCGATCACCGTGCTGGGGGCGCTGTGCTACCTGTTCATGGTCAGCGACCTGCGTCGCTTGCCGGATATTCCAACTGTCGAAAATGGAGCAAAACAATGAGCCAGTACCTGCAAGGCCAGACCGCAATCGTCACCGGCGGCATGCGTGGCATCGGCCTGGCGATCGCCCAGCGCTTGCATGCAGCGGGCGCCCAGGTGGTGATCTGGGACCTCGCTGTCGATGGCTGGAACAGCCTTGAAAAGGGCTTTGAGCCGGTGCTGCGCCAGGCGGTGGATGTGTCATCGCTGGCCTCGGTAGAGGCAGCGTTCGCCGAGACGCTGGCACGCTTGGGGCAGGTGCAGATTCTGGTCAACAATGCCGGCATCAACGGCCCGGTGGTGGCGTCATGGGAGTACCCGCCAGAGGCCTGGGACAAAGTCATCGCCATCGACCTGAACGGCGTGTTCTATTGCTGCCGCACCGCTATCGCGCACATGCGTGAAAACCGCTACGGACGCATCGTCAACATTGCCTCCATGGCCGGGAAGGATGGCGTGCAGTACATCTCGGCCTATTCGGCAGCCAAGGCCGGGGTCATCGCCTTCACCAAGGCGGCGGCCAAGGAGCTGGCGCAGGACGGCGTACTGCTCAACTGTGTGGCACCGGCCATGGTCGAGACACCACTGATGGCCGAAATGACAGCGGAGCACATTGCCGCGAGCAAGGCCAAAATCCCCATGGGGCGCTTCCTCAAGGCGGAGGAGATTGCCAACATGGTCAGCTGGATCGCCGGCCCCGAATGCAGCTTTACCACCGGCTTCGTGTTCGACCTCAGTGGTGGGAGGGCGACCTATTGAATGGCCTGGGCGTGGCGCACCTGACGGCGCTGGAGCTGGCGCCAGTGAGTTTGGTGCGCGAGGCGCGGCGCGCTGGCTTCAGTGCCGTGGGCCTGCGCCTGCACCCGGTGATGCCGGGGGCGCAGGCTTATCCGGTTGCGGCCGGTAGCCAGGCCATGCGTGAACTGCGGGCAGTGATGGCAGGGGAAGGCGTGCGTGTGATGGACATCGAGTTCGTCTCGCTGACGGCGCAAACCCGGGTTGCCGATTACCAGGCGCTGTTGGCCGCCGGTGCCGAACTGGGGGCGACGAGCCTGACGGTGTCGGGGGACGACCGGGATGTTGCACGCCTGACCGGCAACTTTGCAGCGCTGTGCCAATTGGCACGTGACCACGGCCTGCGGGTGGACCTGGAGTTCATGCGCTGGCGGCCGGTGGCGACCTTGCAACAGGCGTGCGCGGTGGTGATGGGGGCGGGGCAGGACAACGGAGGCGTGCTGGTCGATGCCTTGCACCTGTTCCGCTCGGGTGGCCAGGTGGCTGACATCATGCGGGTCAACCCACACCTGCTGCGGGCGCTGCAATTGTGCGATGCACCGCTGCTGGCGCCTGCAGACGATCTGATCATTCAGGAAGCGCGTGAGGGCCGCCTGTTGCCGGGGGAGGGGCAACTGCCGCTGGCGCAGTTGCTCGCGGCGTTGCCCGGCGACCTGTGTATCAGCGTGGAGGTGCCGTCCGCCGGCTTGCCCGCAACACAGCGGCTGCAAACGGCGGCACAGGTAACCCACGCCTGGTTGCATGACAGGCGTGGGTTACCTGCCGTGCAGGTTGCCGGTCACGCCTGATCCGGCACCACGGCGATCACATCGATTTCCATCAGCCACTCGGCCTGGGCCAACCCGGCCACCACCAGCCCGGTGGAAATCGGGAACACCCCCTTGAGCCACTTGCCCACTTCCTTGTACACCGGCTCGCGGAAGCGCGGGTCGGTGATGTAAGTGGTGGTCTTGACGATATGCGACAGGTCCGAGCCGGCTTCTTCAAGCAGTTGCTTGACGTTTTTCATCGCCTGCTCGGTCTGCGCCCGAGGGTCGCCCAGGCCCACCAGCTTGCCTTCGAAGTCGGTACCGACCTGGCCGCGCACATAAATGGTGTTACCGGCCCGCACGGCCTGGCACAGGTCGTTGTCCAGGGTCTGGTTGGGGTAGGTTTCCTTGGTGTTGAACATGCGGATGCGGGTATGAGTAGGCATCAGTGGGCTCCGAGGGTGCTGACGTTGCTGACGTTGCTGATGGTGTTGTCTTGCTGCTCATCCGCGTCGCGCTGTTCGCGGTCGCGGTAGGCCAGGTAGGTGCGTTGCGTGGCGATGTGGCCGGCGACGTGCTTGGCGTCGTGCCACACGCCCCAGATGAACGACGAGCCACGGCGCGACAGCCACGGCAGGCCCAGGAAGTACACGCCGGGCTCACGGGCTACGCCGCGCTGGTGCTGGGGTTTTCCGTTGGCGTCGAAGGTGTCTACCTGCAGCCAGCTGAAATCCACACCGTAACCGGTGGCCCAGATGATGCTGCTGACACCGGCCTTGGCCAGGTCCAGCTGCTGCAGCGGGTTGACCATGCATTCCGGGTCGGCCAGGCGCTGGCGGGCTTCGGGCTCTTGCGGCAGGTCGAGGCCGTTGCGTTCGATGTAGGCATCGGCGGCATCCAGCAGGGCCAGGTAGTTTTCGTCGCCACGGTTGATGTTCTCGACCAGGTTGTCCTGGAAGCGTGCCACGCCGTTTTCGAACGACTGGGTCAGGCCGACCAGGGTCATGCCTTGATGGGCGAGGGCGCGGAAGTCTACGGTGTGGCCGCCACGGGCGCCGCTGACGGCAATGGTCACGTGCTCGCGGCCGGGCTTGGCGATTTCTGCGTCCCACTCACCCAGCACGCCCAGCCACCAGCAGAAGTCGCGGTTGCGGTAGGCACGCGGTGGGCGGTCGTGGGCACCGACCGACAGGTACACCTGACGGCCCGCACGCATCAGCTCTTCGGCGATTTGCACGCCAGAGGAGCCGGCCCCTACCACCAGCACTGCGCCTTCTGGCAGTTGCTGAGGGTTGTAGTAGGCGGCGGAATGGATCTGGTGCAGGTTGCTGTCCTTTGGCGCAATGGCGGGGATCACCGGCTTCTGGAACGGGCCGGTTGCAGCAACCACACGGTTGGCGCGAATCACGCCTTCATTGGTTTCGATGGTAAAGCCAGGGCGGTCGCTGTTGCGCACCACGCGCTTCACTTCAATACCGGTGCGCACAGGCAGGTTGTACTTGCGTACGTACTGCTCGAAGTAGTCAGCCACCTGGTCCTTGCCGGCGAAGGCGTCAGCGTCGAGGTTGAATTCAAGGCCCGGGAAGCGGTCGTGCCAGACCGGGCCGTTGGCGACCAGCGAGTCCCAGCGGCCAGTGCGCCACGCTTCGGCGATGCGGTTACGCTCCAGCACCAGGTGCGGCACGCCAAGCTTGTTCAGGTGTTCGCTCATGGCCACGCCGGCCTGGCCGGCGCCGACGACGAGGGTGTCGATTTCGAGGTTGTTCAGTGTCATGTCCGAGCCCTTGTTCAGGCGGTTTTTGTCAGGTCGGTTTGGAGGACCGCCGTTGCCTGGGGCCAGACTAGGGATGCGATGCAAATGGCGAAAATAGTATTTAGCTGGTGCTTGCCGATAAAACGGCGAAGGCCCCGAGTTCTGTGGCCTCGCACAGGAGAAACTGGCCCGAAACAAACGTAGGAGCGAGCGCAGCTCGCGATGCGCCGCGCGGGCGGCGCTCGATCTCTGCCTCAGCCAAGTTTTTTCCTGCCTAACCCCTCGGAAAAAGTTGGTTTCGCCTACCGGAAGGTTCCACCCAGAATGCCCTGCATCGCACAGGACAACAGGAGCATCACCATGACCTTCTCCATCATTGGCCGCTGCCAGGAAACCGGCCAGGTCGGCATCGCCATCAGTTCGTCGAGCATTGCCGTGGGTGCCCGTTGCCCTTGGGTGCGTGCCGGTGTTGGCGCCGTTTCCACCCAGAACATCACCTTGCCGGCACTGGGCCCGCAGATTCTCGATGCCCTTGAACAGGGCCAGTTGCCACCCGCCGCCGCGCTGGACCGGGTGCTCAGCGCCAATGGCTGGAGCGAGTACCGCCAGGTCACCGTGATCGACAGCCAAGGGCAGGTGGCGCTGTTTACCGGGCGAGAGGCATTGGGCACGCACAACGCCGTGGCCGGTGAACAGTGCGCGGCGGCGGGTAACCTGCTGTCCTCGACCCAGGTGATCGAAGCAATGGTCGTGGCGTTCGAGCAGGCTGGCGGCCACCTGGCAGACCGCTTGCTGGCAGCCATGCACGCGGCGATGGCTGCGGGTGGTGAAGCCGGGCCGGTGCACTCGGCGGCGTTGAAAATTGCCGGCGAGTTGACCTGGCCATTGGTGGACCTGCGCGTGGACTGGGCTGATACCGACCCGATCGGCGTGCTCGACGGCCTTTGGCAGGCCTATCGCCCACAGATGCAGGATTACGTCACCCGTGCCCTTAACCCGACCGCTGCACCCAGCTATGGGGTGCCGGGCGATGAGTGAATTTGCCAGCCGCGCGCTACTGGCCCGGCTGATCGGCTTTGCTACGGTCAGCCGGGACTCCAACCTTGAGTTGATCGGCTTCATCCGCGATTACCTGGCCGAGCTGGGGGTGGAGTGCGAGCTGTTTCACAACCCGGAGGGCACCAAGGCCAACCTGTTCGCCACCATCGGCCCCCAAAACGTTGGCGGCGTGGTGTTGTCGGGGCACACCGATGTGGTACCGGTGGATGGGCAGGCCTGGACCGTCGAGCCGTTTGCCCTGAGCGAACGTGACGGGCGCCTGTATGGCCGTGGCACGGCCGACATGAAAGGCTTCATCGCTTCGGTGCTGGCCGCCGTGCCCGCGTTCCTCGCCCAGCCTCTGCGCATGCCGGTGCACCTGGCATTCTCCTATGACGAGGAAGTGGGCTGCCTGGGGGTGCGCTCGATGCTGGCCGCGTTGGCGCAGCGCCCGCACACCCCACGGCTGTGCCTGATTGGCGAACCCACCGAGCTCAAGCCGGTACTGGGGCACAAGGGCAAGTTGGCGATGCGCTGCCAAGTCCATGGCGCGGCCTGCCACTCGGCCTATGCGCCCTATGGCGTGAATGCCATCGAGTATGCGGCGAAGCTGATTGGCAAACTGGCTGACATCGGTGACGCCCTGGCCTTGCCGCAGCATCGCGACGAGCGCTTCGACCCGCCTTTCTCGACGGTGCAGACCGGGGTGATCAAAGGGGGCAGGGCACTGAACATCGTGCCGGCGGAGTGCGAGTTCGACTTCGAAGTGCGGGCCTTGCCGGGGTTCGAGGCGCAGGCAGTGGCCGACCAGTTGCAGTCTTATGCAGAAGCCGAGTTGCTGCCACGTATGCGCAAGGTCAATGCGGCCAGTGATATTCGCCTGGCGCCGCTGAGCGCCTATCCGGGGCTGGCGACACCTGCCGACAGTGAGGCGGCGCAGCTGGTGGCGTTGCTCAGTGGTACCGATGAATTCGGTACGGTGGCGTTTGGTACCGAAGGCGGGTTGTTCAACCAGGCAGGTATCCCGACCGTGGTGTGCGGGCCTGGCAGCATGGACCAGGGGCACAAACCGGATGAGTTTGTCAGTGTCGAGCAGTTGCAGGGCTGTGATGCCATGCTGCTGAGGTTGGTGGATTACCTCAGGCAGCATTGACCGAAAATGGGCCGCAATGCGGCCCTTTTCAAGTTAGAAACTGGCCTTGACCTGCAGGCCAACCACCAACGCGTTGTCGATGTCCTTCCCGGAAAACGCCCCAGGCTCGATGATGTATTGCACATCCGGGCGCAGGTTCAGCCAAGGTGTGGCCTGGTAGCCGTAGCTCAGTTCGATCAGTTGCTCGGCGCTGTCGATGTCGGGGAACTGCTGGCCGGCATTGAAGGCGGCATCCTCCAGCACATCGCGGCTGCGCGGGTTGGGCACGGCACGGCCATAACCCAGCGCCAGGGTGTCTTTCGGGCGGCCTTCGAACGGCTTGTACAGCACCACGCCGGCGCCATACCACTTGGTGAACGGCGAGGCAGCCTTGCTCGACGCCGAGTACTGGCCGAAGGCATGCAGGCTGCGCCCTGGCGAGCCTTGGTCGTTCCACACCGCCTGGTCAACCAGCAGGTAATGGCCGCCACGGCCGGACACTTCATCATCGCTGCCGATGCGTTTCACGTCGGAGCTGTCGTAGTAGTAGCCCAGCTTGTACTCGCCCGGCAGTTCACCCTGCAGCTTGTACACCAGCTCCACCGGCACCACGGTGCCCGTGGTGTGCTTGGGGCCAAGGTGCCAGGCACGGCTGGAGTTGCCATTGCTCTCGGGGTCGACGTTGAACGCTGCCACGCGCAGTTGCCAGCCAGGCGAGAGGTCATACTTCACCCGCACGCCCAGGTGGGCATTGGGGTAGTTGGTCCAGCCACTGCCACCCGACATGTTCAGCGGGTGGCCGCAGAAGCCGGCGTTCATGAAGTTGCACAGGATACCGCTGTCCAGGCCGCCCAGGTCGTTACCCATGGCCATGTAGCCCAGTTTGACGTTGAGTGCCGGGGTGAACAGGGTGCGCTCGTAACTCAGCTCGGTCAGGCGGGTATACAGGCCACCGAAGTTTTCCTGGATTGGCAGGCGGTTGCCGACCAGGTCTTCCGAGGCGCTGTTGCCGCGACGGTCGTTGATGGTCAGCTGGACCTTGCCACCGTTGCCCAGGCCATACAATTTGGACAGGTCAAACTGCACACCCAGCTTCAGGTTCTGCGAGTAACGCGCCGAGCGGTGCAGGCCACCGTGAGCGTTGTAGGCGGTTTCGCCGCTGTAGTCGCCGGTGAACTTGACGCCGTCGTCTTCCAGCTGATGGCGCAGGCCACCCCAGTCACCGGTCAGGGTGCTGCGGGTCATGAGGTCGCCGTCGGCCAGGGCGGTGGTGCTGGCCAGGGCCAGCAGCAGGGTGGGGGTGATGCGGATTGCGGATGGCATTGCTAAATCTCGGTTGTTATTCAGGGCCTCATCGCCGGCAAGCCAGCTCCCACAGGTCCCCACCCTATTTGCAGGTGGCGCGATCCTGTGGGAGCTGGCTTGCCGGCGATGCAGGCGACGCGGTCTTACGGCAGTGCGTAAGAAATCACGTAGTCGCCACGGTCAGTCGACTGGCGCGCACCGCCAGCAGTGATCACCACGTACTGCTTGCCGGTCTTCGGCGAGACGTAGGTCATCGGGCCGCCCTGGCTGCCCACTGGCAGGCGGGCCTTCCAGATTTCGTTACCGTTGCTGCTGTCGTAGGCGCGCAGGTAGAAGTCCTGGGTACCGGCGATGAACACCAGGCCGCCTTGGGTCGACAGGGTGCCGCCCAGGGTTGGCAGGCCGATCTTGATCGGCAGGTGCATGCGGATGCCGAGCGGGCCGGTGTCTTCAACAGTGCCCACCGGAACCTGCCAGGCCACCTGACGGGTCTTCATGTCGATAGCGGTCAGGGTGCCGAACGGCGGGGCCTGGCACGGAATGCCGGCGACCGACAGGAAGCGGTTCTTGTTCACCGCATACGGGGTGCCCTTGAGCGGTACAGCGCCCATGCCAGTGTTCAGTGCTTCGCCACCGGACGCCGCGCCACCCTTGTTCTGCGACGGGATCATCTGGATCCACAGGCCCAGGCGCATGTCGTTGACGAAGATGAAGCCATGCACCGGGTCGGTGGAGATGCTGCCCCAGTTCATGCCACCCAGCGAACCCGGGAAACTCAGCGACAGGTCGGTGCCTGGCGCGGTGTACAGGCCGTCGTAGCGCATTTTCTTGAAGTCGATGCGGCACAGCAGCTGGTCATACGGGGTGGCGCCCCACATGTCCGACTCGGTCAGGGTTTGTGCGCCGATCTGCGGCATACCCACCGATTTTGGCTGGGTCGGGGAGTACGGCTCGTTCGGAATGTTGCTTGGCTTGACCGGTACTTCGTCGACCTGGGTCAGCGGCTTGCCGGTGGCGCGGTCGAGCACGTAGATCTGCCCGGCCTTGGTGCCGATCACCACCGCAGGTACCGACTGGCCGTCGTCCTTGGTGAAGTCGATCAAGCTCGGCTGCATGGGCAGGTCGAAGTCCCACAGGTCGTTGTGAACGGTCTGGAATACCCACTTCTGGTTGCCGGTGGTGGCGTCCAGGGCCAGCACCGAAGCGCCGTAGGTGTGGTCCAGTTTGCTGCGTTCAACGCCATAGATGTCGGTGGACGACGAGCCCATCGGCAGGAACACGGTGTTCATCGCCGGGTCGTAGGACATCGGTGCCCAGCTGTTCGGGGTGCTGCGCACGTAGGTGCTGTCGCCCTGGGGGGCCTGGCGATCTTCCGGGTTGCCCGGGTCGAAGGCCCAGCGCATTTCACCGGTGATTACGTCGAAACCACGGATCACGCCGCCTGGCATGTCCGTCTGGACGTTGTCGGCTACACGGCCGCCGACCACCACGGTAGTGCCGGCCATCAGCGGTGCCGAGGACAGCTGGTAGTAAGAGTCCGGTACGTTGCCCAGGCCCGCTTTCAGGTCCACCTGGCCGTTGTTGCCGAAGCCTTGGCAGAACTCGCCGTTGTCGGCGTCCACAGCAATCAGTCGGCCGTCGATGGTGTTGGTCAGCAGGCGACGCTGGCAGTTGGCACCGGCCGGCACGCTTGCCACCGTGATCGGCGAGCTGTTCGGCTGGGTCGGCTGGGCGATGGCGACCGTGGCATCGAAGTATGCCATGCCACGGCAACGCTGCCAGACCTTGGACTGGGCGTTGATTGCGTTCTTCCACAGCTCTTTGCCGGTGTCGGCATCCAGGGCGATCAGGTTGTTGTGCGGGGTGCAGATGAACACCTTGTTGCCGATCTGCAGCGGGGTCAGCTGGTCTTCGGCACCGTTGCCGTCACTGATGGCCACGTCACCGGTGCGGTAGGTCCAGGCCACTTTCAGCTTGTTGACGTTGTCGCGGTTGATCTGGTCCAGCGCGGCGAAGCGGCTGCCACCTTCGGTGTTGCCGTAGTGGGCCCAGTCTTTCTGCTGCTTGCCATCTTCGACCGGGGTCATGCCCGGGCCGTTGCCAGTGGGGGCAACGCTTGGGTGGGCAACGAACATGTTGCCGGCGGCGATCACCAGCACCACGGCCATCACCCCGGCAACGCCGTAGGCACCACGGCCGGCGCTGGCGCCGTTGGCACGCGCCAGCAGCGGGTAGACCAACGCTACGACCATGCCGATTGCGCCGAACATGAACAGGCGTGAGAACAGCGGCCAGAACACCAGGCCGGCGTCGATCAGCGCCCAGGCGGCGGTACCCACCAGGAATGCCGCGTACAGCCAGGCACCGGCCTGCTTGCGCCGGGCAATCAGCACCCCGGCGATGGCCATGGCCAGGCCGCCGATCAGGAAGTACCAGGAACCGCCCAGGCCGGCCAGCTTGACGCCGCCAGCAGCAAGGAGGAGGCCGAGCAGGGCGATGATCACGCCCAGGCCAACCAGGAGGATGTTTGTGGCGCCAGAGGCGCGCGGTGTTTCTTTCATGCCAGGGATCTCAGCAGGTGGAATGTGCGCAGTCTAAGCCCTTAGCTTGCTAATTAACAAGTTGGTACATAATTTTGTGAGGCTGATTGTCGCAGGGCTGAGTTTGCGAAGATGTGGCTAAAATTCTAGAACATGTGCTTAAAAATGCATTAAACGATATGTTCAGGTTGGCTAATAATTTTGTATTCATACGTTGGTCGAGTTGGCGTTTGGCCATAGTCACACCGGCCAAGGCACGCTGCTGCTGTAAAAAACGGCGAGCCAGACAGTCGCCATTCCGGGTGCAGTCCACTCCACGCGGTGGCGGTAGTGCGGCGGGATGTCCAGGCAATCGCCCGGCTTCAGCAGGCGGGTGTGCTGCTCATGTTCGAAACGCAGGCCGGCAGCACCACTGAGCAGCACGATCCACTCGCCTTCGGCCTGGTCGTACCAGAACCCGGGCGGGCTGGCCTGGCCGCTGGAGACGATACGCTCCACGCGCAGGCCTGGGCGGCTGAGCAGTTCATCGATACATTCGGCGCTGGTAGGGTCGCACGGTGGCAGGGCAGTCAGCAGGTTACCGGGTGTCATGGGAAGCCTCGCTTGAATGGGAGTTGTTCCACTATGGACGCTATCGCCGCGTAGCGCGTTTCTTGACCCGCCCTGCGGTTTGTAAGAACTTTCTGAGTTTTGGAAGACGTGCAGCAGATGGACAAACTCCTGGCGATGAAAATGTTCGTAGCTACCGTCGATGCTCAGGGCTTTTCTGCGGCTGCACGCAGGCTTGGGTTGGCGACGTCGTCGGTAACCCGCCTGGTTGATGCCTTGGAAACGGCCGTGGGTGCTTCGTTGCTCAATCGCTCGACGCGCCAGGTCAGCCTGACCGAGGCCGGAGCCCGGTACTATGAGCGGGCCCGCAGCATTTTCGAGGCGCTGGACGAGGCCGATGCCAGTGTTGCCGACCGTGGCGAGGAGCCTGTCGGTGTCTTGAGGCTGTGCCTGCCGGTGGAGTTCGGCAGGCGGGTCATCGCCCCGCACCTGGGGCCGTTTCTTGCGCGGCACCCGGCGTTGGAGCTGGATATCGACCTCAGCGACCGGCTGGATGACCTGCTGGACGGCCGTTATGACCTGTCGATTCGCCTGGGCGACCCCTCGCCCAATGACGAACTGGTGTGTCGCCAACTTGGCCGCTTCGAGCGGTGGCTGGTGGCCAGCCCGGCATACCTGGCCGGGCGTGACCCACTGCATCACCCCCGGCAACTGTTGGAGCACGCCTGCCTGCGCTTCCGTTATGGGCAAAAGGCACGGCCCTGGCGCCTGGCGCGCGGGCAGGACAGCCTGGAGCTGAACGTAACCGGGCCGTTGCGCAGCGCCAATGCCGACATGTTGCGTGAAACCGCGCTGGCGGGCAGCGGCATCGCACTGCTGGCCGATTGGCTGGTACACGAGGATGTGCAGGCCGGGCGTTTGCAGCGGGTGTTGCCCGACTGGCAGGTCAGCCCAGGCATGGCCAACAACAGCATCAACGCCCTGTACCTGCCCAACCACCGTGGCTCGCGGCGGGTGAATGCGTTCATCGACTTTTGCGCAGCGTTGATGGATCGGTAGGCGCGGCATTGCGCGGTGTGCAAAGCCGCGTTGCGCCAGCAGCGGATTCTCTGCACTGAGACGTCTGGGTAAGGTAGTCGGCATACTCCACTCCTTGCCGAGGAACCTCGCATGAATCCCTCCCTTGCCGCCGCGCAGCCCGCAGCCACCGGCCTGAGCCGGGCCCTGGTCGTGCTGCTGGCGTTCTGCTGTGGCGCAATCGTTGCCAACATCTATTACGCCCAGCCCATTGTCGGCTTGATCGCACCGGACCTTGGGCTGTCCACCGAACATGCCAGCCTGATCGTGTCTCTCACCCAGTTGGGTTACGCCCTGGGCCTGCTGTTGCTGGTGCCGCTGGCCGACCTCTTGGAAAACCGCCGGTTGATGGTCGGCACCGCTGTGCTGGCTTGCGTCAGCCTGCTGTTGGCGGGCACCAGCAGCAGCGGCCAGGGCCAGCTGTTCCTGGGCTATGCGCTGTTGATCGGGTTCAGCTCAGTGGCGGTGCAGATGCTCATTCCACTGGCAGCGCACTTGGCGCCAGAGGCGCAGCGTGGCCGGGTAGTGGGCAACATCATGGGCGGCCTGTTGCTGGGTATCCTGCTGGCGCGGCCGTTGTCCAGCCTGGTGGCCGACCACTTCGGCTGGCGCGCCGTGTTCATTGGCGCCGCCGGGGTGATGCTGGCGATCATCCTGCTGCTGGCGCTGACCCTGCCGCAGCGTCGGCCTGCGCACAAGGCCAGCTATGCCGGGCTGATGCTGTCGCTGCTTACCCTGCTGCGCCGTTATCCGCTGCTGCGCCAACGCTCGTTGTACCAGGCACTGATGTTTGCAGCGTTCAGCCTGTACTGGACAGCCGTGCCGATGGCGTTGGCGGGTGAGCATGGCCTGTCGCAGAGCCAGATTGCCGTGTTTGCCCTGGTGGGGGCGGTGGGGGCCGTTGCCGCGCCCTTGGCTGGCCGCCTGGCCGATGCCGGGCACGCTCGGGCCGGCTCGCTGCTGGCCCTGCTGCTGGCACCGGCGGCCTTGTTGCTGGGGCTGACGGCGCCGGGTTACAGCGTGATTGGCCTGGGGCTTACCGGTGTGCTGCTGGATTTTGCGGTGCAGATGAACATGGTCATTGGCCAGCGCGAAGTGTATGCCCTGGACCCGGCCAGCCGGGGGCGGTTGAACGCGGTGTACATGACCAGCATCTTCCTGGGCGGGGCACTGGGTTCGGCGGTAGCCAGTGCGCTGTTCAGCCAGCTCGGCTGGCAGGGGGTGGCACTGGTGGGCGCAGGCTTGCCCTGCCTCGCATTGCTGGTGTTCCTGTTCAAGGCCCGGGGCAACTGACAAGGGGCGTCATCGGCCAAGCGGCAGCGCCACACCGATCAGGGCAAACAGGCTGCCGCAGCAACGGTTGAAACCCTTCCCCCCCTTGGCCAGCCAAGGCCGAATACGAAATGCCAACCGCGCCAGCAGGTACTCGACCAGGAACTCGACGCTGGCGAAGGTCGTTGCCATCACCACGAACTGCAGCATCAAGCCGCGTTGCGGGTCGATGAACTGCGGCAGAAAGGCCCCATAGAACAGCAGCACCTTGGGGTTGGCCATGGCCGACAACAGGCCTTGGCGGAACAGGCCGGCATTGCCAAGCCGAGCGCTGCGCTCGTTCAGTTCCAGGTGCAGCCCCGGGCTGCGCCACAGCTGGATACCCAACCAGACCAGATAAGCACCCCCCACCCATTTCAACACACTCAGCACCGAGGCCGAGGTTTGCAGCAAGGCACTGAGGCCGAACATCGCCAGGGCGATGAGGGCGCTGAAGCCGAACACCCCGCCAACGATCGTGAACAACGTTCGCCGGGCGCCGTAGAGGGCACCATGGGTCAGGGCCAGCAAGCTGTTGGGGCCTGGGGTCAGTGACAGGCCAATGCTGGCCAGCAGGTAAATGAGCCAGGTGTCGAGTGCCATTTGCGCAAGTGCCTTGTTGGTGTGGAGGGGGCCAGTTTATGGCGCGAACTGCGCCCATGAAGGGTAGTATCTAGACATTGAACAGTCGTTTCTGGACGCAACACCATGCTGCCTGATATCCGTTTGCTGATCCTGCCGTTACCGGATTTTGCCCTGTTGCCGTTCGGCGCCTTTCTCGACAAGTTGCGCTTCAGCGCCGATGACGAAGACTACAGTCAGCAGCGCTACTGCAGCTGGACCGTGGCAGGGCTCAGCCTCGACCCGGTGCCATCGAGCAGTGGCGCGGTGGTGCAGGTCGAGGCCGATGCCGGCCAGGTCGATCTGACCCGTTTCGACTATCTGGTCGTGTTCGGCGGGCGCAATGCCATGGCCACTGCCGCGTTGGCGCCGCGCTACCAGGCCTTGCTCAGGCGGGCCGGCAAAGCCGGGGTCAAGCTGGTAGGGGTCGACAACGGCGCCTTCCTGCTGGCTGCCTGCGGGCTGTTGCAAGGGCACAAGGTGGTGGTGCACTGGCGCCACGAAGCCGAGTTTCGTGCAGCATTCCCGCAGTTGCAGGTGTTGCGTGAGCAGCTGTATTGCATCGACGGCAGCCGTATCACCTGCGCAGGTGGTACGGCGGCTATCGACCTGGCGGTGGCGTTGTTGTCACAGGCCTGCGGGCGAACCCGGGCGCTCAAAGGGCTGGCCGACATGCTGGTGGACGAAACCCGCGACAGCCGCCATGCGCTACGCTCGCTTGAGCTGGCCGCCGGGCAGGGGCGGCAGGTGCAGCGGGCACAAGCGTTGATGCGCCATCACCTGGCTACGCCGCTGGCATTGGAGCAACTGGCGGCTGAACTGGGCATCAGCCGGCGTCAGCTCGACCGCCAGTTTCAGGCCAGCCATGGCATGAGCGCCAAGGCCTGGTGGCTGGAGATGCGCTTGCAGCAGGCGCGCTGGCGCTTGCTCAATTCCAGCCACAGCCTGGCGCAGATTGCCGATGAAGTAGGGCTGGGCGATGCCAGTTACCTGGGTAAATGCGTGCGGCGGCGATTTGGGTGTACGGCCTTGGCGTTGCGAGCAGGCAATCATCCAGGATGAAACTCGGTGCACATCCTTGTGGAAGCGCTTACTGCGGTGTCCCGAACAAACCCGTCCAGTAGATCCCTGCATCACTCTTAGGGTCCACCGCATAAGCCGCACCCAATTCACGGAAGTCCGGGTTCATCAGCGTGGCGCAATGCCCAGGGCTCTGCAGCCAGCCTTCGACTACCTTGTGCGCGGTATCACGCCCGGCCGCAATGTTCTCTCCAATCTGCTGATACAGGTAACCCGCCAGTTCCGCCCGGTCACCCGGGGTACGGCCTTCCTTGTCGATGTGGTCGAAGAAGTTCTGGTTGGCCATGGCCCGTGTGTGGCTGGCGGCGACGCCGGCCAGTGCCGTGCTCCAGCTCAGGGCGGGGGCGGCGGCGAAGGGGTGGCCACCGCATTGGCGCGGCACCTTGCGCGCGGCGTTGATTTCCTGCAGCACCTTCTGCCCTTCGGCCTGCCAGTCACCCAGGCGGCCGCTGAGCAGTGGGCGGGCCAGTACGATGCGCCAGTCGCGGCCCTCCTGGCTGACGCCGATATCGACGAACTGCGGGTCGAGCACCACCTGGCAAAAGCTTTCTTCGATGGCGTGCATGGCAGCGCGCGCATCGCGTGGCCCCGACAGGCTGATGGCCTGAACGTTGACCATGGGGTAGGCGGCGCGGGTCATGGCCTGCTGCAGGTCACGGGTGCCTTCTGGCGACAGCGCCAGGCGGGTGTCGCTGTTGAGCGGCGGCAGCTCCAGCGACGCCTCGCCACCGCAGGGCTGGGCCTGGCTGCGGTAGACATTGATCGAATCGATCAGTTGCGCCTCTTCGCCGGTGACAGCCAGTGCCCCGGTCGATACGACAAGGCCCAGCGACAAGGCGGCAACGGATGACAGGACGCGCATGTGGATCTCCCTATGACTGGCAGCGTCGTGGTATGCGCTGCTCATCCTACACAAGCCCGGGGCTTTTGGCCCCTGGCGGGTGCAAAGCAATGAAACGCCGGCAATCGTTGCGGGCGGCAAAAGAGGGAGTAGACCACTGGTCGGCACAAAAGTGCGATTACTTGGTAATCATTCGTAACATTGGCTAGAAACAATCCTCAAACGCCAACTGTTCCCAACCTCCCAGGTAGCCCAGGGTGACCCACGGCTGGTCAAGTTTTCAGGTAGCATCGGTTTCTGATTGCTCGGTACCGCATCAACGGGCCAACGCCTGATTCGGCTTATAGAACAGGAAATGCGTGGTCTGCGCCGTCTTGCGGTAGGTCTTGGCCCAGTCGGGATGCACGGTGCGGTCGTGGAAGTACAGGGCGCCGCCGGTGGGGTCTTTCAACTGTTGGTTAAGCGCCTTGCGCGCGATTTCCTTGGCCACACCGTAGCGTTGCGCTTCCTCGACCTGGTCCGGGCGCCCGTCGCACCACCAGGAAAACTGGCACGCCTTGGTTTCCACGCCCTGTTTGACCACGCCGCAGATGGTATCGGGGAAGCCATCGTGGCCCAGGCGGTTGAGCACCACACTGGCCACAGCCGACATGTCTTCGGCGTCGGCGCCCTTGGCTTCCCAGTAGATGGTGCGGGCCAGGCAGGTGATGCTGTCGTCCAGCGGTGCCTGGCCGGCGGGATCGACCGCCTGGGCTTCACCTGGGGTCAGTTTTTCTGCTTTCTTGGGAGGAGGGGCGTCTTCCACCACCTTTTCTTCAAGCACTTCGGCCTTGTCTTCAGCCACTGCGGCCATGGCGGTGTCGGCTGCGTGCAAGGGGCCTGCGAGCAGGGCCGAGGTCAAGCCGATCAGGATCCAGGCAAGGCGCATGGGCAAGCTTCCGAAAGAGGGGCTGATACCAGTCTAGCCAAGCGTAAGCATTAGTACCAAAGGCAGGGTGGCTGCGGCGGCCACTGTCTGCAGGGCAATGATGGTGGCCATCAGCGGGGCGTTGCCACCCATTTGCCGGGCCATCACGTAGGACGAAGAGGCGGTAGGCAGGGCCTGGAACAGCACCGCCACGACCGCTGCCTGGCCACTCAGGCCAACCAGGCGGCACAAGCCCCAGGTGGTCAGCGGCATGACCAGGAACTTGAACGCCGAGGCGGCCATCAACGGTCGCACCTGCTGGCCCAGGCTGGCGCCACCCAGTGCCGCGCCAACGCACAGCAGGCCCATCGGCAGGGCGGCCTGGCCCAGCGCCTTGACCGTGGGTTCGATGCCGGGCGGCAGGCCCAGCCCCGTCACCCGCAGCAGTAAGCCGCCCGCGCAACCGACGATCAACGGGTTGGCGAAAATCGCCCTCAGCACCGTGGCCGGTGAACTGTGGCGGGCGCTGAAGCGGGCAAACACCAGCACGCACAGCAGGTTGACCAAGGGCACGATGGCGGCATTGGCCACTGCGGCCAGGGCGATGCCGGCGCTGCCGTAGATGCCGGCGGCCAGTGTGGCGCCAATGTAGTTGTTGAAGCGGATACCGCCCTGGAAGACCGACGTGAAATCGGCGCCATCGTGGCTCACAGCGCCTTGGTACAGCACCAGTAGCAGCGCCCCGGCCAGGGTCGACAGCATCAGCACACCGACCATCCCCAGCACTGGCACGCCGTCGAGGTTGGCCGTGGCCAGGCCGTGCAGGAACAATGAGGGAAGCAATACGTAGTAGCTCAGGCGTTCGGCACCCGGCCAGAAGCTTTCGGCCAAAAAGCCGCGAAGGCGCAGGAAGGTGCCCAGGGCAATCAGCAGGATGATCGGTAGCAGGGTGGTCAGCAGCAACGGGAGCATGTTCGACGTTCCGTGGTCGGGTACGCGCACAGACTACGGGTGAGAAAGGGTTTGTAAAAACGTTGTTTTCTGCACTGACTGTTGAGAAAAAATGCATTGTTGAGGCGACGGCGCCCGTTGGCGCTCACGCTTCCAAGGCCGTCTTCAACACCGCACTTAAATGCCGCCGCTGGCTTTTCTCATGCTCCAGCAACACCACCCGCCGGGTCAGTTGCGGTTCGCCAAACGGCAGGCAGGTGGCGGGTGGCAGGCGTTGCAGGTCGTCATCCGCCATGGGGATGATCGCCACGCCCAGGCCCATCACGGCCATGCGCGCCAGGGCCTCCTGGCTGTCCAGCTCCATTTGCTCGCTCACCTGCAGATGCTGGCGGCGCAGTTCCTGCTCGATCTGCCGCCCGGCCCAGGCGCGTTTGTCGAAGCGCAGGAACGGTTGGCTGGCCAGCAACTCGGCTACACCGTGCCCGGCCAGTTCCGGGCTGGCGATGGCCCAGAAGCGGTCCTCGAACAACGGTGTGAAGTCCAGGCTTTGCGGGTAGGGGCTGACCGGCTCGGTGGTGATCGCTGCATCGAGTTCGCCGTCCTCCACGCGCCGCGCCAGTTCCGCCGACATCCCCGACGCCACGCTGATATGCAATTGCGGATGGTGGGTCTTGATCCAGACCAGCGCCTTGGGCAGGCGCCGCGCCAGCACCGTGTGGATGGCCCCCAGGCGCAGGCGGCCACGCAGGCCAGGGCCACTGGCCAGGGCGTCGGCCAGTTCGTCATAGGCGCCCAGGATGGTTTCGGCACGCGCCACGGCCAACTGGCCGGCCTCGGTCAGTACCACCTGCCGACGGCTGCGGTCGAACAAGGTCACCTGCAATTCGTCTTCAAGGGTTTTGATGTGCAGGCTCACTGCCGAAGGTGTGAGGCTGAGCAGGTCGGCGGCGCGGGCAAAGGTGCCATGGCGGGCGATGGTTACCAGGGTGCGCAGGGCTTTGAGGGACATGCGGATGAGGTCCGGTTTCAAGCTGACAGAGCTGCATTGTCAGGCCCGGCCCTATCGCCGGCAACACTGTTCAGTGCCCGTTGCGCCCGTACGCCTGGCTGATCCGGTCAATCACCATGGCCAACGCGACAATTGCCAGTCCGGCCTCCACACCTTGCCCCACATTCAGCGTCTGGATCCCCATCAGTACATCCTCACCCAACCCGCGGGCGCCGATCATCGAAGCCATCACCACCATTGACAGGGCCATCATTACCGACTGGTTCAGCCCGGCCATGATGCTCGGCAGCGCCAGCGGAAGGGCAATGCGCCGCAAGCGTTGCCAGCGGCTGGCCCCCAGACCGTGCGCGGCCTGTAGCAGCGAGGGGTCGATCTGGCTCAGGCCCAGTTCGGTCAATCGCACCAACGGCGGCAGGGCGTAGATCAGTGTGGCAAACACGGCGGGCACCTTGCCCAGGCCGAACAGCATCAGCACCGGGATCAGGTAAACGAAAGCAGGCAGCGTCTGCATCACATCCAGCACCGGCAACAACAGCCGCTTCGCCAGTGGCCGGGCAGCCAGCAGAATGCCCAGCGGCACGCCCACCAGCACGCACAGGCCGGTACTCACCAGCACCAAGGCCAAGGTTTGCAGCAGTTTGTCCCACAGCCCGAGCATGCCGATCAGGGCCAGCAGCGACACCAGTACCGCACTGCGCAGCAGGCTTCGGCTGGCGTGCCAGGCCAGCACGCCTACCAGCAGCAACAACAGCCACCACGGCAACAGGCGCAGCAGGTTTTCCAGGCCTACCAGCAGTTGCAGCAACTGGTCGGAAACACTACGCAAATGATCGCCGTAGTTCAGCACCAGCCAATCGACCAACCGGTTGACGCTGTCGGCAAAGGAAAACTGCAAGGCTTGCGGGAAGCCGTTGCTCACAGGCTGCCCTCGACCCTGGCGGCGACTTCACTGGGTAGCCAGGCCTTCCAGACGTCACGGTTGTCACGCAGGAAGGCGAGGGCGGCATCGCGCGGCGGCGTGCGTTTTTCGCTCATGTCGGCCAGCGCCTTGTTGAGCCGGTCGATCGGCAAGTCGACCTGTTCGAACACCGTCACCAGGTCCGGGTAGCCTTCACGGAAGGCTTTGGACACACCAATCGACAACTTTGCCGGCAGCGAACGGCTGCCCTGCGGGTTGGGGTTGCTGGCATCGGTGAGGGTGGCCCAGGCCTGGGCATCGAACGGTGGTTCTTCAAGCCGTATGAGCTTGTAGCGCCCCATCAATGGGGTCGGGTTCCAGTAGTAGAACAACACCGGCTGGCCACGGCGGATGGCTGAGCCGATTTCGGCATCCATCGCAGCACCGGAGCCACTGCGGAAGTTGGTGTACAGGTTGTCCAGGCCGTATGCCTTGAGCTTCTGGCTGTTGACCGTTTCCGATGTCCAGCCAGTGGGGCTGTTCAGGAAGCGACCTTTGTCGGGCGACTCGGGGTCACGAAATACCTGCGGGTAACGCTTGAGGTCGTCGACATGGCGCAATTCGGGCGCCATGGGCTTCAGTTTGCGAGCGGCGTCGCCCTCGATCACATACGCAGGCACCCACCAGCCTTCTTCGGCGTTCTTCACCGTATCACCCAGTGCGAATACCTGGCCTGCCTGCTCGGCTTTGACCCACGCCGGGCTGCGTCCGGCCCACTCTTCGGCGATCACTTGCAGGTCGTTGCGGGCCAGGGCCACCTCCATGCTGACCGTGCTGCCGGGCAGGGTGTCTGTAGGGTAGCCATAACCGCGTTCCACGATCAGCCGCAGGATTTCGGTAGTGAGGGCGCCGCTTTCCCAGCCGATGGCACCAAAATGGATGGGTGGGCGTTGTTCTGCCGAAGCGGCACTGTCAGTACTTGCCAGGCCTACGGCCAGCAGCAGGCCGGCCAGCAGTGTTGAAAGCTTCTTCATCCAGACCTCGTCGTTTGCCGCGCCTTGGGTGCAGGCAAGTGTAGACGACGAGGTTTGAGCGGTATTCAGGGCCGCACGAGGCGGCCCTATCTGCCTCAGACGCGGAACTGGTCCATCAGCGCCTGCTGCTGGTTGGCCAGGCTGTTCAGCGACTGGCTGACCCGCGCCGACTCGTTGGCCTGGCCCGACAGCGACTCCGTGACGTCGCGGATCGTCGCCACATTGCTGTTGATTTCTTCAGCCACCGCGCTTTGCTCTTCGGCGGCCGAGGCGATCTGCAGGTTCATGTCGGTAATCACGGTCACCGCCTGGCCGATACGCTGCAATGCCGTCACGGCCTGGCCAACCTGCTCGACGCCGCCCTGGGCCTGGCGATGGCTGTTGTCCATGGCGTCGACCACTTCGCGGGTGCCTGCCTGCAAGGCTTCGATCACCTGGCGGGTTTCTTCCACCGACTCCTGGGTACGCCGGGCCAGGTTGCGCACTTCATCGGCCACCACGGCAAAGCCACGGCCGGCTTCACCGGCGCGGGCAGCCTCGATGGCCGCGTTGAGGGCCAGCAGGTTGGTCTGCTCGGCAATCGAGCGGATCACCTCCAGCACCGAGCCGATCTTCTCGCTGTTTTGCGCCAGGCCCTGGACCTCGGCCATGGCGTCGCTCATGTTGGCGGCCAGGGCATCGATGCTGGTGGTGGTGTGGTCGATCACCGCCAGGCCTTCACGGGTGGCCTGGTCGGCATCACGGGCAGCCTGCGCGGCCTGGGCCGCGCTGCGGGCCACGTCCTGGGCGGTGGCGCTCATTTCGTGCGAGGCGGTGGCCACCTGGTCGACCTGGCGGTACTGCTGTTCCATGCCGGCGCTGGTTTCACTGGCAATGGCCGAGGACTGGTCGGCGGTACCTCGGGCGGCCTGCACCGAGCGTTTGACCTCGGCGATGGTCGGCTGCAGCTTGTCGAGGAAGCGGTTGAACCAGCCGGCCAGTTCGCCCAGTTCGTCCTGTTTCTGGTAGGCCAGGCGCCGGGTCAGGTCGCCCTCACCACTGGCAATGTCCTTGAGCATGGCGGCCACGCCAAGGATGGGCCGGGTAACGCCACGGGCCATCAGCCACACCATCAGCAGGCCGGCAATGGCTGCAGCCAAACCCAGGCCCAGCTCAAGCAAGGTGCCGCTGGTATTCAGCGTGTCCAGTTCCTGCTTCAGTTTTTCGGCTGGCCCTGTCAGGGCGTTTTCCGGTACATCCAGCAGCACGCCCCAAGGTTGGGCGTCGGGGATCGGTCGGAACGCGGCCAGCACTTTCAGGCGCTGTTGGTCGTGCAGGATGGTCATCTTGCCATCGGCCAGCTTGCGCACCAGTTCGGCGCCGTTGGTCGGGTCCACCTGATCGAAGCGCTGGGCCAGCTTGCTGGCATCGGCGCTGTAGCCGGCCAGCAGGCCGACCGGGCTGAGGATGCCGACCGTGGTGCGGCCTTCGTACAGGCTGCGGCTGGCGTCCTGGCTGAGGGCCTGGAGGCTGTTGAGGTTGATGTCGATGGACAGGGTGGCAATGATCTTGCCGTTGACCGCCAGCGGGAAGACGATGCTGGTCATCAGCACCTGCTGGCCATTGATGTCGTAAAAGTAAGGCTCCACGACGCACACCTTGCCGGTGGTGCGCGGGCACACCCACCAGGTGTTGGCCGGCTGGCCGCTGGGGCCGATCTCGGTGTTGGCCATGTCATGCTCGGGCAGCGCCATGGCGGTCAGCTGGCCGGCGCGCGGTTGCGACCAGTACAGGGCAAAACGCCCGGTTTCGTTGCTGCCCAGCTCCGCCTTGCCGGCAAACAGGCTGTCCTTGTTGTCCAGTGCGTTGGGTTCGAACACCAGCGAGAGGCCAAGCAGGTCGGGGTTGGCCTGCAGCGCGGCGCGCACTTGGCGGGTCATGTCCTCGCGCAGGTCGAAGGCATCTAGATAGCGTTTTTCCGCCTGCTCACGCAGGAACAGCACCTGGCGGGCGAAGCCGGCACCGTACTGGTAGGCGTCCATGAACTGGCGGCGGATATTCAGGGCTTGCACCTCACCCTGCGACTCGATGCGCGATTGCGCCGCCTCGGTCAGCATCTGCATGCTGCTGGCCTTGACCAGGTCCGAGCTGTGGTCCATGCGGTACAGCGACAGGCCAACGAGCAAGGTGACGATGCCGGCCAGGCAGAGACCGGCGAGCAGGGTGATTTTCCACTGGATGGAAAGTTGTCGCAAAGGCATGGGGTCGGATCCCTTGTAATAAGAGTGTGGCTAGCGACTGTGTCGGCGGGCGCCGTTTTTTCTTTATTCAAACGTTCAATTTAATTGTTGAGGTCGCTTGCGACCCCCTGTGGGAGCGTGATCCTTTAGGAGTTGCTAATGCGCCGCAACATGGCGCTTTTGACATCTGCCGCCCACTGCTTCAGAGTTCGCGCTTTTTTCTGTCGTAATGAGGTAAGCCAACCATGAATGCAGTGATCGCCGCGGTCGGCATCATGCTGATACTCAGCCTGTCCCGCGTGCACGTGGTCATCGCCCTGATCATTGGCGCCCTGGTCGGTGGGCTGGTGGGCGGCCTGGGCGTCGAAGGCACGCTCAAGGCCTTCAACGGCGGCCTGGGCGGGGGTGCCACGGTGGCCTTGTCCTATGCACTGTTGGGCGCTTTTGCCGTGGCCATCGCCAAGTCCGGCCTGGCCCATGCCTTGGCTGACCGTGCACTGGCCATGATCGATCGCCAGGGCCACGCCAATGGCGGCAAGGTCAAATGGCTGATGATTGGCCTGATGCTGGTGGTGGCGGTGTCGTCGCAGAATATCCTGCCCATCCACATTGCCTTCATCCCGCTGCTGGTGCCGCCGCTTTTGTATGTGCTGACCCGTTTGCGCATCGACCGTCGGCTGATCGCCTGCGTCATCACCTTCGGTCTGATTACCCCGTACATGTTCCTGCCGGTGGGGTTTGGCAACATCTTCCTCAACGAAATCCTGCTGGCCAACGTTGCCCGTGCCGGTGTCGATGTGAGTGGCGTCAATGTGACCCAGGCCATGGCCATCCCGGCGGCAGGCATGCTCGCAGGCCTGTTGCTGGCGGTCTTCATCAGCTACCGAAAGAAGCGTGACTACGACCTGGCCCGCATCGAGCAGGTGGAACAGGTGAGCGTGCAGTACAACCCGCTGACACTGCTGGTGGCCGGGCTGGCAATTACCGCAGCGTTCATCGTCCAGTTGTTGCTGGATTCGATGATCATCGGGGCCATGGTCGGCTTCCTGATTTTCTCGCTGTCGGGCATCGTCAAATGGAAGGACACCGATGACCTGTTCACCGAGGGTATGAAGATGATGGCCATGATCGGCTTCATCATGATTGCCGCCTCGGGGTTTGCCGATGTGATGAAGGCTACCGGTGAGGTTAAAAGCCTGGTGGAAACCTCGGCCCAGTGGATCGACCACAGCAAAGGCATCGGCGCCTTGCTGATGCTGCTGGTGGGCCTGCTGGTGACCATGGGTATCGGCTCGTCGTTCTCCACTGTGCCGATCCTGGCCGCGATCTTCGTGCCGCTGTGCGTGCAACTGGGCTTCGACCCGGTAGCCACGGTGTGCATCGTTGGTACTGCCGGTGCCTTGGGAGATGCGGGCTCGCCGGCTTCGGACTCGACCCTGGGCCCAACCTCGGGCCTGAACGTCGACGGCCAGCATCACCATATCTGGGACACCGTGGTGCCGACCTTCATCCACTACAACCTGCCGCTGCTGGCGTTCGGCTGGTTGGCTGCGATGACCTTGTAAGGCGGGGAGGGCGTCAGCCCTTGTCGGGCGGCGGCGAGATGCGGTTGAGCACGGTGCTGCCGTCCTTGCTGCGGGTCAGGTAGACCGGCAGCACCTTGGGCAGGTTGTTGACCAGGCGGCCCACTTCACGGGTGTTGTAAATGCCGCTGATGCGGATGCGACCGGTGCTGGCATCGGCCAGCAGCAGGGGCGCGTCGAGGTAGCGGTTGATCACCGGCAGCGCCTGTTCCAGGCTCAGGTTGTCGAGCACCAGCTTGCCGCTGCGCCAGGCCAGGCTGTTGCCGTAGTCGTCGCTCTGCTCCAGTTGGGGCTCGAAATCGCCCTGGTGGTAGCTGGCCTGCATGCCAGGCCCAAGGCGATAGCCGCCGGTGCTGCCATCGCTGGACACCAGTACCGAGCCTTCCACCAGCGTGACCTTGACCTGGTCCTGGTACTTCCACACGTTGAACTGGGTGCCGGTGACCCGTGTCTGGCCGCGACCGGCGTGCACGATGAACGGGTGGTTGCTGTCGTGCTGAACCTTGAAGAATGCCTCGCCGCGCTTGAGCGTGACCTGGCGCTGGTCCTTGTAGTTGAGGTAGGTGAGCTCGGTATTGAGGTTGAGCTGCACCGTGCTGCCGTCGCTCAGCTCCACGGTCTGCATGCGGTCACTGGCTTCGAAGTGCTGGTAGTGGTTGGGCAGCCAACCTTGTTCCCAGCCCACCCAACCGGCCAGCGGCAGTACCGCCAGGGCGATGGCTGCGGCAGACGCCAGCGGGCGCCAGCTGCGTGAACGCGCGGCATGTGGGGCTGGCGGGTTGAACTCGACGACAGTGGCGGTGCGTGGCAACAGGTCGGCGGTTTGCCAGATTTCCAGCATTGCCTCGTATTCCTCGGCATGCCGCGGATCTGCCGCCAGCCAGCGGGCAAAAGCCTCGCGCTCGCCAGCCGTGCAGTCTTCGGCGTGCAGGCGCATGCACCAATGCGCGGCAGCGTCGGTGATGGCATCGTCTGGGCTGGGATTGAGGCGGTCGTGGTTCATTGCGGCTCCGGGTTTTGCGCATTCTACCCTTGCCAGAGGGCTCCCGAGAACCGATGTAATGGCGAATGACTATCAGTTGTGCCGTTTTTTCGTCGGATTTGCAACGGTTTTTCAGCGTTTGAGAACCCTTCGCGCAAGTAAATGCAGGCTGAGATCCTTGGGGCTGCTGCGCAGCCCATCGCGACACAAGGGGCGCAAAGCGCCCCCAACGTCCTATCAGAATTGCGCCGCCTCCAGCCCATAAAGGCTGTCACTACCGGCCCGAATACTGGCCTCAAGCCCCAACCCGCGCGGCAAAATACGTTGGAAGAAGAACGCCGCACACGCCAGCTTGGCACCGTAAAAGTCAGCGTCCTCGTCCTGCCTGGCCAACGCCGCCGCGGCCATCCGCGCCCACATGTAGGCATATGCCGTCAGCCCGAACAGCTGCAGGTACTCTACCGCCACCGAGCTGACCAGATTGGCATCCTCGCCGACACGTGCCCGCAGCCACCCACTGGTCGCCTCCAACCGCGCCAGGCTTGCCTGCAGGGCTTCGCGGTGCAACGGGGCATCCACGCTGAAACTCCGCACTTCGGCGGCAAAGCTGGCCAGCGCCTGGCCGCCGTCGGCCAGTACCTTGCGGCCGAGCAGGTCCAGGGCCTGAATACCGTTGGTACCTTCATAAATCTGCGCAATGCGTACGTCACGCACCCGCTGCTCTTGCCCCCACTCGCGGATATAACCATGGCCGCCATACACCTGCTGGCCAAGCACGCAGCTTTCCAGACCGTTGTCGGTGAAGAACGCCTTGGCCACTGGCGTCAACAGTGCCACCAGGCGCTGGGCATGTTCGCGTTCGCCGGTGTCTTCAGCGTAACGGGCCAGGTCCAGCTGCTGGCCCACGTAGGCGGCAAACGCCCGGCCACCTTCGGTGAGGGTGCGCATGGTCAGCAGCATGCGCCGTACATCGCCGTGGTGGATGATGGGGTCGGCCGCCTTGTCCTGCGCCTGCGGGCCGCTGGCGGCGCGGCTTTGCAGGCGCTCGTTGGCGTAACGGGCGGCGCTTTGGTAAGAGGCTTCGGCGCAGCCGATGCCCTGGATACCGATGGACAGGCGCTCGTAGTTCATCATGGTGAACATGGCTGCCAGGCCCTTGTTCGGCTCGCCCACCAGGTAACCGATGGCGCCATCGAAGTTCATCACACAGGTGGCCGATGCCTTGATGCCCATCTTGTGCTCGATCGAGCCGCAATGGGCGGCGTTGCGTGCGCCCAGGCTGCCGTCGGCCTCGACCAGGTACTTGGGCACCAGAAACAGCGAGATGCCTTTGGCGCCAGCAGGTGCATCCGGCAGCTTGGCCAGGACCAGGTGGACGATGTTCTCGGTCAGGTCCTGCTCGCCACCGGTAATGAAAATCTTGCTGCCACTGATGTGATAGCTGCCATCGGCCTGGGGTTCGGCACGCGTGCGGATCAGCCCCAGATCGGTGCCGGCATGGGGTTCGGTGAGGCACATGGTGCCCGCCCAGCGGCCTTCGTACAGGGGCGGCAAGTAAGTGGCCTTGAGCGTTTCGCTGGCGTGGGCATCGATGGCCAGGCAGCTGCCAGCACTCAAGGCCGAATACAGGCTGAAGCTGCAATCGGCGGCGTAGAGCATTTCTTCGAACAGCACGCCCAGCATTTTCGGCATGCCCATGCCGCCATACGCCGGGTTGCCGCCCAAGCCGACCCAGCCGCCTTCGCGGTAGGTGTGCCAGGCTTCGCGGAAACCGTCTGGTGTGGTGACCTGGCCTGCTTCGAAGTGCACGCCTTGTTCGTCGCCGTTGCGGCTGAGCGGAGCGATCAGCTGGCCGGTGACTTTGGCGGCTTCTTCGAGGATGGCGTCGGCGGTGTCGGCGTCGATGCGCTCGGCCAGGGCGGGCAGGCGGGCCCACAGGGCCGGGGCGTTGAATACGTCATGCAGGACGAAGCGCATGTCGCGCAGTGGGGCTGAATAGGTAGTCATCGTTGGCTCTTGAAGGGGAGAAATCAGGTGCGGCCTCTTCGCGGGCATGCCCGCGAATAGGCCGCTACGGGATCAGAGGGCTTTGGCCCGGTCGCGCAGCACGTACTTCTGGATCTTGCCGGTGGAGGTTTTGGGCAGCTCGCCAAACACCACGGTCTTGGGCACCTTGAACCCGGCCAGGTGCTCGCGGCACCAGCTGGTGATGTCGGCTTCGCGGGTGTCTTCCCTGCCAGGCTTCAGGGCTACGAAGGCGCATGGGGTTTCTCCCCATTTTTCATCCGGGCGCGCCACCACGGCGGCCTCGAGCACCGCCGGGTGTTTGTACAGGGCGTCCTCGACCTCGATGGTGGAAATGTTCTCGCCACCGGAAATGATGATGTCCTTGAGCCGGTCCTTGATCTCCACATAACCGTCCGCATGCCACACGGCCAGGTCGCCGGTGTGGAACCAGCCGCCACGGAAGGCTTCGGCGGTGGCCTCGGGGTTTTTCAGGTAGCCCTTCATCACCGTGTTGCCGCGCATGAAAATCTCGCCCAGCGTGTTGCCATCGCGCGGCACCGGCTCGAGGGTTTGCGGGTCGGCGACCATCAGGCCGTCGAGGGTCGGGTAACGCACACCTTGGCGTGACTTGATGCGCGCGCGTTCTTCCAGCGTCAGTTCGTCCCACGCGTCATGCCAGGCACACACGGTCACCGGGCCGTAGACTTCGGTCAGGCCGTAGGTGTGGGTGACCTGGATACCCATTTCTTCCACGGCACCGATCACCTTGGCCGGTGGTGCGGCGCCGGCCACCATGGCCTGTACCGGGTGCTCGATGGCGGCCTTGGCGGCTTCCGGCATGTTGACCAAGGCGTTGAGCACGATCGGTGCGCCGCACAGGTGGCTGACCCGGTGTTCGCGGATAAGGTTAAGAATCTTCTGCGGGTCGACCCGGCGCAGGAAAACATGCGTGCCGGCCAGGGCGGTGATGGTCCAGGGGTAGCACCAGCCGTTGCAGTGGAACATCGGCAAGGTCCACAGGTACACCGGGCGATGCCCCATGGCCCAGGTCATCTGGTTACCCAAGGCGTTCAGGTAGGCGCCGCGGTGATGGTAGACCACGCCCTTTGGGTTGCCGGTGGTGCCGGAGGTGTAGTTGAGCGAAATGGCCTGCCACTCGTCATCCGGCCACTCCCAGGCATATTCCGGGTCGCCCTCGGCGAGCAGGGCCTCGTAGTCCAGTTCGCTGACCGCACGGCCTTCACCATACTCGGGGTCATCCACGTCCACTACCAATGGCGGATGTTCGAGCAGCGCCAGGGCGGCTTCAATCACCGCATGGAACTCGCGGTCGGTAATCAGCACCTTGGCCTCGCCGTGTTGCAGCATGAAGGCGATGGCCTCGGCGTCCAGGCGTACGTTCAGGGTATTGAGCACGGCACCGGTCATGGGCACGCCAAAGTGGGCTTCGAGCATGGCCGGGGTGTTGGGCAGCATTACTGCCACGGTGTCGCCACGGCCGATGCCGCGGCCCACCAGGGCACTGGCCAGGCGGCGGCAGCGTTGGTAGGTGTCTTGCCAGTTACGGCGGATGGCGCCGTGAATCACGGCTGGATACTGGCCGTATACCGCAGCGGTGCGTTCGATGAAACTCAGCGGGGTGAGGGCGACATGGTTGACGGCAGCGGGCATCAGGCCCTGGGCATAGATCGACATGCGGTAATCCTGTAAGGGAGGCATGCGCAGCCTGTGCGCTTGGCCCCCGGTGGCTGATTGTTAGCTCTGTTCAGGGTGCGGGGAGGCGTACGGTAGGCCGCCTTCCTCTGTCGCAGTTTTACGCGAACCGCTATGGTAGTAGGAATATCGACTATAGCAATATAGTAAAACTACTATAACAACGAGCCGCCTACCGTGGACAAGACCGCTTATCCCTTGCTCGCCAAGGACCCTCAACCCAGCCTGCTGCTGGCCGGTGACGCCAGGCCGCTGGCGCTCAACCCCGCGCTGCAAGCCTGGGTAGATGCAGGCCCGGGGTTGGCCAGCTGGCTGCCGGCCAACTGCGCCGCGCTGGTACGTGCCTGCCTGCGCCAGCATCGGGCGATTGCCGATGTCGAGGTGCAGGTGGGTGAGCGCATCGTGCTGTGGACGTTCATTCCTGATGACCAGGGGCAGCAGGTGCTAGGGCGCTGCCGTGACGCCAGCGAAGAGCGCCAGGGGGCGCGAGAGGCCAGCCGCGCACGGCGCTTGTATCGGCTGATCATCGAGAACACCACCGACCTGATCTCCCGGCACAGCCCCGATGGCCGCTTTCTCGATGCTTCTCCGGCCGCATTCCGCCTGCTCGGGTTGTGGCCCGAGCAACTACGCGGCATGCCCGTGCACAGCCTGCTGCACCCACGCGAGCGGCGCCAGGTGCTGCGCCAGGCGGCAGCGGCGCTGGACCAGGATGGCTACCACACCATGACCTGCCGGGTACGCCAGGCTGCGGGCGGTTACCGTTGGTTCGAAATCGCCAGCCGGGCCATCCGCGAAACCTACACCGGCACGGTGGTGGAGGTGGTCAGCGTGTCCCGCGACATCACCTTGCGCATCGAAGCCCAGGAAAGCCTGGCGCACAGTGCCCGGCTGGCCACCCTCGGCGAACTGGCCTCGGGCATTGCCCACGAGATCAATCAGCCGTTGGCTGCGGTGGTCAATTACGCCAACGCCAGCTTGCGCTACCTGTCGAGCATCGAGCGCGACCCGCAGGCCCGTGAGCGTGTAGGGCAGGGGTTGCAACGCATCAGCGAACAGGCCACCCACGCCGCTGAAGTGATCCGCCGCTTGCGCGCTTTCCTGCGCAAGGGGCCACGAAACCTGCAGGCGCTGGACGTGACCGAGGTCGCCGAGGAGGCCATGCGCTTGTGCGCTTGGGAGGCCGCGCGCGACCAAGTGACGGTGGAGCTGCGCATGAGTACGCAACTGCCCTTGGTGTACGCCGACCGGGTGTTGCTGGAACAGGTCCTGCTCAACCTGTTGCGCAATGCCATCGATGCCAACCGCGAGCAGCAGGGCGAGCGGCCGTCACGTATCCTGCTCGGCGCTGTGCGTGATGGCGACGGCGTGCTGGTGGAGGTGGCTGACCAGGGCCCGGGTGTGGACCCCGAGCGCCTGGACGAAATATTCACGCCGTTCACCACCAGCAAGGCCGACGGCCTGGGACTGGGTTTGAGCATGAGCCGCAGCCTGATCGAAGGCTTTGGTGGCAGCCTGTGGGCGCGGGCGGGTGACAACGGCGGTCTGGTATTGTGCTGCCGCCTGGCGGTCAGCAGGGGATAAGGGGGAGTTGAGGGTGCAAGCGACGGTGTATGTGGTCGATGACGACCAAGGGATGCGCGACTCGACGGTGTGGCTGCTGGAGTCGGTGGGTTTGCAGGCGTTGCCGTTTGCCAGTGGGCAGGCATTTCTCGATGCCTGCGTCGACGATGGGCCTGCCTGTGTGCTGCTGGATGTGCGCATGCCGGGGCTGGGCGGGCTTGCGGTACAGCAGGCGATGCGCGAGCGCGGCCTGGCGCTGCCGGTGATCTTCGTCAGTGGCCATGCCGATGTGCCGATCGTGGTGCGCGCGTTCAAGGCTGGCGCCTGCGACTTCATCGAAAAGCCTTACAACGACCAGTTGCTGCTCGACAGCGTGCAGGCCGCGCTGGAGCATGCCACGCGTGCGCGGCAGGGCGATCAGGCATTGGCTCAGGTGCAGGTGCGTATCGACGGCCTGACGCCGCGTGAGCGTGATGTGTTCGTGCCGCTGGCCCAGGGGTTGAACAACCGAGAGATTGCCGAGCAACTGGGCATCAGCGTAAAGACCGTGGACCTGTACCGGGGGCGGGTGATGAAGCGTTTGCAGGCGGGCAGCCTGGCAGAACTGGTGGGCATGGCGATTGCCTGCGGGGCTGTGGAGGCATTGGGCTTGCGAGCGCGCTAGCCGCCTTGGCGCCCCCCAACAGAAGCGGCATTTCAGCCAGAAATATGAAATTTTGCATAGCTACCTAATCAAGGCTTTGACATTCACTGCCTAGGCAGTAATATTTTCACACAATTACCCGAGCAATCCCCCGATGGCCCATTTTTCCCCCGAAAACTTCCAGACCTGCGCCATCGGCATGTTGCTCGGCCGCGCAGCGATCCTGAAGGATCGCATTCTCGACTGGCACCTTGAATCAGAGGGCGTCACCGCCGCGCAGTTCAAGGTGCTGATCATCGTCACCCAGTACCAGGTAGACACCCCGGCCGAGCTTTGCCGCTACCTGGGCCTGGACAGCGGTTCGATGACCCGCATGCTCGACCGCCTCGAACAGAAGGACCTGATCGTGCGCAACCGCTGCGCCGACGACCGCCGCCAGGTGCGCCTGGCGCTCACCGCCGACGGCCAGCGCCTGGCCGACCGCCTGCCGGAAATTGGCGCCGCCGCCATGAACGAGTTGTGCGGCGTGCTGGCACCTGACGAGCTCAAGGCCCTGGAAGGCCTGCTGGCCAAGGTGCTGCTCAGTGCTGGCGACCCGTTGACGATCCGCCGTTTTGGCGACCGTTGAACCCTGTCACGAATTATTCAAGGTATTGTCATGGCCACTCCCGCAGACACCCCGACTCCCTCCGCCGCGCCCGAACCGTCGCGCAAGCGCAAGGCCTGGCTGCTTGGCCTGGTGTTGTTGCTGATCCTTACCGGTATCGGCACCTGGGCCTGGTACAGCCTGGTCGGGCGCTGGCACGAAAGCACCGACGATGCCTACGTCAACGGCAACGTGGTGGAGATCACCCCGCTGGTCACCGGCACCGTCACCAGCATTGGTGCCGATGACGGCGACCTGGTCCACGCCGGCCAGGTGTTGCTGCAATTCGACCCGGCCGACAGCGAGGTGGCCTTGCAGTCCGCCGAGGCCAAGCTGGCGCGCAGTGTGCGGCAGGTACGCGGGCTGTACAGCAACGTCGACTCGCTCAAGGCTCAGCTGGAAACCCGCCAGGCCGAATTGCGCAAGGCACAGCAGGACTTCAACCGGCGCAAGGTGCTCGCCGACAGCGGTGCCATTGCCGCAGAAGAGCTGTCTCATGCCCGCGACGACCTGAGTGTGGCACAGGCTGCTGTCAACAGTGCCCGCCAGCAACTCAGCACCAGCAGCGCGCTGGTCGATGACACCGTGGTGTCTTCGCATCCCGAGGTGATGGCTGCTGCTGCCGACCTGCGTCAGGCCTACCTCGATCATGCCCGTACCACCTTGGTGGCACCGGTAACCGGCTACGTTGCCAAGCGCACCGTGCAATTGGGCCAGCGCCTGCAACCGGGCACTGCGACCATGGCGGTGATCCCGCTGGACCAGGTGTGGATCGATGCCAACTTCAAGGAAACCCAGCTGCGTGACATGCGCATCGGCCAGCCGGTGCAGATCAGCGCCGACCTGTACGGCAGCGAGGTCAAGTACAGCGGCACGGTGGACAGCCTGGGGGCCGGTACCGGTAGCGCATTCGCGCTGTTGCCTGCACAAAACGCCACTGGCAACTGGATCAAGATCGTGCAGCGGGTGCCGGTGCGTATTCACCTCAGCCCTGACCAGCTCAAGGACCACCCGTTGCGCATCGGCCTGTCCACGGTGGTGGAAGTCGACCTGCACGACCAGAGTGGCCCGGCCCTGGCCCAGCAGCCGCCGCAGCAGGCCAGCTACACCACCCAGGTGTACGACCGCCAACTGGTCGAGGCAGACGACCTGATTGCCCGGCTGATTCACGAAAACAGCGCAACCGGCAAGACGGCCCAGCGATGAGCAACAACGCCGCTGCCCAGTTCACGCCGCCGAGCCTGCTGCTGACCACCATCGGCCTGTCGCTGGCGACGTTCATGCAGGTGCTCGACACCACCATCGCCAACGTGGCGTTGCCGACCATTTCCGGCAACCTGGGGGTGAGTTACGAGCAGGGCACCTGGGTCATCACGTCGTTCGCGGTGAGCAACGCCATCGCCTTGCCGCTGACCGGCTGGCTGAGCCGGCGGTTTGGTGAAGTGAAACTGTTCATCTGGGCCACGCTGCTGTTCGTGCTGGCCTCGTTCCTGTGCGGTATCGCCCAGTCGATGCCGGAGCTGGTCGGCTTTCGCGTGTTGCAAGGGGTGGTTGCCGGGCCGTTGTACCCGATGACCCAGACTTTGCTGATTGCCGTGTACCCCCCGGCCAAGCGGGGGATGGCGTTGGCGCTGCTGGCGATGGTCACGGTGGTGGCGCCGATTGCCGGGCCGATTCTGGGGGGCTGGATTACCGACAGCTACAGTTGGCCATGGATCTTCTTCATCAACGTGCCCATCGGCCTGTTCGCCGCCGCCGTCGTGCGTCAGCAGATGCGTTCGCGGCCTGTGGTCACCAGCCGCCAGCCGATGGATTACATCGGTTTGCTCACGTTGATAATCGGTGTCGGTGCGTTGCAGGTGGTGTTGGACAAAGGCAATGACCTGGATTGGTTCGAGTCTTCGTTCATCATCGTCGGCAGCCTGATTTCGGTGGTGTTTCTGGCCGTGTTCGTGATCTGGGAACTGACCGACCGCCACCCTGTGGTGAACTTGCGCCTGTTCGTGCACCGCAACTTCCGGGTTGGCACCCTTGTGCTGGTCGGGGGGTATGCGGGGTTCTTCGGCATCAACCTGATCCTGCCGCAATGGTTGCAGACGCAGATGGGCTACACCGCGACTTGGGCGGGCCTGGCGGTGGCGCCAATCGGCTTGCTGCCGGTGATCATGTCGCCGTTCGTGGGCAAGTATGCGCACCGGTTCGACCTGCGGGTGCTGGCGGGGCTGGCGTTCCTGGCGATCGGTACCAGCTGCTATATGCGTGCGGGCTTCACCAGTGAGGTGGACTTCCAGCATGTGGCCCTGGTGCAGTTGTTCATGGGTATTGGTGTGGCGCTGTTCTTCATGCCGACCTTGAGCATCCTGCTGTCTGATCTGCCGCCGCACCAGATCGCCGACGGGTCGGGGCTGGCGACCTTCCTGCGTACGCTGGGGGGGAGTTTTGCCGCGTCGTTGACGACCTGGATCTGGATTCGTCGGGCGGATCAGCACCATGCTTACCTGAGCGAGAATATCAGCCAGTTCGACCCGGCAACGCGTCATACGCTTGAGCAGTTGGGCGGGGCCAACCCGCAAAGCTATGCGCAGCTGGAGCAGATACTCAACGGGCAGGCGTACATGATGTCGACGGTGGATTACTTCACCTTGATGACCTGGGTGTTTGCCGGGTTGATTTTGCTGGTGTGGTTTGCCAAGCCACCGTTCATCGCCAAGGCGGGACCGGCTTCGGCAGGGCATTGAAGCCGCAGTATCACGGCCACAACCCTGGGTTACCCCCAGTGCTGTGGCCGTGTCAGGCCTACTTTTAAAGCCAAGCCTTGATTTGAGCGCTGACGGCTTGCGTTGAGATGCCATAGCGGTCGTGCAAAGTCGGCAAGGCGCCGGCATCCAGGAAGGCATCTGGCAGCGCGATCTGGCGGAATGTCGGCGTTACGCTATTGCGCATCAACAACCCGGCCACAGCTTCACCCAAGCCGCCAATGATCGAAGCGTTTTCTGCCGTGACCACCAGGCGTCCGGGCTTGCGCGCTTCAGCCAGAATCGTTTGCTCGTCCAGCGGCTTGACGGTCGGTACGTGCAGCACCGCAACGTCGACACCATCCGCCTTCAGTTTCTCGGCAGCTTCGAGGGCGCGCATGGTCATCAGGCCTGTGGAAATGATCAGTACATCGTTGCCCGTGCGCAGGTTCTTGGCTTTGCCGATTTCAAACTTGTAGCCGTATTCGTCAAGCACTACTGGCACATTGCCCCGGAGCAGGCGCATGTACACTGGCCCTTGGTGCGCTGCAATCGCTGGAACGGCTTGTTCGATTTCCAGCGCATCGCAGGGGTCTACGATCATCAGATTTGGCATGGCGCGGAAGATCGCAAGGTCGTCCGTCGCCTGGTGGCTCGGGCCGTAGCCGGTAGTCAGCCCTGGCAGGCCGCATACGATCTTGACGTTGAGGTTTTCCTCTGCAATCGCCATGCAGATGAAGTCGTACGCGCGGCGTGAGGCGAATACCGCATAGGTGGTCGCGAACGGCGTGAAGCCTTCCCGGGCCATACCGGCAGCTGCGCTCATCAGCAACTGTTCGGCCATGCCCATCTGATAGAAACGATCCGGGTGGGCCTTGGCGAAGATGTGCAGGTCTGTGTACTTCGAGAGGTCTGCAGACAGCCCGACGATGTCCTGACGTTGCTCGGCCAGTGTCGCCAGTGCATGCCCAAACGGCGCAGGGCGTGTCGTCTGACCTTCAGAAGCGATCGAGGCAATCATCGCCGAAGTGGTCAAACGTTTTTTGCCCGTTGCCGGGTTATTTACACTACTCATTTGCTGCTCCCGAGCTGAAGGTTTTCAAGCGCCAGATCCCATTCGTTTTCATCAACGCGGATGAAGTGAGTTTTCTCGCGACCCTCCAGGAAGTCCACGCCCTTGCCCATCTTGGTGTCGCAGATGATCACTCTTGGTTGCTCCCCTTGGTGTTGTCGGGCAGCGTCGAATGCGGTGACCAGCGCTTGCAGATCATTGCCGTCTACACGCTGCGTGAACCAGCCGAAGGCCTGCCAGCGATCCACGATGGGTTCAAAAGCCAGTACTTCGCTTGAGTGGCCGTCAGCCTGTTGGTTGTTGACGTCGATGATTGCGATCAGGTTGTCGAGCTTCCAGTGCGAGGCCGACATCGCTGCCTCCCAGGTCGAACCCTCGTTCAACTCTCCGTCGGACAACAGGTTGTAGACGAATGAATCCGACTTCTTGCGCTTGAGGCCCAGGCAAGCGCCGACCGCGATGCCCAGCCCGTGGCCCAAAGAGCCGCCGGTGATTTCCATTCCCGGTGTGTAGGCCGCCATGCCCGACATCGGCAAGCGGCTGTCGTCGGAGCCGTAGGTTTCCAGCTCTTCGAGCGGGATAACTTCGGCTTCGATCAACGCCGCGTACAAGGCTATCGCGTAGTGACCAATGGACAGATAGAAGCGATCACGCTGTTCCCATTCCGGGTTATGAGGCTGGTAGCGCAGTGCGTGAAAGTAAGACACCGCAAGCAGATCGGCCGCGCCTAGCGCCTGGCCGACATAGCCCTGGCCCTGAACCTGGCCCATGCGCAGGGCATGGTGACGAATGTTGTAGGCGCGCTCTGTCAGCGCCGCCAGTGTGGTGGGTGAGGGTTGAGCAGTCATTCGGGAAACTCCAATTAACTCAGCGATTGACCGAAGCGGCAGGGATGCGCAACACCAGGCAGGCACCTACCAGCAGTACGGCGGTGATGAGGTACATGCCGATGGCACTGGACCCGGTTGTGGTCGTAATCCAGCCGATCAGGTAAGGCGAGCAGAACCCGGCGAGGTTGGCGAAGCTGTTGATTCCGGCAATACCGGCCGCCGCCGACACGCCGCCCAGCAGCGTGGTGGGCAGCATCCAGAACAGCGAGGAAGCCGACAGCACGCCTGAAGCCGCCAGGCACAGGCTCAGTATCGAAAGCAACAGGTTGCCGCCCATCAGTGTTGCCAGCGTCAGGCCGATTGCACCGGCGATCATCGGTACGACGAGGTGCCAGCGGCGCTCGCGGTGTTTGTCGCCACTGCGGCCCATGAGCAACATGGCAGCAATTGCACAGATGTACGGCAGGCTGGTCAGAAGGCCGATGTGCAAGGGGTCGGATACGCCTGCGTTGCGCACCAGTGTCGGCAGCCAGAAGGTGATAGCGTACTGGCCCATCACGACACAGAAGTAGATGCACGCCAGCAGCCACAAGCGGCGATCCCGGATGAACTCACGAGGTGAGGCGTGGGTGACCTTGCAGCTGTTGTCTTCGGCCAACTCTTTGTTGACCAGCGCCTTTTCATCATCCGTGAGCCAGGTTGCCTGATGCACGCCGTCCTTCAGATAGGCCAGCACCAACAGGCCAACGATGACAGTCGGAATGGCTTCGAGAACGAACATCCACTGCCAGCCGGCCCAGCCATGGAAGCCTGCAAAGCTGTTCATGATCCAGCCGGAGATCGGCCCCCCAACCATGCCCGACAGGGGGATCGCCACGAACCACAGCACCGTCATTCTTGCGCGGCGGTAGGAGGGAAACCAGTAGGTCAGGTACAGCAACAGCCCTGGTGCCAAGCCCGCTTCGGCAATGCCGAGCAAAAAGCGCAACGCATAGAACTGCCAGGCCGTTTCGACGAAGGCGAACAGGGCAGAGATGATGCCCCAGGAAATCATGATACGAGCGATCCAACGCCGAGCGCCAACCCGATGCAGGATCAGGTTGCTGGGCACCTCGCAGAGAAAATAACCCAGGAAGAACATGCCCGCACCAAGGCCGTAGACGGCCTCGCTCAATGACAGGTCGTTCATCATTTGCAGCTTGGCGAAGCCAACGTTGACGCGGTCCAGATAAGCACACAGGTAGCACAGCATCAGGAACGGCATCAATCGCCAGGCAGTTTTGCGATACGCGTTGGCGCGGACGCTGACGACCGCCTCCAGAGACAGGGTTGTCATGATGGTCTGATCTCTTGTTTTTATTGACAGCTAACGGCTGTAACGTCGATTCAGAACAGCGCCAGCCGACAGGCCAGCGCAACTACATCCGGCCGGTCATCAGTGGATCAACATGCCGCCGTTCACATCCAGGGTAATGCCTGTCAGGTAGGAGGACAGGTCGCTGGCCAGAAACAGCGCAGCGTTGGCAACGTCCTGTGCTTCACCCAGGCGACCCAGCGGGATGCCATCGATGATCGCGTGGCGGCGCTCGTCCTGCATCAGGCCGCCTGTGATGTCGGTGTGGATCAGGCCGGGTGCAATCGAGTTTACCCGCACGTTGTCAGGGCCCAGCTCACGGGCCATGGCTTTACCCAGCCCCAGCACGCCGGCTTTCGCTGCGCTGTAGTGTGGGCCACCGAAGATGCCACCGCCGCGCTGCGCCGATACCGACGACATGCAAATGATGCTGCCGGATTGCTGTTGGCGCATGTGCGGGATCACTGCCTGCGACATCAGCAATGTGCCGCGCAGGCTTACGTCCAGCACTTTGTCATAGTCGCTGTGCTTGATGTCCAGAATCTTCAACGGTTGAGTGATGCCTGCGTTGTTGACCAGCACGTCGATACGGCCGAAGTGCTCAACGATTTGCGCTACGGCATGCTGCACTTGAGCTTCGTCGGCGACGTTGGCAGCGAGCCCCAGATGCCCTTCGCCAAGCGCGGCGGCAGCGTCGCGAGCGGCGGATTCATCCAGGTCCAGGATAACCACGCGGGCACCCTGTTGTGCGAACGTGGTGGCAGTGGCTCGTCCGATACCACGTGCCGATGCTGCGCCTGTGATGATGGCGACTTTTCCTTGAAGAAGCATGAGTGAAACCTCTGATTATTTTTATGGGTTCGATTCACCTGAATCGATAGGCGCAGCTTGTCCTTCAGGTGCAGGCCGAGCAATAAGGTAAAAATCACTCGTTGCTGAAGAAAATTCATGGCTCGCATTGCGCGATGGCCAATGATTGAATGCGTCTTCCAAGCAAGGTCAATATCTACAGCGGAAGCCGATGCATGAAAGTCACTGCCGATGCGATACCCGTCATTCCACCGTTGAGGGCAATTCAGTGCTTTGAACAGACCGCACGTTTCGGCAATGTAGCGCGCGCTGCCGAGACACTCGACTTGACGCCTTCAGCTGTCAGCCATCAACTCGCCAATCTAGAGGGAATGATCGGTCGCCAGTTGTTCATTCGAGAGGCTCGCGGTGTGAGGCTTACACCGGTAGGCGAGCAGTACTTGAAAGAAATTTCGGGTGTGCTCCATAGCCTGGCAATTGCCACCGAGCGTGCAGCGAGCGACGTCAGCCTTGATTGCCTGCGGCTGCACTCGTCACCCAGTTTTGGTCTTTTGTGGATCATGCCGAGGCTGGAGGCGTTTCGACTGGCGCATCCTGATATCCAGATCAACCTCTCCTGTTCGTACGAGTCCTTGCACTTCAGCCGGGACAAGATTGATGTTGATATCCGCCACGGCACACCGAACTGGCCAAGTTATGAAGTCCGCACGATACGCGATGAGACGTTCACTGTTCTGGCGTCACCGGGCCTGCTTGCCAAGCGTGCTGTCTCACATCCACGCGACCTGCTGAGCCAAGACCTTATTCTGTCTGAGGCCACCCTGCTCAAATGGCCGCAATGGTTCGCTCAACATGGGTTGGAGCGCCCTGAGAAACCTTATGCATTGAGTTTTGACCGCTCTTACATGACCTTGGAGGCCGCGAGCCACGGCCTTGGTTTCGCGCTCGAAAGTTCAATTCTCGCTCACAAGTATCTTCTCTCTGGTGCGCTGGTCGAAGTCGCACCCGATGCGTTGCGAGTCCCTGTGGCAGCGCACCATCTCGTTTTCCCAAGGGCTCATTCCAGCTTCCCGCGAGTGCGGCGGTTTCTGGAGTGGATGGAGAGCGAGTTGGGGCAGGGCTTCGCTTTCTAGTGCTTGGTGCCGAAGACGGCTGCGAACATAGGAGTGGGTTGACCTGACCTTGGTCATTCCCACGCACAGCTATTTCGCCTATTGTCGGCTCTCCCTCCCCGGAACGAATGGCAGATCCATGGAAAAAGTCATCGTCATCACCGGCGGCAGCCGTGGCATCGGCGCCGCCACGGCGTTGCTGGCCGCCCGTCAGGGCTACCGCATCTGCATCAACTACCACACCGACGAGCAGGCCGCCGAAGATATCCTGGGCCAGGTCCGCGCCTTGGGCGCCGAGGCCATTGCCGTGCGCGCCGACGTCAGCGTCGAGGATGAAATCATCCAGCTGTTCCAGCGCGTTGATGATGAACTCGGCCCGGTCACCGCATTGGTCAACAACGCCGGCACCATCGGCCAGCAAAGCCGGGTGGAAAATATGTCCGAGTTTCGCCTGCTCAAGGTCATGAAAACCAATGTCGTCGGCCCCATGCTCTGCGCCAAGCACGCCCTGCTGCGCATGGCACGTCGGCATGGCGGGCAGGGCGGGGCCATCGTCAACGTGTCATCGGTGGCTGCACGCCTGGGTTCGCCCAACGAATATGTCGACTATGCCGCCTCCAAGGGCGCACTCGATACCTTCACCATTGGTCTGTCCAAAGAGGTGGCTGGCGAGGGCGTGCGGGTCAATGGCGTTCGCCCGGGCTACATTCACACCGGCTTCCATGCGCTGTCCGGTGATCCGGACCGCGTCAGCAAGCTGGAACCCGGCTTGCCCATGGGCCGGGGCGGGCGCCCTGAAGAAGTGGCCGAAGCCATTCTCTGGTTGCTGTCTGACAAGGCATCCTACTCCACGGGCAGCTTCATCGACCTGGGTGGCGGGCGCTGAGCGCGCCCGTCAATCCTGAAGCAGGGTGCGGACCCGCTCGGCCAGCACCTCCAGTTCAAACGGCTTGGTCAGCACCAGCGTGCCTTGTAGCAACTGGCCGTCACTGAGCGCCGCGCTTTCATCGTAGCCGGTGATGAACAGCACCTTGAGGTCCGGGTAGCGCTCGCGGCAGCGCTCAGCCACCTGGCGGCCATTCAGGCCGCCGGGCAAGCCGATATCGCTCAGTAACAGGTCTGGCCGTTCGCCGTTTTGCAGGTAGGCCAAGGCAGTTGGGCCGTCCTCGAATGCATCAACCCGGTAACCCAGCTCTTCCAGCACTTCGCAAACCACCAGGCGCAAGGCCGTCTGATCTTCGATCAACAGGATACGCCGCGCCACTGCACTCTCTTTTTCCAGTACCTTGCGCTGCGGTTTGGGGGCAGGCGGCTTGGGGTGCTCATAGTGGCGGGGCAAAAGCAGCTCGATGCGCGTGCCTTCACCCAGCGTCGAAAGTACGCGCAGTTGCCCACCCGATTGGCGCACGAACCCGTAAGTCATCGACAAACCCAGGCCAGTGCCCTGGCCCATGGGCTTGGTGGTGAAGAAGGGGTCTACGGCACGCTTGGCCACCTCCGCCGACATGCCCTTGCCGTTGTCGATGATGCTCAGTCGCACGTATTCGCCGGCGGGCAGTTCCAGCGCCTGGGCCTGTACCGCGTCAAGCAGCAGGTTGTCGCCGACGATATCGATAACGCCGCCCCCTGGCATGGCGTCGCGCGCGTTGATGCACACGTTGAGCAGGGCGCTTTCCAGTTGGGGTGGGTCGATGAACGTTGGCCATAGCTCGCAGGCAAACCGGCTGCTCAGGGTGATGGCCGGGCCAATGGTGCGGCGTAACAGCTCTTCCATGCCAGCCACCAATGTTGCCACTTGCGTTGAGCAGGGCTGCAGGGTCTGCTGGCGTGAGAACGCCAGCAAACGGTGCACCAGCGAAGAAGCCCGTTGAGCCGAGCCGCTGGAGAGCTCCAGCAATGGCTCGATGGCGTCGAAGCGTGACTGGTTCAGGCGTTGGCGCATCAGCTCTTGCGCGCCCAGAATACCGCCCAGCAGGTTGTTGAAATCGTGGGCGATGCCACCACTGAGCTGGCCCACGGCTTCCATCTTCTGCGCCTGGCGCAGGGCTTCCTCGGCTTTGGCCAGGCGCTTCTGCTCCTGTACGCGCTCGCTGATGTCATAGGCGAACAGAAAAGCGCCTTGTATTTCGCCATCATGGTCGCGCAAGGCATTGAAACGCAGTTCGTAATGGTATTGCTCGGGCGCCTTGCCGAATGTCCCGATCTCGACGAATTGCTCGCCTGCCAAGGCACGCTGCCACATGGACAAGCTCAATGTCCGAACGTTTGGCTCATCGTCGATCAGGTCTGGCAAGTAATCGCCAATTTCAGGCGTACGCCCGAACAACCGTTGAAAGTCATGTTTCGCCTGGCGATTGATGGCCAGCCAACGCATGTCTTTGTCGACCACATGCACATTGACCACGCTGTGGTCGACCAGCTCGGCGAACAGTCGTCGCTCTGCCAGTGCAGCGCTTACCCGTTGCTCCAGTTCTTCGTTCAGGCGTTGCAGGGCCTGCTCTGCCCGACGGCGTTCGGTAACGTCCTTGAACAACACCGCTACCTGGCGTTTCTCGGCAGGCTCCACGCGGAAGGTGGTAACAGACAGCACATGGCCGGTAGCGACCAGTTCCTGCTCGAAATGCAGGGGCTCGCCAGTGCGCAGCACTGCGCCATAGCGGGCTACCCAGTCATCGGCTTCATCGGGCACCATCTCGCGCAGCTTTTGCCCGACCACGTTGGGGATGCCGGCGTGCTTGGCGTAGGCCGCGTTGGCCAGTACATGCACGTAATCACTGAGCGGGCCGTGCGGGCCGTCGAAGAACTCGATGATGCAGAAGCCTTCGTCCATGGTGTCGAACAACGAACGGTAGAAGTTCTGATCGTGGTCCTGGAGGCTGGCAAGCTGGGATTCCAGTTGCGCGTTCTGCCGCTGAAGGGCTTCGACGTGTTGGCGCAGTGAGCGCAGGTCGCGGGAGGGCATGCCGACGTCCGACAAAAGGGGAGGCTCTGACTTTAGCGTGTTCATCTGCATGCGAATAGCGGGTCAGTACAGTTGGCGGGCGATGCCCGGCAGCCGTCGTTCGGCCGCCGGGTGTTCGATGGTCAGAAGGAGCGGATGATCCGCCCGAGGGTTTCCATGGCCCGTTCGGCGCCGTCATGCCAAGGGCTTCCGTAGTTCAGGCGGATGCAATTGCCGAAGCGCCGGGTGGGCGAGAAGATCGGCCCGGGGGCGATGCTGATGCCTTGCGCCAAGGCCATGTGGAACAGCTTGAGGGCGTCCATTTGTTCGGGCAGTTCCAGCCACAGGAAGTAGCCACCGGAAGGCTGGCTGACCCGCGTCTGCGCCGGAAAGTGGCGAGCGATGGCCGCCAGCATGTTGGCCTGCTGGCCTTCCAGCGCGTAACGCAGCTTGCGCAGGTGGCGGTCGTAGCCGCCGTGCTGCAGGTAGTCGGCAATTGCCGCCTGGGCCGGCATTGAGGCACACAGCGAGGTCATCAGTTTCAGCCGTTCGATCTTCTGCGCAAAGCGCCCGGCGGCGACCCAGCCGATGCGGTAGCCCGGTGCCAGGCTTTTGGCGAACGAGCCGCAGTGCATCACCAGGCCCTGGGTGTCGAAGGCCTTGGCCGGTTTGGGCGCCTGTTGCGAGTAGTACAGCTCGGCGTACACGTCGTCTTCGATCAACGGCACCTCATGGCGCGCCAGCAACTCCACCAGGGCCTGTTTTTTGGCTTCCGGCATGCTGGCGCCCACCGGGTTCTGGAAGTTGGTCATGCACCACACGGCCTTGACCGGGTGCTTCTCCAGGGTTTGTGCCAGCACGCCCAGGTCCATGCCTTCGCGCGGGTGCACCGGGATTTCCACCGCCTTGAGCTTGAGCCGCTCCAGTACCTGCAGGCAGGCATAGAAGGCCGGGGCCTCGATGGCTACCAGGTCGCCGGGCTGAGTCACTGCCTGCAGGCACAGGTTCAGGGCCTCCAGTGCGCCGTTGGTGATCAGCAGTTCTTCCATGGGCAGCATCAGCCCGCCAACCATGTAGCGCAGGGCAATCTGCCGGCGTAGTTGCGGGTTGCCGGGCGACAGGTCGGTGACCACCATGCGCGGGTCCATGCTGCGGCTGGCGCTGGCCAGCGAGCGCGACAGGCGTTGCAGCGGGAACAGTTCGGGGCTGGGGAAGGCCGAACCGAACGGTATGGTGTTGGGGTCCTTGATCGAGTCGAGGATCGAAAACACCAAGGCGCTGACGTCGACATCGGTAGACTCGCTGACCGGCTGCAGCGCTTGAGGTTCGCTGAACTGGCGTGGGGCGTGGGCGTTGACAAAATATCCCGAGCGCGGCCGGGCGCGGATCAGCCCGCGCCGCTCCAGCAGGTAATAGGCCTGGAAAACGGTAGAAGGGCTGACCCCGTGGGTCTGGCTGGCGTAGCGCACCGAGGGCACGCGCTGGCCGGGGCCCAGTACCCCGGAGCGGATCAGTTCGGCAATGTCGTCGGCAAAGCGTTCGTAGCGTTTCATTCTGGCCTTCTGTCGAAGCCTGGCAGGCAAGGTGGCGTCAGTGTAAGGGATCAACGGTTCATGGGGGCGACGAAGCGGCTGTGGGCCACGCTGCGGATGGCGGGGTCGTCACGCTCGCTGATTTCGAAGCTGAGTGTTTGCGAGCTGCTGGTCGGGCGCTCGGCGAGCATCGCCACCGACACCGGCAGTTCACTCATTTCGCCCGCCGGGATGACCAACGCGGTGTTGCCCTGCAAGGTGAAGCCGTCGGCGTCCAGCAGGCGCAACGCATAGTGCTGGGTGCGCTCGGTCTTGTTGATGACCTTGAGCAGGTAGATGTTCTCGATCTGGCCCAAGGCATTTTCACGGAACAGGCCACGGTCCTTGATCACATCCAGCGACACCATCGGGCGCAGTTGCAAGGCCACCACCAGCGCCGCGATCATCACCACCAGCGCAGCGGCATAGCCGAGCAGGCGTGGGCGCAGCCAGTGAGTAGTACCGCCCTGCAGGCTGTGTTCGGACTTGTAGCCAATCAGCCCGCGAGCGTAACCCATCTTGTCCATCACCCCGTCGCAGGCGTCGATGCACGCTGCGCAACCGATGCAGGCCATTTGCAAGCCATCGCGGATATCAATGCCGGTGGGGCACACCTGCACACACAGCGTGCAGTCGATGCAGTCGCCCAGGCCTTGGGCCTGGACGTCGCTGCCCTTCTTGCGCGGGCCACGGGCCTCACCGCGCCGTGGGTCATAGGCGACGGCCAGGGTGTCCTTGTCGAACATCACACTCTGGAAGCGCGCATACGGGCACATGTGCAGGCACACCGCTTCACGCAGCAGGCCGGCATTGATGTAAGTGGCGGCGGTGAAGAACAGCACCCAGAACAGCGCCACGCCGCCCAGTTGCAAGGTGAACAGTTCTGCGGCCAGAGGGCGAATCGGTGTGAAATAGCCGACGAAGGTCAGCCCAGTGAGGACACCGATGACCAGCCACAGGCTGTGTTTCAGGGTGCGGCGCCCCAGTTTGTTCAGGCTCCAGGGCGCGGCGGCCAGTTTGATGCGCTGGTTGCGGTCACCTTCGGTGACCTTTTCGCACCACATGAACAGCCACGTCCAGGTGCTCTGCGGGCAGCTGTAGCCACACCACACGCGGCCGGCGTACACGGTGATGGCGAACAGGCCGAAGGCGCAAATGATCAGCAGCGCTGACAACAGGATGAAGTCCTGTGGCCAGAAGGTCGCGCCAAAGATGTGGAATTTGCTGTTGGCCAGGTCCCACAACACGGCCTGGCGTCCGTTCCAGTTCAGCCAGGCGGTGCCGAAGAACAGCACGAACAGGGCACCGGCAAAGCCGATGCGCAGGTTGCGGTACAGCCCGCTGAAGCTGCGGGTGTGAATGCCGCTGTCGGTGTGTCGCGGTCGGGGGCTGGCTGGGGTGGGGGCGATCTCTGTGAAAGGGATTCTATTGTTCATGGCTCGGTGCTCATCAGGCCTCGATCAGGCATGAGCACTATGGCCCTGAGGCTGTTATCAGCACAGGCTCAGATTTTGCGATAAAAACCATATCAGATTACCCGGCTTCGACCGCCAGGCCTTAAATTACCGAGCCTGGCACGCTGGCCTTCAGATGCCTGCGGCTATCCACCGCACCCGCTACGGTCAACGCATCGGCCTCGGCTTCGGTAATGGGGACGCGCTGGCCTGCCAGCAGGGCCACTGACATGCGCAGGTGTTCGTCGGTGACGATTTCGATAGCAGGGCCATCGCCTTCGATGCGCAGGTTCTCGCCGATCAGGGTGCAGCGGCGGGTGGTTTCGTCGATTTCAACGGGCATGGCGTTGTCCTCCTTGTAGGGTTACAGGGTGGACCACAATGCAAGGCGGGTTGCTGCATCAGGGGGCTGAAAGGAGAAGAAAGGAGGAGGGCGGGAAGCACTGAGGGGAGCCGAAGCTCCCCTCAAAGCGTTGTTGCTTGCTCTTTTTTTATTATTGGGACCGGCCTTTTGTTGTTTTTGTCAGCCTGTCCTGGTGTTGCGGGCGACCCCCATGCGGGGTCAAGAGCAAACGTATTTTTTTGAGCGCTGACCTGCTTTCATCATGGCTGATCCGAACCTGGCTGCCGCTACCTTGAGGTAGTTTTATTGTTCTGTGCCAGACCGCGGGGCGTACCCCTGAAAAGCGTGTCTACTCCAAAAAAATCTGCTTGCTACGCCTCTGCCGTGTTGTTCTTGTTATGTCAGAGCCGTTACCTGTTGTTTTTATTGGGTGTCACATTTTTTTTGTTCTTGTACCAAAGATATAGCAGGGTGCGTGCCAACTTTTGAAAGTCTTTTAAAATCAGTGGCTTAGCGGTTTTCGTCAAAAGTGCTTGGCCTGAGATTCTGCCGATTTGTTTCCCTGTTACCCGATTTTTTGCTGTGAAATGTGGGGTCGGTAACACTTCACCCACACCTGTGTGACACCCGTATGACTTACTGCGCGCTGCGCGCCCGCGCTACCCGCGACCCATTGCCGCGGCCCAGCACGCTACTGATGCGTTGGCCGGCGGCGATCAGCCGGTCGAGGTCGATGCCGGTTTCAATGCCCAGCCCTTGCAGCAGGTACACCACATCTTCGCTGGCGATGTTGCCGGTAGCCCCTTTGGCGTAAGGGCAGCCGCCCAGCCCGGCCACCGAGCTGTCGAATACGCTGATGCCTTCGAGCAGGCTGGCATAGACGTTGGCCAGGGCCTGGCCATAGGTGTCGTGGAAGTGCCCGGCCAGTTGCTCGCGCGGCACCTGGGCAGAGACCACCTCGAACAGGCGCCGGGTATCGCCGGCAGTGCCGGTGCCGATGGTGTCACCCAGCGATACTTCGTAGCAGCCCATGTCGTGCAGTGCGCGGGCCACCGGGGCCACCTGTTCAGCGCTGACCTTGCCTTCATAAGGGCAGCCGAGTACGCATGACACATAGCCACGCACGCGTACACCGTGGTTGCGCGCAGCTTCCATGATCGGCTCGAAGCGCTTGAGGCTGTCGCTGATAGAGCAGTTGATGTTGCGCTGCGAAAACGCTTCGGAGGCGGCCGCGAACACTGCCACTTCCTTCACCCCGGCAGCCAGCGCGTCCTCGAAACCGCGCAGGTTGGGTGCCAGCGCTGCATAAGTAACACCGGGGCGCTGGTCGATACCGGCGAACACCTCGGCAGAGCCGGCCATTTGCGGCACCCACTTGGGCGAGACGAAGCTGCCCACTTCTATATAGGCAAGGCCCGCTTCGGTAAGGTCGTTGACCAGGCGCACCTTGTCGGCAACGCTGATGGGCTGGGCTTCGTTCTGCAGGCCGTCGCGGGGGCCGACTTCGACCAGGCGGACGTGTTGGGGCAAGGACATGGCGGGTTTCCTGTGGGGTTCAGCGGTTGTCTTTGTTGTTCAGGGTGGCGGCCAGGGCTTGTTCGCAACGCTCCTGGGCGGTGTCCAGTTCCAGTTGCATCTGGTGGATATCGAGCATCTGCTGCTCCAGCTGGGCGCGGCGCTCGGCGATTTTTGCCAGCATGCTGTTGAGCTGCTTGAGGTTGCCGCTGGTGGGGTCGTACAGCTCGATCAGCTCGCGGCACTCGGCCAGTGAAAAGCCGATGCGCTTGCCGCGCAGGATGAGCTTGAGGCTGACCTTGTCGCGGGCCGAATAGATTCTCTCCAGGCCACGGCGTTCGGGGCTCAACAGGCCCTGCTCTTCATAGAAGCGGATGGCCCGGGTGGTGATGTCCAGCTCGCGGGACAGGTCGGAGATGCTGTAGGTCTGGGTGCTCATGCTGGGGCTCGGCGTGGGGTATGCGGGTATCCTGAGGGCAGGTTGACGTATACGTCAAGCAGCCTGCCGCAATCAGTCTGGCTGCGCCGCGCGTCGGTACCCGTTAGGGGTCTCCCCGGTCAACCGCTTGAACCACCGGGCAAAGTACGTCGGGTCGGTGAATCCCAGGCTATCCGACAACTGCCCGATACTCATCCGCGTATAAATCAGGTTACGCCGCGCCTCCAGCAGCAACCGTTGGTGCACCACCTGCAACGCAGTCTGCCCGCTCAAAGCTCTGCACAGCTGGTTCAGTTGCAGGCTTGGAACGTTCAACCGTGCGGCAAAGGCCTCTACTGACAGATGCTCGCGGTAATGCGCCTCGACCAGCCGCAGGTACTGCCCCAGTAACTGCCGGTCGCGTTCGTCGCGGTTACGCGGTGCCTGCCCCAGTTGCTGGCGGCGGTTGATCCACACCATCAGCGCGGTCACCAGCGCTTCAAGCATGGCCGCACGCGCCGGGGCATTGCCCTGGTACTCCTGCTGCAAGGTGTCGATCAGGCTGCGCAGGTGCACACGGTCATGCCCAAGCGGGTAGCACGCAGGTTGCGCCAGCACCGCCAGCGGCATGCCCAGGCGCTGTTCCAGGTTCGCCACCAGCGCGGTGCCGAAGGTGAGCACATAGCCCTGGATATCGGCGCTGAAGCGAAAGCCATGCACGGTCATCGGCGGCACCACCTGGATCGCCGCTTCGCCGATGGCGCTGCGCAACCCTTCGATCTCCACCTGGGCCTGGCCGCGCTGTACATACAGCAACTGGAACAGCTCGGCATGCTGGTGTGGCTTGATCTCCCAGTGGTGCAGGCGGCTGCGCGCAGGGATCGATTCGCAGTGCAGCAGGTCGGTGCCGGGCCAGGCCTGGTTTTCGCCATACAGCTTGAACAACGGAACGCCGGGGAGGGTGGATTTCATCAGGGGTAGCCTGTCCGTTAATCGAACGTTTTTTATAAAAGTGCAGGTTTTAGATGGAATAGCACACTTCGGTAGCATTTTTGCCAGTAAAAATGCAGGGGCAAACCCTAACAGCAGATGCCGCCCCACTGCCAGTCCAGGGCCGGCATCGTCCGAACAGAGACAACAACAATGAAAACTCAGGTTGCAATTATTGGTGCAGGTCCGTCTGGCCTGCTGCTGGGCCAACTGCTGCACAAGGCCGGCATCGATAACGTCATCGTCGAGCGCCAGACGCCTGAATACGTACTTGGCCGCATCCGTGCCGGGGTGCTGGAGCAAGGCACTGTCGACCTGCTGCGCGAAGCCGGTGTGGCCGAGCGCATGGACCGTGAGGGCCTGGTGCACGAAGGGGTCGAGTTGCTGGTCGGCGGGCGCCGCCAACGCCTGGACCTGAAAGCCCTGACCGGCGGCAAGACCGTCATGGTATACGGCCAGACCGAAGTCACCCGTGACTTGATGCAGGCCCGTGAAGCCAGTGGCGCGCCGATCATCTATTCCGCCAGCAATGTCCAGCCACATGAGCTGAAGGGCGAAAAGCCCTACCTCACGTTTGAGAAGGACGGCCAGTTGCACCGGGTGGATTGCGACTACATCTCCGGGTGTGACGGCTTCCACGGTGTATCGCGCCAGAGCATTCCCGAAGGTGTGTTGAAGCAGTACGAGCGGGTCTATCCGTTTGGCTGGCTGGGCCTGCTTTCGGACACGCCGCCGGTCAATCACGAGTTGATCTATGCCCACCACGAGCGTGGTTTCGCGTTGTGTAGCCAGCGCTCGCAAACACGCAGCCGCTACTACCTGCAGGTACCTTTGCAGGACCGGGTCGAAGCGTGGTCGGACGAGCGTTTCTGGAACGAGCTGAAAGCCCGTTTGCCCGCCGACGTAGCGGCTGACCTGGTCACAGGCCCGGCTTTGGAAAAAAGCATCGCCCCGCTGCGCAGCCTGGTGGTAGAACCGATGCAGTATGGTCACCTGTTCCTGGTGGGTGACGCGGCGCACATCGTCCCGCCTACCGGTGCCAAGGGCCTGAACCTGGCAGCGTCGGACGTGAATTACCTGTATCGCATTCTGGTCAAGGTTTACCGCGAAGGGCGCACCGACCTGCTGCAGCAATACTCCCCGCTGGCCCTGCGCCGGGTGTGGAAAGGCGAGCGCTTCAGCTGGTTCATGACCCAGTTGTTGCACGACTTCGGCAGCCACAAAGACGCCTGGGACCAGAAGATGCAAGAGGCCGACCGCGAGTACTTCCTGACGTCGCCAGCCGGGCTGGTGAACATTGCCGAGAACTACGTGGGCTTGCCGTTCGAGGAAGTGGCTTAGTTTTTTTCAGGGGTACGACAGGGTATCTTCGGGGCTTTTGAAGTTCGCAGGAAGCATGCCGATGTACTTCTTTCCACCCCTGATCAGCGCCCTTTGCCTGGTAGCCGCCAGTGGCCTGGCCTGTGCCGACCAGGTGCTGCCCGCACCTCCCGAGCTGGCCTCTGGCTACCGCACAGGCTTGCAGCCCGTGCAGGCCAGCCGCCATATGGTTGCTGCAGCCAACCCGTTGGCCAGCGAAGCGGGGCGGGCAATGTTGCGTGCCGGTGGCAGCGCCATCGATGCGGCCATTGCGATGCAGATGGTGCTGACCTTGGTCGAGCCGCAATCCAGCGGTATTGGCGGCGGGGCATTCATCCTCTATTGGGACGGGAAGCGCGTGCAGGCGTTCGATGGCCGCGAGGCCGCACCGGCGGCTGTGACGCAAACGCTGTTCCTGCAAGCCGACGGCACACCGATGCCATTCAGGGCGGCGCAGATTGGCGGGCGCTCGGTGGGCGTGCCGGGTGTTCTGCGTGCTTTGAAACTGGCACACGATCAGCACGGCAAGCTGCCCTGGCGCGATCTGTTCGCGCCGGCCATCGCGCTGGCACGCAACGGTTTCCCGGTGTCCGAGCGCCTTCACACCTTGTTGTCCGCTGACCCGTTCATTGCCCGGTCACCGTCCATGGCCCGCTACTTCCTGGATGAGCAGGGCAGGCCGCTGGCGGTGGGGGCGATCCTGCGCAACCCCGAGCTTGCGCAGGCCTTCGATCAGATTGCCGCGCAAGGCCCTGACGCGTTCTATACCGGCGAGATTGCCGAAGCCATCGTGGCCACGGTGCGCAGCCATGCCAATGCCGGTTACCTCTCGTTGCAGGACTTGCAGCAGTACCAGGCCAAAGAGCGCGAGCCCGTGTGCGGCCCCTATAAGGTCTGGCGCATCTGCGGCATGCCGCCGCCGTCCTCGGGCGGGGTGACGGTGTTGCAGACCCTGGGCATTCTCGAAGCCGTACAACGCGCCACGCCGCAGCGCGATCTGGCAGTGTTGCGCCCGCTTGCGAATGCATCCCCGGCTGGCCTGGAGGCATCACCGCTGGCCGTGCACCTGATCGCCGAGGCTGAGCGTTTGGCCTATGCCGACCGCGCACAGTACCTGGCCGACAGCGATTACGTGCCGGTCCCGGTCAAGGCGCTTACCGACGCCAACTACCTGGCCAGCCGTGCAGCGCAGATTGGCGAACACAGCATGAAGCGGGCTCGCCCGGGCCAACCCCAGGGCGTCGACTTGGCCCTGGCCCCGGATCGCTCGGCATTGCGCATTTCCACCTCGCACCTCAGCGCGGTGGATGACAGCGGCCAGGCCCTGGCCATGACCACCTCGGTGGAGGCGGCGTTCGGCTCGCACCTGATGGTCAAGGGCTTCCTGCTCAACAACCACCTCACTGACTTCTCGTTCATTGCGCAGGAGCACGGCAAACCCGTGGCCAACCGGGTACAGCCGGGCAAGCGGCCGCTGTCGGCCATGGCACCAACGCTGGTGTTCTCGCGAGCATCGGGCGATCTGGTGGCCAGCCTGGGGTCGCCGGGCGGCTCGCAGATCATCGGCTATGTGAACAAGGCGTTGGTTGGCTTGCTGGATTGGCAGCTCGACCCGCAACAGGCCGCAGGCTTGCCCAACTTTGGCAGTCGCAATGCTGGCACCGAGGTGGAAGCGGGGCTGAGCAGCCCGGCGCTGATCCGGCAGTTGGCAGCCTGGGGGCACGAGGTAACGCCCATGACCATGACCAGCGGTATGCAGATCATCCAGCGCAGTGGCGAGGGTTGGTCGGGCGGGGCTGACCCGCGGCGTGAAGGTGTGGCCCTTGGCGACTAGCCGTGATAGAACGCAGTCTTGCCATTCAGTAGTTGAATACCCAGATGTCCATTAGCGTGAAATCGAATAGGGCGCTGTTCGACCTCGACCTGCTACGCGCCATTGTGGTGGTGGCCGATTGCGGCAGCTTCACCACCGCTGCCGCTCGCCTGCACTCGACACAGTCGACCATCAGCCAGAAGGTACGCCGCCTGGAAGACATGGTCGGCCACCGTTTGCTGGTGCGGGGCAACCGCGATGTGCTGCCCACCGATGCCGGGCAAACCTTGCTCGGCTACGCCCGGCACATGCTGGCCTTGAACGACCAGATGCTCGAAGCCCTGGCCGGGGCGATGGTGGGCACCACCGTGCGCCTTGGTGTGCCCGAGGACTTCGTTGGCGGGCGCACCACCAATGCGCTGTCGGCCTTCAGCCGCCTGCACCCGCAGGTGAAGCTGGAAGTGACCAGTGGTCTGTGCCGCGACCTCAGCCAGGCCTACGACAACGGTGAGCTCGACCTGGTGTTGCTCAAGCAGCGGCGCAACACCCGCGAGGGCGTGGCCTGCTGGCCCGAGCGCCTGCAATGGATCGACAGTGCGCGCACCCCCGCCTTCGAGCTGGACCCGATCCCTTTGGTGACCTTCCCGCCGCGTGGGCTGTACCGCGAGGACATGATCAACGCCATCGAAGGCATGGGGCGGCGCTGGCGCATCAGTTTCACCAGTTCCAGTCTCAGTGGTATCCAGGCGGCAGTGGCCGATGGCATGGGCGTCAGCCTGCTACCGCCAAGGGCGGCCACTGGCGAGCATCGGGTGCTGGGGTTGGGGCAGGGGCTGCCGGAGGTCGACAGTTATGAAATCGTCATCGTGCATCGGCCGACGGCGGATGTGATGGTCAAGGCGTTGGCCGAGGTGATGACGCAACTGCTGGCGGGCGGTGGGATATAGCGTGTCTGACGACATGGCGCTCCTACACCGACCGCGTCAGTGGTCAGGCCGCAGCCATTCTCGGCGACAGGTCAATGCCCGCGATCATTCTGACGACGGCCTTGCGTGATAGCGCCGGAATACGCCCGTCACGCCCGGACAGCTCGATGGCGTTACCGGCAAACTGACAGATCTGCTGAGTAAATCACGATGTGCCCCCCGGGGTGGGTGGAGAACCCGTTGTTGGGGAATACCGAGTCTGGGTTAGGCAACGCGTCGGATGCGGTTTTTGCCGGCGCGGCCACGGGTGTGGCTGAACAGGTCTTTCGGGTCGTCTTCCACCCACGGCACCAGGTCGATCTTCGAGCCCATGCCGCGTTTTTCAGCTTGCTGTAGTACGTACCGTAGTACGGTGTAATCCTCCAGGGCGAAGCCCACCGAATCGAATACGGTGACCTGGCTGTCACTCTGGCGCCCCTCGGTTTCGCCGCGCAGTACACGCCACAGGTCGACGACAGGGAAGTCCGCCGGCAGTTGCTGGATGTCGCCTTCAACACGGGTTTGTGGTTCGTACTCGACGAACACGCGGGCCTTGCGCAGTACATCAGCGTGCAGCTCGGTCTTGCCCGGGCAGTCGCCACCCACGGCATTCAGGTGCATGCCGGGTTCGAGCATGTCGGGGGTGATAATGGTCGCGTAGGCCTTGTCGGCGGTAACAGTGGTGATGATATCCGCGCCTTTCACGGCTTCGGCTACCGAGCCGGCCCGGCGGATCGTGAGGCCGCTGTATTCCTTGAGGTTGGCAATCAGCTTGGCGGTGGCCAGCGGGTCGGTGTCGTACGCAACGATTTCTTCGATGCCCAGGTGCTTATGGAAGGCCAGCGCCTGGAATTCGCTTTGTGCGCCGTTGCCGATCAGCGCCATCTTGCGCGCGTTCGGCCGAGCCAGGGCCTGCGCGGCCATCAACGAGGTGGCGGCGGTGCGCAAGGCGGTGGCGATGGTCAGTTCGGACAGCAACACCGGGTAGCCGGTGTCGACATCGGCCAGCACGCCAAAGGCCATTACCGTATGCAGGTCACGGGCAGTATTGGCCGGGTGGCCGTTAACGTATTTGAAGGCATAGCGGCTGTTGTCGGCAACTGGCATCAATTCGATAACACCCACTTCCGAATGGCTGGCAACACGCGCAGACTTGTCAAACTCCTGCCAGCGTTTGAAGTCTTCGCGGATGGCCTCAGCCAGTTCGCCTATGAACGGCGCTACGCCAATGTCATGTACCAAGTCCGACATGGTTGGAACATCAATGAAATACGTCATGCTCTTGCACCTTGTTATTGCGCGGTCGCCCTGGTCACGGCAGGCGGCACGCTTAAGATTGTTGGAGTGGCATGAACATTTTGATGAAAGGTTGCGTCAATCGGAAGAATGCAGGTTGCCAGTTTCATCAGCTTTCTAGACAATCTGCCACCCCCAAGTAGCAATCTGATTATTGGCAGGCGTTATGGATACGATCGATCGGGAACTGATTGCGCTGTTGCGGGACAATTCACGTACCCCTGTGTTGACCCTGGCGAAGAAGCTCAAGGTGGCCAGGGCAACCGTGCAAAACCGCATTACCCGGCTCGAAGAGCAGGGCGTGATCATTGGCTACACAGTACGCCTGCGCTCCGACGCGCTGGAGCAGGGCGTGCGGGCAATCACCAGCATCGGCATCAGTGGCCACCACGCTGCAGAGGTCAAGCACGCGCTGCGCGGGCATCCCAACGTGGTGGCCATCCATACCACCAATGGCCGCTGGGACCTGATGGCAGAGCTGCGCGCCGACACCCTCGAAGCCTTCGACCGGGCGCTCAACACCATTCGGTCAATCCCGCACATCGAGAATACCGAGACCAGCATCCTGCTCTCGACCTACAAGATGTGACCGCTGGGTCAGGCCTTTTGACAGGCGCATTGCGCAAACTGTCACCCAAGCTTTTCACTCTGCAAAAAATCCCTTTGCCGGTGTGCATTCTGTAGCGTTCCGCTTGACCTGGGCCGCTGGCAGAATGAAATGGCTTTCGCGGGACGGTTTCAGGCGCACGTTCTGAAGGTGCGTTCAAACACTAAGAAAGTCCGCTGCGAAGTTGCATCGGGCGTTAGTTTGATTTTTTGTTACTGCCTGCGCTCTCATCATTTAAATGACATGAAACCTGCACCTTGGCACCCACTTGTTGGTGCGCTGTGGGGCGTGGAAGTTTTACAGAAAAAAAGAATAAGAGGTTGACGATGCATCAAACGTGCAACGCGTAAAGCACTGCGCCGGAAGAGGGCCGAGTGCTCAAGCGTTAACGCGCTCCTACAAGGGCTCGCTCAGGCTCGGTGACATCTCAGGGCTGGCGCTCGGCAACAGCCCGCAACGTACGCAACGTCACCAACGGCGCATCCACCACGAACCGATTGGCAAGCCAGCCCGGCACATCTCCGGCCGGGTCGGCTTGCAACTGGTACGTCACTTCGGTCAACCGATCACCCAACGGTTTCATTCGCCACTCACCACTCAGGCGCTGCACACGGATCAACCCGTCAACCTTGGGAATCCTGTCGGGCTCAGCGCTCAGGTGCCGCAACAGCGTACCGTCATCCAGGCGTTCGCTGCTCACCTTCAACACAATGTCCCGTGGCATGGTCGGCCAGGGCAGGTTGGTGGTCAGGTACACCCAGGTATTGGCACCGTCCACATCCAGCAGGCGCATCTGGTCACAGGCATACAGCCACTTGCAGGCCACCCGCAGGTTCTCCTGCAGGTCGGTGAGCGTGCGCACGCTGGCTTTCATGGTGCTCACACCACGAAACTGCTGGTAGGGCGAGTCGGGCACGCCACTGAGGTACACGCGGATGCCCTCGCGGTCGTAGGCGAGGGTCCAGGCATCGGCGGCCAGGGCAGGGGTGCAGAGCAACAGGAGGGTAAGCAGCAGGCAGCGGGGCATGGCCGGTACCGTGCGGGGGATGGGTGTTTCAGTATGCGCGGCAAACAGAAAGCCCGCCAGATTGGCGGGCTTAGAGCATCAGCCTGAGCTTAGCGCTTAGGGTTCAGCGTCAAATGCACATGACGGTTCACGTCCTTGTACAGCAGGTAGCTGAACTTGCCTGGGCCGCCGGCGTAGCAGGCTTGCGGGCAGAAGGCGCGCAGCCACATGAAGTCGCCGGCTTCCACTTCGACCCAGTCCTGGTTCAGGCGGTACACTGCCTTGCCTTCCAGCACGTACAGGCCGTGTTCCATCACGTGGGTTTCCGCGAACGGGATGACGCCGCCCGGCTGGAAGGTGACGATGTTCACGTGCATGTCGTGGCGCATGTCGGCCATGTCGACGAAGCGGGTGGTGACCCAGCGGCCTTCGGTGCCCGGCATTTCGATGATGGTGGCGTTGTCGCGGTGGGTAACGAACGACTCAGGTACGTCCAGGCCTTCAACCTTCTGGTAGTGCTTGCGCAGCCAGTGGAAGGTGACGTTGGACTTGCTGTTGTTGCGCAGGCTCCACTCGGCGCCCGGGGCCAGGAAGGCGTAGCCGCCCGGTACCAAGGTGTGATGCTTGCCTTCGACGGTGATGTCCAGCTCGCCTTCGACGATAAACACCACGGCTTCGGCGTTCGGGTCCAGCTCTGGGCGCTCGCTGCCGCCTTCCGGGGCCACTTCGACGATGTACTGGGAGAAGGTCTCGGCAAAACCGGTCAGTGGGCGGGCAATGACCCACATGCGCATCTTGTCCCAGAACGGCAGGTGGCTGGTGACGATGTCACGCATCACGCCTTTAGGGATAACGGCATAGGCTTCGGTGAACATGGCACGGTCAGTCAGCAGCTCGGTTTGAGCCGGGTGCCCACCGTGGGGGGCGAAGTACGAATGGTTCGACATGGACGGTCTCGACTTGTTGTTCTCTCCCCATGCCGTGAACCGCACCGGCCGGTGCGGCGCAGGGGATGTGGCGACAGAATAGGGTCGAGCGCGTGGCATCCACAAATTAAATGTTGGAATACCCGGTATTTGATCGCTGAATGTCAACCTGACGCCCAATGTGCTGTGCCGGCAACTGGTCGCCTTGGCCGAACAGCTTGTGGCGCAGGGTGCCCTCGGTGTAGCGCGAAGGGTAGCGGCCACGGCGTTGCAGTTCTGGCACCAGCAAATCGACGACATGGGTAAGGTCGTCCGGTTGCACGGCATAGGTCAGGTTGAAGCCGTCGATGCCGGTCTGGTCCAGCCAGTTTTCCAACTGGTCGGCGACCTCGCTGGCTGAGCCGACCAGCACCGGCCCGCGACCACCCAGGCCAACGAATTCGGCGGCCTCGCGCACGGTCCAGCGGCGCTTGGGGTCGGCGGCGGTGAACGCGGCCAGGGCGGCGCGACCGGCATCGTTTTCGACATACTCGATCGGCGCGTCGGGGTCGAGGCCGGCAAAGTCGATGCCGGTCCAGCCCGACAGCAGTGCCAGGGCAGCGTCCAGGTCGACGTAGCGACGGTATTCGGCGAAGCGGGCCTCGGCTTCTTCCCGGGTGGGGGCGACGATCAACAGCGCCTGGGCGTAGATCAGCACCTCATCACGCCCCCGCCCGGCGGCCTCGCTGGCCTGGCGGATGCCGTCGGCGTAGCGGCGCAATACCGTGGGCGTCGGGCCGCTGATGAACACGCATTCGGCATGCTGCGCGGCGAACTGCTGGCCACGTGCCGAAGCGCCGGCCTGGAACAGCACCGGCGTGCGTTGGGGCGAGGGCTGGCACAGGTGCATGCCGGGCACCTGGAAGTGCTCGCCCACATGGTTGATAGGGTGCACCCGCGAAGGTTCGATATAGCGCCCACTGTCACGTTCCAGCAGCACGGCGTCGTCGTCCCAGCTTTTTTCCCATAGTTTGTACAGCACCTGCAGGTACTCTTCGGCAAGGTCGTAGCGCTGGTCGTGGCCCAGCTGGCGCGCCAGGCCGAGGTTGCGTGCGGCGCTGTCGAGGTAGCCGGTGACGATGTTCCAGCCAACCCGGCCATTGCTCAGGTGGTCGAGCGTGGACATGCGCCGGGCGAAGGGGTAGGGGTGTTCGTAGGTCAGCGAAAAGGTAACGCCGAAACCGAGGTGCTCGGTGACCCCGGCCATGGCCGGTACCAGCAGCAGTGGGTCGTTGACCGGCACCTGCACACCGCCGCGCAAGGCGGCGTCGGGCCCGCCTTGGTAGACATCGTAGATGCCCAGGACATCGGCGATGAACACGGCGTCGAACAGGCCGCGCTCGAGCAGGCGAGCCAGGTCGGTCCAGTAGCTCAGGCGGTTGAATGCCACGCTGGTGTTGCGCGGGTGACGCCACAGGCCGGGGGACTGGTGGCTGGCGGCGTTCATGCTGAAGGCGTTGAAGCGGATCGGGCGGGGCATGGTGGCTGCGCTCCGCTCAAGGCAACACGGAAGCCGGGTAGACCGCGTCGGCCACCTGCAGCTTGCGTGGAATCAGGCCCAGGCCCTGGAAGGTATCGGCCAGTTTCTGTTGTTCGGCAATGATCTGCGGGGTGATGGCCACGGCATTGTAGTTACGCCGTTCGCTGGCCACTTCCAGCACGTTGGCGCTGATGCCCAGTTGCGGCGCCAGTAGCGCGGCAACCTCGGCAGGCTTGGCGTTGGCCCACTGGCTGACCTTGCGCAGTTCGCTGAAGAAGGTTTTCAGCAGTGCACGGTGCTGATCGGCATAGCTGGCGGTGGACAGGTAGAACGTCCGGTTGTTGGACAGGCCGCTGCCGTCACGCAGGTTCTTCAGGCCAGGCTGGCTTTCTGCTGCGGCGAGGAACGGGTCCCACAGGGTGACGGCCTGGACACTGCCGGACTGCAGGGCAGCCACGGCGTCGGCGGCGTTGTTGACGTAGGCGGGGGTGATGTCCTTGTAGGTAAGGCCAGCTTGCTCCAGCGCTACGGCCAGCAGGTACTGGGCGTTCCAGCCGCGGCCGGTGGCCACGCGCTTGCCTTTCAGGTCTTGCACGCTGGCCAGGTGGTCCTGCTCGCGCACTACCAGGCCGATGCCGCGCGGGTAGGGTTGTTCGGCGGCCAGGTACACCACCGGTTTACCGGCGGCCTGGGCGAACACGGACGGTGCATCGGCGGCATGACCCAGGTCGATGGCGCCCGTGCTCAACGCTTCGAGCAACTGCGGGCCGGCGGCAAATTCGTGCCAGCTTACGGTTACACCTTGGGGTGCCAGCGCTTTTTCCAGGGCGCCGCTGCCTTTGAGGATGTTGATGCTGTTGAACTTCTGGTAGCCGATGCGCAGGGTCTTGGCATCGTCGGCCAGAGCTTCGGACCAAGGCAGCAGGGCGCTGGCGACACTGGCCAGCAGGCCGCCGATCAGCAGCCGGCGCAGGGGAGAGAAAGCACGGGTTGGCATGGGTTTGCTCCTTGAAACCGAGTGGGAAACGATGTGCCCAGCCTAAGGAGGTGGCGTTTGGCTTTCAATTTTTATATTCCTGTTTGTTAGAATGTTTAGTTATTTTTATATCCTTTTGTTTCTTTGTAATGCTCTGCAACCTTCGACATTTTTTTCACATTCGCTTGTTAGCATCGCGGCAATCCCGAGGAGCCCCTACATGCCGCACATCCTGCGCAAGCGCAGCACCCGCATCGCCCTGACTGCCACCACCGGCCTGATTAGCGCCACCTTGGGCTTTTTCGCCTGGCAGAGCTTTTACCCGGTTCAGGCAGCCTCAGGCTGGGATGTCGAGGTACTGCACCGCGATGTGACCAAAGCCGCCTCGCTGCTGCCGCAAGCCGATGGCAGCCTGCTGGTCAGCCGCGAGCTGGATGATGGCCGTGGCAGCATCCTCAAGATCACCGCGACCGGCGACCGCGTCGTGGTGGTCGACAACCTGTCCAAGCCCGACGGCATGGTGGCGGCTCACGGGGGGTGGGTGTTCAGTCAGGAGGGCGGCCGGGCACCTGTCAGCCTGGCCCGCGATGGCCAGGTGACCCCCCTTTTCGACGGCGACAGCGTGCAAGGCTTGTGGAATGACGGCGACCACCTGTATGCCATCGAAGACCGCAAAGGCAATGGTCGCTTGATGCGTTACGACTGGAACAGCGGCCAGCTCGATGTGCTGCGTTCCGGCCTGATCGAAACCGAAGGGCTCACCCGCTGCGCAGGCCGTTTGCTGTACACCGAAAAGGCCAATGGCAAGGTCCGCGCCTTGTCCGACGATGGCAGCGACCCGGTGGTGGTCGAAGGCCTGCGCAACCCGACGTTCCTGTACTGTGACCAGCGCGGCCTGTGGATCAGCGAAGACAACACCCACCGTGCCCGGCTACTGCGTGTTGACGCCGATGGCGTTCAGCACACCGTGCTGACCTTCCTCAAGGCGCCACAGTCGATCGTGGCGGATGGCAAAGGCGGTTACTTGCTGGCCGAAGGCGGGCGCAATCGCGTGCTGCACCTGACCCCGCCGCTGGAGCGCGATACTGCCCAGCGCGAGTGATGCCAGCGGCTTGCCGTGAATGACTTCACGGCCAGCCACCCGTGAGGCTTTATGGCTACCCGACCAACAGCGCGCTTCCCTGCATGGCCGCGCTCACGGATAATCCCCTCATTCCAATAAATAGCCTGTGAGTGGGTATGAGTGATTCCGTAGTTGGCCTCGGCCAGCCTGAAACCGAAGGGGGGCGCAGAACGCGCAAGAACAACCCCGAGAAAACGCGCGAGGATATCCTCCAGGCGGCCATCAACGAGTTCGTCCAGCAAGGGCTGGCCGGCGCCCGCGTCGACGCCATCGCCGAACGCACTGCCACCTCCAAGCGCATGATCTACTACTACTTTGGCAGCAAGGAGCAGTTGTACTGCGAGTGCCTGATCAAGCTGTATGGCGACATCCGCAAGACCGAGCAAAGCCTGGACCTGGAGTCGCTGCCGGCTGAGCAGGCGATTCGTCGTCTGGTGGAGTTCACCTTCGATCACCACGATCGCAACGTCGATTTCGTGCGCATCATCTGCACTGAAAACATCCACTATGGCGAGTACGTCAAGCAGTCGCCGGCCATTCGTGAAATGAGCAGCCTGGTGCTCGAAGCGTTGGGCAACACCCTGCGCCGTGGTGTGCAGGAAGGGGTTTTCCGTGGCGGCATCGAAGTGATCGACCTGCACATGCTGATGAGCTCGTTCTGCTTCTACCGGGTGTCGAACCGCCACACCTTTGGCGAGATCTTCCAGATCGACCTGTTAGATGACGAGATCAAGCTGCGCCACAAAGCCATGATCTGTGACGCCGTGCTGCGTTACATACGCGCCTGAACGGCGCTCACTCGCCCAGCCGCTGTTCCCGCGAAGGTGGGTAGCCGAAGTAGGCTGCATAGCACTTGCTGAAATGCGACACCGAAACAAACCCGCAGGCCACTGCCACTTCCATCACCGACAGGTCGGAGTACTGCAGCAGGCGGCGGCTTTTGGTGATGCGCAGCTCCATGTAGTAACGCCGCGGTGATGTGCCCAGCTGGGCCTGGAACAGCCGGTCGATCTGCCGTCGCGAGCGCCCGCTGTAGGCGGCCAGCTGGTCGAGGCTGAGGGTTTCCTCCAGGTTGTTTTCCATCAGTTCGACGATGGTGCGCAGGTGCAGGCTCATGGACTTCTTCGCCCCCGGCCCAACCTGACGGTAACGCGCTCCGGAGAATGACAGGATTTCCTCCACGCCTTCGGCCAGGCCATCTCCATACAGCCGGCGCACCAGGCCCAGCATCAGCTCCATGGCGCCATTGGGGCTGGCGGCGCTGAGGCGGTCGCGGTCGAGGGTAAAACTGGCCGGGGTGATGCGCGTTTGCGGGCTGCGTTCGGACAGGCTGGCGCGCTGTTCGGGGTGGATGCTGCAACCGTAGTCGTCCAGCACCCCGGCGCGGCCAAGGAACCAGGCGCCGTTCCACAGGCCACCCAGGGCCATGCCGTGGGCCGCGCAGTCGTCCAGCAGGCGGTCGAGTTCCGGGTACTTCAGGGGCGTGCGCAGGCCGCCGCAGATCACCAGCAAGTCCAGCTCCTTCAGCGCCTCGGCGGACAGCTCGGTGGCCACCAGCTCCAGTCCCAGGTCGCTGAGCACCCGGTCGCCATCCATCGACAGCGGGGTGAACCGGAAACTGTCCGCGCGCAGCAGGTTGGCGGTGACCAGCACATCCATGGCAACGGTAAAGCTGGCCATCGAGAAATGTTCAAGCAGGACGAAGTCGACCCTGTACGGGGCCTGGGCATTGGCGCTGGTGGATTTCAGCCGCAGCATGTTGCTGGTACTGGTCTTCTTGCTGAACTGTCGTGGCGTGGGCACTCTGGTCTCCGCTTCCTGGCTGGCCCGCAGAGTGTGGCGGCTGGCTGGGGGAAAGACAATCTCCCGGGTGGGTGTGTCGTATTTCAGGTCGTGTTCAGGCAACCTGCCTGGCTTGGCCCTTCGCCGCCATGCCGCCCCCTGTTACCGAGGACATCCTTGATGAAGTACGCCATTGCCCTGTTGTGCAGCCTGTTACCGTTGCTGGCCAATGCCCTGGAGCCGGGCGACAAGCTGGCACCGTTCACGCTGCTTGACCAGTATGACCACGCCTACAGCCTTGATACTGGCACGCAGATCCTGCTGGTAGCGCGCGACATGGACGGCGCAAAGATGGTAAAGGCTGCGCTGGCCGAGCAGCCCAAGGGCTACCTCGAGGCGCGTCATGCCGTGTTCGTTGCCGACATCCAGCGCATGCCGGCGATCATCAGCCAGCTGTTCGCCATCCCCGCCATGCGCGCATACAACTACCGCGTGCTGCTTGACCGTGAAGGGCGCGTGGCCAGCCGCTATTCCGGGCAGGATGGCCTGGTACAGTGGTTGCAACTGGAGCAGGGAGTGCTGGTGGGCCAGCGGGCGTTTACCGATGCGGCGGCGCTGAAGTCGGCGCTGGAAAAAGCAGCGCGCTGAATGGGCTGCCCTGGCGCCAGACAAAACAATCTGAACCCTCGGCGCTTGCTGAAACCCAACCCATTACATGCCAAATGGGAGAGCGCTCATGGAAATCGGAACGATCTGGATCATCGTCGCGGCCTTCGTCATCCTGCTGGAGGTCTGGGCGATCTGGCACATCATCGGCAGTGATCGGCGCGCCGAACGCAAGATGCTGTGGGTCGTGTTCGTGGTGTACGCGCCATTCCCCGGGTTGCTGTTCTGGGCATGGCGCGGGCCCCGGGTGGTGAAGGGCAGGGCGGTATTGCAGGAAAAGTGACGGTGGCCGGCATCAGGCGCAGGGGCGCCTGATGCCGGCGAGGCTCACTTGGGCAGGATGTCGAAGCGTATGGCGGGGCCTAGCCCGTTCACCATCAGGCAGCCGTAGAACTTCACGGTCGACAGCACACGCAGCTGCTTGAGCGCTTTATGAATGTATTCGTGAATCAGTTTCTCAGCCTCGAGCTTGCGCTCTGCGAGGGTGGAACCCTTGAGTTCGACCGTTCCCAGCAAGGTGGTTTCAATGTGCTCAACGGTGCCCAGGCCGAGATTTTCCCTTATATGTACGCGTGCCAAGGCGGCGTCGCCATCATCGCGTGCGGTGTGCGGCTTGATGGTATAGGCCAGCTGGAAATCAAAATTACTCATGCGCTTTTCCTTGTTGGATACAGGCCTCCGTGCCGGGTCTGGGAATCTAGCGCGTGACGAGCGCCGCGCAAACAGACGCGTGGTTCACATAAGTTCGCCTTCTGTGCGAAACGTCCTACGCTGCGCTTGACCTAGAGTTTACTTGAGGTCCGATACTCCGCCACTCTTCCATCCGAGCGAGGGCATGTCGTGACCCATCCAGCCGTGTTCCAGTCGAGCAACCCTGAGGGCCTGTACGATCCCAGTGGCAATGCCTATTCCCACGTCGCCGAGGTACGCGCCGACAGCCGGCTGTTGTTCATCGCCGGCCAAGGCGGGGAGGGCAGCGATGGCCAGCTGTCGCCCCTGTTCGCCGAACAGGCCCGCCAGGCGCTGGCCAACCTGGAGCTGGCGTTGGCATCGAAAGGCGCTGGCCTGGCCCAGGTGTTCAAGCTGACCTTGCTGATTGTCGAACATTCCGAAGCGCGCCTGCGCCAATGGGTAGCGGAGGCTGACAGGGCATGGGGGCCGCATATGAAACCGACCTGCACCCTGATCCCGGTGCCACGACTGGCACTGGACGGCATGCTGGTGGAAATCGAGGCTGTGGCAGCACTGCAATGACGCGCCAGCGAACGTTGGGCTGCAACCTTGCGACTCGGTGTGCCCGTGATTGCCGCTCTGGGCGGTGTTGCTCTGATTGGTGAGACGTTGACGCTGCGCTTGCTGATTGCGTGCGTGGTGGTGGTGCTGGGCGGCATAGCCTTGGTGCTGGCGCCACAGCGCTAGAAGAAACTGCGCTGTGCCTTGAGCGTGACCACGCTGTCGCAATAGGTGTTCATGCCCGAATACGCATCGCAACCGCCGCCACTGAGGTTGGAGTTGCTGTAGACCAGGTTCAGGTCGATGCCAAGCCAGGGCCGCGACAGCTCCAGCGACCAATCGGAAAAGGCATTCACCTGGCTGCCGTCGCCAATGGTGAACGGCGTACCCAGTTGGTGGTGGGCAAGCTTTACGGTCAGGTCGACATCGAACAGCGGCAATTGGCCAAAATCGGCGAACAGCGTGCCGGTGCGGTTGTCGGGGTTATCGCGCAACGCGCCGCCGAAGCGGCTGCCGAACACCGAGATGCCACCGTACAGGGCATAACTGTCGGGCCCTGCGATATTCGGCTGACTATAATGAATCAACCCCATCTCGTAGCCCAAGGTGCTGTCGAAATGGTGCTTGTAGCCCAGGTAGCTGTCCAGGCGCAGGGTCGAGTTGGGGGCAACGCCCATGCTGGGCGCGTACTGGCCCAGGTACCAGCCATTGGGGTGGCTTAAGTCCAGCCCACCATGGAAGGCGCCGACGGCACTGGGTGAGATAAGGCCTTGGGCCATGGTGCGCGAGGGCGTGGTGCCGAGTGTGAAGTCGAAGCTGCCCAGTTCGCGTTTGATCTGCTGGGCCAGTAGAACAGGGCTAAACAGCAGTACAGCGCTCAGCAACAGAAGGGGCCTGGTCATGGTCTCCGTCCTGGAAGGCTTGCGGTTGAGCGGTAGAGCATACCTGCGCGTGTGGGCGCAGGGAACCGCAGCCTGCACTACTCAGCCTTTGGTCGAACGGTCTGCATCGGCGGCTTCGGTGACCACTGGCAGGTTGCCAGCACGCTGAATCACCCGCCGTTGCTGCTCGTAGTCGTCCAGGGAAAGGCCGCGGCGCTGCAACGATTCCAACTGCAGTTGGCGAGTTTCTTCGGCTGTATACGGGCGCAATTCAGGGTGGCTGGCACAGCCGCTGATGACAGCGATGGATAAAACGGCAAACGTGGCGGTCAGCAGGCGAGCCAAGGTGTTCATTGGGGTAGCTCCAGGGGCCAGGGTCGTGGGCGGCGAGTCGATGGAGCAAGGTTATTCGGCCACGGTGCCTGGTAGAAATTGCCATTCTCGATAGTGACTATCGACGGAGGGGAGGCGTGATGGGCCGAGATGAACAACCGCGTAAATGGGGCGTTCTGGAGCCGATCGACCGCATTACTGAAGTCATCTTCGGCTTGCTGATGGCCATGACTTTCATTGGCTCGCTGAGTGTTGCTACGTCAGGGCGCGAAGATGCCCGGCTGATGTTGGTTGCCGCGTTCGGCTGCAACCTGGCCTGGGGCCTGGCCGATGCGGTCATCTACTTGTTACGCACCTGGACCGAGCGCACCCGCAGCCGTACCTTGTTGACCCGCCTGCAGGCTGCGCCAAGCAGCCAAGGGCGCAAATTGATTAGCGATGCGCTGCCCGAACGCGTCAGCCTGGCACTGGATGAAGACGGGCTGGAAATGCTGCGTGCGCGCATGCTGCGCGATGTCGCCCGGCCGATGCCGCCACGACTGGGCCTGGATGATTTCAAAGCCGCCATGGCCACGTTCCTGCTGGTGGTGCTGGCGACGTTCCCGATGGTCATCCCGTTCCTGCTGATCGACACCACCGCCACAGCGATCCGTGTGTCGCACCTTGTCGCCCTGGCCATGCTTTACCTGGCGGGCTGGCTGCTGGCACGCTACTCCGGTGGCCGCACCCAATTGACCGGTGTGGTACTGGCGGGCGTCGGGGCGTTGTTGATCCTGGCGATCATTGCTTTAGGAGGGTGAGCAGCCCCTCACCGCCCACGTTGGGCTATAGAACCAGAAGTAGCAGCTCATCCTCCTTGGAGCGCGAAAAGTTTGCGCGCCACTTCTGGTTAAAAGCATCGTCATTGCTACCCTTAATCCACGCGGTCTGACCTCATGGGGAAAAGCGATGCGTATGCCATTGTTTGCTTTGCTGTCGGCGCTTCTGTGCCTGCACGCGGCACCCGGCCCGGCGCTGGCGCAAGACGTACCCGCGCCCGACCCAGCCCCGCAAGCTGACACGGTCACGGCCAAGGACCCGGTGTTCACCCAGGAGCAACTGGACCAGATGCTGGCGCCGGTTGCCTTGTACCCCGATGCGCTGCTGGCCCAGGTCTTGATGGCGGCCACTTACCCGGGGCAGGTGAGTGAAGCCGTGACCTGGTCCAAGGCCAACCCCAAAGCCTCGGGTGACGACGCTGTCAAACAAGTGGCGAAGCAGCCCTGGGACCCGAGTGTGCAAGCGCTGGTGGCTTTCCCGCAGCTGCTGGCGACCCTCGGCCAGGACCCGGTGTGGGTGCAGCGCCTGGGTGACGCCTTCCTGGCGCAGCCCGACGATGTCATGGGCGCCGTGCAGCGCTTGCGCCACCAGGCACAGGCTGCCGGCAACCTGCAAAGCAACCAGTACCAGAACGTGACCGTGCAGGCCGCCCCGTCGACACAGGCGGCCAGCAGCGCGCCGTCCACCATCGTCATCCAGCCGGCCGACCCGCAGGTGGTGTACGTGCCCAGCTACAACCCGACCACGGTGTATGGCACCTGGGCCTATCCGGCCTCGCCGCCGGTGTACTATCCGCCACCGCCGATGTACTACCCCGGCTCCGCATTGGTGGCCGGCCTGGCCTTCGGGACCGGCGTGGCAATCGTGGCTTCGCTCTGGGGTGACTGTGACTGGGGCAACAATGACATCGATATCGACGTCAACCGTTACAACAACATCAACGCCAACAACCGCATCACCAACAACCAGAACAAATGGCAGCACAACACGGCCAACCGCGATGGCGTGCCTTACCGTGACGCCCGCAGCCGCCAGCAGTATGGCCGCCAGCTGGACGGTGCCACCCAGCGCACGGCCTTCCGTGGCGACGACGCACAGCGTGCCCAGGCGCGCGACAAGGCCAGGGCTTCGATGGACCGGGCCGGTATCGAACGGCCCGCCACCAGCAATCGCCAGGCGCGTCAGCAAATGCGCGAGGCGCAGACGGGCAACGCAGCGGGTAACCGTATGCAATCGCGTGTCGACAACCCGAGGGGCGCCGAGCGTCGGCAGGAACCCCGCACAGCCCAAGGCCGGCAAGTGGCCCAGAACCGACCCGCCAATACCGCCGGCCGGGCACGTAACAATGCGTTTGACGGCGTACGCTCGCCTTCGCGTACCAACCTGCAGGCTAACCGTGGTCGCACCAGCCAGTCCTTCGCTCAGCGCCCGAACACCTCACGTGCCGCCGGACACCCGATCTCCCGACCCAGTGCGCCCATGCGTCGCGGCGGAGGTGGCCGTCGATGAACCGTCCAGCATTTGCAGGGTTGCTGTTCATTGTAAGCCTGGTCTGGTCCTGCCTGGCGGCTGCTCAAGAAACCTTTCCAACGCCGGAGAAGGCTGTGGAGTCCTTCGTTACGGCACTGGGCGCGGAAAAACCGGATGAAGCCCGCCTGGCCCATTTGCTGGGCGATGACTGGCGCACTTACATACCGCGCGGCGGTGTGCAACGCAGCGACGTGGACACCTTCCTGGCGCAGTACCGTGCGCAGCACACCATCGACATGACGGGCGAGGGCAAGGCCATTCTGGCGGTGGGCAGCGATCACTGGACCTTGCCCATTCCTTTGACCAAAAGCAGCCAGGGTTGGCGGTTCGACCTCAAGGCCGGCAGCGCCGAAATTCGCGCCCGGCGCATCGGCCGCAACGAACTGGGTGTATTGCAGTCGCTGCTGGCTTATCACGATGCGCAAATGGACTACGCCACCGAGGACCACAACGGCAACGGTGCGCTGGAGTACGCGCGGAAAATCTTCAGCGAGCCCGGCAAACATGACGGGCTGTACTGGGACGAGGATGGCGACGGCGAGGTAAGCCCGTTGGGCCCGCTGTTCGGCCAACATGTGGTCGGTGATGACTGGTACGGCTACCACTTCCGCATTCTCGATGCACAAGGCCCCTCCGCCCCTGGCGGCGCCTACAGCTACCTGATAGGCAACCAGATGAGCCGTGGTTTCGCCATGGTCGCCTGGCCGGCCAGGTACGATGATACCGGTGTGATGAGCTTCATGATCAGCCATGACGGCCAGGTGTTCGAAAAAGACCTCGGGCCACAGGGCGACAGGCTGGCCAAGGCGATGAAACGCTTCGATCCGGATGACAGTTGGCAGGTGGTGGACGTGGCGGCCGAAGACTGATCCCGGTCGCGCAGTGACCGCCGCTTGCACCGTTCAGTGCGTACGCGCAGCCCTGACCTCCCGTGCCGTGCACCCATATTGCTGGCGAAACGCGCGGGTGAACTGTGCCTGATCGGCAAAGCCCCAGCGAAACGCCAGTTCGCCAATGGTCAGGTGGCAATACGGGTCGCGCAGTTGCCGGTGCACAGCCTCCAGGCGTTGCAGGCGCACCCACTCGCCAAGGGTATAGGGCGTGATCGCGAACAGCTTGTGCAGGTAACGCAACGACAGCCCGCAAGCGCTGGCGATGTTTTGTGGCGTGAGTTCGGGGTCGCCCAGATGGTGCAGCACGTACTGCTCCACCCGGGTGAGGTGCAGGGTGCTGAGGTTGCTGCCTTCACTGCCCAGTACGCGTTCGTCCTGTTGCAGGGCCAGCAACAGGGTGGCCGAGGCCTGCTCCAGCAGCAAATGCCGGGCAGCCACGGGGCTGGCATCGAAATGGCGGGCGCACAGGTCCAGCTGTTCGACGAAGATGCGCCCCAGGCCCTGGCTGGCATCGAAGCAATGCCGGGTATAGCGTTTGTGCCCCAGCAAGTTGGCCTTCAGAGCCTGCTCAGGCAGTTTGAGCACCCACAGGTCGTTCTGTGTACCGTAATGGAAGCGGTAGGGGGCGTCGCCGCGCTCGACGATGAAACCACCCGGGCGACAACTGATCGGGTGGCCGTCCTGTTCGAAGTACACCTCGCTGCTGTGCGGCACGGTCACCAGGTAGAACGCTTCATGGTCCTGGCCGATGTGCGCCTTGCTGCGCGAGTAGCCCAGCGGGCTGGAGCGCAGGCGCGACAGGCTGAGCGGCGTGCTGGGCGTGCTCCAGCGCTGCAGGTGGCCATTGAACGGCTGCTCGGCGGCAAACTGCAGGCTCAATGGGAAATAGGTGTCACTGATGGCTTCGGCCCAGCGCGTCTGGCGCTCCGGCTGTGCCCAGCCGTGGGTCGAGAGTTCTGTGGGCATGGTGGGTCCTTTTTCAAAGAGGGCAGCATTGAAAAAAGGAACTGCAGGCAAGCTACTCAAGCAGCTCTTGTTATTGTGCAAAACGCCCGGCAACGCAAGGTTGCCAGGCGGCTTTCAGGCCCATGATCGGCGCACGCCGACCGTTTGATCAAGCCCCGCGTGTCACCCGGTAGGTGGCCGAGGGCTCCAGGCGCGCCTGCCAGCCTGGCGGCAAGACGATGTCGGTGGTGTCTTCCTCGATCACGCAGGGGCCCTGCACGGTCTGCCCCGGCAACAGGCGATTGCCGTTGAACACGGGCGTGGGTTGCCACGCGCCGTCGGCGCTGAACAGCATCGGCCGGACGCTTTGCGGGGTGGCTGCCGGCGGTTCGGCCGGGCCCTGCAACTCAGGTTGCGGTGGGCGCGGCAGGTGGCCGATCACCGAGCACTCCAGGTTCACCAGTTCCACCGGGCTGTCGGGTTCGCTGTACGAGTACAGGGTCTGGTGGCGGCTGTGGAAGCGGCTGATCAGCGCCGCCAGGCCTGCTTCATCCAGGGCATGCTGCGCCAGCTCCACGCTGCATTCATGGATCTGCCCCTGGTAGCGCATTTCCAGGGTGTAGTGGCAACTGCTGGCCTGGTCGCCAAAGCCGTCTTCGCGCAAGTTGGCCAGGCCTTGCTGGCGCAGTTCGGCCAGGGCCTGGTTGAGTTGCTCCAGGTTCACGTGCCCGGTGTCCAGGCGCATCGACAGGCTGGTGAGCTGGTCGTAACGTACATCGGACAGGATCTGGCCGAAAGCACACAGGCCCGAGGCCACCTTGGGGATCAGCACGGTCTGCATGCCGATTTCCTCGGCCAGGCGCACCACGTGCATGCCCGCCGCACCGCCTGCGCCAATCAGGGCGAAGTCGCGCGGGTCATGGCCGCGTTCGATGGACACGCGGCGAATACCGTTGACCATGTTCAGGTTCACCAATGTGGTGATGCCGAACGCCGCCCGCTCCACGCTGATGCCCAGTGGCTCGGCGATCTTGCTGCGTATGGCATCCAGCGCCGCCTGGCGGTTCAGGCGGATGCTGCCGCCCAACAATGCACCATCCGGGAGGTAACCTAGCGCCAGGTTGGCGTCGGTTACCGTGGGCTCACTGCCGCCTTTGCCGTAGCACACGGGCCCCGGCATGGCACCGGCGCTGCGCGGGCCGACCTGCAGCATGCCGAACTCGTCCAGGTGGGCGATGGAGCCGCCGCCAGCACCCAGCGTCTCCACCTGGATCATCGGCACGCCTATGCGCTGGCGCAGGAAGTCCACATCCTTGCTGAAATTGGTGCGCCCGGCGTTGGTCAGGGTGATGTCGAATGAGGTGCCCCCCATGTCCACGGTAATGACGTTGTCGATACCGAACGGCCGTGCCACCGCCAGCCCGGCCTGGGGCGCCGAGGCGGGGCCGGAGTTGATGGCATTGACCGCGCGCTCACGCATCAGGTGCCCGGGCGCCAGGCCACCGTTGGACTGGAAGTAACGCACCGGTTGTTGCACGCCAAGCTCGTGGAACAGGCTGTCGATGCGCGCCACATAGCGCGCCATCACCGGGCTGAGGTAGGCGTTGACCACCGTGGTGGAGGTGCGGGTGTACTCACGAATTTGCGGAAACACCTCGCAGCCCGTGCAGACGAATACCCCGGGCAGGGCTGCCCGCACCAACTCGGCGGCACGCTGCTCGTGGCTGGGGTTGCGCACCGACCACAGGAAGGAAATGGCCACGGCCTCTACGCCTTCGGCGCGGAAGTAATCGATGGCGGCGTGGATGGCGCGTTCGTCCAGCGGGCTGTGTTCACGGCCATCGCCGAGGATGCGGCCACCAATCGGGCGGCGCAGGTGGCGGGGGGCGAGCATGTGCGCCGGCGGATAGTGGGCGTCGTAGCGATGGCCTTCTTCCTTGTGCCCCAGGCGGATTTCCAGGCTGTCTTCATGGCCCTCGGTGCACAGCAGGCCCACCTTGACCCCGGTACGCTCGATCAGTGCATTGAGCGCTACGGTGGTGCCGTTGATGCACAGGTCACAGTTGGCGATCAGCTCGGCCGGGCTGCGGCCGGTGGCGTCGGCGATCTGCGCCAGACCGGCACGAATGGCCAGGGTGCCGTCCTGCGGTGTGGACGGGGCCTTGAACAGCTGCACGCCGCCGTTGCGGTCGGCCAGGATGAAATCGGTGAAGGTGCCGCCGGCGTCGATGCCCAGGCGATATTGGTTACGCATGATGGGTCTCCGGTCAGTGCGGGGCGCGGGCAAGGCGGGTTGCGGGTTCATCGAGCTGGCCATCGGCATCGACGACCACGCCGTATTCCAGGGCTGCGCCCTGGGGCGAGACCAGGCCGTTGCGCAAGTCTTGCAGGACTGCGGCAATCGGCCGGCGCAGCGGGTCGCCGTAGCCACCGCCACCGGGGTTGATGTTGATGATCCGCTCACCGGGCTGCAGGGTGAGCATCGGGTTTTGCGTGTAGTGGTCTTCGCTGCCATCGGCGTGGCGGTGGATCAGCCGGCCCAGCTTGGGCTCCAGCAGCGCATTGCGTGCCCCGGCGGCACCGGCGGTGGGCAGTTGCCGGCCTTCACCGAAGCCGACCACGGTCATGGCGTGGTCCAGTGGTTCGATCTCCAGCCGGGTGCCCGAACCACCGCGGAATTCACCAGCGCCGCCACTGTCGGCCATCAGGCTGTAGCGGTGGATGAGCACCGGGTAGGCATGTTCCAGCAGCTCGATGTCGCCACTCATCAGCGCGCCGAAACAGCACAGCGGGCCGCACGCGTGCCAGCCATCCATCACCTTGTTGGCTCCGGCACCGGCAATGATCGAGGCCAGCACCATGGTCACATACTCGCTGTTGCCATTGCGCGGGTCATGGCCGGCGATGTTGATACCGCTGGTATGCCCCCAGGAGGCCGTAACCCGTTGTGGCGAGGCTTGCTCCAGCGCAGTACGCACGGCATCGGCCAGGGTTTCCATCGGCGTGGTGGTGCAGTTGACGTGGGGCGCCGGTTCTTCGGCGTTGCACAGGGTACCCTTGGGCCCGACATCGACCGTGACGCAGCGGTACAGGCCTTCGTTGTAGGGCGGCGCTACCTGAGCGAACATCATCAGCCCCAAGTACACGCCTGACACCGAGTTGCCCTCGTAGGAGTTGATGAAGTAGGGCACTTGTGGCGGGCTGTCGATGCGCACATGGGCCTGGTCACCGCGAATCTGCACATGGGCGGTGATGGCCAGCTCGCCCAGGCCGTGGCCGGCATCTTCGAGCACGGCGGTGCCGCTGTAATCACCGTCCGGCACGTCGCGCAACAGCGCGCGCATGTGCCGGTCGGCCATGTTCTTCAGCTCGGCGATGCAGGCACGCACCTGGGCCACGCCGTACTTGTCGAGCAGCTCCAGCAAGTGCCGCTCGCCCACTTTGCAGGCGCCGTACTGGGCATTGAGGTCGCCTTCCTGATAGGGGCGTGCGCGCATGTTGGTGAGCATGAAGTTGATCACGTCTTCGCGGCGTTTGCCTTTTTCCCACAGCTTGACGGGTGGAATGCGCAGGCCCTCGGCGTAGATCTCCTTGGCATCGGGGTTGTAGCCGGCGGGCACCGGGCCGCCGATGTCGGTCAGGTGGCCCTTGCACACGGTCCAGAACACCAGCTCGCCCTGGTAGTACACCGGTTTGTACATGCAGCAGTCGAGAATATGGCTGCCCTTGTAGGCCGGGTCGTTGTGGTAGATCACATCGCCCTCGGCGATGTTGTCGCCAAAGAATTCGGCCACGCACTTCATGGCCGGGATCAGCGAGCCCAGGTGAATGGGGATGTCCTGGCCCTGCAGGATCATTTCCGGCAGGTGGTCGAACAGCGAGTTGGAATAGTCGTGGGCCAGTTTGAACACACTGGACCGGCCGGTCTTTTCCAGGGTCAGGGTCATTTCGCGTTGCGCTGTTTCCAGCGCACCCCGGACAACCGCAAGGGTGATCGGATCTACTGTCTGCATAGGTCACCAACGTTTGTTCTTGTACTTTGGGTGCGTGCCGCAGCGGGGCGGCGCGTGGTGACAGGCTACGGGGGAGGGTGGGGGGAAGGCTTGTCGCTGGGTGTACTGGATCTTGCGTTTTGGTGCACAAGGGGCGTAAAGGAGGTCTACCGCCCCAGCATCTGCCGTACCAGCCATTGCCCCGCCGGTCCCAACGCCCGTCGGCTCGACCAGGCCACATCCATATCCACCCGGCGCGGGTAACCCGCTAGCTGCAACTCCACCAACTCAGTGCCAAACCGTGCCACCAGCGCCCTCGGCAGCTCGGCCCAGCCAAACCCGCGCACGGCGAACTCCAGCAACGTGAGGTAATCCGGTGCCGACCAAGCCTGACCACGGCCGTGATGCAGGCTGGGGGCATAGGTCTTGATGTACAGCTGCCGGGCGTTTTCGAGGTGTTGCGTTTGCACCTTCCCAAGGCCCGCCAGCGGGTGCCCGCTGGCCACGTACACACCAAACTCCGCCTGTTCGGGCAAGCGGGCAACGGCAACGTCGGCGGGGTAGCCGGGTTGAGTGGCAAGGATGCCGACATGCGCCAGGCCCTGCTGGACCATGTCGATCACATCAGCGTCCTCCGCCGGGCCGCAACGCAGCTCGGTATGCGGGTACTGCTGGGCGAAGCGGGCCATTACCGCGCCCTGGAAGGTGACGCTGTAGCTGTCCGACATCACTACCGACACCAGCGGCTCCACGTTCTCCGCCAGCCGCACCGCCAAGGCATCGAGCTGGGCGCTGGCATCGAGAATGGCCTCCACATGGCTCAGCACCTGTCGACCCGCCTCATTCAGCGTGGGGTGGCGGCCACCCCGGTCGAACAGCGGGCAGCCGATATCCGCCTCGAAATTGGCAATGGCAATGCTGACGGTGGACTGGCTTTTGCGCAATTTGCGCGCCGCTGCGGAAAACGAACCCAGCGACGCGGCTTCGACAAAGGCAACCAGAGCTTCGGGTGAATAGCGCATGGTATTGATAAAACCGATGGTTGCTATGTCGCGAGTATCAGTTTTACCAAAGAAAATGGAAAGCACGACTTACGCAATGGATGGATTTTGCAATGAAAAACGTGTCTTTCACCGAACGCCTGGTTCACGCCGTGGGTTACGAAGTGTTCGCGGTGTTGTTGTGCGCGCCGTTGTTGTCCTGGGTAATGGGCAAATCGCTGGCGACGGCGGGAGCATTGGCAGTCACCCTGTCGGTGATCGCCATGCTGTGGAACATGGTCTACAACGCGCTGGTCGATCGCTGGGTACACACCGAGCGTATCCACTGGAAGGCCAGTGCGCGTTTTGTACACGGTCTGGGCTTCGAGGCCGGGCTGGTGGTGTGGTGCTTGCCGGTGGCGGCATGGATGCTGGATATCTCGCTGCTGCAGGCGTTCATGGTGGAACTGGGCTTCTTCGTGATCATCCTGCCCTACACCGTGCTGTACAACTGGGCCTTCGACAAAGCCCGGCATTTGCTCATGCAGCGTCGCCTTGCATGAGTTACCCGTGCGAGCGTTGGCCAATAAAAACGGGGCATGCCATTGCTGGCATGCCCCGTTTCTCATACCGCTAAAGCGCCTCAGGCGACTTTGACGATCCAGCCTGCCGGTGCTTCAACGTCACCGCTCTGGATACCGGTCAGCTCGTTGTAGAGCTTCTGGGTAACCGGGCCGACCTTTTCCAGGTCGTGGAACACGTGCAGCTTGCCGTTGTACTCGATACCGCCGATCGGGGTGATCACCGCCGCAGTACCGCAAGCGCCGGCTTCAATGAAGCGGTCCAGCTTGTTGATTTCGACATCACCTTCGATCACGGTCAGGCCCAGGCGCGATTGTGCCAGCTCCATCAGCGACAGGCGGGTGATGCCTGGCAGCACCGAGGCCGATTTCGGGGTCACGAACTCGTTGTTGGCGGTGATGCCGAAGAAGTTGGCCGAACCGACTTCTTCGATCTTGGTGTGGGTCAGCGGGTCGAGGTAGATGGCGTCGGCGAAGTTGGCCTTCTTGGCTTCAGCGCCTGGCTGCAGGCTGGCGGCGTAGTTGCCACCGACCTTGGCCGCACCGGTGCCTTGTGGGGCGGCGCGGTCGAAGCTGGAGATCTGGAAGTTGTGCGGCTTCATGCCGCCCTTGAAGTACGAGCCAACCGGGATGGCGAATACCGAGAAGATGAACTCGGGGGCGGTGCGCACGCCAATGTTGTCACCGGTGCCGATCACGAACGGGCGCAGGTAGAGGGCGCCTTTGCCGTGCGGTGGCACGAACTTTTCGTTGGCCTTGACCACTTGCTTGCACGCTTCGATGAACACATCGGTGGGCACGTGCGGCATCAGCAGGCGGGCGCAGCTGCGCTGCATGCGGGCGGCGTTCTGGTCCGGGCGGAACAGGTTGATCGAGCCGTCCTTGCAGCGGTAGGCCTTCAGGCCTTCGAAGCATTGCTGGCCATAGTGCAGGGCAGTGGAGCCTTCACTGATGTGCAGTACGTTGTCTTCGGTCAGGGTGCCTTTGTCCCACTCGCCATTGCGCCATACGGACAGGTAGCGTTTGTCGGTCTTGATGTAGTCGAAACCCAGCTTGTCCCAATTAATGCTTTCGTTGCTCATGACACCCTCATTGTCTTGCAAGTGCCCGATCGCTCGGGCTGCTGTTATATGCGCACCACGCCACCATAATACATCCGTGGCAGATCGGGAACGGCCAGTCACGAATTGATAGCCTGCGATGTATCTTTTGAAGGCGCCATTCAGCGAAATAACCTCAGCGCTGCTTATGCAAGCGCTTTGCCCAGTCGCCGCCGTGGCTCTTGACGCAAGCCTCTTCACTGTCGAAACGCACATGCCAAGCCGGGTGGTCTAGCGGGATGCCGGCCTGCTCCAACGCCTGGCTGGTCAGTGCCAGCATGCGCGCCTTCGCCTGGCCTGCCACGGCAGCGGTTTTGTCGGCCTCTTGCTCGAACACCCATGTAATGCGCAGGCTGCCCGGAAAATCCTCGGGGTCGAGCCGGTGGGTAAGCCAGCTGAAACCGACGATTTCCGCCTTGGTGGTTTCGCAGGCTTCGGTCAGGCACGCCACCAGTTCCCGCTCCAGCCGGGCCATATCGCGCTTGCCCAACGCTTTCAAGGGTTGGCCTCGTCATCGATCTGCTGGCAAAAGCGCAGGCGGTTGCCAAACGGGTCATACACCTGCATCTGCAGGCCCCGGTCCACGCTGAAACCGAGGAAATCGAGGTAGAACGCCTTGGCCTTGTCGACCGAGAAGATGCGCAGTACCGGTATGGCGGGGGCGAGCTGCATGGGGCGTCCTTGACCGTGGATGAAGGCGCCACTGTAACGCACTTGGGTGCCTTGTGGTCAGCCAGCGCTGCGCAACGGTTGACCACCCGCCAACCACTGCGTAGCCTTGCCACTTCGAGGTTCTTCGGCCACGCCGAAGCTAAGACGGGAACGCGGTACAAGCCGCGGCTGCCCCCGCAACTGTAAGCACCGATAACGGATCGACACAGCCACTGCGCCCGCGCGCGGGAAGGCGTCATCCCGCCACCGCCTGCTGTTTGTCAGGCCTATGGAACGGTGCGAGCCAGGAGACCTGCCTCGTCACGTTTTCGACTTTAAACCGGGCGGGGTGATCCGGTGGCGAACAAGCCCGGCCGGCCTGGCCCGTGGCTGTCGTCCTGCATGCCCGCGCCACACTGCCAAGGGCACTGCGACATGAAAACACTGGCCAAGCTCCCCGTCACCATCGTCACCGGCTTCCTCGGCTCGGGCAAGACCACCTTGCTGCGCCACATGCTCGACAACGCCCAGGGCCGTCGCATTGCGGTCATCGTCAACGAATTCGGCGAACTGGGGATCGACGGCGAAATCCTCAAGCAGTGCAGCATCGGCTGCACCGAAGAAGAAGCCAGTGGCCGTGTCTACGAGTTGGCCAACGGCTGCCTGTGCTGCACCGTGCAGGAAGAATTCTTCCCGGTGATGCGCGAGCTGGTGGCACGCCGTGGCGACCTGGACCACATCCTGATCGAAACCAGCGGCCTGGCCCTGCCCAAACCGCTGGTGCAAGCCTTCCAGTGGCCGGAAATCCGCAATGCCTGCACCGTCGATGCGGTCATCACCGTAGTCGACAGCCCGGCCGTGGCGGCCGGTACTTTCGCTGCCTACCCGGACCAGGTCGATGCCCAGCGCAAGCTCGACCCTAACCTGGACCACGAATCGCCCCTGCACGAACTGTTCGCCGACCAGCTGGCCAGCGCCGACCTGGTTGTACTGAACAAGGCTGACCTGATCGACGCCGAAGGCCTGGCCAAGGTCCGTGCCGAAGTGGCCGAAGAGCTTCCGCCAGCCGTCAAGGTGATCGAAGCCAGCAGCGGCAAGCTGCCGCTGGAGGTGCTGCTGGGCGTGGGCGCCGAGTCCGAGGCGCACATCGATGGCCGCCGTACCCACCATGATTCGCACCACGACGGTGACGACCATGATGATCATGACCACGATGCCTTCGACTCCATCTCCATCGACCTGCCAGAAGCCGACGAAAGCCTGTTGCTCGATGCCCTGACCCAGCTGGTGGTGGAGTTCGGCATCCTGCGCGCCAAAGGCTTCGCCGCCATCCCGGGCAAGCCGATGCGCCTGCTGGTGCAAGGCGTGGGTACCCGTTTCGACAAACACTTCGACCGCGCCTGGCGTGCTGACGAGCCGCGCATTACCCGCTTGGTGCTGATTGGCCAGGACCTTGACGCTGCCCAGCTGGAAGCGCGCCTGCGCCAGGCCCTGGGCGCCTGACCCATGCACCTGCTGCGGACCCAGCCCGGCGGCTTCGTGCCGGATGACAGCATTGCCGACCTCGGCCAGACCCCCGCCGAGCTGGTGATTCTCTGCAGCGGCGATTCGCACCTGGCACTGCTCGCCGATACCGCCGAGCAATTGCCAGACGACTTCCCCAGCCTGCGTCTGGCCAACCCGATGCAGGTGCAAAACCACGCGTCGGTCGACCTGTATATCGACCAGGTGCTGCGCCATGCCAAAGTCATCCTGGTGTCGCTGCACGGCGGTGTCGGTTACTGGCGCTATGGCGTCGAGCAACTGGTCGAGCTGGCCGCCCGTGGCGTGCAGCTGATTATGGTGCCGGGCGATGACCGCCCGGACCCGGAGCTGACCTCCCTGGGTACTGTCGGTGGCGAGCAGGCCGAGCGCCTCTGGCACTACTTGCGCCAAGGCGGCAAGGCCAACGCCATCAACCTGTTCAACTGCCTGGCCAGCCAGTGGCTGGGCCGTGACTATGCCTGGGAGGAGCCGCAGCCCTTGCCGCGCACGGCGGTGTATCACCCGGCCAAGGGCAGCACCACGCTGGAAGACTGGTACCCGCATTGGCACCCCGAGCACCCGGTAGCGCCGCTGCTGTTTTATCGCTCGCACTTGCAGGCGGCCAACACCGCATTCATCGACGTGTTCTGCCAGCGCCTGCAGGCTGCCGGGCTGAACCCGTTACCGATCGCGGTGGCCAGCCTCAAGGAAAGCGCCTGCCTGGAGCAGGTCGAAGCCTGGCTGGACGAGGTCGGCGCCGAAGTGCTTGTCAATACCACAGGCTTTGCCCTGTCCAGCCCCGAACGCCCCAACCTGCGCCCGTTCCGCCGCGACATCCCGGTATTGCAGGCCATCTGCGCACAGGACAACCAGCCTGGCTGGGAAGCCAGCGAACAGGGGCTGGGCGCGCGCGATCTGGCCATGCACATTGCCTTGCCTGAGCTGGACGGGCGCATTATCACCCGGCCGGTCAGTTTCAAGGACATGGCCTGGCGCAGCGAGCGCAGCCAGTCCGATGTGGTGTGCTACCGCGCCCACCCCGAACGCATGGACTTCGTTGCCGAGCTGGCCCGCCGCTGGGTTGAACTGGCGCGCCTGCCCAATGCGCAGAAGCGCGTGGCCCTGGTGCTGGCCAACTACCCAACCCGCGATGGTCGCATTGGCAATGGCGTCGGCCTGGACACTCCTGCCGCTGCCTTGAACATTCTCAAGGCACTGCAGGCCGAGGGCTATCCGCTGGCCGAATTGCCGGGCAGCGGCACACAACTGATCCACCAACTGCTTGGCGGCGTAACCAACGACCTCGACCACCTGGACCTGCGCCCCTGCGCCCAAAGTCTGAGCCTGGCCGACTACCAGGCCGCCTTCGAGCGCCTGCCCGACGCCAACCGCCAGGCCGTGCTGGACCGCTGGGGGCCGCCCGAGCAGGACCCGATGTACCGCAGCGGACGGCTGATGGTGGCCGGCCTGCGTTATGGCCTGACCTTTGTCGGCATTCAGCCGGCCCGGGGCTACCAGGTAGACCCGAGCGCGGTCTACCACGACCCCGACCTGGTGCCGCCGCATGGCTACCTGGCGTTTCACTTCTGGCTACGCCATGCCTTTGCGGCCGATGCAGTGATCCACGTCGGCAAGCACGGCAACCTCGAATGGCTGCCCGGCAAGGGCGTCGGCTTGTCGGCGCAGTGCTGGCCAGACGCCTTGCTCGGCCCGCTGCCGAACATCTACCCGTTCATCGTCAATGACCCTGGCGAGGGCGCCCAGGCCAAACGCCGTACCCAGGCGGTGATCATCGACCACCTGATGCCGCCGCTGACCCGCGCCGAGACCTATGGCCCGTTGCGCCACCTGGAACAGCTGGCCGACGAGTTCTATGAAGCGCAGATGCTCGACCCACGGCGTGCCCGCGAGTTGCAGCGCGACATCCTGGAGTTGGTCAAGGCCAACCACATCGACCGCGAGCTGCAGCTGGAAGGGCAGCTGGACGATGCCGCCATATGGCTGCCGCGCCTGGACACCTACCTGTGCGATCTGAAGGAATCGCAGATTCGCGATGGCCTGCACGTGTTCGGCCAGTCGCCCGAAGGCCGCTTGCGGCTGGATACCCTGTTGGCGCTGTTGCGGGTTGAACGGGGCGACGGGCGCGGCGGCAATGCCAGCTTGTTGCGTGCCCTGGCCAAGGCCTTGGTGCCGGGCTTCGATCCGCTCGATTGTGAGCTTGGGCAGCCTTGGCAGGGCGCACGCCCAGCGCAATTGCAGGCCATGAGCAGCGAACCGTGGCGCACCTGTGGAGATACCCGCGAGCGCCTTGAGCTGTTGGCACTTCAGGTGATCGGTCAGGCCTTGGCCGGCACGGTGCCGCTACCCGAGCAGAACGAATGGCAGCCTGTGCACGATGTGGTGCAGGCCTTGCGCGAAGCGGTAGCGCCTAGCCTGGACGCGTGCGGTGCAGCCGAAATGAATGGCCTGCTGGCAGCGCTGGCCGGGCGCTTCGTGCCCGCAGGCCCCAGCGGTGCGCCGAGCCGTGGGCGCCTCGACGTGCTGCCCACCGGCCGCAACTTCTACACCGTGGACGTGCGCAACCTGCCCACTACCACGGCCTGGCGCCTGGGCTTCGCCTCGGCCAACCTGATCCTTGAGCGGCACCTGCAGGACCACGGCGACCACCTGCGCCAGCTCGGCCTGTCGGTGTGGGGCACGGCGACCATGCGCACGGGCGGCGACGACATCGCCCAGGCCATGGCATTGATGGGCGTGCGGCCGGTGTGGGCCACTGGCAGCCAGCGTGTCGACGACTTCGAAATCCTGCCGTTGAGCCTGCTCGACCGCCCTCGGGTGGATGTGACGTTGCGCGTTTCGGGCTTTTTCCGCGATGCCTTCGGTAACCTTATCCGCCTGTTCGATGCGGCGGTGCAGGCCGTCGCTGCGCTGGATGAACCCGACGACCTCAACCCTTTGGCCGCCCGTGTACGCAGCGAGCGTGCCACGCTGCAAGCGCAAGGCGTGGACGCCGAGCAGGCTTCGCGCCAGGCGGGCTGGCGGGTGTTCGGGGCAAAGCCTGGCGCCTACGGCGCCGGAGTGCAGAACGCCATCGACGGGCGCCTGTGGCACAGCCGCGACGACCTGGCCGAGGTGTACCTCAACCACGGCGGTTACGCTTACGGCGCCCGTGACGAAGGCACCCCGGCCCGCGCCCAGTTCGCCCAGCGTCTGGCCAAGGTGCAGGCGGTGCTGCAGAACCAGGACAACCACGAGCACGATTTGCTCGACTCCAACGATTACTACCAGTTTCAGGGCGGCATGCTGGCCGCATCGGAAACCCTGTCCGGTGCTACCGTGGCCAGCTACCACGGCGACCACAGCCAGGCCGACCGGCCGCGCATCCGTACCCTCAAGGAAGAGTTGAACCGGGTTATCCGCGCCCGTGCGCTGAACCCCAAGTGGATCGACGGGGTGAAGCGCCACGGTTACAAAGGCGCCTTCGAGATGGCGGCGACGGTCGACAACCTGTTCGCCTTCGACGCCACCACGCACCTGATCGACGACCATCATTACCAGGGGCTCGCCGATGCCTACGTGCTCGACCCGGCGACCCGCGACTTCATGCGCGAGCACAACCCCGAGGCCCTGCGCGACCTGACCGAGCGCCTGCTGGAGGCCCAGCAGCGCGGGCTGTGGCAGGCACCAGGCGACTACCGAGAGGCCCTTGAGGCGCAATTGCTCGACGGCGAGGAACAGGCTTGAAATGAGTGAACCCGTACAATTTCCGCTGGCCGCGGTGGTCGGTGCCGACGACCTGAAGCTGGCGCTGTGCCTGACGGCCATCGACCCGAAAATCGGCGGTGTGCTGATCGAAGGGCCGCGCGGCATGGCCAAGAGTACGCTGGCCCGTGGCCTGGCCGACCTGCTGGGCGAGGGGCCATTCGTCACCCTGCCGCTGGGTGCCAGCGAGGAACGGCTGGTCGGCACCCTGGACCTGAGCGCGGCGCTGGGGCAGGGCAAGGCGCAGTTCTCCCCGGGCGTGCTGGCCCAGGCTGACGGTGGCGTGCTGTATGTCGATGAGGTCAACCTGCTGCCCGACACCCTGGTCGACCTGTTGCTCGACGTGGCGGCCAGTGGCACCAACCGTATCGAGCGTGACGGCATCTCGCACCGGCACAGTGCCCGTTTCGTACTGATCGGCACCATGAACCCGGAGGAAGGCGAGCTGCGCCCGCAACTGCTCGACCGTTTTGGCCTCAACGTGGCCCTGGAAGGTTCGCCCGAGCCTGAGGCGCGTCAGCAGATCATTCGGCGTCGTCTGGCCTTCGACAGCGACCCGTACGCCTTCTGTGCCCACTGGGCTGCGGCCCAGGCACAGTTGCGCGAACGCTGCCAGGCGGCGCGCCGGGCCTTGACCGGCATAGCGCTGGACGACCAGGCGCTGTCGTGGATCACCGAGCGCTGCTATGCCGCTGGCGTCGACGGCCTGCGCGCCGACCTGGTGTGGCTGCGCGCTGCACGCGCCCACTGCGCCTGGCGCGGGGGGGCGGCTATTGAAGAGGCGGATGTCGACGCGGTGGCCGAGTTCGCCTTGCGCCATCGTCGCCAAGTGGCGCCCCAGGCCCCTGCGCCGTCGGCACCGCCGCAGCCCGATCAGCCGGGTGCCAGTCACCCTGGCGAACAGGGCGGGCAGGGTGACTGGGGGGCGTTGCCGGCGCAGCCGGTGGCCAGCGGTGCCCGCCGCGAGGTGCCGAACTGGGCAAAAAAGCCCTGAGCATTCGCCAGCCACCTGCCAAAGGGGCGGATGCCAGACCTGGCGCGGGCAAGCAGGGCGGGGCCAGCCGTGGCCGGGCACGCAGTGCGGCGACCGGTCGGGTGGCCTGGCTGCCGACTTTGCTCAAGGGGCGGCCACGGTTGCTCCAGGACCTGTGCTGGCAGCAGCGCCAAGCCAGGCCCGCAGAGCTGTGGCTGGTGATTGTCGATGCCTCGGCCTCCACCCGTCGCCATCAGGCGCTGGCGCAAACCAAAGGGCTGCTGGCAGCCCTGTTCGACCAGGCTTACCGCCAGCGCGCCCGGTTGGCCCTGCTCACCGCCAGCGGGCAAACGCCACAATGGCAACGCCACGGCCTGAAGGCCTCGGCGGCCTTGCAGCCCTGGCTGCAAGCCTTGGGTGCCGGTGGCGGTACGCCGCTGATCGCCGCGTTGGAACAGGCTCGGCACTGGCTTCTGGCGCGCCAGCGCGCCCATCCGACTGAAGCCATGCGCTGCCTGGTCTTTACCGACGGTCGCCTGCAGCACTGCAACGCCGTGCAGCCCATGCCTTGTGCAACGTTATTGGTGGATATGGAACTTGCCCCCGTTCGTCTTGGGCGCGCACAGCGTCTGGCTGAGCAACTGCAGGCCGATTACCAGCACTTGCAGCACTTCAAAATCTTGGACTGATTGGCGCGACACTATGTCGCCATAGAAAAAGTTGCCAGAACAGCAACTTTGCATGCAATCAAGTGCGTGACGTTGCACGCACTTGATTGCCGGGCGTTATTACTTCGGCATCGACCACGGTTGCAGGTCGTACCCTTTTTCGCACAGTTCGGCGCGCACTTCCTCGATCAGGCTGGCCCATTGGGCCGGGTCGGAATAGATGCGCGAAGACACTTGTTTGCTGCCGATGCGGGTGCTGGTCCGGTCGATCACTGCCAGGCTCAGTTCACCAGTACCGTTGGGTGCATCCCAGGCTACGCACTGGAAAGGTTCGAAGGCGTGGTCGGCAATCAGCAGTGCTTCGTTGACACGGAGCGGGGCATTCATGGTTCGGTCTCTCTATGGTCCCAAACAGCGAAGTTAAGTCCGCGTTGCTTCAAAGTCGCCTCAATCATCGCGAAGTGCAGCGCGGGGTTATGTGTACTGATGCTCGTTGTCCGGGGGCAAGTCACACAATGGATGTAAAATTTTTTGTCAGGGCCGAATCCGTTCTTGCCTGCGCCGCCATGTGATGTCGATAAAACGCGAAAATTCCCGTGATGCTTTGTAAAAAAATGCGTCGGCAGACAGACGGTACTGGGAACCGTCAACTTCGTTGCTACTGTTAAACGGGCGCCACAACTTGCTGTTTTACTTCATAAAACCAAAAACTGGCGCCAAGGATCGGTTATGCAACAGCTTGCCGCCCAACGCCGTTTGCTTATCGTCGACCCCTGCGACGACTGCCACCGATTGTTACCGGGCCTGCGCAGCGCAGGCTGGGATGTAGACACCTGCGTGCTCGGCGGGGCGCTGGACCACCCTTGTGATGTAGGCCTGCTGCGCTTGCAGGCTTCGCACCTCAGGCACCCTGATGCAGTCAAGGACATGATCAAACGCAGCAATACCGAATGGATTGCCGTGCTCAGTGCCGAACAACTGCGCATGCCTGCCGTCGGCGATTTTGTCTGTGAATGGTTCTTCGACTTCCACACCCTGCCATTCGACGTCTCCCGCGTACAGGTCACCCTTGGCCGGGCGTTCGGCATGGCGCGCTTGCGTGGCAAAGGGGCGGTGAAGGTGGATGAAGCCACCCACGAACTGCTCGGTGAAAGCCGGCCCATCCGTGAGTTGCGCAAGTTGCTGGGCAAACTGGCGCCCACCGAGTCGCCGGTGCTGATCCGAGGCGAAAGCGGTACCGGCAAGGAGCTGGTGGCGCGCACCCTGCACCGCCAGTCGCAACGCAGCGAGCAGCCCTTCGTTGCCATCAACTGCGGGGCTATTCCCGAGCACCTGATCCAGTCCGAACTGTTCGGCCATGAGAAGGGCGCCTTCACCGGTGCGCACCAGCGCAAGGCCGGGCGCATCGAAGCGGCCCATGGGGGCACGTTGTTTCTTGATGAAATCGGTGACTTGCCGTTGGAGTTGCAGGCCAACCTGCTGCGCTTTCTGCAGGAAAAGCACATTGAGCGGGTGGGCGGTAGCCAGCCAATCCCGGTGGATGTGCGTGTGCTGGCCGCCACCCACGTGGACCTGGAACGGGCCATCGAGCAAGGGCGATTTCGCGAAGACCTGTATTACCGCCTGAATGTGTTGCAGGTAGTGACCGCGCCGTTGCGCGACCGGCATGGCGACCTCTCGATGCTGGCCAGCCACTTTGCTCATTTCTACAGCCTGGAAACCGGGCGCCGGCCGCGCTCGTTCAGCGACCATGCCTTGGCGGCGATGGGTCGGCATGACTGGCCGGGCAATGTGCGCGAGCTGGCCAACCGCGTGCGCCGTGGCCTGGTGCTGGCCGAAGGGCGGCAGATCGAGGCGCAGGACCTGGGGCTGCAGCTGCTCGACCAGGAGCAACAGCCGCTGGGTACGCTGGAAGAGTACAAGCACCGGGCCGAGCACCAGGCACTGTGCGACGTGCTGAACCGGCACAGTGACAACCTGAGTGTGGCGGCCAAGGTGCTGGGGATTTCACGGCCGACGTTTTACCGGCTGCTGCACAAGCATCAGATTCGCTGATTGGAACCGAGGATTTTGTTGGCTGGCACCGGCTACGCCGGTGTTCGCGGTTTAAGCCGCTCCTACAGGGATTTTCACCGCTTCGAATGCTGTGATTTCCCTGTGGGAGCGGCTTAAGCCGCGAGGAGGCCCGTACAGATTGATCAATGCGGCCCGCGCGGGATGGTTTTCAGCAGGTCTTCCGGGCTGATGTGCCCCACCACCTGGGCCACCGCGCTGCCTGGGGTCGGCAGGTCGATGATGTGGCTCTTCATCTTGCCGATCACATGCATTTCGCACGGTTTGCAGTCGAACTTCAGGGTCAGCACTTCGTCACCCTGGATCAGCTGCATGGGGGCCACCTTGGTGCGCACGCCGGTCACGCCCTTGGCCTGCTTGGGGCACAGGTTGAAGGAGAAGCGCAGGCAATGCTTGGTGATCATCACCGGCACTTCGCCGTGCTCTTCATGGGCCTCGTAGGCCGCGTCGATCAGTTGCACGCCGTGGCGGTGGTAGAAGTCTCGGGCCTTCTGGTTGTACACGTTGGCCAGGAACGACAGGTGCGACTCGGGGTACACCGGTGGCGGCGTCGTCTCGGCCTTGCGCGCGCCACGCGGGTGCGCCTTGATACGCGCTTCGGTCAGTGCCTCGATGGCTTCGCGGCGCAGGGCCTTGAGCTGCGAGTTTGGGATGAAGTACGCCTGCGGGGCGTCCAGCTGGATGCTGTCGGCGTGGTACATCGTGGTACCCAGCTGGCCGAGCAGGTCATGCAACTGGTCCAGTGCCTGCTGCGGTTTGTTGGCCACGCCGAACGGGCCATCCAGGGCCACCTGCACGCTCACGCCTTCTTCGCTGCTCAGGGTCAGCATCAGGCGCTGCTCGCGCAGTACCGCGTGCCACTCCACGCCAACCCGGCGCTCGGACGAGGTGCGTTGCAGGGCCTGCTGCCAGTTGTGGTCGAGGTTGCGCGACAGCGGGTGGTTGGGCCGCAGCTTGTAGAGGCCCTCAGGCATTTCGTTGGGCTCGACACGGTAGCGGTAGCGCGTGTGGCCGTCTTCCACGAATTCGCCGCGAGGCTCGGCGATGTTGGCACGGAAGCCCACCACTTCGCGCTTGACCAACACGTTGAGGCCGTCGCCGTTGGTCAGCGGTACGTCGGTAACCACTTGCATGTCACGCTTGCCCACCTTTTCCACCACGCCCACCGGCAGGCCGGTGAAGGTTGGCGAGTCGAAGGCGCCGATGTCGACTTTGCGGTCGGTGACGAAGTAGTCGGTACTGCCACGGTGGAAGGTCTTGTCCGGGTCGGGCAGGAAGAAGTGCTCGGTGCGGCCGCTGGATGCACGGGCATAAGCCGGGCGGCCTTCGAGGATGGCGTCGAGCTCTTTGCGGTAGTGGGCCGTGATGTTCTTCACATAACCCATGTCCTTGTAGCGGCCCTCGATCTTGAACGAGCGCACGCCAGCATCGACCAGGTCGGCCAGGTTGGCAGTCTGGTTGTTGTCCTTCATCGACAGCAGGTGTTTTTCGAACGCCACCACGCGGCCTTGGTCATCTTTCAGGGTGTACGGCAGGCGGCAGGCCTGTGAGCAATCGCCCCGGTTGGCGCTGCGGCCGGTTTGCGCGTGGGAAATGTTGCACTGGCCGGAGAAGGCCACGCACAGCGCGCCGTGGATGAAGAACTCGATGGCGGCGTCGGTTTCGGCGGCAATGGCGCGGATCTGCTGCAGGTTCAGCTCACGGGCCAGTACCAGTTGCGAGAAACCGGCCTGGTCGAGAAACTTGGCCCGCTCCAGGGTACGGATGTCGGTCTGCGTACTGGCGTGCAGCTCGATCGGCGGAATGTCCAGCTCCATCACCCCCAGGTCCTGCACGATCAGTGCGTCGACACCGGCGTCGTACAGCTGGTGGATCAGCTTGCGCGCCGGCTCCAGCTCGTTGTCGTGGAGGATGGTGTTGATGGTGGTGAACACGCGTGCGTGGTAGCGATGGGCGAACTCGACCAGTTCGGCGATATCGCTGACTTCGTTGCAGGCGTTATGGCGCGCGCCAAAGCTCGGGCCGCCGATGTAGATGGCATCAGCGCCGTGCAGGATCGCTTCACGGGCGATGGCCACGTCACGGGCAGGGCTGAGCAGTTCCAGGTGATTCTTTGGAAGGGACATGTCGTTATATTTTCGGGCTGTCACGGTTTAGGCGGGCATTGTAGCGGCGAAACGGGCTGGCGGCATCATCGGGGTGCCGGGAGGTGTATTGCTTGTACCGGCCCTATCGCCGGCAAGCCGGCGATAGGGCCCTTACAGGTATATCAGCGCTTGGCGGCCATTGCGGTCACTTCAACGCGCATACCTTCGAACGCCAGGGATGCGACACCCACGGCGGCACGCACCGGCCAGGGCTTGCTGAAGAAACGCTGATACACCTCGTTGAACGCGGCACGGTCGGCCATGTCGGTCAGGTAGATGGTCAGGTGCAGCACGCGGTCCATGCCGCTGCCGGCTTTCTCCAGCGCCACTTTCAGCGCCTGCAGGGTGCATTCGCTTTGTTCGACGATGCCGCCCAGTTCCAGGCTGCCATCGGCGTGGGTCGGGATCTGGGTGGTGACCAGTACGCCGTTGTATTCGGCGACGTCGGACGAAATCGACTCGGCGTCCGGGTCCGGGGTGTAGATGATTTCTGCGTTAGCCATGGTGTCTTGCCTTGCAACGGAAGGAAAGCGGCAAGCCTACGCGAGCAGGGCGGGCGGGTCGAGGGTACCCCGGTGTTTGAAATGCGCGGCGTTCACCGTCAGAATCGCGCCCATTGCAAAACCGGGGGTTTACGGTGAACGAACAGACTTTGTCCAGGCGCCTGGAGCGCGTGGCTGCCCATGTACCACAGGGCGCGCGCCTGGCCGACATTGGCTCGGACCACGGCTACCTGCCGGTCGCCTTGATGCTGCGGGGTGTGATCGAGGCCGGGGTAGCGGGGGAGGTGGCGCAAACGCCGTTCGCCTCGGCCCAGCGCAACGTGCGCAGGAACGGCCTGGAAGACTGCATCACCGTGCGCCTGGCCGATGGCCTGGCCGCAGTGGAGGCAAACGACCGTATTTCGGTGATCAGCATCTGCGGCATGGGGGGCGACACCATGTGCGACATTCTGCAGGCCGGCAAGCAGCGCCTTGCTGGCGTCATGCGCCTGGTGTTGCAGCCCAATGGCGCTGAGCGCGAGCTGCGCGAGTGGCTGGCGGGTAACGGTTACCGTATCGTCAACGAAGAACTGCTGCGCGAAAACCGCTTCGACTACGAAATCATCGTTGCCGAGCCCGGCGAGGCTGCGTACACCGCTGAACAGCTGTACTTCGGCCCGGTGCTGTTGCAGGAGAAAAGCGAGGCATTTCGGGTGAAGTGGCGGCGTATGCTGAAACAGAAGCAGCAAACCCTGGCCAACTTCGAACGTGCCCGCGATGCGGTGCCTCAGGTAAAGATCGACGACTTCAATCGGCAGGTGGGCTGGATCACCCAGGTGCTGGCCTGACTCACTGCTGCGAGCAGTTGCCCATTTCGCGGTAGTCCACTTCGTGTTTCTGGCCTTGATGGTCGACGTACACCATGTGCGCCGTGCCAACCTGGCAGTCGGCGGCATTGCTGGCCGGGGTGATGGAGATCACTTTGGCCACATCCAGCGGCATGCCGTACTCGTAATTGCTGCTCACAGGCTGGTTTTTGGCGCTATCGGCGAAGGCACCGAACGTGCTGAGGGCAGCGGCAACGGCAATTACAGCGATCGAACGTTTCATGACAGGCTCCTTGTGTTCAATGTATGGCTAATGATGTATTCATTGGTGATCCACAATAAATGGGCTAAGTCGTGATAGATTCCTGCCTGTAACGCAAGAATAAGACTGAACAAGGAGCACACTGTCATGGACATGCTGCATGCCATGCGTACCTTCGCCCGTGTGGTGGAATGCGGCAGCTTCGCTGCAGCCGCCAATGCCCTGGACATCTCTGCGGCGCAGGTTTCGCGCATTGTTGCCGAGCTGGAAAACCAGCTGCAGACCCGCCTGCTGCACCGCACCACCCGGCGCCTGCGCATGAGCGAGGCCGGCGAGCGGTTTCTGGAGCGGGCGCGGCAGATCATGCTGCTGACCGAAGAAGCGGTGGGTGAGGCGCGTGGCGCGCACCTCACGCCTCGCGGCCACCTGCGTTTGCATTGCCCGCACGGCCTTGGGCTGTTGCTGATGCCGCTGGTGGCCGGCTACAACGCGTTGTGCCCGGAAGTGGTGATCGAGCTGACGCTGTCCCAGCGCAACCCTGACCCGTTGGCCGAAGGCCATGACGTGGTGATCACCGTGGACGGTGCGCTGCCGGACTCACAGCTGATCGCTGTACCGCTTGGCGATATCTTCAGTATCCCCTGCGCAGCACCCAGCTATCTGGAGCGACATGGCGTGCCTGAACGCCCCGAGGACCTGCATGCGCATCGCTGCCTGCGCATGGCTTATCCCATGTATGAAGGCGACTGGGTATTCCCCCAGGGTGTGGATCAGTGCGTGATCGCACCGCGTGACAATTTTTCCACCAATGTGGCCGATGCCATGCTGGTGGCCAGTGAGCTGGGCATGGGGATCGGCCTGCTGCCGTTCTATACCGCCAGCCAGGCCATCGAGCAGGGGCGCTTGTGCCGGCTGCTGGCGCCGTACCGCCTGCGCGAAAGTGCGCTGTATGCGATGTACCCGTCACGGCATTACCTGGATGCCAAGGTGCGGACCTGGATCGACTACCTCAAGGAGCAACTGCCGGCGCTGTTCGAAGGGCATGCGAAGGTGGTGGATGATGCGCGGTATTGGCGGTAGGCGACTGACGCTTTCTTGAGCCACTCGCCAATCCTGTGGGAGCGGGCGTGCCCGCGAACACCGGCGAAGCCGGTGCCATCCACCGCATCGCCTGCTTCGCGGGCACGCCCGCTCCCACAAAGGGCCTGTTGCAGTTGAATTACAGGGGATAGTGCTTCAACTCCCGCGCAATCAGCATGCGCTGAATCTCGCTCGACCCTTCATAAATCTGCGTAATCCGCGCATCCCGGTAGTAGCGCTCCACCGGGTAGTCCTCCAGGTAGCCATACCCACCATGCACCTGGATCGCCATCGAGCACACCCGCTCGGCCATTTCGGACGCGAACAGCTTGGCCTGTGATGCCTCCGACAGGCACGGCTTGCCGGCGCTGCGCAGGCGGGCGGCATGCAGGATCAGCAAGCGTGCGGCGTTCACCTGCACCTGCATGTCGGCCAGCAGGTTGGCGATGCTCTGGTGTTCGTTGATCGGCTTGCCGAACTGCACGCGGTCACGTGAGTACACCAGTGCCGCTTCGAACGCGGCGCGGGCGATGCCCAAGGCCTGGGCGGCGATACCGATACGGCCGCCTTCCAGGTTGGACAGGGCGATGGCCAGGCCCTTGCCACGCTCGCCCAGGATATTGGCGGCAGGAATGCGACAGTTGTCGAAGGTAACTGCGCAGGTATCCGAGGCACGGATGCCCATCTTGTGCTCGCTGCGGTCAACCTTGAACCCCGGGTTGTCGGTGGGCACCAGGAACGCCGACAAACCTTTCTTGCCCAGCTCCGGGTCGGTGACTGCGAAGACGATGGCCAGGCCGGCGCGGCGGGCATTGCTGACGAACTGTTTGGCGCCATTGATGACCCACTCGCCATCGACCAGCTCGGCGCGAGTGCGCAGGTTGTGTGCCTCGGAACCTGCTTGCGGTTCGGTCAGGCAGAAGCAGCCGATCACTTCGCCACTGGCCAGGCGGGGCAGCCATTGCTGTTGCTGGTCGGCAGTACCGTAAGCCAGCAGCGGGCCGCAGCCTACCGAGTTATGAATGCTCATCATCGCCCCGGTGGCGCCGCAGCCTGCGGCAATTTCTTCCACGGCCAGGGCGTAGGCCACGTAGTCGGTGTAACTGCCACCGAAGTCCTCTGGCACCACCATGCCCAGCAGGCCCAGTTCGCCCATTTTGCGCACCACGCCATCATCGATCCAGCCGGCCTTTTCCCAGGCCTGGGCATGCGGGGCGATCTCGCCACGGGCAAAGTCCCGGGCCATGTCGCGGATCATGATTTGTTCTTCGCTCAGTTCCAGGTCTTGCATCTGTGTACTCCCGGGCTCACAGGCCTTCGAAGAATTGGTCGACCCGCTGTTGCTGCAGCGCGGCCAGGGTCGGCGGGTTCCAGCGGGGCTGCTTGTCCTTGTCGATGATCAGCGCGCGCACGCCTTCAATGATGTCGCCGTGCCGGAACCACTGACGGTCCAGGTGCAGTTCCATGGCGAAGCAGTCGTCCAGGCCCAGGTGGCGGCCACGGCGCAGCATCTCCAGCGTAACCGCCATGGCCAGCGGCGAGCGGCTTTCCAGCTGGTCGGCAGTGGCGACGGCCCAGGCATGGCTGTCGGCGATGCTGACGGCACGCAGCTGCTCGACGATGGCCTGCACGGTAGGCTGGGCGAAGAAGTGGTCGATGGCCGGGCGCAGTTTTTCCAGTGGCGCATCGTCTAGCACCTGCGTGCCCAGCCTGGCCAGCAGGTTTTGCAGGTCCTTGAGCGGGTTGTCGCCAAAGCTCAGCTGGTCCAGGCCTTGGTCAAGGGCGGCGAGTTGGTCGCTGGCCAGGTACCAGTCGGCCAGGCCGCAGTACAACGCGTCGGCCGCCTGGATTTGTGCGCCGCTGACGCCCAGGTAGGTGCCCAGCTCGCCAGGGATACGCGACAGGAAGTAGCTGCCACCCACATCCGGGAAATAACCGATGCCGACTTCGGGCATGCCCAGACGGCTGCGCTCGGTAACCACGCGCAGGTCGCAGCCCTGGGCCAGGCCCATGCCGCCACCCAGGGTAAACCCGTCCATCAGCACCAGCACCGGCTTGCGGTAGCGGTGGATGACCAGGTCGAGGGCGTATTCTTCGACGAAGAAGGTTTCATGCAGCGTGTCGCCAGCTTTGAAGCTGTCGTGCAGCGAGCGGATGTCACCACCGGCACAGAAGCCCTTTGGGCCTTCGCCGCGCAGCACCACCGCGCGCACGTGCGGGTCTTCGGCCCACTGGTCCAGGTGCTGGCGCAGGCTACGGACCATATCCAGGGTCAGGGCATTGAGGCCGGCGGGGCGGTTCAGAGTCAGGTGGCCGATCTGGTTACGGACCTCGGCCAGTACATGCTCGGTTACCGAGGCTTGAGCGTGCGCAGTCATTGCGTTCTCCCTGCTTTGTTATTGATTTTCCAAGTGAAGTCTGGAGTTCGCTGGAGGATCGCAGGATCCTGTCATGCGAATTTGCCTTGCACAATCGACAATTATGCAGGGGCATCGTGCATTTTTGCTGCTAGCCAGTCCCCCAGCCAGGCAAATCATTAATCTGAGCGTAACAAACCCGCCGTTAGCTTGATTGATCCGTCAGGCAGCACAGCCCTATGGTGACCCCACGACAGCGAACCCGTGGAGTCACCATGACAATAACGCAGAATCCACCGCCGCAATGGTCGCGGCGGCGTGCCGAAAAGCAGCGCCGCCTCGATCGGGTACGCCACCTCGCCGACGGCGTGGTGCTGCCCACCGAACGTATGGTCGAAGCCTTGGAACTGTTGCTGGCGCCCGGTGACCGGGTGGTGCTGGAAGGCAACAACCAGAAGCAGGCAGACTTCCTCTCACGCTCGCTGGCCAAGGTCGACCCCGGGCGCCTGCACGACCTGCACATGATCATGCCCAGCGTTAGCCGCGCCGAGCACCTGGACCTGTTCGAACGCGGTATCGCCCGCAAGCTCGACTTTTCCTTTGCCGGCCCGCAGAGCCTGCGCATCGGCCAATTGCTGGAAGATGGCCTGCTCGAGGTCGGCGCCATCCACACCTACATCGAGCTTTACTCGCGGCTGCTGGTCGACCTGATTCCCAACGTCACCCTGGTGGCCGGCTTCATGGCCGACCGTGACGGTAACCTGTACACCGGCCCCAGCACCGAAGACACGCCGGCACTGGTAGAGCCGGCCGCCTTCAGCGACGGCATCGTCATTGCCCAGGTCAACCAGTTGGTGGACCGCGTGGACGACCTGCCACGGGTGGACATCCCGGCCTCCTGGGTCGATTTCGTGGTGGTCGCCGACCAGCCCTTCTACATAGAACCGCTGTTCACCCGCGACCCGCGCCATATCAAGCCGGTGCATGTGCTGATGGCGATGATGGCCATTCGTGGCATTTACGAAAAACACCAGGTGCAGTCGCTGAACCATGGCATTGGCTTCAACACCGCCGCCATCGAACTGATCCTGCCCACCTACGGCGAGTCGCTGGGCCTGAAGGGCAAGATTTGCCGTAACTGGACGCTCAACCCGCACCCAACCTTGATTCCGGCTATCGAGGCCGGCTGGGTCCAAAGCGTGCATTGCTTCGGCACCGAGCTGGGCATGGAGGATTACATCGCCCAACGCCCGGACGTGTTCTTCACAGGCCGCGATGGCTCGATGCGCTCCAACCGCATGATGTGCCAGCTGGCGGGGCAGTACGCTGTCGACCTGTTCATCGGCGCCACCTTGCAGGTGGATGGCGATGGCCATTCCTCCACCGTCACCCGCGGCCGCCTGGCCGGTTTTGGCGGTGCACCGAACATGGGCCACGACCCGCGCGGCCGACGCCACGCTACCCCGGCCTGGCTCGACATGACGGTGCCGGACACCATGCTCGAACGCGGCCGCAAGCTGGTGGTGCAAATGGTCGAGACCTATCAGGAAGGCGGCAAGCCTACCTTCGTGGAAACCCTCGATGCCGTGGAAGTGGCCAAGAAGGCGGGGATGCCGTTGGCACCGGTAATGATCTATGGCGACGACGTCACCCACTTGCTGACCGAGGAGGGCATTGCCTACCTGTACAAGGCCCGCAGCCTGGAAGAACGCCAGCAGATGATCGCCGCCGTGGCCGGGGTCACCGCCATCGGCCTGCGGCATGACCCGAAAGATACCTTGCGCATGCGCCAACAGGGCCTGATCGCCTTGCCCGAAGACCTCGGCATCCGGCGCACCGACGCCAGCCGCGAACTGCTGGCCGCGCGCAGCATCGCCGACCTGGTCGAGTGGTCCGGCGGCCTCTACAACCCGCCTGCACGGTTCAGGAGCTGGTGATGAACGCACACAACCTGAGCCCCGAAGCTGGCGCGGTCCCTGTAGGAGCGAGCTTGCTCGCGATGAGGCCCGCCCAGCCAACCAAAATCTCCCTGGCCGACCACCTGGCCGACCTAGCCGTAGAAGCCCTGATCGACGAAGCCGACCTGTCCCCCAAACCCGGCCTGGTGGACCGCCGCAGCAACGGCGCCCACCCCGACATGTCGCTGCCTCTGATGCACGCTTCGGCGCTGTCACTGTGGCCCTGCCTGCGCCAAATGGCCGAAGCCGCGCAATCCTTCGGTGAAATCTGCCAACCCCTGCGTGCCTCGCTCGGTCAGCTCGGTCGTGAAGGCGAGGCCGCCATGCTCGCCACCACCGGGGGGGTAAACACCCATCGCGGCGCAATCTGGGCCCTCGGCCTGCTGGTAGCGGTCACGGCCCTCGATCCCCTTGCGAACGCCAACACCCTTGCCGTCCGCGCCGGGCGCCTCGCCTTGCTGGACGACCCGGCCATGGTCCCGCAAGACAGCCACGGCCAGCAGGTCCGCCGCCGCTACGGCACCGGCGGCGCCCGCGAGCAGGCGCAACAAGGCTTCCCCGCCGTCATCGGCCACGGCCTGCCACAACTGCAACGTAGCCGCGCCGCCGGTGCCAGTGAGCAGCACGCCCGGCTCGACGCGCTGCTGGCGATCATGGCCGTACTCAGCGACACCTGCGTGCTCTGGCGCAGCGGTCCATCCGGTCTGGCCACCGTGCAGCAAGGCGCGCTGGCCGTACTGGCCGAAGGCGGCAGCGCCACCTTGGCCGGGCGCCGGCAACTGCGCGAGCTGGACCAGCACCTGCTGCACCTGAACGCCTCACCGGGCGGCGCCGCCGATTTGCTGGCCGCCTGCCTGTTCCTCGATAAAGCCGGGAGCCTGTGACATGGAGACCCTGAATTTTCAATTCCCCGCCGCTGAACCGGGCCGTGGCCGCACGCTGGTGGGCTGCGTCAGCTCCGGCGATCTGGAGGTGCTGATCGAACCTGGCACTGCCGGCAGCCTGCAGATCCAGGTGGTCACCTCGGTCAACGGCAGCGCTGCCCGCTGGGCGCAACTGTTCCAGCGCCTGTTCGAGGGCCGCGCCTGGCCGGCTGTGAACATCGACATCCATGACTTTGGCGCCACCCCTGGTGTGGTGCGCCTACGCCTTGAGCAAGGCTTCGAGGAGATTGCCCATGACTGACACCGAACGCTTGCTGCAGAGCCGCAGCTTTGTCGAACTGGGCGCCCGCCAACGTGCGCGCGCCATGCTCGATCCGGGCAGCTTCCGTGAACTGCTGGGGCCGTTCGACCGGCTGATGTCACCCTGGCTGCCGCGCCAAGGCATCGTGCCCCAGGCTGATGATGGCGTGGTGATCGCCAAAGGTCGGCTGAACGGGCGCAATGCTGTGGTTGCTGCCATCGAAGGTGGCTTCCAGGGCGGCAGCATGGGTGAGGTGGGCGGTGCAAAGATCGCCGGTGCGCTGGAGCTGGCCATCGAAGACAACCGCAACGGCATCCCCACGTGCGCCGTGTTGCTACTGGAAACGGGCGGGGTGCGCCTGCAAGAGGCCAACCTGGGCCTGGCAGCCATTGCCGAGATTCAGGCCGCTATTGTCGAACTGCGGGCTTGGCAACCTGTGATCGGCGTGATCGCAGGTTCGGTCGGCTGCTTTGGCGGCATGTCCATCGCCGCCGGCCTGTGCAGCCACTTGCTGGTCACCCGCGAAGCCCGCCTGGGCCTCAACGGCCCGCAAGTGATCGAGCAGGAAGCCGGCATTGGCGAGTACGACGCCAAGGATCGCCCCTTCATCTGGAGCCTGAGCGGTGGTGAGCAGCGCCATGCCAGCGGATTGGTGGACGGCTATGTGGCCGACGACATCGACGCGCTGCGCGAACGCTTGCTGCAATTGCTGGACGCACCTTCCAGAGATCGCGCCAGCCAGCATGCCTGGTTCCTGGACAGGCTGGCCCGGCTGGGGGATGACTGCCCGCAACTGGATGCCGCTGCCGTACGCGCCCTTTATCAAGGAGAAGCCCAATGAACCGTGCCTTGAACTGGCTGTCGGGCCTGGCCGGCGGGCAAGCCTTGCCGGGCTATCCCGCATCGTTGCTGGTGATCGACGGCGAACTGGACAACCGCCTGGTGCGCTTCATCGCCGTGGTGCCTGATGCTGAAAACCCGTTCCCCCGCGCACGCTCGGGCGAGGTCGGTCTGCTGGAAGGCTGGGGCCTGGCCAAGGCCGTGAGCGAGGCGGTGGCGGCTGACCGCAACGGACAGAAGCGGGCCATTGTCGCGGTGATCGATGTACCCAGCCAGGCCTATGGCCGCCGTGAGGAGGCCTTGGGTATCCACCAGGCCTTGGCCGGTGCCGTGCAGGCCTATGCCCAGGCGCGGCTGGCCGGGCACCCGGTGATCGGCTTGCTGGTTGGCAAGGCCATGTCCGGTGCCTTCCTGGCTCATGGCTATCAGGCCCAGCGTTTGATCGCTCTGGACGATGCCGGGGTGATGGTGCACGCCATGGGCAAGGCGGCGGCGGCGCGGATTACCCTGCGCAGCGTCGAGCAACTGGAGGCCCTGGCCGCCGAAGTGCCGCCCATGGCCTACGACCTGGATAATTATGCCTCGCTGGGCCTGCTGTGGCGCCGCTTGACCGTGGACAACGCCGAAGCCCCGAGCAGCGCCGACATTGCCCAAGTACGTGCCTGCCTGACCGAAGCCGTGCGCGACATTGGCAGTTCGACCGACCTGTCGTCGCGGCTGGCGGGTGAAAACCGCAGTGCCTCGCGTCAGGTACGTGAACAGCTGCGCCGCCAGTGGCAGGGCGCTTGAGATGAACGCGCCAAGGCCGCACGACCTGCTGTGGGGGATGCCCGTGTCGGGTTTGCCCACGGACGCGCCTCAGTGGGCGCTGGAGGTGTTGGCAAGCGGTCAGCCGGTTGTGGTGCGCCGTGCCACCTGTGAAGCGGGCTGGGTGGCGGTGGGGCTTCGCGGTCACGGCCGGGCGCAGCGGTTGGGTGCCTTGATGCGCCTGACCGATATCCAGCGTCAGCAAGGCCCTGAAGCCCTGCGCGTGCATGGGCAAAGCCCATGGCCTGCATTGCAGGCACTGGCTTCGGTCACCCCGGTATTGCAGGCCCGTGGCTTGGCCTGGGGGCCGACGGGTGGGGTGGGGTACCAGCTTGCGACCGGCATGGAAGTGGTGCACGCCGGCAGTGACCTGGACCTGCTGCTGCGCACGCCACGACCGCTGGCCCGCGCCCAGGCGCGGGAGCTGCTGGATATTCTCGACTGCGCGCCGTGCCGTATCGATGTGCAACTGGAAACCCCGTCGGGTGCGGTTGCCCTGCGCGAGTGGGCGAGCTTTGCCCTGCGCGTGCTGCTCAAGTCGCCCCACGGCCCGCGTCTGGTCAGCGACCCTTGGGCCGTGATGGAGCGTGCCGCATGAGCAGCCTGTTCGCCTTCCCCGGCCAAGGTGCCCAGCAGGTGGGCATGCTGCAACGCCTGCCTGAAGGTTGCGGGCAACTGCTGGAAGAGGCCAGCGATGTCCTCGGCCAGCAGGTGCTTGAGATGGACAGCCAGCAAGCCCTGCAAAACACCCGCGCCGTGCAGCTGTGCCTGCTGCTGAGCGGCGTGGCCTGGGCGCGCTGGCTGATGCAACGCAGCCCGGCACCGGATTATGTGGCGGGCTTGTCGATTGGTGCTTATCCGGCAGCGGTCGTGGCGGGCGCCTTGGGCTTTGCCGATGCCGTGCGCCTGGTCGCCTTGCGTGGCGAGCTGATGCAAGGTGCTTATCCGCAAGGTTACGGCATGACCGCGCTCAGTGGCCTGGACCTGGCCAGTGTCGAGCGCCTGCTGATTGAGGTGGGCGGTGAGGTATACGTCGCCAACCTCAACAGTGATAAGCAGATTGTGATTGCCGGTAGCGATACGGCGATGGCTGAGGTGGCGGCCAAGGCTCGTCGCCTGGGCCAAGGTGTGGCAAGGCGCTTGGCGGTCAGCGTGCCGTCGCATTGCCGGTTGCTCGACGGCCCGGCTGCGCAATTGGCCAGTGCATTCGCGTCGGTCGAGCTTCAGCGGCCACGCATTACCTACCTCAGCGGCAGCAGCGCACGACCGGTGTTCGACCCGCAGCACCTGCGCGACGACCTGGCCGGCAACATGGCAAGGGTGGTCGACTGGCGTGCTACGTTGCGCAACGCCTATGAACGCGGCGTGCGCCTGCACCTTGAAATGCCACCCGGCAGCGTGCTCGGGGGGCTGGCCCGGCCCGTGTTCGAACAGGGCAGGGTGGTGGCGGTGGAGGGTACCCGTTGGGACACCCTGGATGCGCTGTTGCGCCAGGAGGTGGCCGGCGACCGATGATGGCGGGTTTGCGGATGGCGAAGAACAACAACAAGCAACTTCGACACTACCTGAGGACAACAACAATGATCATCTATGGTGTGGCACTGCTGGCGGTCTGCACGCTGGCCGGCGTTATCGTCGGCGACTTCCTGGGCGTGCTGCTGGGCGTCAAATCCAATGTGGGCGGGGTCGGCATTGCCATGATCCTGCTGATCTGCGCACGGCTGTACATGCACCGCAACGGCGGCATGAGCAAGGAATGTGAATTCGGGGTGGGCTTCTGGGGTGCGATGTACATCCCGGTCGTGGTGGCCATGGCTGCCCAGCAGAACGTGGTCACCGCCCTGCACGGTGGGCCGGTTGCGCTGCTGGCCGCGGTAGGTGCGGTATTGGTGTGCGGCTTGACCATCGCCCTGATCAGCCGCAGCCACCGGGGTGAGCCACTGCCCGCGCTTGAGCCCAGCCCCGAAACCCAGGCGCAGGTTGCCCCTGCAGGAGGTCGTTGAACATGTGGCCGATCATTGAAAATGCCCTCGAACACAACGGCCTGATCACCGCTTTTGCCGTGGTGGGCGCCATCATGTGGTTGTCGGTGTTGCTGTCTAAATACCTCACCTTCGGCCGGGTGCATGGCTCGGCCATCGCCATCGTCATCGGCCTGGTGCTGGCCTGGGTAGGTGGCACTGTCACCGGAGGGCAGAAGGGCCTGGCCGACATGGCGCTGTTCTCCGGTATCGGCCTGATGGGCGGGGCCATGCTGCGCGACTTCGCCATCGTTGCCACGGCCTTCGAGGTGCAGGCCACCGAAGCGCGCAAAGCCGGCATGATTGGCGCAGTCGCGCTGCTGTTGGGCACAGTGCTGCCATTCATTGTCGGCGCGGCGGTGGCCTATGCCTTCGGCTACCGCGATGCCGTGAGCATGACCACCATCGGTGCGGGCGCGGTGACTTACATCGTCGGGCCGGTGACCGGGGCGGCGCTCGGTGCGAGCTCGGATGTGATGGCGCTTTCGATCGCTACCGGGCTGATCAAGGCGATCCTGGTGATGGTGTTCACACCGGTGTCGGCGCGCCTGTTGGCGCTGGACAACCCGCGTTCGGCGATGGTGTTTGGTGGTTTGGCGGGGACCGTGTCGGGGGTGACGGCGGGGCTGGCGGCGACGGATCGGCGGTTGGTGCCGTATGGGGCGTTGACGGCCACCTTCCATACGGGGTTGGGGTGCCTGATGGGGCCTTCGATCCTGTACTTCTGCATACGCGGTCTGGTCGGCTGAAGGAAGCTGGCGCGATCGCTTGGGAAGCGGGTACGACCCTCCCACAGCGATCGCGCCAGCTTACAGGTTTTGTGCAAGAAAGTTGCTCCCAAAGGGGGTGTAACTTGCTGACGGCCACTGCACGAGGCCAGTATTTATCAATTGCCCAGGAAATGTCTGGTAATTTTTCGAAGAGACAGATCCTACAGCTGTTTAGGAAGCCCCAGACTCCTTGAAGAATTGATTCCCCGATAGTGTTCGTGTCTTCAGCCTGCTGGAAGACAAGGACCACTTCATGCCCGGCCCAACCAATACCTCGCCGTTGCTTGCTCTCTATTTCGAGGCGAACTGGGGCTGCCTGATCGATTCCCTTCGAAAAATCGGGAGGCGCTCATGACCCTTAGTCAACGTATCGCCATTGCGACAGCCGAAGCCGGGCTCCCTTCCGACCAGTGCATGGCCTGTGAACGCCAAGGCCTGCCGATCCTGCCCCTGCGCCGCGCCCTGGTGCCGGACACACGCCCGCAGGGCCTCAGCACCGTGGCCGGCAGCCTGCATGTCTCGGCGAAGCTAGGGGTGCGCACCTTGCGCATGGGCTACCTGTACGTGCTGCTCGACCAGCAGGTCTGGCATGCCTACGAAGTGAGCGAGCAGGGCCACCTGCGCCGCTTCAACCCCTACGAGCCGTCGGAGGGCCTCCCCGCATCACTGCCCGAAAAATGCGTGAATGAAAACCACGACATTCCTTCGTCCTTCCTCAA